>NZ_JBWKUI010000005.1:0-397005 GCF_059420765.1 Pseudomonas sp. GW821-FHT03E01 | reverse complement strand
CAGTGAGGGCGCTATCGCCAGCAAGCCGGCTCCTACAGGCTCAGCATTACTTCGCGACCTTGCCCAAAACGCGCAGGCGGCTCACACCACCATCCGGGAACACGTTCAGGCGGATGTGGGTGATCGGGCCCAGCGCCTTGATCTGCTCGGCGAAGGTGTGTTCGGCGTGCATTTCCAGCTTCTGGCTTGGCAGTAGTTCGCGCCAGAACAGCGATTGGGTTTCGATCTGGCTGTCGGTGCCGCCCTTCACGAATGCACCCTGGATCGAGCAGCTGTCCGGGTAGTTGCCCTTGAAGTGCAGGGTGTCGACGATGACTTTCTCGACTTCACCCGCATGGCCCAGCGCGACGATCACCCAGTCATTGCCCGGGGTACGACGACGTGCGGTTTCCCAGCCATCGCCCATGTTGATGCCACGGCCCGGGTTGAGGATGTTGCTCATGCGGCCGAAGTGTTCATCGGAGCAGGCGAGGGCGCGACCGCCGTTCAGGGCTGCAGCCAGGTCGACTTGTTCGTTGTCGCCAACGGCCGACCAGTCGCGGAACGGAATGCCGTACACGCGCAGACGGGCCACGCCACCATCCGGATAGATGTTGAAGCGCAGGTGGCTGAACGCCTGGTCGTTATTGATTTCGTGGTAGTGATGGCTGTTGCCCTGCAGCTCGACGGCCGACAGCACTTCAGTCCACTGGGTGTTTTCGTCCGGCTCGCCCGAGGCCAGGAAGCAGGCTTCCAGGGAGGCCGATGGCGGGTAGTTGCCGGTGAAGAATGAAGTGTCGATGTCCACGCCTTTGATCGAACCCGGTACGCCCAGGCGGATCACCGCGCTGTCGTAGCCTTCGAAGCGCTTGCGGCGCGACTCCCAGCCGTCCATCCACTTGCCGTTGTCATCGAACACGCCCTCTTTCCACACGGCCGGGGTCGGCTGGAACAGACGGTTGGCGTCTGCGAACCAGTCATCGGTGACCGAGATGATTTTGGTGCCCAGACGGGCGTCGGCCAGGTTGACGAACTTCTCGAAAGGTACGGCGTAAGCTTTCATTCTTCTTGTCTGCCTTTAATAAGTTGGCTTGGGATGCTTGCAGTGCCCTGGGTGCTGTTTGCGTTTGAGAACACTCGGGCAAAGCTCGCTATAGGGTCAGTAATCGGAACAACGCGATCTTGTTGATCTGCGCCAGCGCGCATTTGAATTCGGTGTCGACCGAATTGTGAATGCGCGTTTCGAACGCCGCGAGGATCTGATGCCGGTTGCTGCCTTTTACCGCCATGATGAAGGGAAACTTGAACTTGGCCTTGTAGGCGTCGTTCAGCTCGGTGAAGCGCTGAAACTCTTCGGCCGTGCATTGGTGAATACCGGCGCCAGCCTGTTCATGGGTGCTGGCTTCGGTCAGTTGGCCCTGGACGGCAGCTTTGCCGGCCAGGTCCGGGTGCGCGTTGATCAGGGCCAGTTGGCTGGCGTGATCGGCACTCAACAGGATATCGCTCATGCGCTGGTGCAGGGTTTCGATCTGGTCGATCGAAGCGTCCTGGCCCAGGTCGAAGGCCTTCTCGGCCACCCATGGCGAGTGTTCGTAGATGTCGGCGAAGGCGGCGACAAACGCGTCGCGGCTCAGGGTCGAGGGTTTCAGTGTCTGGAAGTGGCTCATTTGGCAGCCCCTTGGTACGGATGGGTTTGCTGCCAGTGGCGAGCGATGTCGACGCGGCGGCTGAACCACACCTGTTCATGACTTTTAGCGTATTCGATAAAGCGTTTGAGCGAGGCCAGGCGCGCCGGACGGCCGATCAGCCGGCAGTGCAGGCCGATCGACAACATTTTCGGTGCCTCGGCGCCTTCGGCATACAGCACGTCGAAGGCGTCCTTCAGGTATTCGAAAAAGTCGTCGCCCTTGTTGAAACCCTGAACCTGGGTGAAGCGCATGTCGTTGGTGTCCAGGGTGTACGGGATCACCAGGTGTGGCTTGCCGGTCGGGTTGTTCGGTTCCCAGTAGGGCAGGTCGTCGTCGTAGGTGTCGCAGTCATAGAGGAAACCGCCTTCTTCCATCACCAGCCGACGGGTGTTCGGGCCGGTGCGGCCGGTGTACCAGCCCAGCGGGCGCTCGCCGGTGATTTCGGTGAGGATGCGGATCGCTTCGAGCATGTGCTCGCGTTCCTGCGCTTCGTCCATGTACTGGTAGTCGATCCAGCGATAGCCGTGGCTGCAGATCTCGTGGCCGGCCTCGACCATCGCGCGGATCACGTCCGGGTGACGCTGGGCGGCCATGGCCACGGCGAAGATGGTCAGCGGGATGTCGAATTCCTTGAACAGTTTCAGAATCCGCCAGACGCCGGCACGGCTGCCATACTCGTAAAGGGATTCCATGCTCATGTTGCGCTCGCCTTGCAGCGGCTGCGCCGAGACCATTTCCGAGAGGAAGGCTTCGGACTCTTTATCGCCGTGAAGGATATTGCGCTCGCCACCTTCCTCGTAGTTGAGCACGAAGGACAGGGCGATGCGGGCATTGCCCGGCCAGTGTGGGTGAGGAGGGTTACTGCCGTAACCGATCAGGTCGCGTGGGTAGTCAGCGCTCACTGCAGTCTTCCTTCTTGTTCGTGTCGACTTGTTCAAAGTCAGGGTGTGTGTGGCGGCCTGGCGATGAGAGGGCAGGCTGGCGTCACAGCGACGGAGTGATTGTATACAACTTTATATTCACTTTGTAAGCCTGATTTTTTGCATTTTTCACTGACTGCTCTCATTGGAGGGTACTGCAAGAAACCTGCCTGACTGGTCAGCTAATGGATAGAAGGTCCACTGATCTTATGGTTTGGCGCAAGATTCGCCCGCAAACCATGAATGCCGTTGGTGGTCGTAAAAATGTCGTTTTTATTGTGTACAATTTTTTTGAAAAATGTCTTAATCAGTCGCTCGCCGCAACTTTTCGTGCTCCGGAACGGTGCGGTGTCCTTTTCAACTGACTTCGGGAGGTGCGAGGTCTGACTGCTCCACGCAGGCAGGCGCGCAGAACCAATGGGACGTTTGACTACACACGTTTTGGACGCTGCACACGGTTGCCCGGGCAGTTCGATCAAGGTCGAGCTGTACCGCGTCGAAGGCTCGCAGCTGGAACTGGTCGCCACGGCGCTCACCAACAGCGACGGCCGGGTCGATGCGCCGTTGCTGCAAGGCGATGACTACCGTACCGGGGTCTATCAGCTGCAATTTCATGCGGGCGATTACTACCGCGCCCGTGGCGTTCAGTTGCCTGAGCCTGCGTTCCTCGACGTGGTGGTGCTGCGGTTCGGCATTTCTGCCGAACAGGATCACTACCACGTGCCGTTGCTGATTTCGCCGTATAGCTATTCCACCTATCGCGGCAGCTGATCCCCCAAGCAGCTGCCTCAACCTGGAAGCGACTGCGCATATAGCTTCTTTGGTCTTTTGCCCGCTCACACTGCGGGCTTTTTTTCGCCTGGTGGAAAGTCAAAAGATCGCAGCCTTCGGCAGCTCCTACATGGAAACGCATTCCCCCTGTAGGAGCTGTCGAGTGCAACGAGGCTGCGATCTTTTGCCCTTAGCGGCTCAACAATGAGGCCGCGCCCGCACCGCTGAACAACCCGGCACTGACCCGGTTAAACCAGCTTTGCCCCTTGCCGCTACGCAGATACCGCGCCGCGCCATGAGCCCCCAGCCCATAAGCCAGCTTGCACAGCAGATCCAGCACGGTCCAGGTGGCAATCATCACCAGCAACTGCGGCAGGAAGGGTTGTTCGGCACTCAAAAACTGCGGCAGGAACGCGGCAAAGAACAAAATGTCTTTCGGGTTGCTGGCGCCGAGCATGAATGCGCGCCCGAACAGTGCACGAAAGCGTGGCACCGGCGCAGCCTGGGGCACTTCGGCGCCCAGGGAGGGTTGGCGTGATTGCTGCCAGCTCTGCCAGGCGAGGTAGAACAGATACAGCGCGCCGACGATTTTCAGAGCGCTGAACAGCTGTTCCGACGCCAGCAGCAATGCGCCCAAGCCGAACGCCGAAGCGCTGAGCAGGCAGATCGAGGCAAACACGCCTCCGAGAAACGCCGGGTAAGAACGACGCAAACCGTAATTCAGACTGTTGCTGATCATCAGCAAAGACAGTGGCCCCGGTATCAGGATCACCACCAGCGCAGCGCCGCTGAACAGCAGCCAGGTTTCCAGACTCATCACTTTCCCCCCTATGCACAAAAGCCCCACCCGACGGGGTGAGGCTGGTTTGAAACGCGTACCGCGTGACGCTTATAAGAAGATGAACTTGGCGATGAAGATCGCGCAGAGCACCCACAGGCTGACGGATATTTCCTTGTACTTACCGGTGCCGGCCTTCAGCACCACGTAAGTGATGAAGCCCAGCGCGATGCCGTCGGCGACCGAGAAGGTCAGCGGCATCATGATCGCGGTGACGATCGCCGGAATGCTGTCGGTCGCTTCTTCCCATTCGATGTGCGCCATGCCGCCCATCATCAGCATCGCTACATAAATCAGCGCACCGGCGGTTGCATAAGCGGGGATCATGCCAGCCAGCGGTGCGAAAAACATTGCGGCAATAAATAGCACACCTACGGTCACGGCGGTAAGACCAGTCCGACCACCCGCCGCTACGCCAGCGGCACTTTCCACGTAACTGGTGACCGGCGGAACACCCACCACCGCCCCGAAAACACTGGAGGCACTGTCGGCTTTCATGGCGCGGGACAGGTTTTCGATCCGGCCGTCAGCGTTCACCAGGTTGGCGCGCTGGGCGACGCCCATCAAGGTGCCGGCGGTGTCGAACATGTGCACGAAGAGGAAGGCCAGCACCACACTGATCATGCTGACGTTGAACACGCCGGCGATGTTCATGGCCATCCAGGTCGGTGCCAGGCTCGGCGGGGCCGACATGATGCCCTCGTAGTGCACCAGGCCCAGGCCCCAGCCGGCGAGGGTCACGGTGATGATGCTGATGAGGATCGCGCCGAACACTTTGTGGTAGCTGAGCACGGCGATCATCAGGAAGCAGATGGCAGCCAGCAGCGGGCCGGGCTCGCGCAGGGAGCCGAGCTTGATCAGGGTGGCCGGGCTATCGACGACGATGCCCGAGGTTTTCAGGCCGATCAGCCCCAGAAACAGGCCCACACCCGCACCCATGGCGAAGCGCAGGCTCACCGGAATGCTATTGAGCAGCCATTCACGAATCCGGGAAAAGGTCAGGAACATGAACAACACGCCGGACACGAACACCGCGCCGAGAGCGGTTTCCCAGTTGTAGCCCATGGTGCCGACCACGGTGTAGGTGAAGAATGCGTTCAGGCCCATGCCCGGCGCCAGGCCCACCGGCCAGTTGGCGTACAGACCCATCAACAGGCAGCCCAGCGCGGCGGCGATGCAGGTGGCCACGAACGCGGCACCGTGATCGATCCCGGCATCGGCCATGATGTTGGGGTTGACGAAGATGATGTAGGCCATGGTGATGAAGGTTGTCAGACCGGCGATCAGCTCGGTCTTCACCGTGGTGCCGTGCAAGCTGAGTTTGAAGATGCGCTCCAGCCAGCCATTGCGTAACGGCGGCGAGAGTTCCAGCGTCGAGGCTTCGGATTTGCGGCTTTCCACAGCGAGTACTCCTCAAGAGTTTTATTGTTATTTCCAGGGCCGGACCCATGAGGGTGGCAGCGACCCTTTGAGGTACTTGCGAATTTGTTGACCTGATGGTCAGGAACTCGCACGAAGCGAATTATGCTTTTGTATACAAATAAAGCAAATAATGTTTTTGATTTTGTAGACGAAAAAAATGGCAGGCGGGGTATATAGATATGAAATGTGATGTGTAGCGAGCTTTTTGTGGCGAGGGAGCTTGCTCCCGCTGGGGCGCGCAGCGGCCCGACTCAGGCGGTGGCAATTTTTCAGGCATACCGGCGTTATCGTTCTTTGCGACTGCTGCGCAGCCGAACGGGAGCAAGCTCCCTCGCCACAGTCAGGTGTCGTTCCGATCAACTCTGGTTACTTCCCCCAATGCCTGATTCACCGCCAACCACCCATTCACCGCCGTCTCCCCAGCTTCGGCAAACACCCGCTCGAGCAATTTCACCTGCTCGCGCCGCAACGACTGCTCGAACCGCGCGCCTTCCACAGTCAGTTCCAGCAGCCGCTTACGCTTGTCGGTCTGGGACGCGACGCTGTTCACCAAATGCATTTCCACCAACTGCCGCAGCGGAATGTTCAGCGCCTGCTTGGTCACGCCGAGCAGCGCCAGTAACTCCTTGACGCTCAGGTTCGGATAACGCGCGATGAAAAACACGATGCGCTGATGCACCCGGCTCAAGCCGCGACGCTCGAGCATTTCATCAGCCTTGGCGGTGAAGGCCTGATAGCCGAAGAAGAACGCTTCCATGGCTTGTTGCTGGGTGGTGGGGTTTTTAAGGTCAAGCATGTTGACGTATCCGCTCGGTCTGTCGTAATTTCGGTCAATCAGTTTGACTCATTTTCCTCAGGCCTCGCTACCGGTGACCCCCATGGCTTTTTCCGAACGTGTCTCGCGCCTTAAAAGTTCTTTGATCCGTGAAATCCTCGCCGCCGCCCAGCGCCCGGAAGTGATGTCGTTCGCCGGCGGTTTGCCGGCCGAAGCCATGCTGCCGAAAGTCGAGTGGGCGCAGATGCCGCTGTCCATGGGCCAATATGGGATGAGCGAAGGCGAGCCGGCACTGCGTGAAGCGTTGGCGGCCGAAGCCCGGGCGTTGGGCGTGCCGTGTGAGGCGAGTCAGGTATTGGTGGTCAGCGGTTCGCAACAAACCCTCGATCTGGCGGCCAAGCTCCACATCGACAAAGGCACCGAAATCCTGCTTGAAGCGCCGACCTACCTGGCGGCGTTGCAGATTTTTCAGCTGTTTGGCGCCGATTGCATCACCGTCCCGCTGGAGGCTGATGGCCCGAACCTGGTGCAACTGCGCAGCCGTCTGGAACAACACAAGCCAGCGTTCATCTACCTGATCCCGACGTTTCAGAATCCGTCGGCGGTGCGCTACAGCGAAGCCAAGCGCGATGCGGTGGCGGCGTTACTCGACGAGTTCGGCGTGACCCTGATCGAAGACGAACCCTATCGCGAACTGACCTTCGATGGCGGCAGCGCCACACCGATCGTCAGCCGCTTGACCAAGGCCAGTTGGATCTACACCGGCACCGTGTCGAAAACCCTGCTGCCGGGCCTGCGGGTTGGTTATTTGATTGCCAGTCCGGACCTGTTCCCGCATTTGCTGCGGCTCAAGCAATCGGCCGATCTGCACACCAACCGCATCGGGCAATGGCAAGCGCTGCAATGGATCGGTACTGAAAAATACCAGCAGCACTTGGGCGAGTTGCGGGACTTCTACCGGGTTCGTCGGGATGCGTTCCAGTCGGCACTTGAAAGGCATTTTTCCGATCTGGCGGATTGGAACGTGCCGCAGGGTGGGCTGTTTTTCTGGCTGACGCTCAAGCTGCCGCTGGATACCCGCACGCTGCTCAAAGCGGCGCTGGCAGCAGATGTGGCGTTCATGCCGGGCGAACCGTTTTTCCCTGAGCCGGATAACAACCCCGGCCATCTGCGACTGAACTTCAGCCACATTGATCCGGCACGGCTGGACGAAGGGCTCAAGCGATTGGCAGCGGTGGTGCGTCAGGCCCAGGCGGCGCAAGCAGCCTGAGGCTGTTGGTGGGAGAGGGGGTAGAAACGAATAAACCGGCCAATTGGCCGGTTTATTTTTGTTCGGGTTTTGCGGTGTTTATACCGGCGCCACAGAAGCGTCAGACCGCAGCAAACCGCTTATCCAGATAATCAATGATCACCTTGGACTCATACATCCAGGTGGTCTGGCCATTCTCTTCGATGCGCAGGCACGGCACCTTGATCTTGCCGCCTTGCTCCAGCAGGGCCTGGCGATCCTGTTCGTTGTTCTTGGCATCGCGCAAGGCCACCGGAACGTTCAGGCGACGCAGGGTGCGACGGGTTTTCACGCAGAACGGGCAGGCGTGGAACTGATACAGCGTCAGGTCCTTGGCGGCCGCTTCGACCTGAGCCTGAGCGGCGGCGGGGCGCTGCTTCTTGCCAGGGCGGGTGATGAAATCGATGAAGATGATCAGTTGGCCGAGGCCGACACGAAGCGCTTTGACGAACACGGTATAAGTCTCTCAGGGCAAACAGAAGGCGCGCAGCTTACCTGATTTTTCGCAGGCGAAAAAAAACCGGCGATCAGTGCCGGTTTTCTTCTTGCTGCGCGTTACTTGATCAGGCTGAGAAACTCGCTGCGGGTGGCGGCGTTTTCGCGGAACTCACCGAGCATCACCGAGGTGATCATCGTCGAATTCTGTTTCTCCACACCGCGCATCATCATGCACATGTGCTTGGCCTCGATCACCACCGCCACGCCCAGGGCGCCGGTGACTTGCTGGACCGCATCGGCGATCTGGCGGCTGAGGTTTTCCTGGATCTGCAGGCGGCGGGCGTACATATCGACGATCCGCGCGACTTTCGACAGTCCCAGTACCTTGCCGCTCGGAATATAGGCAACGTGCGCCTTGCCGATGAACGGCAGCAGGTGATGCTCGCACAACGAGTAGAGCTCGATGTCCTTGACCAGCACCATCTCGCTGTTGTCGGAGCTGAACAAGGCACCGTTGGTGACCTCTTCCAGCGTCTGTTCATAACCGCGGCAGAGGTACTGCATGGCTTTGGCGGCACGTTTTGGCGTGTCGAGCAGGCCCTCGCGGGACACGTCCTCGCCCAATTGGCCGAGAATCGCGGTGTAATTCTGTTCCAGGGACATGAAACTACCTGTGGGATTTTACGCAAAGGGCAAGGGTACGGTGGCAAACACGGCGCTGCAAGCGTGAAGCGACAGCTTTACTCGTCGCGACCTTCCATCATGGTGCGTTTGAGCATCACGTAAACCGCTCCGGCGCCGCCGTGTTTCGGCTGGCACGAGGTGAAGCCGAGCACTTGTGGATGCTGACGTAGCCAAGTGTTGACGTGACTCTTGATCATCGGCCGCTTGCCGTCCAGACGCACGGCTTTGCCGTGGGTGACGCGCACGCAGCGGATTTCGAATTTAGTTGCTTCGGCCAGAAACGCCCAGAGGGTTTCACGGGCCTTTTCCACGTTCATGCCATGCAGGTCGAGGCTGCCTTCGAACGGAATCTGTCCGATCTTGAGCTTGCGCATCTGGCTTTCCTGAACACCGTCACGCGCCCACATCAGCTCGTCTTCCGGGCCGACATCAATCACAAACTGATCGGACAGCCCGTCAACGGTGGTCGCATCGGTGCGCACAGTGGCGGCCTGGCGCAGCTTGGCGATTTGCGCGCGGTCGGCCTTGGGTTTGCCGGTTTCGGCGCGATCGTGCTTGATCGGCTTGACGCCTTGGATCGCGCTTTTGAACAGGGAAAAATCGTCGTCTTGCATGTCAGCCTCCGCGAAGGGGGGGCAGTTTACCCAAGTCGGAGCGCTATCCATAACAATTGAGGCCCGTCAAAACGCCAGGCCTTTGATTCAGTCGTGTTTTTTCATCAGGTGCGGGGCTATGTTCAGCTCTCGCGACTGGCGCGAACGGCGACGGCAGCGGCGCCATAGCGACACGCCGAGGTACAGCACGAACACGCCCACCGCCAGAATGATCGACGAGCCCAGCGGGCTGGCATTCAACTCGCCCAACGCCGGTGGCCGCCCGAGCAGGCTGGCCGCGCCGGCCATCGCCAGCAATACACCGCACATCGCCAGCAGGGCAGCGAACGCTGCGCCGAAACGAAATCGCCAGTTGCGTTGGCCCTTGGGCCGCAAGCGGCGTGCATCAAAACCATCGGATAACTTCATTCCGACCTTCCTCAATGGGTATCGGCCCTTCGACCGGGAGTTGACCGGGATGTTCCTGAGGCTAGGGCAATTACGGCAAATGAGAGGCTTTTGCGGATGAGCGGCGGTTTGGGCCGCTCATCGACGGTCGATCAGATCAGATCGCGGGTCAGGGCGAGGGTGGCGAAGTTGTCCGCCATGATCGCCATTTCGGTCTGCTGAACGTGTTCGGCGCTGAGGATCCCGCCCTTGCAAGGCAAATCCCGCGTCGCGCAGGCGTCTTCCACCAGAGTGCAGCGAAAGCCCAGGTTCTTCGCCGCACGCACGGTGGTGCTGACGCTGGAGTGACTCATGAAACCGCAAACGATCAGGTCGAGCGAGCCCAGTTGTTGCAGGCGATCGTACAGTTCGGTGCCGTGAAACGCGCTTGGCAGCAATTTGCCGATGACGGTTTCGTCGCCCTGTGGCTCCAGGCCCGGGATGAACTCACCGCGTTCGCCCTGGGGATCGAACAGCCCACCGACGGTGCCGAGATGACGCACATGCACGATTGGCCGACCGGCTGCACGGGCAGCGGCCAGCAGGTGTTTGATGTTCGCGACGGCAGCATCCATGCCGCTCAGGGCCAGCGGACCACTGAGGTATTCTTTCTGGGCATCGATGATGACTAGGGTCGCATGACCCAGATTGGCCGCTGCGTAACCACGGCCGCTGAGTTGAAACATCGTTTTTGGAACGGACATTCTGGGGCTCCTTCGGGTGGGGCTTTTGCGGCATTGTCCTCTGGCTGAGCGCTTCTGTGAATCGCTTCCATCGCAGGCACCGCCGTTGCTGGCTCGCAGCCTTGTCAAGATACTCGTTCTGTTCAATAGCTCGCTGAAAAAATAGAAGAGTCCTACATCTGATCCGGTGTTTTTCCTGCGTCGTCGCGGCGCCTTTTGGCTGTTAGAATCGTCAGTCGTTTTTTCTGGAGTTTACCCCGTGATCACTTCCCGCCTTCGTACCCTGCGTGACCATATCCGTTGGGCCGTCAGCCGCTTCCATGGGGAGGATCTGTTTTTCGGCCATGGGACCGACAACGCCTGGGACGAAGCCCGTCAACTGGTATTGGGTGCGCTGCACTTGCCGTGGGAAATCGCCGACAGCTATCTGGACTGCCGTCTGGAGGACGATGAGCTGGTCAATCTGCAACGCCTGCTCAAGCGCCGCATCGAAGAACGCATTCCGACCGCTTACCTGCTGGGCGAAGCCTGGTTCTGCGGCTTGTCGTTCATTGTCGACGAACGCGTGCTGATCCCGCGTTCGCCGATTGGCGAGCTGATCGAAAAACGTTTCGAGCCGTGGCTGGGTGCCGAACCTGCGCGCATTCTCGACTTGTGCACCGGTTCCGGTTGCATCGGTATCGCCTGTGCCTATGAGTTCCAGAACGCCGAAGTGGTTTTGGCCGACCTGTCGTTCGAAGCACTGGAAGTGGCTAACCAGAACATCGAGCGCCACGGTGTCGACGAGCGTGTGTTCACCGTTCAGGGCGATGGTTTCGATGGTTTGCCAGGGCAACGTTTCGACCTGATCGTGTCGAACCCGCCTTACGTCGATGCGGAAGATTTCGCCGACATGCCGGACGAATATCAACACGAACCCGAGCTGGGCCTGGCCTGTGGCGACGACGGTTTGAACCTGGTGCGCCGCATGCTCGCCGAAGCGGCGGATCATCTGACCGAGAAAGGTTTATTGATCGTCGAGGTGGGTAACAGCCAGGTTCACGTCGAGGCGTTGTACCCGGAAGTCGATTTCGCCTGGCTGGAGTTCGAGCGCGGTGGGCATGGGGTGTTCATGCTGACCGCCGAGCAGTGCCGCGATCATCAGGCGCTGTTCGCTTCTCGCGTCTGACCTGAGAAAGCCTTCGCGGGCAAGCCTCGCTCCTACAGGTTTTGTGTGTGCCACATCAATTGGGTACGACACAACACCTGTAGGAGCGAGGCTTGCCCGCGAATGGCGCGCCGCGGATTACGCTATCAACGATGCGTGGCAATCCAGATCAACAACCCCGCCTGAAACACCGCAAACGCCACCAGACAGGTAATGGTAAAACGCAGTCCAGCGTCTTCACGCTTGTACTTGCTGACCTTTTCTTCGTGTTTCTTCAGTTTGACTTCCTGTTCCGCCAGGTTCTGCTCGGCTTGCTGGAGCATCTGCGCGGCTTCGAGGATTTCCACCTGTTGCAGCTTTTCGCTGTTCCAGTCGCCCAGCAAATCACCGATCTGCACCTCTTTGACGCTGCCCTTCAAATGCTGGGCATCGGCGTAGGCCACGTCAAAACCGTGCACCCGCAGAAAGTGGTCGCGGCGCAGGCGCGTGTCTTCGTTCAACGCGTCCTTGTTGTTCAGGTCGGTGCCGTCGACGGTGTAGGCGGGCCATCGTTTCTTCGCCCAAGTAATGCCTTGAGCCGCCATATAGCGCCCGATGCCACGGTTCATCGGCTCTATCTGCAAGCCGCTTTCCGGAGCGAAATGCACGCGTTTGGCGGTGTGATCGACCCACACATCCAGATGATTCTGTTCTTTGCGTACCCGTTGGCCTGGCAGCTTGATGGCCATGCGCAGCAGGCTGTGCTCCTTGCTGTTGCGTTCGGCGTAACCGAATTCGACAAAGCGCAGCGGTCGGCCGCCGGTGTTACGGTCGGTTTGCAACGGCGCCAGGCGGAGCATTTTGTGGTGCTCGACGTGGACGTCCGCCCACGGCAGCTCGACCGCTGGCGGTGTGTCTTTTTCAGCGGTGGAGTCGGGTGAAGTCTGGGTATCAGTCATAACGGCGAGATCCTGTCCAAGCCCTGTTGCCGCCAGTCATAGCGCTGGCGACAAAGGCTTATCGGCCGTTTTTTTCAGGACTGGAGCTTAACTGGGGCGAAGTCCGTCAATAAATCCGAGGATTCGTGCGCCGAGCTCCGCCGCCAGGGGCAATTGCGGATCTTTATAGGAGGCCAATTGCCGCTTCACGTCGTTGGGCACGATGCGCATGACGTGGTTCATGCCTTCGATCAGTGCCAGTTCGGCGTCCGGTTTGGCGGCTTTGAGCGCCCTGGCGTCACCCACGCCGACCTGGATGTCGTTGCTGCCCTGAATGATCAGTGCCGGCATCTTCAGTTTGGCGAAGGCGGCTGCCGGGTCCTGGCGGAACAGTGAAATCAGGTACGGCTGCACGCTGGGGCGGAAAATCACCTGCAACTGCGGCGGCACGTTGTCGTCAGTGTGGCCGGCCTTGAGGCTGTCGAGCAGTTCATTGCTGCGCAGCATCAAGGCCGGCGGCAAGCGATTGCTCAACTGCTGGCGCAGCACTTGATCGATCGGCCGCGCGCTGCCGGACAGGGAAATCACCGCCGCAGCGTCGACACTTGGCGCCGCCAGGCTGGCAATCAACGCACCTTCGCTGTGGCCCAGCAAAATCAGTTTGCCCAGGCGCGGGTCGGCCTTGAGCTTCTGCCCCCAGGCCACGGCATCGGCCACGTAGGCTTCCACCGACAGATTGCGTTCATCGGGCGTTGCCGCAAGGCTCGCCGCCACGCCGCGTTTGTCGTAACGCACACTGGCGATGTTGTGTTTGGCCAGCACCCAGGCCAGCCGTTTGAGGCTGTCGTTGCGCCCGCCGTCGGGGTTGTTTCCGTCACGATCCGTAGGGCCGGAGCCGGAAATGATCAGGACAACCGGTACCGGCGTGTCGGACTTGGGCAGCAACAGCGAGCCGAAAAGCTCGCCACTGCCGGTGTCCAGGGTGATGGGACGTTGCAGGACGGTGGCCTGGGCTACATTGGAAAGAAGACCGGTAAACAGGGTAAGGCTCAAGGCTAGAACTCGCAGCATCATCACGCCATCATCAACAAGGTGCCGGTTGGACTCGCAGGCACCCATAAGGTTCGAGGATGAACTACTTGGGTAGCCTGCGTATACTGGCGCGCATTACGTATTTTAGGTTCGATTTCACGGAGCGTCCTGCATGTCCGGCAATACCTACGGCAAGCTGTTCACTGTCACCACCGCGGGCGAAAGCCATGGTCCGGCGTTGGTCGCCATTGTCGATGGCTGCCCGCCGGGCCTGGAGATCTCCCTTGAGGACCTGCAGCGCGACCTGGACCGCCGCAAGCCCGGTACCAGCCGCCACACCACCCAGCGCCAGGAAGCCGACGAAGTCGAGATCCTTTCCGGCGTGTTCGAAGGCCGCACCACCGGTTGCGCCATCGGCCTGTTGATCCGCAACACCGACCAGAAGTCCAAGGACTACTCGGCGATCAAGGATCTGTTCCGTCCGGCCCACGCCGACTACACCTACCATCACAAATACGGTGAGCGCGATTACCGCGGCGGCGGTCGCAGTTCGGCCCGTGAAACCGCCATGCGCGTAGCCGCCGGCGCGATTGCCAAGAAATACCTGGCCACCCAGGGCATCGTCATTCGTGGCTACATGAGCCAACTCGGCCCGATCGAAATCCCGTTCAAGACCTGGGATTCGGTGGAAGATAACGCCTTCTTCAGCCCCGACCCGGACAAAGTGCCGGAGCTGGAAGCCTATATGGACCAGTTGCGTCGCGACCAGGATTCGGTCGGCGCGAAGATCACCGTGGTCGCCGAAGGCGTGATGCCGGGCCTCGGCGAGCCGATCTTCGACCGCCTCGACGCCGAACTGGCCCATGCGCTGATGAGCATCAACGCGGTCAAGGGCGTGGAAATCGGTGCCGGTTTTGCCAGCATCGCCCAGCGTGGCACTGAACACCGAGATGAAATGACCCCGGAAGGTTTCCTCAGCAACAACGCCGGCGGCATTCTCGGTGGCATTTCGTCGGGTCAGCCGATCGTTGCGCACCTGGCGCTCAAGCCTACATCGAGCATCACCACGCCGGGCCGTTCCATCGATATCCATGGCAACCCGGTGGAGGTCGTCACCAAGGGCCGTCACGACCCGTGCGTCGGCATCCGCGCCACGCCAATCGCCGAAGCGATGATGGCCATCGTGCTGATGGACCACTTGCTGCGTCACCGCGGGCAGAACGCCGATGTGCGCGTGAGCACTCCGGTGTTGGGGCAGCTTTAATGGCTGATCTGAAGGCCGCTGCAGTCTGATGACGGGGGCGGCGCTCCCGTACTGGCGGCTTTCCAGCTTCTACCTGTTCTATTTCGCCTTGCTCGGTTCGACAGCGCCGTTTCTGGCGCTGTACTTCGATCATCTGGGCTTCAGCGCCGCGCGCATTGGCGAACTGGTGGCGATCCCGATGCTGATGCGCTGCGTGGCGCCGAATATCTGGGGCTGGCTCGGTGACTACACCGGGCGACGCCTGGCGATCGTGCGTTTCGGCGCCGCCTGCACCTTGCTGACCTTCTCGCTGATTTTCGTCAGCAAAAGCTACGCCTGGCTGGCGATGGTCATGGCCTTGCACGCGTTTTTCTGGCATGCGGTGTTGCCGCAGTTCGAGGTCATCACCCTGGCTCATTTGCGGGGACAGACCTCGCGTTACAGTCAGATTCGCCTGTGGGGCTCCATCGGTTTCATCATCACTGTCGTGGCGCTGGGCCGATTGTTCGAATGGCTCAGCCTCGACATTTACCCGGTGGCACTGGTGCTGATCATGGCCGGGATCGTCGTCAGCAGTCTCTGGGTGCCCAACGCGCAACCGGTCCAGGGTGAACGGTTGACGGGGGAGGGATTCCTCCAGCAATTGCGCAACCCCGGAGTATTGGCGTTTTACGCGTGCGTGGCGCTGATGCAGATGAGTCACGGGCCGTATTACACCTTTCTGACCTTGCACCTTGAGCGACTCGGTTACAGTCGCGGGCTGATCGGCATGCTCTGGGCGGTCGGCGTGGTCGCCGAAGTCTTGATGTTTCTGTTCATGAGCAAGATTCTCGCGCGCTTCTCGGTACGCCGGGTGCTGCTGGCGAGTTTCCTGCTGGCGGCTTTGCGTTGGTTGTTGCTCGGCTCGTTTGCCGAGTTCCTTTGGGTGCTGTTGTTCGCCCAGGTGCTGCACGCCGCCACCTTCGGCAGCTTTCACGCCGCTGCCATCCAGTTCGTGCAACGTAGCTTCGGCGCGCGCCAGCAAGGGCAGGGCCAGGCGTTGTATGCCGCGCTGGCCGGCACCGGCGGTGCACTGGGCGCGTTGTACTCCGGCTACAGCTGGAATGCCCTCGGCGCCACATTGACCTTTAGTATTGCCAGCCTCGCAGCCTTTGCCGCTGCCGTTATCATTGCCACACGTATGCAAGAGGACAGGCCATGAGCCTTACCCGTGAACACCTCGCCCAGGAAATCATCGACGCCGGGCGCTTTCTGTATGGCCGCGGCTGGTCGCCGGCCACCAGCAGCAATTACTCGACCCGCCTGTCGCCGACCGAAGCCTTGCTGACCGTGTCCGGCAAGCACAAGGGCCAACTGGGCCCAGACGATGTGCTGGCCACCGACTTGTCAGGCAACAGCCTGGAGCCAGGCAAGAAGCCGTCCGCCGAAACCCTGTTGCACACCCAGCTCTATAGCTGGCGTCCGGAGATCGGCGCGGTGCTGCACACCCATTCGGTGAACGCCACGGTGCTGTCGCGCCTGACGCCGGAAGATTTCATCGAGTTCGAAGACTACGAACTGCAAAAGGCCTTCAGCGGCGTGTCGACCCACGAGTCCCGGGTGCGCGTGCCGATTTTCGACAACGACCAGGACATTGCGCGGCTGGCCACCAAGGTGCAGCCTTGGCTCGACGCCCACCCTGATTGCGTCGGCTACCTGATTCGCGGTCATGGCCTCTACACGTGGGGCGCGCGCATGAGCGACGCACTGCGGCAGATCGAGGCTTTTGAATTTTTGTTCGAGTGCGAGTTGAAGACGCGCTCGCTCTTTAACCGTAATGCATGAACTGTTAAGGAGTTGCCCTGATGAGCAGCCTGTCCGTTTACCACGTCTCAAGCCCTGACATTCCGAACAAGGTGCTGACCCACTTTGAAGACATCGCCTCGACCCTGGCCGAGCAGGGCGTGCGTTTCGACCGTTGGCAAGCCGCAGCGAAAATCCAGCCCGGCGCCAGTCAGGAAGAAGTGATCGCCGCGTACCAGGAGCAAATCGACAAGCTGATGACCGAG
Organism: Pseudomonas sp. GW821-FHT03E01; assembly: GCF_059420765.1. NCBI lineage: Bacteria > Pseudomonadati > Pseudomonadota > Gammaproteobacteria > Pseudomonadales > Pseudomonadaceae > Pseudomonas > Pseudomonas sp. GW821-FHT03E01. Next base: position 380,092 of record NZ_JBWKUI010000005.1, on the reverse strand, counting down.
CGCGGTTACATCACCGTCGACGTGGTCAGCTTGAAAAGCGATCACCCGCAAAAAGCCGAGTTGCGTGCCAAGTTTCTCGATGAACACCGTCATGGCGAAGACGAAGTGCGATTTTTCGTCGCCGGCCGTGGCTTGTTCACCCTGCACATCGACGATTACGTGTACGCCGTGCTCTGCGAGAAGAACGACCTGATCTCGGTGCCAGCCGGCACAAAGCACTGGTTCGACATGGGTGAAAACCCGCATTTCGTCGCAATCCGCCTGTTCAACAACCCCGAAGGCTGGGTGGCCAACTTCACCGGCGATGACATCGCCAGCCACTTCCCGTGTCTTGAGGACTGAACCGATGCCGATCAAAGCGATTCTCACCGACATCGAAGGCACCACCAGCGCGGTGAGTTTTGTGTTCGACGTGTTGTTTCCGTACGCGGCCAAACACCTGCCGGACTTCGTTCGCGAAAATGCCGAACGTGCTGACGTCGCCGAACAGCTCGAGGCTGTGCGGCGTGACGGCGGTGAACCACAAGCCGACGTCGAGCGGGTTATCGAAATCCTCTTGGGCTGGATCGCCGAAGACCGCAAGGCCACGCCGCTCAAGGCGTTGCAAGGCATGGTCTGGGAGCAGGGGTATCTGGCCGGGCAGTTGAAAGGCCACGTTTACCCGGACGCCGTTGAAGCGCTGAAACGCTGGCATCAGGAAGGCTATCAACTGTTTGTGTATTCCTCGGGATCGATTCAGGCGCAAAAACTGATTTTCGGTTGTTCGGAGGCGGGGGATCTGTCGCCACTGTTCAGTGGCTATTTCGACACCACTTCAGGGCCCAAGCGCGAAGCGCAGTCCTACCAGCGCATCACCCAGGGGATTGGTGTCGAGGCTTCGCAGATTCTGTTTCTGTCCGACATCGTTCAGGAACTGGACGCGGCGCGCACGGCCGGCATGGCCACCTGTGGCCTGGCACGTGAAGGCGGGGAGTTGGCAGGGCATGTGACGGTGGACAGTTTTGCGCGGATCAGTCCGTCTGTCTTTTAAACATCAGCCGTAGAAACAACTCAGGCCGTGAAGCGAAAGCTCTCACGGCCTGATCGTTTATAGCGCTGTTACGGTTTATGCCGAGTGATAGGTCGGCAGTGCGAACCGTTGCTGGCTTTGCAGCATGGAAATCTGCGGCAGTTCGCTGGCCTGTTCGGCGACGTCACGGCGAATCGCGCTGATGACCCATGACAGCTGATCGCCGGCATGCAATTGCTGGTAGGAAATCGAACGTTTGAAGACTTTACCGTCGTGGCTGCGCAGGGTCAGCAGAATGCCGCCATCCGGCCGGGGCTGGGTGGTCACTTCGAAGTTGGAGAACAGCGACGAAAATTTTTCCTGGATCAGGCTCATGTCTATCAGCTCCATTTTGTGCTTGAAGGGCAACATGGAGGGGTAGTTGCAGTGATTGTGCCAGCACCTATATTTTTAAAATTTCATATAAATCAGTAAGTTACATTTTTATGATTTTTTGGCTTTCGTGCAATTTGCATGAATGGCCATCGTGCATCCTGCATTTTGCGAGATCGTCGACAACTGGATGGAACCAATCGCAACGGCGGAGTTCCGCTTTGCGAAGGCATCGGTCGCGGATACAAAACATTGCAAAAACCGCGTGTACAGCTCAAGAAGCCCTGACGTATTTTCGGCCTCAATCAACGCCACCCGACAATAAAAAGATCGAACGGGAGCAACCATGAGCCGCACGCTGCACGACACGATTACCTGGGGCATGATGCTCCGCAAGCTGCCTTCCATTGCCAAAGCCATCCCCCGCGTGGTGAAGGGCATGAAAGTCGCCAACGTCAAGGACCCGACCCAACCGTGTGGTCTCGGCTGGAGCTTCGAGCAGGCGACGTTGCGCAATCCCGATGGCCCGGCATTGCTGCAGGGCGACGTGATGCTCACTTATGCACAGGCCAATCAGTGGGCCAATCGCATCGCCCATCACCTGATTGCCCAAGGCATCGGCAAGGGCGATGTGGTCGCGGTGTTTATCGAGAACCGTGTGGAACTGCTGGTGACGATATTGGCGGTGGCCAAGGTCGGTGCGATCAGCGCCTTGCTGAATACCTCCCAGACCCGCGATACCCTGGTTCATAGCCTGAATCTGGTGGCGCCTGTAGGGATTGTGGTCGGAGAAGAGCTGGTTCCGGCCTTCAATGCGGTCCGCGAGCGGGTGGCCATCGATGTGGCGCGCACCTGGTTTGTCGCCGATCAAGATACTTATCGCGATCCGGGCAAAACGCCCGATGGCTTCATTAACCTGATGGCGGCCAGCTGCGACGCGCCCAGTGACAATCCCGTCAGCAGCCGGCAGGTTTTTTTCGATGACCCTTGTTTCTATATCTACACCTCGGGCACTACCGGGTTGCCCAAGGCCGGGGTGTTCAAACACGGCCGCTGGATGCGCAGCTCCGCCAGCTTCGGGCTGATCGCCCTGGACATGCAGCCGCAGGACGTCGTCTATTGCACCTTGCCGCTGTACCACGCCACCGGGCTCTGCGTGTGCTGGGGCTCGGCGATCAGCGGGTCGTCGGGGTTTGCCATCCGCCGCAAGTTCAGCGCCAGCCAGTTCTGGAGCGACGTGCGCAAATACCGGGCGACCACCCTCGGGTACGTTGGCGAATTGTGTCGCTACCTGGTGGATCAACCGCGCAGCGTCGACGACAGTCGGCACAGCGTGAGGAAGATGATCGGCAATGGTCTGCGCCCCGGCGCGTGGAACGAGTTCAAGACGCGATTTGCCGTCGACCACATCTGCGAGCTGTACGCCGCCAGCGACGGCAATATTGGTTTCACCAACATCCTCAACTTCGACAACACCATTGGCTTTTCCCTGATGTCCTGGGAGCTGGTGGCGTACGACCACGACAGCGGTGCCCCCACGCGGGATGCCAAGGGGTTCATGCGCAAAGTGGCCAAGGGCGAGCAGGGGCTGTTGTTGGCGAGGATCGACGACAAGGCACCTCTGGACGGCTACACCGATCCGCAGAAGACCGCAAAAGTGGTGCTCCACGATGTGTTCGTGAAGGGCGACCGCTACTTCAATACCGGTGACCTGCTGCGCAACATCGGTTTCGGTCACGCGCAGTTTGTCGATCGCCTGGGCGACACCTACCGCTGGAAGGGCGAAAACGTCTCCACCACCGAGGTCGAGAACATCCTGTTGCAACACCCGCACATCGCCGAAGCCGTGGCCTATGGCGTGGAAATCCACAACACCAACGGGCGGGCGGGGATGGCGGCCATTACACCGGCCGAATCCCTGGCGACCCTGGATTTCAGTGAGTTGCTGGCGTTCGCCAGGCAACAAATGCCGGCCTATGCGGTGCCACTGTTCCTGCGGGTGAAAGTGAAAATGGAAACCACCGGGACCTTCAAGTACCAGAAGACCCGGCTCAAGGACGAAGCCTTCGACCCGAGCAAAACCGGCGATGACCCGATTTATGCCTGGCTGCCGGGCACCGAAACCTACGTGCGAGTCACCGAGCAGGTGCTGGCGGATATTTACGGAGGCAGGCATCGCTATTGAAAGGGTCGCTATTGAATATCGCTATGACCGTCCATGAGAAAAAACAAGTGACAGGTTCCGGGCTGCTCGGGAAACTATCGGCTTTCCGATTGACCGAATGTGGAGTCCCCAATGTCAGACAAAAGCCGCCAGATGACCCCCGAAGAGGCTGCTGAATTTGCCGAACAGGTGTTCAACAAAGCGCGCGAGGGCGATGCGGCCATGATGGCTGCGCTGCTGACCAAGGGCCTGCCGCCGAACCTGCGCAACCACAAGGGCGACACTTTACTGATGCTCGCCGCGTACCACGGCCATGTCGACACCGTAAAAGTTTTGCTCGAACACAAGGCCGATCCCGAGATTCGCAACGACAACGGCCAGAGCCCGATTGCCGGCGCGGCATTCAAGGGTGATCTGGCAGTGGTCAAGGCGTTGGTCGAGGGTGGCGCTGAAGTGGAAGGTTCGTCCTTCGACGGACGCACTGCGCTGATGATGGCGGCGATGTTCAACCGCGTCGAAATCATCGACTACCTGATCAGCAAAGGCGCCGATCCGAAAGCCAAGGACGCCAATGGCGTGTCTGCGCTGGACGCGGCCAAGACCATGGGCGCGGCGGATACCACGGCTCAGCTGCAAAAACTCCTGGCCTGATTCGGGCTTTTGTGGCGAGGGAGCTTGCTCCCGCTGGGCTGCGAAGCAGCCCCAAAATCAGCGATCGCGGTCATTCAGATAGACCACATTCACCGGATTTACGACTGCTTCGCAGCCGAACGGGGGCAAGCCCCCTCGCCACAGGTTCCTGCCAGGTCCCGCAATCCGTTTCCGAATGCGGTATCCTTCGCGCCCTCAAAATTCCCTCGCTACAGGATCCACCTCATGAAAGCCGCACTCGTCGAACTCATCAGCAAAATCAGCTCCGGGTGCATGGGCGAGGACGAAATCCTGAAAATCGCTGACGAAGCGGCTCAGGCCTACGCCGATCCCGAGGCTTTTCTGGCGGCCAATCCAGATATCAACTACGACGACACCTTTCCGATCCCGTTGGGCGAGTGGGTTGTCGTCGGCAGTCTGCCGGAAACCGTGCTGTTCCAGGCCGACACCTACATGGACCTGTTCGCGCAGATCGTCGCCTCGTTCGGCCCCGGCGTTGAGTTCAACATCAAGCCCAAGCAACTGGCCAAAACCGAAGCCCTCACGGCACTCAATCGCATTCAGGTGCAGATGAGCAGCCTGAACAAGGAAAACGGTGGCTACACCTTGATGAATTTCAGCCAGTTGCTCGACGACGAACTGCAAGTGGTGCTGGTCTTTGGCAACGACGTGCCACGGGTGCTGGAGTTGTGCGCCGAAGTCGGCATCGCCGCCGCGCCCTCCCTGGAAGCCCTGAAAGTGGCCATCCACGTCTGAAACCGTCTACAACGGTAATAAAACGGAACCCTCGCCAGGCCCGACTATCCTAAGAGTGCCTACCATTTTTTTGGAGCGACACCATGGGTTCCACGTTCAACACCCTGATCGGCCTGATTATTTTTGCCCTGGATATCTGGGCCATCATCAACGTGCTTAAAAGTGGCGCCGAAACCGGGATGAAAGTCCTTTGGGTGCTGTTGATCCTGCTGCTGCCGGTGCTGGGCCTGATCATCTGGGCCATCGCCGGGCCAAGAGGCGATGTGCGGATCTGACGATCTTCATGGTAGGAGCGAGGCTTGCCCGCGAAAGGATCGCTGCGGTGTACCTGATAGACCGAGTCATCGTTCTTCGCGGGCAAGCCTCGCTCCTACCGGTGTGTGCATCAGAAGGTTCGACCTGTCATGTTCCGCGACGTAGAATGCGCGCCTTTCCCGGTCAATCGAGGCGATCGATTGGCCATCATGGGCGGGTAACCGTCCGTTGCCACCCGCATTCATCGGAGCACTTCCCATGAGCAATACCCCAACCAGCGAGTACCTGGAAACCCTCTACGAAGGCTATGGCCAGCGTTTTCGCATGGAAAAACTGCTGCACGAAGTGCGCACCGAACACCAGCACCTGGTGATTTTCGAAAACCCGCGCATGGGCCGGGTGATGGCGCTGGATGGCGTAATCCAGACCACCGAAGCCGACGAATTCATCTACCACGAAATGCTCACCCACGTGCCGATCCTCGCCCATGGCACCGCCAAGCGCGTGCTGATCATCGGTGGTGGCGACGGCGGCATGCTGCGTGAAGTGGCCAAGCACCGCAGCGTCGAGCACATCACCATGGTCGAAATCGACGGCACCGTGGTCGACATGTGCAAGGAATTCCTGCCGAACCACTCCAAGGGGGCGTTCGATGATCCACGCCTGAACCTGGTGATCGACGACGGCATGCGTTTCGTCGCCACCACCACCGAAAAGTTCGACGTGATCATTTCCGACTCCACCGACCCGATCGGTCCGGGCGAAGTGCTGTTCTCCGAAAACTTCTACCAGGCTTGCCACCGCTGCCTGAACGAAGGCGGCATTCTGGTGACCCAGAACGGCACCCCGTTCATGCAAATCGAAGAAGTCAAAACCACCGCCGGTCGCCTGCGCAGCCTGTTCCCGGACTGGCACTTCTATCAGGCAGCCGTGCCGACCTACATCGGCGGCGCAATGACCTTCGCCTGGGGCGCGACCGATACCGCTTATCGCAAATTGTCCCGCGAAACCCTGCAACAGCGCTTCGCCGGCAGCGGCATCATCACCCGCTATTACAACCCGGAAATCCACATTGGTGCCTTCGCGTTGCCGCAGTACGTGCTGCAAGCAGTGAACAAACCTAGCAACGACTGATGCTTCGTCGATAAGAAAGGCCGTCGCCGGTGTGTGAAACACGCGGGTGACGGCCTTTTTTCATGTCTTGCTTTTAGGATCCCTTGGAACGATCGGCCAATGCACGAGTCGAGATAGATGTAAGCCCATCCATGGGTTTTACCGAGGAGGCACCGATGCAAAAGTGGAAAATCACTTTCGTGGATGATCACGGTGAATCAGTCGACGAACTCTTCGAGTGCGAGGAGTGCCCGAGCAAGGAGCAAGCCGCCAAACTCGTTCGCGCCCGACGCCTGCCGGTCGCTGCCGAACTGGACCTCAATGATCTGGAGGGTCGTACCGCTGATCCGACCGTCAAAAGTCTGAAATCCCAAAACAGCATTGAAATCCTCAGTATTACTCCGATTTGATACACCTCCTGTCACATTCACCACCAGGCCTTGGCAGCGGCTCTGTCTTGAGGCTACTCTGCAACCGAGATCAGCGAGTGACTCGCTAAGGTCTGGTCTTGTCAGCTACATGCTTGTTTCCCGGCGGCAACCTCTGTTGCCGCATCGAAAGTGCAGGGAATACGGAAAGTCTATCCATCAGTCTGAGGGGGACGTTTCATGAGCACAGCCTATCAAGAAGACATCAGCAGCAGCGTGCTGCGCCGCATGAAAGAAGGCGGTTTCGATTTTTCACGATTCCATCCCATCGAGTTCTACGCCATTTTCCCGGACGAGGAGCGGGCACGCAGGGCGGCAGGTCATTTTTGTGGTGAATCCTTGAATGCCCAGATCAGCGCGCGTGACGACGGCGCGTGGTCGCTGGAACTGAGCAAAGTGATGTACGCCACCTACGACGGGATCGGCGACTTCGAGCAGGACTTCGAGGCGGTGGTCGAGCCTCTGGGTGGCATCATCGAGGGATGGGGCGTCAAACAGGAGATACGAGGGCTACTCGCATAAGCTTATGAACAGTGACACTTAGTAACGGCTGACCTTTGGGTTGGCCGTTTTTGTTTCGATCTTTTTATTTCGCCACATTTCAAACGGACAAAAAAAAGCCACCTGAACAGGCGGCTAAAGGGAAGAGCGATCAGTTTTCCAGCGAATGTACGGATTATCCGCATCTCCCTCCCGAGCAGTGAAATCAACTCTGACTATGCTGCTGATAGGCGACAGCATTGCTTCGCCATGAAGCGGGGGCGATCAGGGTGGGGCATTTACCGCACAGGATTGGTGCGGTGCGCGCAGCGACATTATCCAACTGATTGATATCAAAGCGTTTCTGCCTATGGCACGGGCCTTGCGAAGGCCTGGATGTCCGTGTGACAAGGAGTACGGCATGATCCGCACCTTTTTTGATGAAATGTACGATGCCGGCGGCCAGGTCCGTCCGCATTATCGGGAGTTTGCCCGTTGGCTGGCCGAAACGCCTGACGAGCTTTTGGCACAACGGCGACGCGAGGCCGATCTGTTATTTCATCGTGCCGGGATTACCTTCACGCTCTATGGTGATGAGCAGGGGACAGAGCGCCTGATTCCCTTCGACACCATTCCCCGCAGCATCCCCGCCAGTGAATGGCGGGTCGTCGAACGCGGCTGCATTCAGCGGGTCAAGGCATTGAACATGTTCCTTGCCGACCTCTATCACGAGCAGCGCATCATCAAGGCCGGCATCATCCCGGCCGAACAAGTGCTGGCCAACGAGCAATACCAGTTGGCGATGCAAGGGCTGGATCTGCACCGCGATATCTATTCGCACATTTCCGGTGTCGACCTGGTGCGCGATGGCGACGGCACCTACTACGTGCTCGAAGACAACCTGCGTACCCCCAGCGGCGTGAGCTACATGCTCGAAGACCGCAAGATGATGATGCGCCTGTTCCCCGAGTTGTTCGCGGCCCAGCGCATCGCACCGATCGACCACTACCCGAACCTGCTGCTCGACACTCTGAAAAGCTCCAGCCCGATCGACAACCCGAGCGTGGTGGTGCTGACGCCGGGGCGTTTCAACAGTGCGTTTTTCGAGCATGCGTTCCTCGCTCGGGAAATGGGCGTTGAACTGGTGGAAGGCGCCGACCTGTTCGTGCGCGACGACAAGGTGTTCATGCGCACCACGGACGGGCCGAAAGCGGTCGACGTGATCTACCGTCGCCTCGACGATGCGTTCCTCGATCCGCTGGCGTTCAACCCCGATTCGATGCTTGGCGTTCCAGGGCTGCTGTCGTCCTACCGCTCCGGCAATGTGGTGCTGGCGAATGCCATCGGCACCGGGGTCGCGGACGACAAGTCGGTGTATCCCTTCGTCACGGACATGATTCGTTTCTACCTCGATGAAGAGCCGATCCTGAAGAACGTGCCGACGTGGCAGTGTCGTAATCCTTCTGAACTGTCCCACGTGCTGGCCAACCTTCCGGAGCTGGTGGTCAAGGAAACCCAAGGCTCCGGCGGTTACGGAATGCTGGTGGGGCCGGCGGCGACGGCAGCGGAGATCGAGTCTTTCCGCGAGCGGATCAAAGCCAAGCCCCACGCGTACATCGCGCAACCGACGTTGTCGTTGTCGACCTGTCCGACCTTTGTCGAAAACGGCATCGCACCGCGCCACATCGACCTGCGTCCGTTTGTATTGTCTGGCCGCGAAACCCGGGTTGTGCCCGGCGGTTTGACCCGTGTCGCCTTGCGTGAAGGCTCCCTGGTGGTGAACTCGTCCCAGGGCGGCGGAACCAAGGACACCTGGGTGGTCGAGGATTGAAGGAAGCTTGCCATGTTAAGTAGAACTGCCTCGGATCTGTACTGGATGTCGCGTTACCTGGAGCGGGCGGAAAACCTCGCGCGGATGCTCGACATCAGTTATTCGCTGTCGCTGATGCCCCAGGACGGTCGTGGCGACGGCTTGCACGAACTGGCCATGCCGTTGCTGATCACTGGCACCCTGGACGATTACCTGGCGCGCCACGGCGATCTGCATGCCGAACGGCTGCTGCATTTTTTCGCCCTGGACGCGGCCAACCCGGCGAGCATCTACAGCTGCCTCGGTGCCGCGCGAGCCAGCGCCCATGCGGTGCGTGGGCGAATCACCGCCGACATGTGGGAAAACATCAACGCCACCTGGCTGGAAATTCGCGGGATCGCCGAGCAGGGCTTGAGTCGCTACGGCATGAGCCGTTTCTGTGAGTGGATCAAGGAACGTTCCCACCTGTTCCGCGGCGCTTGCTACGGCACGATCATGCGTAACGACGCGTTCCGCTTCATTCGTCTGGGCACCTTCATCGAAAGGGCCGACAACACCTTGCGCCTGCTAGATGCCCGTTACGAAATGGCCGGCGATCAAGCCGAAGCAGTCAGTGACGGTACGGCCCACGCCTATTACCAATGGAGCGCCTTGTTGCGGGCCTTGTCATCGTTCGAGGCCTACACCGAAATCTACCGCGACGCCCCCGGCGCCCGGCATGTGGCCGAGCTGTTATTGCTGCGCGCCGATGTGCCGCGATCCCTGCGAGCCTGCACCGAAGAGGTCGATCAGATTCTCGCTCAACTACCGGGGGCCAACGGCCGTCCCGCACAACGCCTGGCGGCGGAAATGGACGCGCGCCTGCGCTACACCGGTATCAACGAAATCCTCGACGAAGGCCTGCACACCTGGCTGACCGAGTTCATCCCGCTGGTGCGCCAGTTGGGCAATGCCATACACAGTTCCTATCTGGAGGCTGCATGAGACTTTCCATTAGCCACGAGACCGCCTATCACTACGAAGATCAGGTGCGGGCGAGCATCCAGTACCTGCGACTGACACCCCACGACAGCGAGCGCCAGCACGTGCTGAGCTGGCAACTTGACCTGCCGCGCCCGGTGCGCGCGCAACTCGATCCGTTCGGCAACATCCTGCATGTGTTGACCCTGGACGAGCCGCATGAGGCGATCATCATCGGCGCCCGTGGCCAGGTCGATATCGACGAGCTGCGCGAAGCCGAGCACGAGAGTCAGTCGGCGCTGCCGTTCCTGCGTTTCACCCGGCTGACCGAAGCCGACGAAGCCCTGCGCGCGTTTGCCGGGAAGGCGTGCAAGCAACGGCGGGATCGCACGGCGCTGATCGATTTGATGCATGGCCTGAACCAGCACATGACCTACACGCCAGGTGCCACCGAAGTGGAGACCAGCGCCGCGCAAGCTTTCGCCGGGCGTTCCGGGGTCTGCCAGGACCATACCCATGCGTTTCTCGCCTGCGCCCGCAGCCTGGGCATCCCCTCGCGTTATGTGTCGGGGTATTTGTACAGCGAGAACAGTGAACACCTGGCCAGTCACGCCTGGGCGGAAGCCTGGCTGAATGACGCCTGGTATAGCTTCGATGTGACCAACGAACTGGCCCGGCCTGAACGTCACTTGAAACTGGCCGTGGGCCTGGACTACCTCGACGCCTGTCCGGTGCGCGGTATGCGCCGTGGCGGCGGGTATGAGCAGATGCATGCCAAGGTGTTGGTCGCGCCGACGCCTGCGCCGGTGATCTCCGTCCAACAGCAGTAGCAGTCATTCATTGTGGCGAGGGAGCTTGCTCCCGCTCGGCTGCGCAGCAGTCGCAAACCCGGCGAATGCGGTTTGCCTGACGGATCGCGTCGCCTGATTTGAGGGCCGCTTCGCGCCCCAGCGGGAGCGAGCTCCCTCGCCACAGGTGGATGTTTACTTGGCCGAAGACACCTTGCGTCCCGCCATGTGTTTCAAATACCCCACCAACAACTCCAGATCCCCCTCCGGCAACACCGTCGGTGAGAACCCGGGCATCTTCGCCTGCGGCCACTGGCGCAAGCTCTGCGGGTCACGGATGTAACGCTTGAGGAAGTCTGCGCCGAAATACTCGGTCGGGTTGAACGGAATATTCAGGTCCGGCCCGAACTGCGCGTCCCCCGCGCCATTGAGTCGATGACAGGCCAGGCAGTTCTTCTGAAACAGCGCAAAGCCCTTGTTCACCGGATGGTCCGCCTTCAGCGCAGGATCGGGTAACAGGGCAGGGAAGCGCTCAGCCACCGGGGCCATGCGCTTGATGCTCGCCACTTCGAACGGCCATTGCTCGGGACTGATATTGCCCGCCTGTGGATCGGTCCAGACCAGATAGAACGGCCCGGCACTGGGCTTGCCCTCGGACAGCGGCGGCCACGGCTTGGCCGGGTCTTCAATCGCCAGCCAGGCCCGCGCGCCCTGGGTATTGAGCAACGGCGCGGCGGCCAGTTCGGCGGCAAAACCGTCCAGGGCCACGGCTTGCAAGTGGTCGTCAGGCTTGATGCCCGTCAACAACGCCGCCAACGGCACGGCGCGATAGCTCATGTCCCGTTTGTAGGAAACGTCGTTAGTGATCGTGATGGTCTGAGCCTGAGGATGCTTGAGCAATTCCTCGGTCTGCCACGTGCGAGGGCTCGCGCCCAGCTCAAGATTCAGCTGCGCGGCAGACAGAGGCGTGCTGAGCAGCAAGGCCCCAAACAGAATGAGCGCTTTCAAGTGATCGTCGTCCATGTCGTGGAAGTGCCGCAAAGGTTGGCACAGCCACGCCGGCCCGGATAGCGAGCCAGTCACATTTTTATCAGGCGAAATGAAAACCCCCGCTGCTCGATCAGCCAAGCACCTTGGTCAGGTTCGGCAAAATCAACAACAGCGTAGTAGCAAATAGAATGAGCCCGGCTTGACGTACTTTCGAATGTTTGAACATGGCTTGACCGCCTTTTTTGTTATTTCCTGGTTGCCTGCCTGCATATCTCCATGACGGCAGAGCGCTGCACTTCCTGTAGGACGAGAGCCTCGGCAAAACCCGACGACAACTTCGTACAGGTTTACATTAGGGCCCGCGTCACGCTTGGCTTAGATCCATTTCGTATGGACTTAGCGCTGACCACTGCCAAAAAGACATGAGGCCTATGGCCATCTTCTTGGGCGCCCGTTGGCTAGACAGCTTGGTGACACGAATCGATTAATCCGATAGCTGACTACCGTTCGTCTGAGCGTGACCGTCAACGCCAATGAGCGCTGTGGTCATTGAATCCACGGCTGCTCGGCATAAGGTGAGGGTATAGAGATCACCCTCAGGTTCGAGAACGCCATGACCCAAGCTTTGATATTTGACGCGTTACGCACGCCCCGTGGCAAAGGCAAGGCCAATGGCGCCTTGCACAGCGTCAAGCCAGTGAACCTGGTGGCCGGGCTGCTGACGGCGTTGCAGCAGCGCACCTCCCTGGACACCAGTCAGGTCGACGACGTGGTGCTTGGCTGCGTGACGCCTATCGGTGATCAGGGCGCCGACATTGCCAAGACCGCCACACAAGTGGCCGATTGGGACGTCAGCGTGGCGGGTGTGCAACTCAATCGCTTCTGCGCGTCGGGGCTGGAAGCAGTGAACCTGGGCGCGATGAAAGTGCGTTCCGGCTTCGAAGATCTGGTGGTGGTCGGTGGCGTCGAGTCGATGTCCCGCGTGGCCATGGGCAGCGACGGCGGGGCCTGGGCGCTGGACCCGGAAACCAACTTGCACAGCCATTTCACACCCCAGGGCGTGGGTGCTGACCTGATCGCGACAATCGAAGGTTTCAGTCGTCAGGACGTCGATGCCTTCGCGTTGCACTCCCAGCAGAAAGCGGCGCGGGCGCGGGCGGATGGTTCCTTCAACAAGTCGCTGGTGCCGGTGCAGGACCAGAACGGCATCATCCTGCTTGATCACGATGAGTTCATTCGCGCCGATTCGACGATGGAAGGCCTGGGCAAGCTCAAGCCAAGTTTCGAAATGATCGGGCAAATGGGCTTCGACGCCACGGCATTGCGGGTGTACAGCCAGGTCGAGCGGATCAACCACGTTCACACGCCGGGCAACAGCTCCGGGATCGTCGATGGCGCGGCGCTGATGCTGATCGGCTCCGAAGCGAAGGGCCGGGCGCTGGGCTTGCAGCCACGGGCGCGGGTCGTCGCCACGGCAGTCACCAGCACCGACCCGACCATCATGCTCACCGGCCCGGCGCCGGCCACCCGCAAGGCACTGGCCAAGGCCGGGCTGCGGGTCGAAGACATCGACCTGTTCGAAGTCAATGAAGCGTTCGCCTCGGTCGTGTTGAAGTTCATCAAGGACATGGCCATCGACCCGGACAAGGTCAACGTCAACGGCGGCTCCATCGCCATGGGCCATCCGCTCGGCGCCACCGGTTGCGCGATTCTCGGCACGCTGCTCGATGAACTGGAAACCCGGCGCCTGCGCTATGGCCTGGCGACATTGTGTGTCGGCGGCGGCATGGGCATTGCCACCATCATCGAACGCCTCTGAGCCTGCGTTTAAGAAAATCCGACTCAAGGAAAATTGCCATGACCCAAGCCATTCGTTACGAAAAGGGCCCGGACCGGATCGTCGTCCTGACCATCGACATGCCGGGCCAGAGCGCGAACACCATGAACGCGGTCTACCGCGAGGCCATGGCCACCTGTGTCGAGCGCCTGGTCGCCGACAAGGATGCGATTGCCGGCGTGATCATCACCTCGGCCAAGAAAACCTTCTTCGCCGGTGGCGACCTCAATGAACTGATCAAGGTCGGCAAGTCCGAAGCCCAAGCCTTTTACAACATGGTGCTGACCCTCAAGGGCCAGTTGCGCACCCTGGAAACCCTCGGTAAACCGGTGGTTGCCGCCATTAACGGTGCGGCGCTCGGCGGCGGTTGGGAAATCTGCCTGGCATGCCATCACCGTGTGGCGCTCGACAACCCGTCGGTGCTGCTTGGCCTGCCGGAAGTCACCCTCGGCCTGTTGCCGGGCGGCGGCGGGGTGGTGCGCATGGTGCGCATGCTGGGCATCGAAAAAGCTCTGCCGTATCTGCTGGAAGGCAAGAAAATCCGCCCGCAACAGGCGCTGCAAGCGAGGTTGATCGATGAGTTGGCTGTTGATCACGATGAGCTGATGGCCAAGGCGCGGGCGTGGATTGCTGCTCATCCGGTTGCTGTGCAGCGTTGGGATGTGAAGGGTTATCAGATCCCTGGCGGTACGCCGTCGGATCCGAAAGTCATGCAGATGCTGGCCATCACGCCGTCGATCCTACGTAGTAAAACCCAGGGGTGCCTGCCCGCGCCGGAGAAAATCCTCTGCGCCGCGGTGGAGGGCGCTCAGGTGGATTTCGACACCGCGCACCTGATCGAAACCCGCTACTTCACCGAACTGACTACGGGCCAGGTGTCGAAAAACCTCATCGGCACCTTTTGGTTCCAGCTCAATGAGATCAATGCCGGCGGTTCGCGACCTCAGGGCATAGCGCCTTACGTGACGAAGAAAGTCGGCGTGCTCGGCGCCGGGATGATGGGCGCGGGCATCGCGTTTGTCAGCGCCTCGGCCGGTATCGATGTGGTGCTCAAAGACATCAACCTCGCCGCGGCAGAGAAGGGCAAGGCTCACTCGGCGGCGCTGCTGGACAAGAAGGTTGCTCGGGGTCAGTTGAGCCGGGAGCAGCGCGAGGCGATTCTGACGCGAATCCATACCACCGAAAATGACGCGGATCTGGCTGGTTGCGATTTGATTATCGAAGCGGTGTTTGAAGATCGCGAGCTTAAAGCCAGGGTCTCATCGGCAGCGCAAACCGTCGTCGGCCCGGACGCGGTGATCGCCTCCAATACCTCGACGTTGCCGATCAGTGGCCTGGCCACCGCCGTGCCAGACCAGAGCAAATTCATCGGCCTGCATTTCTTCAGTCCCGTGGAGAAAATGCCGTTGGTGGAAATCATCAAAGGCGTCCATACCAGCGACGAAACCCTGACTCGCGGTTTCGATTTCGTCCTGCAAATCAAGAAAACTCCGATTGTGGTCAATGACAGTCGTGGCTTTTTTACGTCGCGGGTGTTTGGCACCTTCACCAACGAAGGCATCGCGATGCTCGGCGAAGGCGTGAGCGCGCCGATGATCGAGACCGAAGCGCGCAAGGCCGGCATGCCCGTCGGGCCTCTGGCGATCTCCGACGAAGTTTCCCTCAGCCTCATGAGCCATATCCGCCAGCAAACCGCCAAAGACCTGCAAGCGGAAGGGAAACCGCTGATTGAGCACCCGGCGTTTGCCGTGATTGACTTGTTGCTCAAGGAATTCAAGCGTCCGGGCAAGGCCGCTGGAGGTGGTTTCTACGATTACCCGGCCGCCGGGCAGAAACATTTGTGGCCGGAGCTGAAAACCCGCTTCGAGAAAGCCGCCGGGCAGATTTCGCCGAAAGACGTGCGCGATCGCTTGCTGTTCATCCAGGCCATCGAAACCGTGCGTTGTGTAGAGGAGGGCGTGCTGACCTCGACGGCGGATGCCAACGTTGGCTCGATCTTCGGCATCGGCTTCGCAGCCTGGACCGGCGGTGCGCTGCAATTCATCAACCAGTACGGTGTGAAAGACTTTGTTGCCCGCGCCCAGTACCTGGCCGAGCAATATGGCGAACGCTTCACGCCGCCTGCGCTGTTGCTGGAGAAAGCCGCCAAGGACGCGTTGTTCTAAGGGGACGTTCCAAGGGACCGATGACGCCTTCCGGGGCTTGCCTTGCCACCGTGTTTCAAGGCAGGCTCTGGGGTGTGCATTATTCCCACCATGTGTCAGGTATTTTTTATGTCGTTACGCATCTGCATTCTGGAAACCGACATCCTGCGTCCGGAACTGGTCGATCAATATCAGGGTTACGGGCAGATGTTCCAGCGTCTGTTTTCGCAGCAACCCATCGCGGCCGAATTCAGCGTGTACAACGTGATGCAGGGCGATTATCCCAGCGATGACCTGACCTTCGATGCGTATCTGGTCACCGGCAGCAAGGCCGATTCCTTCGGCACCGACCCATGGATTCAAACCCTCAAGACGTATCTGCTGAAGCGCTACGAGCGTGGCGACAAACTGCTGGGCGTGTGCTTCGGTCACCAACTGTTGGCGCTGCTATTGGGCGGCAAGAGCGAGCGGGCGACCCAGGGCTGGGGAGTCGGCACCCACAAATACAAACTCGCGGCCAAGGCGCCGTGGATGAGCCCGGTGAGGGAAGAACTGACGTTGCTGATCAGTCACCAGGATCAGGTCACCGCATTGCCGGAAAACGCGACGGTGATTGCTTCTAGCGATTTCTGCCCGTTCGCCGCGTACCACATCAACGATCAGGTGCTGTGCTTCCAGGGGCATCCGGAGTTCATTCACGATTACTCGCGGGCGCTGCTGGATATCCGCCAGGAAGCACTGGGCGAGCAGATTTATTCGCAAGGTATGGCGAGTCTTGAACACGAGCATCACGGCACTACCGTCGCAGAGTGGATGATGCGGTTTGTGGCGCACAAGCCTGAGACTGACTCGGTTAAGCCTTAAAAGCTTCGCGGGCAAGCCTCGCTCCTACGGATAACCCTGTAGGAGCGAGGCTGCCCGCGAATTTTGCAGACGCCTCGGTCCCGACTACAACCACCCAGACTTTTTGAAGCTCGCCCACAAACCGACGCACCCAACGGTGATAAACCCCAGCACCGCGAAATACCCGTAATGCCAGCTCAACTCCGGCATGTTCTGGAAGTTCATCCCATAGATCCCGGCCACCGCGGTCGGGAATGCCAGAATCGCCGCCCATGCCGCAAACTTGCGCTGCACCACGCTCTGGCGTGACGCCTCCAGCAACACCCCGACCTCGATGGTCTGGCTGGCAATGTCCGCCAGGGTCGTCAGGTCTTCCAGTTGCCGCGTGACATGAATCTGCACATCGCGGAAATACGGGCGCATATTTTTGTCGATAAACGGAAAGCTCAGCTTTTGCAGTTCCTCACCGATCTCCACCATCGGTGCCGCGTACCGGCGCAAGCGCAATACATCGCGGCGCAGGCCGTGGAGTTTCTGGATGTCGCGTTCGTTCAGGGAACCGCAGAGGACATTACTCTCCAGCTCATCGATCTCGGCATGAATCGCTTCGCCCATCGGCTGGTAGTTTTCAATCACGAAATCGAGGATGGCATAGAGTACGAAATCTTCCCCATGCTCCAGCAACAGCGGGCGCGCCTCACAACGCTGTCGGACATGGGCGTAGGACGCCGAATGACCGTTACGTGCGGTAATGATGTAACCCTTGCCGGCGAAGATATGCGTCTCGATGAACTGCAATTTGCCTTCGTTGCGGATCGGTGAATACGTGACGATGAACAGCGCATCGCCGAACGTTTCCAGCTTCGGTCGGCTGTGTTTTTCCAGGGCGTCTTCGATGGCCAGTTCGTGCAGGTTGAACTGGCGTTGCAGGTTGAACAGCTCCTGCGCATTGGGCTCTTCGAGGCCGATCCACACAAAGTGGCCAGGCTTGGCAGCCCAGGCAGCGCCTTCGTCGAGGGTGATGTTGGTGACTTTTTTACCGGCGCTGTAAACCGCAGCAGCAACGACTCTACCCATGATGATTCACTTCTTATCGGTCGCTTTCTATTGGTAAAGACTGGCGGTGCCAGGCAGGTTTCAGCTTAACCTTGTCTACTGCTTGAGAGTCAGCAAAATCGGTAGAGTTCGCAGGCAAAAGAAAACCCGCACAGGGCGGGTTTCATTCAGGCGGCTTGCAGCTGCCGATCCATCGAGTCGATGCACTCACGCATCTGTTCGCGGCACTGGGCGATCAACATCGGCATGTCATCCAGACTCAATCCAGCCGTAGGAATTGCCGGTAACGAACGGATCAGAATCTTCCCACTGCGCCAGCGGTTCAATCGCATGTGTTTGACGTAACTGCTGACACACACCGGCACGATTGGCACGCCGGCGGCAATCGCCATCTGGAACGCGCCTTTCTTGAACGGCAGCAGCTCTTCGCCCAAGTTGCGGGTGCCCTCGGGGAAGACCCAGATCGAGGTGTCTTCATTCTGCAAGGTGTGCGTGGTGGTCAGCATCGACTGGCGTGCCTTGTGCGCATTGCCGCGATCGATTAACACATTGCCCGCCAGCCAGAACAACTGCCCGAACAGCGGCACCCACTTCAGGCTCTTCTTGCCGATGCACACGGTGCGGCGGGGCACCACGTTGCCGAACACAAACAGATCGTAGTTGGACTGGTGGTTGGCGATGATCACGCAGCTATCGGGTTTATCCATCAGCGGCCCGACATCGGCCTTGACCCGTAAACGCAAAATGCACATTGCCGGCCACGCATACAGACGGGCGCACAAACGGCTGTTGTCCGGATTGAACGGACGGCACAGCCCGAGAATCACTCCGAGCACACCGGCCAGAATAAAGTGCAGGCCCATCAATAACATACGAAACACAAACAGCATTTAAAGGCCCACCGGGACAAAAGGTGGCGCAGTGTACGGATGTGCACTGTTTTCGGCAATTGCCGCTATAGAAGTGGGAGATAGCCGATGTTTGAGCGCATGTTTCCGACTTGTGGGTCAGATGCGGCCTAGAGCGGTTGTAAGTTTTTAAACCAGACACCCAAGAAAAAGCCCGACACGACGGTCGGGCTTTTCGGTGCAACGCGTTCGGGCTTAGCCCATGTGCTCCTGATCCAGGATGATCGCGTTGTCCAGCGTCTCCAGCAGCGCCTTGCGCGTTTTCAACTTGGTGTTCTTGTGGGCGATCATGTTGAGCTTCTTCAACTGACGAGCCGCCGCCAGCGCCGCGTCTTGCAGCTCTTCGGCCGACACCACCTTATCGAGGAAGCCGGCGTCCACGGCGTTTTGTGGGTTGAACATCTCGGCGTTGATCACCGCGCGATGGAACGCCGACTTGCGCAGACGATCACGGGCCAGTTCGATACCGGCATGGTGCATGGTCATGCCGATCTGCACTTCGTTCAGGCCAATGCTGAACGGGCCATCGACACCGATGCGGTAGTCAGCCGACAACAGAAGAAACGCACCCTTGGCCACCGCATGCCCAGGACACGCCACGACCACCGGGAACGGATGCGACAACAGGCGACGAGCCAGGGTCGAACCGGCAGCCACCAGTGCCATGGCCTCGTTAGGGCCGGCCGTCATCACCTTCAAATCATAACCACCCGACAAAATCCCCGGCTGACCGGTAATGATCACCACCGCCCGATCCGCTACCGCCCGATCCAGCGCAGCGTTAAACGCGACAATCACGTCTGGAGAGATGGCATTGACCTTGCCATTGCTCAAGGTCAGGGTCGCGATACCGTCTTCGAGATGGTAGGAAATCAACTCACTCATGACGCCAATCCTTCTAATAAAGTAGGGCAGACGTTACCCACCGCTGTAGGCCAGGTAAAGCGCCGTGACTGACCCGCCAGTCACCCTTTTCCAGCCCTCCAGGCGCAGCCCGCCCCGTCCACCGTGCATTGGCCTCTATATAGAAGGGGAGGCGAAGCCGGAGATTGGCAGGTTTGCCATGCCCTTGAACGCCCCCAAAGCGCTAATCGCGTTAAGCGCATGAAAATTCTGAAAAAAATGTTTGCCATCAGAAAAGCTTTCGACTACATTAGCGCGCCTCGACAGACTGAATGCGTTTGACGAGATACGGTGAAGTGTCCGAGTGGCTTAAGGAGCACGCCTGGAAAGTGTGTATACAGGAAACTGTATCGAGAGTTCGAATCTCTCCTTCACCGCCAAATTCGATATACACAAAACCCCTGATTTCGAGAGAAGTCAGGGGTTTTGTGGTTTCTGGCGTCTGGATTTTATGCATGGCGGTATCAGCGAAGGCGCTTCCGAAATTGATGTAGGACGATGGATAGGCGTGTGGGAAGCAATGCTGGAAAGCCATATGGTTTGGGGGCTTTCATAGGTTTTGGCACCTCGCATGAGCTGCATCGGGAGGGGGTATTCGTTTTGCGCCTTTAAGGTACAAAATGACCCAAAGGGCAGTGCACACGACGCGCCCCATTATCCGGAACGGACGCACGCAGGTTATGCAGGAATTCACCATGAAGCAGGCGGAGTTGGAGAAGGTTCACGTGGAAATCGTCAAGCTGATGGCTGAGCAGCGCAAGCTGAATGCCGAAGCGGGCAAGATGACCCGTGAAACTTTTTGGTACCCGGTAGCTGTTGCGACTGGCTTGATCGGTACGGTGGCGACTGTTACTGCGGTGTTGATCAAGCTGCTCTGACCCCCTGATTCTTTCGATGCCGTGAAAGGCTGATTCACCTCGCCTAGCGATCCGTTCGGTGCGAGTTTTTTGTGTATGAAGGGATTCATGAGCGATTTACTCGATTTCATCAGTGCGCTGTGCCAGGTATCCGATTGGACGCCATCACGCCCCAGGCGGGTATTTTCACGAAGGTTCGTGTTCTTTATGGTGCTTGTAGCGGCATTCGAGTTGGTATTACTCAACCATTACTGGGGGTAATCCAGTTCCGGGCTTTTTGTTTTCATCACCTGGCTACCGAGGAATAATGCGCGCTTCTATGAAGAAGGACATCTCATGATCACCACCACAACCCACACCATCGAAGGTCGGCAAATCACCGCCTACCTGGACATCGTCAGCGCCGAGTCGGTGCAGGGCGTTAACGTGATTCGCGATATGTTCGCCGGGATGCGGGATTTTTTTGGTGGGCGTTCTCAGACGTTGGAGCGGGCATTGAAGGAGGCGCGGGTTCAGGCGACCGAGGAGATCAAGGAGCGGGCGCGGGTGCTTCAGGCGGATGCGGTGGTGGGGCTCGATTATGAGATCAGTATGCCTGCCGGCAAGGGTGGGATGGTGGTGGTGTTTGTGACCGGGACGGCGGTCAAGCTGAGGTAGGTTGCTCGGTACTGGCCATTCGTCGGGCATGTAACGATCTGAATCACAAGTCTGGGAATGACCGGCTAGTCTCAAAAACCAGGGTGGTCGATATTTTTCAGGCAAAAAGGGCTTGCCGGTATCGACCCGTTTTGAGAGGAGCGAAGATATGGCTGAGCCGTATATCGAAGACGACGGTGCAGAGTTTCCAATCAATGATTGCGTGCAGTGTGGTCAGACGGACTATGTGCCGAGCTTCGGCGAAGACCGTATCAAAATCAACAAAATCAAATCTGCAGTGCCTCGGACCCGAGGGCCGAAATCGAAATTTATGCCCAAGCTGGGGGCGCCCTCCAGGAAGTAAACCGATCACAGCACGAACCCCGCCATTGAGCGGGGTTTCTTGTTTCTGAAGGGCGGGAAACGTGGCTCGGTGGCAATGCTGAGAAATGTCCTACAACTTTGCGAGCACTGGTATTTTTTTCACAAACTTTTCACACCGGCCTCCGTAGGCTCAGCTCATCCGTTAGAAAGCAGTACCCTGGCCCGTCTCCCCAGCGGGCTTTTTTTTGCCTGTCATAAAACCTTTTGCATAAACGCTGTCCAACCGTCGCCATTGGCGAGGTTGTTCTGGTTTTGTGTCTGGACTTTCCCTCCGCTAAAGCATTCAATCTCCGGCCTTTCGGTTCCCCTTTTTTTGAGGTTCTTGTTATGCGTTTGACACTGCCTGCTCTGGTTCTGGGCCTTTTGGTTGCTCAAGGTGCGATGGCTGCCGGCGACGGCACGGCCGCGCTCGGTGGTGGTCTGGGTGGTGCGTTGGGTAACGTGGTTGGCCAAAAAATGGGCGGCAGCACTGGCGCAGCGATTGGTGCTGGCGTAGCGGGTGCAGCCGGCAGCGCTGTTGCCGCACGTAAAGGCAGCCGCACCAAAGCGGCCATCGGCGGCGGTGTTGGCGCGGCGGGCGGTTCGATAATCGGTAACAGCCTGGGCGGCAAGAACGGCTCCACCATCGGCGCAGGCCTGGGTGGCGCATTGGGCGGCGGCGTAGGCAGCAACCTGTCCAAAAAGCGTCATTGATCCTGAAGGTCAGCTGAAAAAGCCCGGCTTAATGCCGGGCTTTTTCGTTTTGGAACGTTTCTGCATCATGTGGCTCAAATCTCATACAGTCGGTATTGGTTTTCTGTATAACAGACCCAGATGCAGGCTGATGCCTATCCGCGGCACGTTCTTCCCCCCAATGCGGAAATTAGAGGTGCATATCATGCGTTTCATGCGTTTGACATTGTCCACGGTGTTTTTGGGGCTTTTGGTCGCTCAGGGCGCAATGGCGGGCGGCAACGGTGACGCCGCAGTCGGCGGTGGTCTTGGCGGTGTGTTGGGCAACGTAGTCGGCGGGCAGTTGGGCGGCAGCACCGGGGCCGCGGTGGGCGCTGGCGTCGGCGGTGCGGCAGGCAGTGCGGTCGGTGCGCGCAAGGGCAGTCGCACAGAAGCGGCCGTCGGCGGTGGTCTCGGCGCGGCGGGTGGTTCGGTGATCGGCAACAGCCTGGGTGGCTCCACGGGTTCGGCCATTGGCGCAGGCCTGGGCGGCGCAGCCGGTGGCGCGGTGGGCAGCAACATGGGTGATGACCGCGGCAGTTCGCATTCCGGTGGCGGCTACTACAAACACAAGCATAAAAATAAGTACAAGAATCACTAACTCGATATCGAGTTAAAGTAAAACCCGGCCGAGTGCCGGGTTTTTCGTTTCTATCGATAGGACGCTGGAACGATTTGCCGTAGGACCTCTCGAACTTTATATAACTCTGAACGTTGTGAGGCATGCCCATGAGTCCGGAAACCGAAGACAAGGAAGAAGAAGGCCCGATCAACGATCCTGGCAACGAAGATCCGGGGTCTCTGATGGACGACGCCACGGTACCGCTCAACGATGCCGATGACGCAGGCGATGTGGGCAATCTGGAGAATGATGAGTATGACGAGGAAGACGACGAGTGATTTTGCGGTCGGGCCGACCTCGATCCCTCTGATCGAACCGTGTCTGTCGTGTTGGCCTCGAAAGGCAAGGATCTGCTTTTCAGGTCCATTGAGAGGTGCGTTATGAACGCTGATCCGAAAGACTCCGATATCGACGATACCCCCGAATATCCGCTGCCTTCGCCCACCAATTCGCTGCGCCGCGACCAGCGCCCGCCCGACGATGACGACACCGCTGTGGAACAGGTGCCCGCCGATGATGTGAGGCGGGGTAATGTGGAAGCCGACCCGGAAGACCCGGACATCGCCGGCGATGACGCCTCGGGCGAACCGAGCTGAAACCTGTGAGGTGGTGCATCGCCGATTGTCGATTGTGCGGCTCCTTTAAAAAGCGATCACCACCAGAGATCAGGTAAAGCACTCTTTAAAGGAGATGCACCATGATCAGGTCAAAATGGATGGCGCTTACGATAGTCGGCTTATTGTCGATCAGTTCATTGGCGGCGTTTGCTGAATCTACCGGTCGCGATGCGCCGGTCGACAAGGGCGGGATGCCGCCTTATTCGGAAATGAATGCGGGTACCTCGGATGGGAAGGCGCTGCCACCGGACACCATTGGTGGTGGCAAAGGTGGTGATGCCAACGGGAGTAGCATCGACCCGGGGAAGGGCAGCGGGTCGGTGAGTGGTGGAAGTTCGATGGGGAGTGGTTCTGGAAGTGGGTCTGGAGGATCAGGTGGTTCTGGGCAAAGTGGACGCTCGGAAAGTTCCGACAGTGGGGAAGATGGTAGAACTTGTGGTTAGATTAAGGTCGAGTAGATATCGAAGCCCAGCAACCAGATGGGCTTTTCATATGAGTTGGTTTTTACGACCCCCTAGCCCCCATGCTAGTGCCTAACTTCAAAGCTCGGAAATCTAGATGTGTATGTATCGGGTTTATTATGCTAATGATTCGAGCCAATGTTTGTAGAAATCCTTTTGTTGTTGAATGTCATGTGTGATGTCGTTTTCTTCGTAATCGAAGATGTTGACTACGTCTTCAGTTTCGGTTGGTTTTCCCATGTGAAGTTCATACGCTACGACTCCACCAGACATTTGTGATGACATACGCGAGGGGTGAACGTTAAGTTTTGAGCCTTTACACAGAAATTTTGTTTCAGGGAAGTCGGCTCGTAACAGACCAAGGCATAAGTAAAGATCAGGGGCTATGTATGTTTTTTTTACACCGTTTTTCATAGTGAAAGTTAGTGCCGATTTTTGCCGATCGCATTCGATCAAAACTTTCTCAGTGATACCTTGGGTGTATATAGATACTTCTACTATTTTCATGGTCACTTCCTGTTTGGGTTGGGGGTTGAGTAGCCCACATAGCTACCATCGGCGTTGACGGGGGTAACGCCGATAATGTCTCGGGTGTCAATTCCACCCGGAAAAGCAATTTCAACCTCACCCCTATGAGGGGACATCATGCCGAGTTTCTTATTCACATCTATTCCGCGAATATTCTTTATCACGTAAATAAATCCGGCTTCATATCCGTAGCCTGTAGCGAACTTTATTGCTTCCTTTTCGGATGTTGTAGTGCTGACAAATAGGCTGGGAGGGCTTCTGTTGTCCAGAGCATGCAGGTAGAGATCAGTACTATCACCCAAGGGCTCAAACCCAGCTTCAAAAATCTCCCAAGATTCTCGCGAGTCTCCACGGTACAAATACCGATTTCTTGGGGTAGGGAGACCGGGCTCTCCCAGAGCAGCTCTGGCGTCTACCGTCGGGTCTTTAATCCCGTCCGCCGGCCTACACCCATCCCCCCCAGGGCACTCATTCAACCCCAACGGATCAACCCAACCCGCCGGATTGCGCGTGTACTGATAGCCGTTTAACCCGCCCGCCAACTTGCTCGGGTCCGGCGTCAGGTACCGCCCGATATCCGGATTGTAGTAGCGATGCCGGTTGTAATGCAGGCCGGTTTCCGCGTCGTAATACTGCCCTTGAAAGCGCAGCGGTTGATCGAAGACCTGGTGGGTGTCGCGGTTGAGGCGGGTGAGGCGGCCATAGGCGGTGTATCGGGCGGCCCAGATGATGTCGCCACTGTAGTCCGTGAGTTCTTGCGGGGGGCCGAGGTGGTCGAGCTGGTAGTAGAAGGGACAAGCCTTACGCGGGCCTTTGCCGTCGAGCATGGCCAGCGGGCGGAAGGTGCCGGGTTCGTAGACGTAGCTGCGATGGTGGTCCTGGCTGTGTTCGGCGATGAGGTGGTCGCCTTGCCAGAAAAACTCGATGGTTTTGCCGTCGACGGTTTTGGCGATGCGGCGGCCGAAGGCGTCGTAGCGATAACTTGAACAACGACCGTCCGGCGTAGTGACGCCGACCAGCCGATGCTGGCAGTCGTAGCGGTATTCGGTGACCAGTTTCTGCCCGGTGCCACGGCGCTCGCGGATCAGGTTGCCGAAGGTGTCGTAGTCGAAGTGGCGATCGCCTTGCATCAACAGGCGATTGCCTTTGACGGTCGTCGGGCCGGGGCGGTCCTGCATCAGCAGGTTGCCGGCTGGGTCGTGGGCGTAGCTTTCCGGCTGTTGGTCGCGGGAGTGGCGCACGCGGATCAGTCGATTGAGCGGGTCGTACTGATAGCTGCGCTGGCCATGGCGGGTGTCGGCGATGCTGTCGAGATTGCCATTGAGGCTATAGGCATAGTCGCGTCGGTAGAGCGGATGTTGGTGCTGGCCGACAGCGTGGGCCTTCAGACGGCGCTGTTCGTCGTAGGCATATTCACTGAGCAGCAGGCCCTGTTGGCGGTTTTGTTCGCGACCGGCGAGGAACGTATGCGAGGTCAGTCGTGCGCCATTGAGGTCAATGGCCGTCAGCGCACCGCCCTTGGCGTGGCGGTAGTCGAGTTTGCTGCCGTCCGGCAGGCGCAGGCGGTTGAGCTGGCCGCAGGCATCGTAGCCATAATGCAACGTGCCCCAGCCTTGGTGCTCGGTGATCAGCCGGTCCTGCTGGTCGTACTCGAACTCCAGCGGGTGATCGTGGCCGTCGTCGACGCGGGTCAGCCGGCCCAGCGAGTCGTAGCGGTATTCGACCTGGATGCCGTCGGGCAAGGTCTTGACCAGCAAGCGCCCGGCCGAATCCCGCTTGTAAGCCGTCACCAGCTGCGAGCCGTCATCGCCGAACTCGGTTTTCTCCAGCAGGTGCCCATTGAGATCGTAGGCGTACGCGGTACGACGGCCGTCGAAGCCGGTTTCCTGTCGGATCAGGCCGCTGGGCGTGTAGTCCAGCCGATAGTGTTCGCCGGATTCGTTCTCGATTTCCGTCAGCAGCAGCTGCGCATTGTCATAGCGGTACTTGAGCTGGGTGCCGTCGGGATTGATCCGGCGGCTGACCAGGTGCAGGTCGTCGACGTATTCATAGCGGGTGATGCGGCCCAGTTCATCGCGTTCGGCGGTGATCTTGCCGTAGGCGTTGTAACTGAACCCACGGGTGGCGCCGGTAGGGAATGTTGTCTGGACCAGTCGGCCAATGGCGTCCCATTGGTACTGGGTAAGCGCACCGTGTTCGTCCTGACGAGTCGTCTGCCGTCCCAGCGCATCGTAGGAAAAGCGCCGCTGCCCACCGTCCGGCAAGGTCTCTTCGAGCAACTGGCCCAAGGCATTCCAGACAAAGACATGCCGACTGGTGTCCGGGTAGCGGACCGACAGCAACCGGCCCTGAGGGTCGTAGTGGTAATGGGTGACCTGACCGTCGGGATCGGTCGCCTCGGTGACATCGCCCTGGGCATTGCGCTGGTATTTCCACACCGCCTGACCGCGATAGCGCGCATGCAGGAAACCGTTGCGATACTCGTAGGACGTCGGCTCGTCTTGCGGCGGAATCAGCGCGACCAAGCGTCCGACGTCGTCGTAACGGTATTCGGTGACGGCGCCGAGCGGATCCTGTTCGGCCACCAATCGGCCCTGCTCGTCATAGGCCTTGAGCTGTTCGCCGCCGTCCAGCCCGACCCGGCGCACCAGTCGCGCCCGGTCGTCGTGGACGTAAACCTCTTCGCTGCCGTCGATGTTCCGGACGGTGACGCGGCCCTGGTCATCCCAGACATAGCGCGTGTCCATCTGCGCAAACGACGCCCAATGCCGCACGCAGCGCGCCGACTTGCCAGACCGTTCCCACTCCCAGAAGAAACTCGCGCCACCGGTCAGTTGTCGCTGCAAAATTACATGGTGGTCGTCGTA
Organism: Pseudomonas sp. GW821-FHT03E01; assembly: GCF_059420765.1. Lineage (NCBI taxonomy): Bacteria > Pseudomonadati > Pseudomonadota > Gammaproteobacteria > Pseudomonadales > Pseudomonadaceae > Pseudomonas > Pseudomonas sp. GW821-FHT03E01. The sequence continues at coordinate 352,942 of NZ_JBWKUI010000005.1, read as the reverse complement.
GTCGTAACGCTCGCTTTCCCCAGCAGCATTGATCGCTTCGATCAAGCGCTGGCGGGCGTCATAGCGGTAGAAAGCCAGTGTTTGCTCTGTACGCCAGGCTTCACCCAAGTCATCGCTGGGGTGAAACGACTGGTATTCGACGGCGATGAGGTGCCTGCGCTCGTAGCACAACAGCAGCGAACGACCGGCACCGTTGTCGAGGCGTTGAATACGCTCCTGTCGGTCGCGGGTGATGCGCAGGCGGTTGTTGTAGGCGTCACTGATCGCCGTCAGTCGACCGTTGTGAAAGTGGTAGAACCGACTCGTCTCGCCGGCCAGCGCGAGGATCAGTTCCTCGGGGTCATCACCGAGATAAATCGCCGCGCGCGACAGGCTGTTGTGGATCGCTGGGCGTTCGTTGCTCGGCAGCGGGAACGTGGTGCGACGGTTTTCATGGTCGATCCAGACGACCTGTTCAACGCCCAGCTCCAACCGCTGCGCCAGCGAATGGCTCCAGCCCCAGCCCAGCCCGCAATCGATTTCCACCGCGCTGGTGCGGTACAACCGGGTGAAGGCAAACGGCAGCAGCCCGTCCAGCGCACCGTCGGTCAGGGTCAGCAGTTCTTCGCCGCTGACCATCGACACAGGGCAGCCGTTGGTGCAGGTCAGTGCCGAGCAATCGGCGCTGTCGCCATTGGGGTTTTTCGCTTGATTCGGTGCATCGTCGTGGGGTTCGTGACGGCCCAGCCGGGTCTTGGCTGCAGACTTGTCGCGGGCAATGGCGAGTGGATTGTTCACCTGCACAACCGGTGAGTTGCCGGCGCTGATCTGCAGTGGAACCGTCGGTGCAGGTTTCAGCGGTGCATTGCGCGCACTGACCACGAGCGGTTTGAGGACACCAGCGTGGGCTGTCAGGTCGGATTTGGCCGTCAGTTCGGCCAGTCGCAAACTGGCAGTCGCCAACCATTGTCGAGCCCGATGGGACTTGATCTTGTCCAGCACTTTGGCGCTCATGCCGAGCTTCAGGCCCGTAGGACCTGTGAGACGCACCAGCAGGAAGCTGATTAATATTTCCGTACGAACTTGTGCCACGACTTCGGCGATGTACTGCGGCGGCAACATCCTCAGCCAACTGGTGAAGGCTGCGAGATGGATGAACATCAACGGCTCATCGCTCAGCATCAGCAACACATTGGCAATGGTTTCAGCCGAAGCGTTCAGCAGCGTCTCAAGCTCGCCTTGTGTCAGGTACTCAAGGAGTTTTTCGCTGCTGCCTTGCAGGTCCGCCACCAGGGCGTAGACCTGCTTCACGTCATCCCACAAGCCGTGCAGCGAACGCTCGAAACTGTGCCAGTCAGCCTGTTGCAGCAGGCCGTAGCGTTGAGTGAAACCAGCTTTGGAAAAATCTGCCCATAAAGGCTCGAATTCGCTCCTCCATTCGTTGCGCAACCAGCCTTCCAGCTCGCCGATCACGCCCTGATAGGAGGCGTAGAGTGCTTTGACGTGTTCAGTGGAAACATTGGGAAAGAAGGTGATGCGATAGTGATGGCCGCGCCAGCATTCGGGGATTTCGAGAATGCCGCTGGGGCCGATGGTTGCGTGGACGGGCTCACCGAACGTCAGCTCACCGTTGTGCTGGGAGATAACCGGTTCGAGCATCACCGGCGTATCGCCGATCGGCACGAAACGCGCGGCTTCAAACATATGCACCAGGGTCAACGGACCGCTGGCCGGGCACATGGCGAGTGTTGAACTGAAAGGCGCGGTGGAGTCCTTCGGTGCGCTGAGCCGGACTTCGTTGCCGACCTTGAACACTTGCTCGACGTTGAGCGCGCCACCGGTCCAGAAGTTTTCCGCCCAGGCCTCGTAGTCGTTGAGGCAGAGTCGGAAATCACCGAGCAGCGCTTTGATGTCCGGCTGTTTGGGGTTCATGGCGGCGACCACCAGCAGACCGATGGCGTTGTTCAAGGCCAGGACCTTGTCAGGTTCGAACATTCGCAATCCCTCGCGCAGATCAATGTGGAGCGAGAGACTTTGCGGGGGATCAAAAAGGAAAGAAGTCGGGAAAGGAGGTGTTTGGTGTAGGGGAAATCGCTAAATCATCACGGCGCCCTTGGCAGAGGATTTTGTATCCGCCAGGCATTGCCCGTTGCTCTCGACCAATCGCGCTCGCTATGCTGCTGAACCCTTTAATCCATCACGGATCCGGCCGTACCTGAGCCGTCCTGGGATGTCATGAGAAAACGGATCAGATGCGATGAGTGCACCCTTGGATGAGTTCGGTCCGATCAAGGCCGTGATTTTCGATATGGACGGTTTGCTGCTGGACACCGAGGGCATTTACACCGAGGTCACGTCCATCATTGCCGAGCGCTATGGGCGGACCTTCGACTGGAGCGTCAAACAGAACATCATCGGCCGTGGCGCGGGTGATCTGGCGCGCTATGTAGTCGAGGCGCTGGACTTGCCGATCACCGCCGAAGAGTTTCTGGTGATCCGCGAGCCCTTGATGCGCGAGCGTTTTCCGACGGCGCTGGCGATGCCCGGAGCAGAGGAACTGGTTCGGCACTTGAAAGCCAACAACATTCCTATCGCGGTGGGCACCAGCTCTTCGCGTCAGTCGTTTGGTCAGAAAACCACTTTGCACCGCGACTGGTTCGCGCTGTTTGACTTCATTGTCACCGCTGACGACCCGGAAGTTGGGGCGGCGAAACCGGCGCCGGATATTTTCCTGACGGCGGCGCGACGCCTTGGGGTCGCGCCCCGGGATTGCCTGGTATTCGAGGATTCGCCGTTCGGCGTCACTGCAGCCAAAGCGGCAGGAATGACGGCGATTGCGGTCCCGGATGCGGCGATGGCCGACGAAAAGTACGCACACGCCGATGGCATTCTTCGTACGTTGAAGGCGTTCAAACCCGGTACATGTGGCTTGCCGGCGCTTGAGTGGGCCTGATCATTCGGTAGTCCCTGAGACAAAAGTCCCTGACACAAAAAAACGCCGGCAATTGATTGCCGGCGTTTTTGTTTCAGTCGAGCGGTGTATCAGGCGCCGAAACCACCGTCGATGGTCAGGCTGGCACCGGTGATGTAGCCAGCTTCGGGACCTGCGAGATAGGCGACGAAGCTGGCGATTTCTTCCACGTTGCCGTAACGACCCACAGCCATCAGCGGGATCAGGCTATCAGCGAAGTCGCCGCTGGCGGGGTTCATGTCAGTGTCGACCGGGCCTGGTTGCACGTTGTTGACGGTGATACCCCGCGGGCCGAGGTCGCGAGCCAGGCCTTTGGTCAGGCCGACCAGCGCCGATTTGCTCATGGCGTACGGGCCACCGCCGGCGAAAGGCATGCGATCGGCATTGGTGCTGCCGATGTTGATGATGCGACCGCCTTCGGTCATGTGGCGGGCGGCTTCCTGGGTGGCGATGAACACACTTCGTACGTTGATGGCCAGGGTCTGGTCGAAGTCTTCGAGTTTAAAGTCCTCCAGCGGTGCGACGGCCAGAACGCCTGCGTTGTTGACCAGGATGTCCAGGCGGCCGAAGGTCTCGACGGTGGCATTGACGGCATTGCGAATAGCAACGGCATCGGCGCTGTCGGCCTTGATGGCCAGGGCTTTGCCGCCAGCGGAGATGATGCTGTTTTGCAGGTCTTCGGCTTTGGCGGTAGAGCTGACATAGGTGAAGGCGACGGCTGCGCCTTCTGCGGCCAGGCGTTTGACGATGGCAGCACCGATACCGCGTGAACCGCCTTGAATCAGAGCTACTTTACCGCTGAGGTGTTGAGTGGTCATGTCGATCTCCAGAAGTTCAAGGCAGGCTGCCTTGTTGTCGGAGTCGAGTATCGGCTTCGCATTACCCGGCGGGTAGACCGTGATTGCTATAGTCTGTGTAAACCAGAAGTTTATAGTGGCGCTTATGGAAACCTTCAGCAGTATCGAATGCTTCGTGCGCAGCGCTGAGGTTGGCAGCTTCGCCGAGGCTGCGCGACGCTTGAGCCTGACGCCTGCTGCGGTGGGCAAGAGCGTCGCCAAGCTGGAGGCGCGGCTTGGTGTGCGGCTGTTCCAGCGCAGCACGCGTAGCCTGACGCTGACCGAGGCCGGTCAGCTGTTTCTCGGCGAAGTCAGCGCCAGCCTGCACACGATCCAGAATGCCGTGGCCAACCTGGCCAGCGCCGAAGGACGTCCGGCGGGAACGCTGAAGGTCAGCATGGGCACGGTGTTCGGGCGCTTGTACATCGTGCCGTTGCTCGGAGAGTTTTTGCGGCGCTTTCCGGCGATCAACCCGGACTGGCATTTCGATAACCGTCAGGTCGACCTGATCGGCCAGGGGTTCGATGCGGCGATTGGCGGTGGATTCGAACTGCCCCAGGGCGTGGTGGCGCGCAAGCTGACGCCCGCCCATCGAGTGTTGGTGGCTTCAGCCGGGTACCTGGCCGGGCACGAAGCGATCATCGAGCCCGATGACCTCCAGCGCCACGATGGCATCCTGATACGGTCGCCGCAGACGGGGCGCGTGCGTTCCTGGCAACTGACCTGTCGCAACCGGCAACACAGCCCGCTGACGCTCAAGGCGCGAATGACCATGAGCGATTCGGAAGCAGCCTGCGCGGCGGCGACCCAGGATTTGGGCATTGCATTGGTGAGCATGCCGTTCGCCGTTGGCTATCTGGACGCCGGGACCTTGCAGCGGGTGCTGCCCGACTGGTACGTCGACGATGGCAATATCTCCATCTATTACGCCGAGCACAAACTGCTGCCGGGCAAGACCCGGGCGTTTGTCGACTTCATCATTGAACAGTTTGCCGAGCAGGGGTTGGGGCAGCGGTTCAGTGCAGTTTGAGCCCGGCTTGGGACCGAGGGGAGGCCATCGCGGGCAAGCCACGCTCCCACAGAGTGATGCAAACCCCTGTAGGAGCGAGGCTTGCCCGCGAAGAACGATAACGCGGTCTAGCGCCCAAACCGCCCAGGCCAACCAATAATGGTCTTCGGCCGAGGCGTCGCATACGTCCGCACTTTCGACGTCGACAACCCCAACCGCACCAGTGATTCGGCAATGGTCACCGCCGCCGTCACGCCATCAACCACTGGTACGCCGGTGCGCTGACGAATCTGCTCGTCCAGCCCGGCCATGCCGCCACAGCCCAGGCAAATCACCTCGGCCTTGTCCTCGCTCACCGCCAGTTCCGCCTGGCGGACGATCGCCTCCAGCGCACGCTCTGGATCGGACTCCAGCTCCAGCACCGCCAACCCACTGGCCCGCACCGACGCACAACGATCCCAGAGCCCGGAGAGTTTGAGGCGATCCTCGATCAGCGGCACGGTGCGGTCGAGGGTGGTGACCACCGAATAGGCATGGCCGAGGAACATCGCGGTGCTGGCGCCGGCATCGGTGATGTCCACCACCGGCACATTGAGCAACTCCTGCAAACCTTCGCGGCCGTGCTCGCCATAGCCGGCCTGGATTACCGCATCGAAGGGCTGATCGTAGGACATGACCCGGTCCATCACGGCGATGGCGGCCAGGTAGCTTTCGAAATTGCCTTCAATGGAGTCGGCGCCGAAATGCGGGGTCAGGCCAATGATTTCCGTGCCGGGCGCGGCCACGGACTGTGCTTGACGGGCGATGGCCTGGGTAATGGATTCGGTGGTGTTGACGTTGACCACGAGAATTCGCATGGGAGGTCCTTATAGCGAGTGGTTTGCGGCCCGATGTCACCGGGCCGCCAAGAGGATTAATGGCTGACGTTATCGACCGCGATGGCTTCTCCGCTGACATCGGCGTAGTAAGGCTGCCGTTTGGCGATGATCAGGTAGAGCATCCCTGCAATCCCGGCGCCAATCAGCCAGGAGAATGGCGAGACGCTGTCGAAACCTGGCACCAGGGCCAGGACAATGGCGATCAAGGCGGCCGGAATGAACGCCGCCACGGCGCGCAAATTGACCCCACGGCTGTAGTAATAATCGCCATCGGGATCTTCGCTGTACAACTGCGGCACGTTGATCCGGCCTTTTCGTACCTGCCAGTAGTCGACCATGATCACCCCGTACAACGGGCCGAGCAGGGCGCCGAGGCCCGACAGGAAATACACGATCACCAGCGGGCTGTTGTAGAGGTTCCACGGCAGGATCAGCACAGCGATGGTCGCGCTGATCAGTCCGGCGCGGCGGAAGGTCAGGTATTTGGGCGCCAGATTGCTCAGGACAAAGGCCGGGGCCACGAAGTTGGCCATGATGTTCACTGCCACGGTGACAATCAGGAACGCCAGGCAACCGAGTACCAGAAAGAAGGTATTGGGAATCGACGCGATGATCTCGGTCGGGCTTTCGATGATCCGGCCATTGATCTGAAATTGCGCACCGCACAGCAGGACGGTGATCCCGGCGAATACCAGAATGTTGACGGGCAGGCCCCAGAAATTTCCGACCCGGATGGTCTTGCGGCAGGGAGAAGAGCGGGCGAAGTCGCAGAAATTGAGGATTAGCGTGCCGTAGATCGACAGCCACAAGGCGCCGCCGGCAAAGATATTGCGCCACATCTCACCGCCACTCAGCGGTTCACGAATCGACCAGGCGATGGTGGCGTTGGCCTGGAAGTACATCCAGCCGGCGAGGGCGGCGACGGTCAACAAAATCACCGGGCCGGCAAACGCCTCGTAGCGTCGCACCATTTCCATGCCATAGGCCAGAATCGCCAACTGCACGAACCAGATCGCCACGAAACACACCCAGCCCAGGCTCGACAGTCCGAGTATCGAATTGTGGTCGTAATCGGCGAGTCCGGGATGCACCGCCGTCAGCAATACGCGAAAGACCACTGACGCCAGGTACGTCTGAATTCCGAACCAGGCAATGGCGATAACGGCGCGAATCAATGCAGGAATCTGCGCGCCATGGATGCCGAAACTGATCCGGCTGATCACCGGAAACGGCACCCCGGTTTTCTGGCCCATGTAACCGGAAAGGTTCATGAAGCAATACACCAGCGCAGCACCGATTCCCAAGGACAGCAGAATCTGCCAGCCGCTCAGGCCCAGTGCATACAAGCCAATGGCAAAGGAGTAGTTGGCAATGTTGTGCACATCGTTTGTCCACAGGGCAAAGATGCTGTAACGGCCCCAGCGCCGACCTTCGGCCTTGGTCGGCGCGAGGTCCTTGTTATGCAGGCGGGGGCTGAGCACGACGGGTGGTTGAAACGTTTGATCGTGAATCACGGAGGTAGAAAGAGGAGAGGTCAGATCCAGCGCAATATTGTTATTGGGGAGGCTAGTACGCATTCCGGCAGGCTCCTGAAGCTCGTTGCCGCGATGACTGTGCATGAGCGTGGGCTCGACAAATCTTCGTCGCGGGTGGGAGAGCATCATTGGTTACGGGGCATCTGCAGCCTGTACGGGATAGGGCGCTTCAGGCTTGCGGATCTAAAGTGTGTGTATGTTTTTGTATTTATTGTATACAAAACATGTCTTCACTTAAGCCAGATATGTGCCAGTCGGTGATCTATAAAATTTAAGGCTAATTTCGTTTTGTTATTTATTGAAGATAAGTAGTTGAAAAAAAGACGATATAAATTGACCGATTGAACAGGTATTTATTTTGGGCAGGGTTTTGTCGGAGTGTTCGACTGAGGAAGTCAGGACAGGGGAATGTAACTTTTTGGGGCGCTAAAACTAAAAGTGCACACAGATATGGCACTTATGGTGACATTTCTGTGTACACATTTTTAAAGTAAACGATCACAGGCTTCGCCAGCTCCTGCAGGAGCTGCTACGGGCTGCGATCTTTTAAGCTTTGGACTTGCTGATGATGTTTCCGGCATGCAGCCCGCATTCTTTCTGCGTGGCTTCTTCCCACCACCAACGACCTTCGCGCTCATGCTGGTTCGGCAGCACCGGACGGGTGCAAGGCTCGCAACCAATGCTGATGAATCCGCGTTCATGCAGGCTGTTGTACGGCAGCTCCAGCATGCGGATGTAACCCCAGATCTCTTCGCTGGTCATCTGTGCCAACGGGTTGAACTTGTACAGGGTACGTTCCGGGGTGGAAAACGCGGTGTCGATTTCCAGCACCGCGACGGCGCTGCGGGTGCCCGGGCTCTGGTCCCGACGCTGGCCGGTGGCCCAGGCGGTCACGCCAGACAGTTTGCGACGCAGCGGCTCGATCTTGCGAATGCCGCAGCACTCGCCATGGCCATCCTTGTAGAAACTGAACAGGCCTTTTTCCTTCACGAAAGGTTCGAGCTTGCTGTAGTCCGGCGACACCACTTCGATATCGATCTTGTAGTGCTCGCGCACCTGCTCGATGAAGCGGTAGGTCTCGGGATGCAAGCGGCCGGTGTCGAGGCTGAACACTTTGACGTTCTTGTTCAGCTTCCAGGCCATGTCCACCAGCACCACATCCTCGGCGCCGCTGAAAGATATCCACAGGTCATCGCCGAACTCGGCAAACGCGAGTTTCAGGATGTCCTGGGCGGATTTGTTGGCATAGGTCGTGGCGAGTTCCACGACGTCGAACGATGGGCTCATCAGGGCGGCTTCCTACAGGTCGGTGGCGCTGGGCGCTCTATATGCGTCGATGGTAACAAAATCCTGCGGTGGCTGGCGCGTCCTCTGCGTTGCACGGAGGGGGGCGAGTCGCTAGAGTTCGGCAGTCCTTTTGCTCGCTCGACTCATAAATAATACTAATGGGAGTGTCTTGTGGAAATTGCCTGTCTGGATCTTGAAGGTGTGCTGGTCCCGGAAATCTGGATCGCCTTTGCCGAAAAAACCGGGATCGAGTCCCTCCGGGCCACCACTCGGGACATTCCCGACTACGACGTGTTGATGAAGCAGCGCCTGCGGATTCTCGACGAGCATGGCCTGAAGCTCTCCGACATTCAGGAAGTGATCGCTACGCTCAAGCCTCTGGAAGGCGCCAGTGAATTTGTCGACTGGCTGCGTGAGCGCTTTCAGGTGGTGATTCTGTCGGACACCTTTTACGAATTTTCCCAGCCGCTGATGCGTCAACTGGGCTTCCCGACTTTGCTTTGTCATCGTCTGATTACTGACGATGCCGGTCGGGTCACGGGCTATCAGCTGCGTCAGAAAGATCCCAAGCGTCAGTCGGTTTTGGCGTTCAAGAGCCTCTACTACCGAGTGATTGCGGCGGGGGATTCCTACAACGACACCACGATGCTGGGCGAGGCGGATGCCGGGATTCTGTTCCACGCGCCGGACAATGTGATTCGCGAGTTCCCGCAGTTCCCGGCGGTGCACAGCTTTACCGAGTTGAAGCAGGAGTTCATCAAGGCCTCGAACCGGGCTTTGAGTTTGTAGTCGTCTGCGAGGATGCCTTCGCGGGCAAGCCTCGCTCCTACAGGGCATGGTCGATTCCACGACCTGAATTCTGTAGGAGCGAGGCTTGCCCGCGAAGCTTTTAGAGGCCCTGCAACGTTTCGAGCAGCACCTTCACCTTGGTAATCGATTCCTGATACTCCGCCTGCCAATCCGAATCCGCGACGATCCCCCCGCCGCCCCAGCAGCACACCTGCCCATCCTTGACCAACAAACTGCGAATGGCGATGGAGCTGTCCATCTCCCCGCGCACGTCCAGATACAGCAATGAACCGCAATACAACCCGCGACGGGTCGGTTCCAGTTCATCGATGATCTGCATGGCGCGAATTTTTGGCGCGCCGGTAATCGAGCCGCCGGGGAAGCTGCCGGCGATCAAGTCCAGCGCGTCCTTGTCATCCGCCAGTTCGCCGGTAACGCTGCTCACCAGGTGATGCACGTTCGGATAGCTTTCCAGGCTGAACAGCTCCGGCACCCGTACCGAGCCGATACGGCAGGTACGACCCAGATCGTTGCGCAGCAAGTCGACGATCATCAGGTTTTCCGCGCGGTCCTTGGGACTGGCCAGCAGTTCGGCGGCGTTCGCCGCATCTTCGGCAGAGGTCAGCCCGCGGGGGCGGGTGCCTTTGATCGGGCGGGTTTCGACGTGGCGCTCGCTGACTTTGACAAAGCGCTCCGGCGACAGGCTCAGCACCGCGTCGCCGTTGGGCAGGCTCTGGAAGCCGGAAAACGGTGTCGGGCAAGCCGCCCGCAGCGCGCAATAGGCCGCCCACGGATCGCCCTGGCATTGGGCGCGAAAGCGCTGGGCGAAGTTGACCTGATAGCAGTCGCCAGCCTGGATGTACTGCTGAATGCGTTCGAAGGCTTGCCGATAGTCGTCAGCGCTCAGGTCAGCACTCATCGGGCCGTCCAGTTTGAATGGCTGGATATTCTCGGTGGTGGGCTGAGTGAACAGTTCGATCAGCCGTTGTCGTTCGCTGTCGATCAGCGTCGGGTGGAACACCAGTTGACTGGTAGCCAGATGGTGATCGCTGATCAGTGCCCAGTCATACAGCCCGAAGCGTGCGTCGGGCAATTGCAGATCGTCCCGCGCCTGGCTCGGCAGGTTTTCCAGATGCCGGCCGAAGTCGTAGCTCAGGTAGCCGATCAGGCCGCCGGCGAAGGGCAAGTCGTCAGGGACGGTTGCTTCACCGAGCCGTGTAAGGTTCTTGCGAAGGCGTTGCAGGAAATGGCTGCCGCTTTCATCCGGCAACACGGCCAGTTGCTCCAGCGGCCAGGCGCTGAGCAGGTCAAAACGCCCACGTTCGGCACTCGGCCGGCCGCTGTCGAGCAGCACGGCACCGGGGGCATGACGAATCGCCGCGAAGTACTCGGCAGGGTTGGCGCGATAGGGCAGCGGGTGTACAGAACAGGTCAACATGGGCGGGGCAGATCAGCCAACGAGGCGGGGGAGCGATTGTAGTCCTCTGCAGGATTTGCTCCTAGAGGGGATGTCGGCAAGAGATACATCTGCGGCGAGGGAAGTTTGCCTGTGGCGAGGGAGCTTGCTCCCGGCGGACTGCGAAGCAGGCCCAAAAAAATCAGCCCCTCGGTTTTCAGAGAAACCGAGGATGCCGTTTTATGACTGCTGCGCAGTCAAGCGGGAGCAAGCTCCCGCGCCACAAAGAGCCAGAGGGGTCAGCCCTCAATCGTCGGAATATGCCCAAACAGTTCCTGAACGAACGCCACACGTTCCTGCGCCGTTTCGGTGATCCCGCGCGCCTTCAGCTCTTCGAGTCGCGCCTCGACCGCGTGGGTACGGGACGTCAGGCCGCAATCGTTGGCGATCTGAATGTTCAACCCAGGCCGGGCATTGAGCTCAAGAATCAGCGGCCCTTTCTCCTGGTCAAGCACCATGTCGACGCCGATGTAGCCCAGCCCGCACAACTCGTAACAGCCGGCGGCCAGTTTCATGAAACCGTCCCAGTAGGGCAGTTGCACGCCGTCTACCGCGTTGGTGGTGTCCGGGTGTTTGTTGATGATGTTGTTCAGCCAGGTGCCGCGCAATGTCAGGCCAGTGGCCAGGTCGACACCGACGCCGATGGCGCCCTGGTGCAGGTTGGCCTTGCCGCCGGACTGGCGGGTCGGCAGGCGCAGCATGGCCATCACCGGATAACCCATCAGCACGATGATGCGGATATCCGGCACACCTTCATAGCTGATGCTTTTGAAGATCTGGTCCGGGGTCACGCGGTATTCGATCAGCGCACGGTCGCGGTGCCCGCCCAGGGAATACAGGCCGGTGAGGATGCTCGAGATATGGTGCTCGAGTTCCTCATGGTCAATGATCTTGCCGGACACTGTGCGATAGCGCCCCTCGAACCGGTCGGCAACCACAATGATGCCGTCGCCGCCGGCGCCCTGGGCCGGTTTGATCACGAAGTCGGTGCGCCCGCCGATGATCTCCTTGAGGTTATCGATTTCCTTCTCGGTGGAGATCACGCCGTACAGCTCCGGCACGTGGATGCCGGCGGCGATGGCGCGTTCCTTGGTGATGATCTTGTCATCGACGATCGGGTACAGGCTGCGCTTGTTGTACTTGAGCACGTAGTCGGCGTTACGCCGATTGATCCCCATGATGCCCCGGGCCTCCAGGGCTTTCCAGGTCTTCCAGAGACCGAACATCAGGCGTCAGCCTCCTTCAGGAAAGCCTTGAAACGCACCAGTTCGGTCAGGCGGTAACCGCGATAGCGACCCATGGCCAGCATGAAAGCCACCAGAATCAGCAGGACCGCCGGGAAGGTGAACACGAAGTACACCAGCTCCGGCACGCTCATGATCAGGTGCGCCAGGGAGGCGGCGAACAGCGTGCCGATCGCCACTTTCATGGCATGGCCGCCACCGCGCTCTTCCCAGGTGATCGACAGGCGTTCGATGGTCATGGTCAGAATCACCATCGGGAACAGCGCCACCGACAATCCGCGCTCCAGGCCGAGTTTGTGGCTGAACAGGCTGATCGCCGCGATCAGCACCACCACGAAGGTCAGCACCACCGACAATCTCGGCAGCATTTGCAGTTTCAAGTGCTCAAGGTAGGAACGCAGCGACAGCCCCAGCGCCGTGATGATGGTAAACAGCACGATGCCGAAGCCGAGCTGGGTTTCCCGGAAGGCGAGGGCGATCAGCACCGGGGTAAAGGTGCCGAGTGTCTGGATGCCGATCAGGTTGCGCAGGATCAGGATCACCAGCACGCCGATCGGGATCATCACCATGATCATGAAGGTCTGCTGGGTTTGCAGCGGCAGGCCGTACAGCGAGTAGTCGAGGAAGTTGGCGTCGGAGTTCTCGTCGGTCAGCTTGGCCAGGCGAATGGCGTTCATTTCGCTGTTGTTCAGGCTGAAGGTGACGTTGGCTTTCTTGCCGCCATCGACGGTGATCAGGTTTTCATCGCCGGTCCACCACAGCAAGCGGTCGGTGGGCAGGCCCTGTTCGCCGGTTTCCGGGTTGAAGTACAGCCAGTCGGTACCGTTGAAACTGCGCAACCAGAGTTCAGGCGTTTGCGGCTGATCGGCCACCAGGCGGATGGTGTGGACCTTTTCCACCGGCACGTGGGCGATGGACAGAACCAGCTCAACGATTTTGGCTTTGTTCGCGGTGGACGTATCGCCGGCCAGCAGCAGTTTCACGTTGTCGTCGTTGAGGTTGTTGACACGCTTGATGGCTTCGCCGATGAAAGTTTCGACGTCGGCCGAATGCTGGCGGATCGGCGCGAGCAAGGCTTCGGCGGCGATTTTTTCCGGACCTTCGACGGCGATGCTGTCGCGGAAGGTCGCCCCTTTGACCTTGGATTTTTCGCCGGTGTAGCGCTTGGTCAGCACCAGGCGGTAATAAAGGGTCTGGTTGCCCTTGGCCCGACGTGCCGACCAGGTGACCTTGCGGTTGCCGTCGACACGGTTCACTGCCACACCGTAGTTATTGGAAATGAAACTCTCGTTAAGGCTCACGTAGTCGCGGCTCAGCGGCGGCACGAACATCTGGATCTTGATCGGGTCTTTGGCGTTGGCGACGAACTCGACCTTGGCGTCGATGTTCCACAAGTCATCGGTGGCATCTTCAGTCACCGGAATACCGAGCACGAAAATCTGATAGGCCGTAACTGAAATGCCCAGCACCACCAGGATGGCGATCAGCAATTTCAGATGGAGGGTAAGAGAGCGCATTGGAATTACTCTGCGGTATGTGCGTCGGTGGCGCAGGCAGGTTTGCCAGCAGCGTATTTAAGACTTGGATCGACCAGCGCATCGAAACGCTTGAGTGCCTCGGAGCCGATCAAGAGCGGGTATTGGAAGGCGCTGCGGTCGGTCAGGTTCACTTCAATACTGCGTAAAGCCGACCCCATGCAGATATCCAGCTCGATGACCGGACGGGCGGTGTACTTCTTGCCTTCTTCCGGGTCGTAGTCACCGGCCCGGCGCTTGATCTTGCTGACACGGGCCAGCGGTCGTTCAATCGGGTGCGAATGCGCGGCGTCGATGGCCAGATAGAAGCGCACCCAGGATTCGCCATTGCGTTTGAAACGTTTGATGTCGCGGGCGCTCAGCGAGGCGGTTTTCGCCCCGGTGTCGAGTTTGGCGGCAACTTCCAGGTTGATGCCATCCAGCGACGCGTACTCATTGAGGCCGTACACAGTCTTTTCCCCTGCCGCGGCAAAACCTGACAGGCCAAGAAGACAAAGAAATGTGGTGAAGAGCTTGAGTCTCATAAATCCTGATGCGCAGCGGTCCGTTCTTCAATTCAAGGCCCTGGCATTGCTGCACAAGCTCCCTCGTATGCCTATCCTTTTTTTATGACAGGCAATGCAGATGACAAGCAAATGCGGGCGGCATTCTAGCACGGTGGTTTTATGGCGCCAGCGCTGGCGGACGGCTGTAACCGAGGGTGCTGCTTCTTTATGGTGCAAGCGGTTATTAGACGATTGTCGACAATGTCTATTTATCCTTTGACGTAACCGGCCTTATTCGCTAGTTTTTGCGGCATTGCTTTTAAAGGTGTCGACAATATGCTGGATCAACTCGATCCCCCGGTCACGGTTCAGGACGACTCGGAAACACTTTCCGAAAACGTCTTCCGACGCATTCAGGCGGCCATCGTCAAGGGTGAGATCGCCCCGGGCAGCAAGATCTCCGAGCCGGAGCTGGCGCGCACCTACGGCATCAGCCGCGGGCCGTTGCGTGAGGCGATCCACCGACTGGAAGGCCAGCGCCTGCTGGTTCGCGTGCCGCACGTCGGGGCGCGGGTGGTGTCGTTGAGTCACGCCGAATTGCTGGAACTCTACGAAATCCGCGAATCCCTGGAAGGCATGGCGTGCCGTCTGGCGGCTGAACGCATGACCGTTGAAGAAATCGACGAACTGCGCCGGGTGTTGGAAACCCACGAGCGTGATGCGGCGTTTCAGGCGGGCGTCGGCTATTACCAGCAGGAAGGCGATTTCGACTTTCATTACCGGATCATCCAGGGCAGCGGCAACCGCACCCTGACCCAGATGCTCTGCGGCGAGCTCTATCAACTGGTGCGCATGTACCGCATCCAGTTTTCCACCACGCCCAATCGGCCACGCCAGGCGTTTGCCGAGCACCACCGAATTCTCGATGCCATCGCCGACCGTGACGGTGAACTGGCCGAGTTGTTGATGCGCCGTCACATCGGCGCCTCCAAACGCAATATCGCCCGTCACTACCAGGACGGCGCTAACCCGACAGCCACTGAACGAGGTGAGTCATGAGTTCCAACAAGAGCACTCCAGGCCAGCGTTTCCGCGATGCGGTCGCCAGCGAGCATCCGCTGCAAGTGGTCGGCACGATCAACGCCAACCACGCGCTGTTGGCCAAGCGCGCCGGTTTCAAGGCTATCTACCTGTCGGGGGGCGGGGTGGCTGCCGGCTCCCTCGGCGTGCCGGACCTGGGCATTACCGGCCTGGATGACGTGCTGACCGACGTGCGCCGCATCACCGACGTTTGCGACCTGCCGCTGCTGGTGGACGTGGACACCGGTTTCGGTTCCTCGGCGTTCAACGTCGCCCGTACCGTCAAGTCGATGATCAAGTTCGGCGCGGCGGCAATTCACATCGAAGACCAGGTCGGCGCCAAGCGCTGCGGTCACCGTCCCAATAAAGAGATCGTTTCGCAGCAGGAAATGGTCGACCGCATCAAAGCCGCTGTTGATGCGCGCACCGACGACAGCTTCGTGATCATGGCCCGCACCGATGCCCTGGCGGTGGAAGGTCTGGAGTCTGCACTGGATCGCGCCGCCGCGTGCATCGAGGCCGGCGCCGACATGATCTTTCCGGAGGCCATCACTGAACTTGAGATGTACAAACTGTTCGCCAGCCGCGTGAAAGCGCCGATCCTGGCCAACATCACCGAGTTCGGCGCGACACCGCTGTACACCACCGAGCAGCTCGCCGGTGCCGATGTGTCGCTGGTGTTGTACCCGCTGTCGGCGTTCCGCGCGATGAACAAGGCTGCGGAAAACGTCTACACCGCGATCCGCCGCGACGGCACGCAACAGAACGTCATCGACACCATGCAGACGCGCATGGAGCTTTACGATCGCATCGATTACCACACGTTCGAGCAGAAGCTCGATGCGTTGTTTGCGGCGAAGAAGTAAGGCGCAATCCCCCACAACTTGCCGATTCCCTAACAAATTCAAGATTGGAGACAGCAATGGCCGAAGCAAAAGTACTCAGTGGCGCCGGGCTCCGTGGCCAGGTTGCCGGGCAAACCGCACTGTCCACCGTGGGCCAGTCGGGTGCCGGCCTGACCTATCGCGGTTACGACGTGCGCGAACTGGCGGCTGACGCACAGTTCGAAGAAGTGGCTTACCTGCTGCTGTACGGCGAACTGCCGACCCAGTTACAACTGGCCGGCTATACCGAGAAACTGAGCAAGCTGCGCGACCTGCCGCAAGCGTTGAAGGAAGTGCTGGAGCGCATCCCCGCCGACGCCCATCCAATGGATGTGATGCGCACCGGTTGCTCGTTCCTGGGCAACATCGAGCCGGAGAAAGATTTCTCCGAGCAGCACGACAAAACCGACCGCCTGCTGGCCGCGTTCCCGGCGATCATGTGCTACTGGTATCGCTTCAGCCACGACGGCAAGCGCATCAACTGCGTGACCGACGAAGCCTGCATCGGCGGCCATTTCCTGCACCTGTTGCACGACAAGAAGCCGAGCGAGTTGCACGTCAAGGTGATGAACGTTTCGCTGATCCTCTACGCGGAGCACGAATTCAACGCCTCGACCTTCACCGCTCGGGTGTGTGCCTCGACGCTGTCGGATCTGTATTCCTGCATCACCGCTGCCATCGGTTCCCTGCGCGGCCCGCTGCACGGCGGGGCCAACGAAGCGGCGATGGAAATGATCGAGCGCTTCAGCTCGCCGGAAGAGGCGGTCGAGGGCACCCTCGGCATGCTGGCACGCAAGGACAAGATCATGGGCTTCGGCCACGCGATCTATAAGGACAACGATCCGCGCAATGAGGTGATCAAGGGCTGGTCGAAAAAACTCGCCGACGAAGTGGGCGACACGGTGTTGTTCCCGGTTTCAGAAGCCATCGATGCAACCATGTGGGAACAGAAGAAACTGTTCCCGAACGCCGACTTCTACCACGCCTCGACGTACCACTTCATGGGCATCCCGACCAAGTTGTTCACACCGATCTTCGTCTGCTCGCGCCTGACCGGCTGGGCGGCCCACGTGTTCGAGCAACGTGCCAACAACCGCATCATCCGCCCGAGCGCCGAGTACGTCGGCGTCGAACAGCGCAAGTTCGTGCCAATCGAACAACGCTGACCGGGGAGGGCGCCGGTACTGGTTACTGACGAAACCGGGAACCCTGCAGGTCGGGGTTCAGCCCGGTGCCAGGCGCCCACCTATTGAAATTACCGTGACCGAGTCCTGACGATGAATACTGAATTCCGCAAACCGCTGCCCGGCAGCTCTCTGGATTATTTCGACGTCCGTGCGGCGGTCGATGCCATTGCGCCAGGCGCCTACGACACCCTGCCGTACACCTCCCGCGTGCTGGCGGAAAACCTCGTGCGTCGCTGTGACCCGGCCACGCTCACCGATTCCCTGAAGCAACTGATCGAGCGCAAACGCGACCTCGACTTCCCGTGGTTTCCGGCCCGCGTGGTGTGCCACGACATTCTCGGTCAGACCGCCCTGGTGGACCTTGCCGGCTTGCGCGATGCCATTGCCCTGCAAGGCGGCGACCCGGCGCAAGTGAACCCGGTGGTGCCGACGCAATTGATCGTCGACCATTCCCTGGCCGTCGAGCGTGGCGGCTTCGATCCCGAGGCCTTCGAAAAGAACCGCGCCATTGAAGACCGTCGCAACGAAGACCGTTTCCACTTCATCAACTGGACCAAGAAAGCCTTCAAGAACGTCGACGTGATCCCGCCGGGCAACGGGATCATGCACCAGATCAACCTGGAGAAAATGTCGCCGGTGATCCAGGTGCGCGACGGCGTGGCTTTCCCTGATACCTGCGTCGGCACCGACAGTCATACCCCGCATGTCGATGCGCTGGGTGTGATCGCCATCGGCGTCGGCGGTCTGGAAGCGGAAAGCGTGATGCTCGGCCGCGCGTCGTGGATGCGTTTGCCGGAAAGCGTTGGCGTCGAGCTTACTGGCAAGCTGCAACCGGGCATCACCGCTACCGACATGGTGCTGGCGCTGACCGAATACCTGCGCAAACAGAAAGTCGTCGGCGCGTGGCTGGAGTTCTTTGGTGAAGGTGCGTCAAACCTGACCCTCGGCGACCGCGCGACCATTTCCAACATGGCCCCGGAATACGGCGCCACTGCGGCAATGTTCTACATCGACCAGCAGACCATCGACTACCTGAAACTCACCGGCCGTGAAGACGAGCAAGTGCAACTGGTCGAGAGCTACGCCAAACAGACCGGCCTGTGGGCCGATAGCCTCAAAGGCGCGCAGTACGAGCGCGGGTTGAGCTTCGACCTGTCCTCGGTGGTGCGCAACATGGCCGGCCCGAGCAATCCGCATGCGCGTGTCGCGACCTCGGATCTGGCTGCCAAAGGCATCTCCGGCCAGTGGGAAGACGTGCCCGGCCAGATGCCGGACGGTGCGGTGATCATCGCCGCCATCACCAGTTGCACCAACACCAGTAACCCGCGCAACGTCATTGCCGCCGGCCTGCTGGCGCGCAATGCCAACCAGCTTGGGCTGACCCGCAAGCCATGGGTCAAGTCGTCCCTGGCACCCGGTTCGAAAACCGTGGCGCTGTATCTGGATGAAGCCGGTCTGACCAAAGAGCTGGAGCAACTCGGCTTCGGCGTCGTGGCCTTCGCCTGCACTACCTGCAACGGCATGTCTGGTGCGCTGGATCCGGTGATCCAGCAAGAGATCATCGACCGCGACCTGTACGCCACCGCCGTACTCTCCGGCAACCGCAACTTCGACGGGCGGATTCACCCGTACGCCAAGCAGGCGTTCCTCGCATCGCCGCCATTGGTGGTGGCTTATGCCATCGCCGGCACCATCCGTTTCGACATCGAAAAAGATGTACTGGGCGTGGTCGATGGCAAGGAAATCCGCCTGAAAGACATCTGGCCGAGCGACGAAGAAATCGACGCGGTGGTCAAGGCCTCGGTCAAGCCGGAGCAGTTCCGCCAAGTGTACATTCCGATGTTCGCCATCCACGAAGACACTGGCCCGAAAGTCACGCCGCTGTACGACTGGCGCGAGATGAGCACCTACATCCGTCGTCCGCCGTACTGGGAAGGCGCGCTGGCCGGCGCGCGTCCGCTCAAGGGCATGCGCCCGCTGGCGGTGCTGCCGGACAACATCACCACCGATCACCTGTCGCCTTCGAACGCGATCATGCTCGACAGCGCAGCGGGTGAGTACCTGGCGAAAATGGGCCTGCCGGAAGAGGACTTCAACTCCTACGCCACGCACCGCGGCGACCACTTGACCGCGCAGCGCGCAACCTTCGCCAACCCGAAACTGTTCAATGAAATGGTGCAGGAAAACGGCAAGGTCAAGCAGGGTTCTCTTGCCCGCGTGGAGCCGGAAGGCAAAGTGATGCGCATGTGGGAAGCCATCGAAACCTACATGGAACGCAAGCAGCCGCTGATCATCATTGCCGGTGCCGACTATGGCCAGGGTTCGTCCCGGGACTGGGCGGCCAAAGGCGTGCGTCTGGCGGGGGTGGAAGCGATTGCCGCCGAAGGTTTCGAGCGCATTCACCGCACCAACCTGGTGGGCATGGGCGTGTTGCCGCTGGAGTTCCTGCCGGGCACCAATCGTAAAACCTTAGGGATAGATGGCAGCGAAACCTATGACGTGATCGGCGATCGCACCCCGCGCGCGACGCTGACGCTGGTGATCAACCGCAAGAACGGTGAACGCGTCGAAGTGCCGGTGACCTGCCGCCTCGACACCGCCGAAGAAGTGTCGATCTACGAGGCCGGCGGCGTGTTGCAGCGTTTCGCTCAGGACTTCCTCGAAGAGTCGGCGGTTGCCGTTTAACACGACGAGCCGCGCGGGATTTCAAGTCCCGCGCTGGCCATACAGGATCAATATGGCTCACGCATCTCAGATAAAAATCCCTGCCACCTACATGCGCGGCGGCACCAGCAAAGGCGTGTTCTTCAGCCTCAAGGATTTGCCCGAAGCGGCGCAGATGCCAGGCACCGCCCGCGATGCCTTGTTGCTGCGCGTGATCGGCAGCCCCGATCCGTACGAGAAGCAAATCGACGGCATGGGCGGCGCGACGTCCAGCACCAGCAAAACCGTGATCCTGTCGAAAAGCATCAAGGCCGATCACGACGTCGATTACCTGTTCGGTCAGGTCGCCATCGACAAACCTTTCGTCGACTGGAGCGGCAACTGCGGCAACCTGTCGGCGGCGGTGGGTTCGTTCGCCATCAGCAATGGCCTGGTGGATGCCAGCCGCATTCCGCACAACGGTGTGGCGGTGGTGCGCGTGTGGCAGGCCAACATCGGCAAGACCATCATCGCTCATGTACCGATCACCAATGGCGAGGTGCAGGAAACCGGTGATTTTGAACTCGACGGCGTGACCTTTCCGGCCGCCGAAGTGCAGCTCGAATTCATGGATCCGGCGGCGGAAGAAGAGGGTGGCGGTGGCTCGATGTTCCCCACCGGCAATCTGGTGGACGACCTTGAAGTGCCAGGTGTCGGCACGCTCAAGGCTACCCTGATCAACGCTGGCATCCCGACCATATTCATCAACGCCGAAGACATCGGCTACACCGGCACCGAGTTGCAGGGCGCGATCAACAGTGACCTGGAGGCTTTGGCAATGTTCGAAACCATCCGCGCTTACGGTGCGCTGCGCATGGGGCTGATTGAACACCTGGATGAGGCCGCCAAGCGCCAGCACACGCCGAAGGTCGCGTTCGTCGCCCCACCTGCGGATTACATCGCGTCCAGCGGCAAGAAAATCGCAGCCGCCGACATCGACCTGCTGGTGCGCGCGTTGTCCATGGGCAAGCTGCACCACGCCATGATGGGCACGGCAGCGGTGGCGATCGGCACGGCGGCGGCGATTTCCGGCACCTTGGTCAACCTGGCAGCGGGCGGTATCGAACGCAACGCCGTGCGCTTCGGCCATCCGTCCGGCACCTTGCGCGTGGGCGCCGAGGCCGCAAAGGTCAACGGTGAGTGGACGGTGAAAAAAGCCATCATGAGCCGCAGTGCGCGGGTGTTGATGGAAGGTTATGTCCGGGTGCCGGGGGATTGTTTCTAACCTCAATCCAGGCATACACAAATCCCTGTGGGAGCGCCGCTCCCATAGGTGATGCATTTCCAAAACAAGAGTGTTGTGCCGACTGAGACTACCCTGAACCGAGGTCCCATCAACGAACCACTTCAAGAGTGAATCGAACATGAGCGCCAACGTCGACCTGAACACCCGCCCCGACTACGACACGGTTCTGCAGGACATCGCCGACTACGTCCTCAATTTCAACATCCAGTCGCCCGAGGCGCTTGATACTGCCCGCAATTGCCTGATGGACACCCTCGGCTGCGGCTTGCTGGCGCTGCGTTTCCCCGAATGCACCAAACACCTGGGTCCTATCGTCGAAGGCACTGTCGTCCCCTTCGGCGCCCGCGTGCCCGGCACCAGCTATCGTCTCGACCCGGTCAAGGCCGCTTGGGACATCGGTTGCATCGTCCGCTGGCTCGATTACAACGACACCTGGCTCGCCGCCGAATGGGGCCATCCGTCCGATAACCTCGGCGGTATTCTCGCGGTGGCCGACCACCTGTCGCAAAAGCGCCTGGCCAATGGCGACGCCCCGTTGACCATTCGCGCTGTGCTGGAAGCCATGATCATGGCGCACGAGATTCAGGGCGTGATCGCCCTGGAGAATTCGTTCAACCGCGTCGGTCTTGATCACGTGATTCTGGTGAAAGTCGCCTCGACCGCCGTCACTGCCAAACTCATGGGCGCCAATCGCGAGCAGCTGCTGTCGGCGTTGTCCCATGCCTTTGCCGACGGCCAGGCGCTGCGCACTTACCGGCATGCGCCGAACGCCGGATCGCGTAAATCCTGGGCGGCCGGAGACGCGACCAGTCGGGGCGTGCGTCTGGCGGACATTGCGATGCGTGGTGAGATGGGCATCCCCGGTGTACTGACCGCCAAGCAATGGGGTTTCTACGATGTACTGTTCAGCCACACCAACAACGACCTGGGGCTCAAGCCTGAAGGCAAGCGAGCTTTCAGTTTTTCCCGGCCGTTCGGCAGCTATGTGATGGAAAACGTGCTGTTCAAGATCAGCTTCCCCGCCGAGTTCCACGCGCAAACGGCCTGCGAGGCTGCCGTCACCCTGCATCCATTGGTCAGGAATCGCCTGCATGAAATCGACAGGATCGTTATCACCACCCACGAATCAGCGATCCGCATCATCTCCAAGGTCGGCCCGCTGGCCAACGCTGCGGACCGCGATCACTGCCTCCAGTACATGACCGCCGTACCCCTGGTATTCGGCAATCTGGTGGCCGAGCAGTACGAAGACGACTTCCACGCCGCGCACCCGATTATCGATGTGCTGCGCGACAAAATGGTCATTGTCGAAGACCCGCGCTTCACCCGCGAATACCTGGAGGCGGACAAACGCTCCATCGCCAACGCGGTACAGGTGTTCTTCAAGGACGGTTCCAGCACCGATAATGTGATGGTGGAGTACCCGATCGGTCATCGCCGGCGCCGTGCTGATGGCATTCCGTTGCTGGAAGACAAGTTCAAGGTCAACCTGACGACGCGCTTCACGGCTCAGCGAAGCGCCGAGATCCTTGCGCTGTGCAAGGACCCGGCAGCACTTGAAGCGACGCCGGTGAACCGGTTTGTGGATTTGTTTGTGATCTAGCTGGCCGCGAAGGCGGCATAACTGCCGCCGACTATCTACTTGAACCGCCGTTCCACACCTTTCTCCACCAGAATCTTCGCCGAGATCTCTTCCACGGAGAAATGCGTGGAATTGATGTGGGGAATGTTCTCGCGTCGGAACAGATTCTCCACCTCGCGCACTTCGAATTCGCACTGCGCGTAGCTCGAATAGCGGCTGTTGGGCTTGCGTTCGTTGCGGATCGCGGTGAGGCGGTCCGGGTCGATGGTCAGGCCGAACAGCTTGTGATGATGGGCGCGCAGGGCGGTCGGCAGTTGCAGGCGCTCCATGTCGTCTTCGGTCAGCGGATAGTTGGCTGCGCGGATGCCGAATTGCATGGCCATGTACAAACACGTCGGTGTTTTGCCGCATCGCGACACGCCTACTAGTATCAAGTCAGCTTTGTCGTAATAGTGCGTGCGGGCGCCATCGTCATTGTCGAGGGCGAAGTTCACCGCCTCGATACGCTCCATGTAATTGGAGTTATGGCCGATGGAGTGGGATTTGCCGACGGTGTAGGAAGAATGCTCGGTCAGCTCCTGTTCAAGGGGCGCCAGGAAGGTCGAGAAAATGTCGATCATGAAACCATTCGACGTTGCGAGAATCTCACGAATGTCCTGATTGACAATGGTGTCGAAAATAATCGGACGAAAACCATCGTTTTCGGCGGCTTTGTTGATTTGTTGTACCATGGCCCGCGCTTTATCAGCGTCGTCGATGTACGGTCGTATGATTTTGCTGAAGGTAATGTTTTCGAACTGCGCCAGCAGGCTTTGGCCGAGGGTTTCGGCGGTAATGCCGGTGCCATCGGAGATAAAGAAAGCAGATCGTTTCATTTGCACCTTGGGCCTTAAGCTAGTGACGATTCTTGGATATAGTAGGCGCGATTTGTCGGCCACCGATGGCCCGCATTCTCACTTATTTTCCAGGTCCAGGCCATACAGCCGGCAAAGGCTCCCCCGAGTCGCCGGCTTCTGAGCTTTTCCAACACAGTTAGTGGAGAGATCACCTTGGTAGAGTACGTAGTTTCCCTCGATAAGCTCGGCGTCCATGATGTAGAGCATGTGGGGGGCAAGAACGCATCCCTGGGCGAGATGATCAGTAACCTTGCAGGCGCCGGTGTATCGGTGCCAGGTGGCTTTGCCACGACAGCTCAGGCTTATCGTGATTTTCTGGAACTGAGCGGCCTGAACGATCAGATCCATGCCGCCCTCGACGCCCTGGACGTCGATGATGTAAACGCCTTGGCCAAGACCGGCGCCCAGATCCGTCAATGGATCATGGAAGCCGAGTTCCCCGAGAAGCTCAACGCCGAGATCCGCACCGCGTTCGCCACGCTGTCGGCCGGCAACCCTGACATGGCCGTGGCCGTGCGCTCTTCCGCTACCGCCGAAGACCTGCCGGACGCTTCCTTCGCCGGTCAGCAGGAAACCTTCCTGAACATCCGTGGTGTCGAAAACGTCATTCGCGCCGCCAAAGAGGTGTTCGCCTCCCTGTTCAACGATCGCGCCATTTCCTACCGCGTCCACCAGGGCTTCGACCACAAGCTGGTGGCCCTGTCGGCTGGCGTGCAGCGCATGGTCCGCTCCGAAACCGGCACCGCCGGGGTGATGTTCACCCTCGATACCGAATCGGGCTTCCGTGATGTGGTGTTCATCACCGGCGCCTACGGCTTGGGTGAAACCGTCGTACAAGGCGCGGTGAACCCGGATGAGTTCTACGTCCACAAAGGCACGCTGGAAGCCGGTCGCCCGGCCATCCTGCGTCGCAACCTGGGCAGCAAAGCCATCAAGATGATCTACGGTGACGAAGCCCGCGCCGGTAAATCGGTCAAGACCATCGACGTGGACAAGGCCGATCGTGCGCGTTTCTGCCTGACCGACGCCGAAGTCAGCGAGCTGGCCAAGCAGGCGATGATCATCGAGAAGCACTACAAGTGCCCGATGGACATCGAATGGGCCAAAGACGGCGACGACGGCAAGCTCTACATCGTGCAGGCCCGTCCGGAAACCGTGAAGAGCCGTACCCAGGCCAACGTCATGGAACGTTACCTGTTGAAAGAAACCGGCACCGTGCTGGTGGAAGGTCGTGCCATCGGCCAGCGCATCGGCGCCGGCAAGGTGCGGATCATCAAGGACGTGTCCGAGATGGACAAAGTCCAGCCGGGCGACGTGCTGGTTTCCGACATGACCGACCCGGACTGGGAACCGGTCATGAAGCGCGCCAGCGCCATCGTCACCAACCGTGGCGGCCGTACCTGCCACGCGGCGATCATCGCTCGCGAGCTGGGCATCCCGGCCGTGGTCGGTTGCGGCAACGCCACCCAGCTGTTGAAAGACGGCCAGGGCGTGACCGTTTCCTGCGCTGAAGGCGACACCGGTTACATCTTCGAAGGCGAACTGGGCTTCGACATCAAGAAAAACTCCGTGGATGCCATGCCGGAGCTGCCGTTCAAGATCATGATGAACGTCGGCAACCCGGACCGCGCCTTCGACTTCGCGCAACTGCCGAACGCCGGTGTGGGCCTGGCCCGTCTGGAATTCATCATCAACCGCATGATCGGCGTGCACCCCAAGGCGCTGTTGAACTACGGTGGCCTGCCGCAGGAAATCAAGGACAGCGTCGACAAGCGCATTGCTGGTTACAGCGACCCGGTCGGCTTCTATGTCGACAAACTGGTCGAAGGTATCAGCACCCTGGCGGCAGCGTTCTGGCCGAAAAAGGTCATCGTGCGTCTGTCGGACTTCAAGTCCAACGAATACGCGAACCTGATCGGCGGCAAACTCTACGAGCCGGAAGAAGAAAACCCGATGCTGGGTTTCCGTGGCGCTTCGCGTTACATCAGCGAATCGTTCCGTGACTGCTTCGAGCTCGAATGCCGCGCCCTCAAGCGCGTGCGTAACGAGATGGGCCTGACCAACGTTGAAATCATGGTGCCGTTCGTCCGTACCCTGGGCGAAGCGAGCCAGGTGGTCGATCTGCTGGCTGAAAACGGTCTGGCCCGTGGCGACAACGGTCTGCGCGTGATCATGATGTGCGAACTGCCGTCCAACGCGATCCTGGCTGAAGAGTTCCTCGAGTTCTTCGACGGTTTCTCCATCGGCTCCAACGACCTGACCCAGCTTACCCTGGGCCTGGACCGTGACTCCGGGATCATCGCGCACCTGTTCGACGAGCGTAACCCTGCAGTCAAGAAGCTGCTGGCCAACGCCATTGCCGCGTGCAACAAGGCCGGCAAGTACATCGGTATCTGCGGTCAGGGCCCTTCGGACCACCCGGACCTGGCCAAGTGGCTGATGGAGCAGGGCATCGAAAGCGTTTCGCTGAACCCCGATTCCGTACTGGAAACCTGGTTCTTCCTGGCTGAAGGTCAGGCTTCGGCCTGATGGTGTGAGTGAAAGGGCCGATCTGTGATCGGCCCTTTCAGAGATTCAAGTAGGGCGGGCTCCTCTGGATGCCGCCCTTTTTTGTGCAAGAGCATATGCAAAGTAGCAGCAACCTATTTCCTGTCGCCCTGATCAGCGCCGAGCGGCGCGGCGATCTGAGCGAAGACGTCTATCGTTTGAAACCCGGCAACAGCCCCGACGGCACCGTTGAGCTGGCTGTGACACGCCTGGGCCTGGCCGATGAGCCGGCGGTGCGTGGCGTGCCGGTGATTCTGCTGCATGGCAGTTTTTCCAATCGGCGGTTCTGGTTTTCTCCCAAAGGTTTGGGCCTGGGCGCTTACCTGACGCGTCTGGGATTCGATGTGTGGATTCCGGAAATGCGTGGTCACGGCCTGTCTCAGCGCAACCAGAACTATCGCCAGAACAGCGTCGCCGACTATGCGCGTTACGATTTGCCGGCCATTGGCGCGTTCGTGCGCGAGCAAAGCGGCCAGATCCCGCACTGGATCGGCCATTCGCTGGGCGGCATTACCCTCGCCGCGGCGTTGGGCGGCCAGTACCTGGGCGAGCCCGCCGTGGCTTCCGCGGCGTTTTTCGGCACGCAAGTCAGCCGTACTTACTGGCCGTTGAAGTTTCCACCGGTGGAGTGGAGCGGGCGCTTCATTCTCAAGCGTTTTGCCCAACTGTCGGGCTCTCGGCTCAAGCGCGGCCCGGAGGACGAGCCGATAGGCCTGGCCCTGGAAAGCATGCGTTGGTACGGGCTGTTCGGCCGCTTCGGCGATGCCGACAAAGACTGGTGGGCGGGTTTGGCCGAGGTGCAATTGCCGGTGCTGGCCGTGAGTGCCGCGGGCGATCATCAGGACCCGACCTGGGCCTGCCATAAGCTGTTCGATCAAGTCGGCTCCGAGCACAAGCAGTTCATCACCCTTGGCCGCGAGCAAGGCTTTGGCGATAATTTCGGTCACGTGGAAATGCTGGTCAGCAAGGCTGCGCAGGCTGAAGTCTGGCCGTTGGTGGCTCGCTGGCTGGCGGATCAACAGACGCCTTTACTGGGTGAAAAGCCGGATTTGGCCACAGCGATTTGAGCCTGATGCTCTAACAAGGGCATTTCTCTCTGGTCGGCTTGCGGCTAATATGTGACGCATTGAGTGGTTCTGGTCACTTTGAGTGATTGATGCGGTCGCTGTGTTCGTGCGTATGGAGCGATTTGCAACCGTCCAGCCTTGGCCCGAGTATGCTGCATACTCGATTGTCTTCCTTGTTACAGGAGTTTCTCGATGAACCATTACCTCACGCCTGACCTGTGCGACGCCTATCCGGAGCTGGTGCAGGTGCTGGAACCGATGTTCAGCAATTTCGGCGGCCGTGATTCTTTCGGCGGCGAAATCGTGACCATCAAATGTTTCGAAG
The DNA here is from genome assembly GCF_059420765.1 of Pseudomonas sp. GW821-FHT03E01. Classification (NCBI taxonomy): domain Bacteria; kingdom Pseudomonadati; phylum Pseudomonadota; class Gammaproteobacteria; order Pseudomonadales; family Pseudomonadaceae; genus Pseudomonas; species Pseudomonas sp. GW821-FHT03E01. The sequence continues at coordinate 325,421 of NZ_JBWKUI010000005.1, read as the reverse complement.
ACAACTCGCGGGTCAAGGAGCAAGTCGAGCTCAAGGGCAACGGCAAGGTGCTGGTGGTCGACGGTGGCGGTTCCCTGCGCCGCGCGCTGTTGGGCGACATGCTGGCCGAGAAAGCCGCGAACAACGGTTGGGAAGGGCTGGTGATCTACGGTTGCATCCGCGACGTCGACGTCATCGCGCAAACTGATCTGGGGGTTCAGGCCCTGGCCAGTCACCCGATGAAAACCGACAGGCGCGGTGTTGGCGATCTCAACGTTGCCGTGACCTTCGCGGGCGTGACCTTTCACCCGGGCCACTACGTTTATGCGGACAACAACGGCGTGATCATCTCGCCAAGCCCGCTGAAAATGCCTGAATAAGCGCTGCCGGCTTTTTGTTTCAAGAATAGGGGTGAGGATGTTCGAGGAAGAAAACGCGCAGTGGGGGCTGGTGCATGCCCTGGTGCTGGACGGTAAAGGCGGTGCGCGTTCGATAGCCCGGACTGAACTCGATGACTTGCAGCTGCAGGCCCACGAAAGCCTGTGGCTGCACTGGGATCGCAGTCACCCGCAAACCCAGACCTGGCTGCGCAAATCCAGCGGGCTGAGTGAATTTAGTTGCGATTTGTTGCTGGAAGAGAACACCCGACCGCGTCTTTTGCCGCTGCCGGACTCTGAACTGCTGCTGTTTCTGCGCGGGGTCAACCTGAATCCGGGCGCGGAGCCGGAAGACATGGTCTCGGTGCGGATCTTCGGTTCGGCTCAACGGGTGATTTCCCTGCGTTTGCGGCCGTTGCGTGCCACCGAAGAGTTGTTGGTGCAACTGGCCGACTGCAAAGGGCCGAGAAGCGCTTCCGAGCTGATCCTGTATATGGCGCAATACCTTACCCATAAAGTGCAGGATCTGGTCGGCGACCTCTCGGAAGTTGTCGATGAGGAAGAAGAAAAGCTGGATGCCGACGAACGGTATACACCTGAGCATGGGGCTGTTTTGCAGATCCGCCGCAGGGCCGCTGGGCTGAAGCGTTTTCTGGCGCCGCAGCGGGATATTTTCGGTCAGCTGACGCGGATAAAACTGCCGTGGTTCTGCGAAGACGATGGCGATTACTGGAACGAATTGAACAACAGCCTGACCCGTTACCTCGAGGAACTGGAATTGACCCGGGAGCGCGTGGGGCTGGTCCTGGAGGCTGAAGACCGGCGTTTGAGCGTGCGCATGAACCGCACGATGTATCGCTTCGGGATCATCACCGGAATCTTTTTGCCGATGAGTTTTCTGACCGGTCTTTTGGGCATCAACGTCGGCGGTATTCCGTTCTCTGCCAACCCCTACGGCTTCCTGATCGCCTGCCTGTTGATGGTCTTGGTGGCGCTGGGGCAGTGGTGGTTATTCCGACGTTTACGCTGGGTCTGACGATGAGCCATGTGACCCGACCAAATCTAACCGCGTCTTTGACAGACATCACGAGAGGTGCGTATGCACGATCCGTTTGAACAGTCTTTGCGTGACATGCTCAAAGCATCGCCGTCCAGCCGTGACGACGATGCCTGTCTGGGGCGTGTACTGAAAACCGCCAACCGCCAGGTCGGTGCCGGCGATCTGTTCAGCCTTCTGGGCCGTTGGCTGCCCGCGCTGATGATCGCCCTGAATAACGGATCGGCCCATGTAGCGCCGGTTTCTCGTCTGCGTAAACCTACCGCCCGCACTGCTGATAAGGCTGATTGAATATGGAACTTGATCTCTGGACTCAGAGCCTCGTCACTGCAATGACTGCGTTGTGGACCAAAGTTGCGAACTTCATTCCGAACCTGTTTGGCGCACTGGTTGTGCTGCTGCTGGGTTTTGTCGTGGCCAAGCTGCTGGACACGCTGCTCTCAAAATTGCTCGCCAAATTGGGCCTTGATCGCCTGATGGGTGGCACCGGACTGACCAAATTGCTGTCCCGCGCCGGCCTCCAGGTGCCTATTTCGACGCTGATCGGCAAAATTGTCTACTGGTTCGTCCTGCTGATTTTTCTCGTTTCTGCCGCAGAATCCCTTGGACTTGAACGAGTTTCGGCTACGCTGGACATGCTGGCGCTGTATGTTCCGAAAGTATTCGGCGCGGCGCTGGTGCTGCTGGTGGGTGTCTTGCTGGCGCAACTGGCCAATGGGCTGGTACGTGGCGCGGCAGAAGGTGTAGGGCTGGATTACGCCGCGGGCCTGGGGCGGATTGCCCAGGGCCTGGTGATCATCATCAGTATTTCGGTTGCGATCAGCCAGTTGGAGGTCAAGACAGACCTGCTCAACCACGTGATTGTGATCGTCTTGATTACCGTTGGTCTGGCGGTTGCGCTGGCCATGGGGTTGGGAAGCCGGGAAATTGCCGGTCAGATTCTTGCGGGAATCTATGTGCGAGAGTTGTATCAGGTTGGGCAACAAGTGCGTGTTGGCGAGGTCGAAGGGCAGATCGAAGAGATCGGCACGGTGAAAACCACGGTGCTGACCGACGAGGGTGAGCTAGTCTCTCTCTCGAATCGGATTCTCCTGGAGCAGCATGTGAGTAGCCGCTAACCCGGCAAATCCTGCTAATGTATGCCGCCGCAAAATGCCCTGAGGGGTTGCGGCGGACATTGACCTGACTGTCGGCCCGACTTGTTTTGAATAAAGCTCAATCGCTCTCCACGCGCTACGACCCCCGCGAGCTCTCTGATGAGGAGTTGGTCGCGCGCTCGCATACCGAGCTGTTTCACGTAACGCGCGCCTATGAAGAACTGATGCGGCGTTACCAGCGAACATTATTTAACGTTTGTGCACGGTACCTGGGGAACGATCGTGATGCAGACGATGTCTGTCAGGAAGTGATGTTGAAGGTGCTGTACGGCCTGAAGAACTTCGAGGGCAAATCGAAGTTCAAGACGTGGCTCTACAGCATCACGTACAACGAGTGCATCACGCAGTATCGGAAGGAACGGCGTAAGCGTCGCTTGATGGACGCTTTGAGTCTGGACCCCCTCGAGGAAGCGTCTGAAGAAAAGGCGCCGAAACCCGAGGAGAAGGGCGGACTTGATCGCTGGCTGGTGTATGTGAACCCGATTGATCGTGAAATTCTGGTGCTACGTTTTGTCGCAGAGCTGGAGTTTCAGGAGATCGCAGACATCATGCACATGGGCTTGAGTGCAACAAAAATGCGGTACAAACGCGCTCTAGACAAATTGCGTGAGAAATTTGCAGGCATTGCCGAAACTTAGTTTGGCGCAAATATCTCTTACGTGTAGGCAAGTTCTGATAGACTTGCCGCCGAGTTGTCCCCCGGTTTGCGGGACTGCTTCACAATCACCAGATGGGGATTTAACGGATGAAACTGAAAAACACCTTGGGCTTGGCCATTGGTTCTCTTATTGCCGCTACTTCGTTCGGCGCGCTGGCACAAGGCCAAGGCGCAGTTGAAATCGAAGGCTTCGCCAAGAAAGAACAGTACGACAGCGATCGTAACTTCAAGAACAACGGCAACCTGTTCGGCGGCTCGGTTGGTTACTTCCTGACCGACGACGTAGAACTGCGTCTGGCCTACGACGAAGTACACAACGTACGTGCAGATGATGGTCGCAACGTAAAGGGCGCTGATACCGCTCTGGACGCTCTGTACCACTTCAACAACCCAGGCGACATGATCCGTCCATACGTTTCTGCCGGTTTCTCGGACCAGAGCATTGGCCAGAACGGTTCGGGTCGTAACCGCTCCACTTTCGCCAACGTTGGCGGCGGTGCCAAGCTGTACTTCACTGAAAACTTCTACGCCCGTGCTGGCGTTGAAGCTCAGTACAACATCGACCAGGGCGACACCGAGTGGGCTCCTAGCGTCGGTATCGGTGTGAACTTCGGTGGCGGCTCCAAGCCTGCTGCTGCTCCAGTTCCAGCACCGGCTGAAGTTTGCTCCGACAGCGACAACGATGGCGTTTGCGACAACGTTGACAAGTGCCCAGACACCCCAGCCAACGTAACTGTTGACGCTGATGGCTGCCCAGCAGTTGCTGAAGTTGTTCGTGTTGAGCTGGACGTGAAATTCGACTTCAACAAGTCGGTAGTCAAGCCTAACAGCTACGGCGACATCAAAAACCTGGCTGACTTCATGAAGCAGTACCCATCCACCACTACTGTTGTTGAAGGTCACACTGACTCCGTCGGTCCTGACGCTTACAACCAGAAACTGTCCGAGCGTCGTGCAAACGCCGTTAAGCAAGTTCTGACCAACCAGTACGGTGTTTCGCCGTCCCGCGTTCAGTCTGTTGGCTACGGCGAATCCCGCCCAGTTGCTGACAACGCCACTGAAGCTGGTCGCGCTGTAAACCGTCGCGTAGAAGCGAAGGTTGAAGCTCAAGCTAAGTAATTAGCTCGCAGCTCAAGAAAAGCCCGGCTTAGGCCGGGCTTTTCTTTGTCTGCGATTTGGTGAAGAGGGAGTAATAGGTAGGGTTCAGGCTGATTGATCGGCCACCATCGCGGGCAAGTCGCGCTCCCACAGAGATGAAGTTGCACAGGCTGCCACGGCACCGATCACCAGGATCGCCGGGCTCTTCAACTGAAAGCTGAGGGCATCCTCTTCCATTGCTGTCAGGTCGCTCCGGCATTCCCGTTGGTGCGGCAGCGAAGCGTTTTCGATCATCGCCACGGGAGTATCGGCGGCCATTCCACCGGCCAGCAGTTGCTCACGAATCTCGCTCAGTTTTGCGACACCCATATAGACCACCAACGTGGTGCCGCCTTGAGCCAGGGCCTGCCAGTTCAGGCTACTGTCATCCTGAGTGTGCGCCGTGACCAGTGTCACGCCACGGGCGACACCCCGCAGTGTCAGTGGAATATCACATTGGGTCGCGCCGGCAAGGCCAGCGGTGATGCCATTGACCAATTCAACCTCGACCCCTCGTTCACGTAACCACTGCGCCTCTTCACCGCCGCGTCCGAAGATGCACGGATCGCCACCCTTGAGCCGCACCACGCATTTGCCGTGGCGGGTATAACGCAGCATCAGGCGATGAATGAAGGCTTGAGGCGTGGAGCGACAGCCGCCGCGCTTGCCCACGGGAATAATTCGCGCATTCGGGCAATGCTCCAGTACCGCAGGATTGACCAGATCGTCGATCAACACCACGTCCGCTTCGCGCAACGCACGAACCGCCTTGAGGGTCAGCAATTCCGGATCGCCGGGACCCGCACCCACCAGCCAGACTTTTGCGCTCATAGTGTTTTCCTCACGAGGTGACGGCGACTGGCTGCGCAGTGGCGGCCAGTAAACGCTTGATTTCCGGGACGCAGGAGCCGCATTGCGTGCCGCAGCCCAATTCTTGTTTCAAACCTTGCAAGTCCAGGCCACGGCTGATTCCGGCACAGATTGCGTTCTGGCTGACGTTCATGCAGTTGCACAGGGTTTTGCTGCCGGATGCAGGGGCGCCAGCGTTGCCTGGTGGCGCACTCAACGGTGCCAGCAGCCAACGGCGCAGTTGTTCGTCGGCGCGACCTTCGAGCCACAGGCTTTGCAGCCAATGTTGGGCGAGTGTTTCACCGGCCAGGCGAATCGCGGTGATCCGGCCGTTCTCGATACGCACCCGTTTACCGATCGAGCGCCGGGGGTCGTCGTAGGCCAATACCGGGCCGTCGTTGAGCCCCAGGCATTGATCGATATCACGCAACAACTGCGGCTCTGGCGCGGTGGCGCTGGCGGCGCGTATCAGCAGCGCGGGACGCTCACGGCCGGCCAAGCTGAGGCTGGCGTAGGAAAACGCCTCGCAGAGTGGTCGCAACGTCTCCAGGTGCTGTTGAACATCACCTTCGATCAGGGCGAAAAGCTGCCAGGGCAAATGCACAGGCTCGAGCCGCACACCGCTGTGTTTGAGTTCCGGTTGCTTCGACAACGGATCGAAGGCGGGAAGGGTGAGGGTATTCACACCGCCCTTGAGAAAGCGGTCGCCCCAATGCATCGGCAGGAAAGCCTGGCCCGGACGTACGCTGTCGTCGCTGCTGACCGGCAGGATCACCGCGCCCCGGCGACTTTTCAGATTGATCAGGTCGCCAGGTTGCAGGCGATGCCGACGCAGTTCATCCGGGTGTAGGCTCAACACGGCTTCGCTGACATGGCCGAACAGTTGCGCGGCGGTGCCGGTGCGGCTCATGCCGTGCCATTGATCGCGCAGGCGACCGGTGATCAAGGTCAGCGGGAAACGCGCATCGCGTTGTTCCTTGGCGGCGCGATAGGGGTCGGTCACGAACTGCGCACGCCCGCTGGCGGTCGGGAATACCCCGTCAAGGTACAACCGCGCGGTGCCTTCGCGGGCTCCGGCGGGGAAGGGCCATTGCTGCGGTCCGAGCTGGTCGATCAACTCATGACTGATCCCGGACAGGTCGAGGTCGCGGCCGCGAGTCAGTTGTTTGTATTCGTCGAAGACCTGTGCCGGGGTTTCAAAGGCAAACAGGCTGGAGGCTCCGGGACGCAGGTGTTTTTCCAGACGCTGTGCGAAATCCACGGTGATCGCCCAATCGGGCCGTGCTTCACCGGGGGCGCCGATGGCTCGGCGGACGTGGGAAATGCGTCGCTCGGAGTTGGTAACCGTGCCGTCCTTTTCACCCCAACTGGCGGCGGGCAGCAACAGGTCGGCGAATGCGGCGGTTTCGGTGGTGTGGAAGGCTTCCTGCAACACCACGAACGGGCAGGCTTGCAGTGCCTCGCGCACAGAGGTCTGGTCCGGCAGCGACTGGGCAGGGTTGGTGCAGGCGATCCACAGGGCTTTGATCTTGCCGCTGCGCATCTGCTCGAACAGTTCGATGGCCGTGAGCCCGGTGTTTTCGGGCAGTTGATCGACGCCCCAGTAGGCGGCCACTTGCGCCCGGTGTTCGGCATTGGCCGCTTCGCGATGGCCTGGCAGCAGGTTTGACAAACTGCCGGTTTCCCGGCCGCCCATGGCATTGGGCTGACCGGTCAGCGAGAAAGGTCCTGCGCCGGGCCGACCGATTTGCCCGGTAGCCAAGTGCAGGTTGATCAGCGCGCTGTTCTTCGCGCTGCCGGCGGTGGACTGATTCAGCCCCATGCACCACAGCGACAGAAAGCTCGGTGACGTGCCGACCCATTCCGCGCATTGGTGCAGTTGCTCGACGCTGATGCCACAGAGTTGCGAGACCATTGCCGGGGTGTAGTCGCGTACCAGGTTTTTCAGCTCGGCCAAGCCTTCGGTGTGGGCCTTGATGAAGTCGCGGTCGATCCAGTCTTCCCACAGCAGCAAGTGTAAAATCCCATGGAACAACGCGACATCGGTACCGGGCAGAATCGCCAGGTGCAGGTCAGCCAGATCGCAGGTGTCAGTGCGCCGTGGGTCGATGACGATGACTTTCATCTGCGGACGATGGGATTTGGCTTCTTCCAGGCGACGAAACAGGACCGGGTGGGCGTAGGCCATGTTGCTGCCGACGATCATCACGCAGTCGCTCAGTTCCAGGTCTTCGTAGTTGCAGGGCGGAGCATCGGCGCCGAGGCTGCGCTTGTAGCCGACCACCGCTGAAGACATGCACAGCCGTGAATTGCTGTCGATGTTGTTGGTGCCCACCAGCGCCCGCGCCAGTTTGTTGAAGGCGTAGTAATCCTCGGTCAGCAATTGCCCGGAGATATAGAACGCGACGCTGTCCGGGCCGTGTTCGGCGATGGTCTTGGCGAAGACACTGGCGGCGTGATCGAGTGCGCTGTCCCAATCTGTGCGGCTGCGAGCCAGTCCTTTGCCCAGGCGCAGTTGCGGGTACAAGGCCCGCGCCGTCAGGTCGCCGGTCAGATGCAAGGTCGAACCTTTACTGCACAATTTGCCGAAGTTGGCCGGGTGCGCCGGATCGCCGCTGACGCCGAGAATGCGCTCGCCGTCGTGCTCGATCAGCACGCCGCAGCCGACCCCGCAGTAGCAGCAGGTGGAGGCGGTGATTTGGCGGTCCATCAGCTTGCTTCCCGCAGAGCCAGCAGCACCCGGCCATTTTCGACCCGTGCCGAATGATGGTGGGCACAGCCGATATCGGGAGCCTGGGCCTCGCCGGTTTCCAGGTCGATCTGCCAGTTGTGCAGCGGGCAGGCGACCCGTTTGCCGTAGATCAACCCCTGGGACAGCGGCCCGCCCTTGTGCGGGCAGCGGTCGTCGAGGGCGAAAACCTCATCGTCGCTCGTACGAAAAATCGCAATGTCGCCTTTCGGGCCGGCGACGATCCGCGAGCCAAGGGTGTTGATCTCTTCCAGTGCGCAGATATCCAGCCAGTTCATACCGACACCTCCAGGTTCTTCACGGGAATGACTTCGAATTCTTTTTTCAGCAGTGGTTGCTCGAGGCGTTCTTTCCACGGGTCCTGTTCGAACGACAGGGAGAATTGCAGGCGTTCGTTGAGTGCCTTGCGCCGTACCGGGTCTTCCAGCACGGCTTTCTTGATGTGTTCCATGCCGACCCGTTGCAGGTAATGCACGGTGCGCTCGAGGTAGAAGGCTTCTTCACGGTACAGCTGCAGGAAAGCGCCGTTGTATTCGCGCACCTCTTCAGCGGTTTTCAACTTGACGAAGAATTCAGCGACTTCGGTCTTGATCCCGCCGTTGCCACCGATGTACATCTCCCAGCCGGAATCCACGCCGATAATTCCGACGTCCTTGATCCCCGCTTCCGAGCAGTTGCGTGGGCAACCGGAGACAGCCAGTTTTACTTTGTGTGGTGACCACATGTTGAACAGGTCATGTTCGAGCTCGATGCCCAGTTGCGTGGAATTCTGGGTGCCGAAGCGGCAGAACTCACTGCCGACACAGGTTTTCACGGTGCGGATGGATTTGCCATAGGCGTGGCCGGACGGCATGTCCAGGTCTTTCCAGACGCCCGGCAAGTCTTGCTTTTTGATCCCCAGCAAGTCGATGCGTTGGCCGCCGGTGACCTTGACCATCGGCACGTTGTACTTGTCGGCCACGTCGGCGATGCGCCGCAGTTCTGAAGGATTGGTCACACCGCCCCACATCCGCGGGACGACAGAGTAAGTGCCGTCTTTCTGAATGTTGGCGTGGGCGCGTTCGTTGATCAGGCGCGATTGCGGATCGTCCTTGGCTTCGCCGGGCCAGGTGGAAATCAGGTAGTAGTTGAGCGCCGGGCGGCAGGTGGCGCAGCCGTTCGGCGTGCGCCAGTTCAGGTAGCTCATGGTGCCGGCGATGGTCAGCAGATGCTGGTCGCGGATGGCCTGGCGGATTTGCCCGTGGTTGAGGTCGCTGCACCCGCAGATGGCTTTTTCGCTTTTCGGTTTGACGTCTGCCGCACCGCCCACGGTGTTGATCAGGATCTGTTCGACGAGGCCGGCACAAGAGCCGCAGGAGCTGGCGGCCTTGGTGTGTTTCTTCACGTCGTCGACGCTGAACAGCCCGTGTTCCTGAATGGCTTTGACGATGGTGCCTTTGCACACGCCGTTACAGCCGCAGACTTCGGCAGTGTCGGCCATGCTCATGGCTTTGTCCTGGCCTTGGTGTCCTACGTCGCCCAAGGCGTTTTCGCCGAACATCAAATGATCGCGGATCTCGCCGATGGCATGGTTCTCACGGATCTGCCGGAAATACCAGCCGCCGTCTGCCGTATCGCCGTACAGACAGGCGCCGACCAGCACGTCATCCTTGATCACCAGTTTTTTGTACACCCCGCCAATCGGGTCGGAGAGGGTGATGGTCTCGGTGCCTTCGCCGCCCATGAAGTCGCCGGCGGAGAACAGGTCGATGCCGGTGACTTTCAATTTGGTCGACGTCACCGAGCCCTTGTAAGTGGCGAAGCCCAGTTGGGCGAGGTGGTTGGCGCACACCTTGGCTTGTTCGAACAGCGGTGCGACCAGGCCGTAGGCGGTGCCGCGGTGGCTGGCGCATTCACCGATGGCGTACACCCGAGGGTCGTAGGTTTGCATTGTGTCGTTGACCAGAATCCCGCGGCTGCAAGGGATGCCGGCTTTTTCCGCCAGTTTGGTGTTGGGGCGAATGCCGGCGGCCATCACCACCAGATCGGCGGGGATGATGTCGCCGTTCTTGAACTGCACTGAGCCGACCCGGCCATTGCCGGCGTCGTGCAGGGCCTGGGTCTGTTCGCACAGGCGGAAATGCAGGCCACGGGCTTCCAGGGCGGTTTGCAGGAGTTGGCCGCTGGTTTTGTCCAGTTGGCGCTCCAGCAGCCATTCGCCGATGTGCACCACGGTGACGTGCATGCCCCGCAGCATCAGGCCGTTGGCGGCTTCAAGGCCCAGCAGGCCGCCACCGATGACCACGGCGTGCTTGTGGGTCTTGGCGGTGTCGATCATCACTTGGGTGTCGGCAATGTCGCGGTAGCCGATCACGCCCTGCAAGGTATTGCCGGGGATTGGCAGGATGAACGGGGTCGAGCCGGTGGCAATCAGCAGGCGGTCGTATTCAGCCTCAGTGCCGTCTTCGGCGATGACCCGGCGTTTGACCCGGTCGATCTCCACCACTTTGCGGTTGAGCAGCAGCTTGATGTTGTTTTCCAGGTACCAGTCCAGATCGTTGAGCACGATCTCTTCGAACGTCTGTTCGCCAGCCAGTACGGGGGACAGCAGGATGCGGTTGTAGTTGGTATGCGGTTCGGCGCCGAAGACCGTGATGTCGTACAGCTCATTACTCAGCTTGAGCAGTTCTTCCAGGGTACGAACCCCGGCCATGCCGTTGCCGATCATCACCAGTTTTAGTTTTTTCATCAGGTTCTCCGGGGAGCTCGGGCCTGCCTCATCAGGGCATTCAGACCTTGCTCGACAAAATTTTGCGCAAACAAAAAAAGGCGTCCCGCTAGCTAACTAGCGAGGACGCCTTTGTCCTTGTCCCGTTCTCTCGGGCAGCGCAGCCTTCTACGTTGAAGGCCGGGCTTTATGTCTGTTGGGAAAGGTAATGCAGTGGTTGTGCCAAGTCTCGCAAGGGCCGGATTTATGGGCTCTGGTCATGGGAGGAGGGTGTTTGCGTGCACCGGTTCAAGGCGCGATGCCCGGTTTTGAAGCAGAAAAATCAAAAGATCGCAGCCTACGGCAGCTCCCGCAGGAGATCGTGGGCTCCCGAAGGAGCTGCCGCAGGCTGCGATCTTTTGATCTTTTAACCGTGAAACAACAAAAACAGCAGCACCAGATTCACCAGCAACGACACCAGTGCCAACGTCCGCCAAACCTTCAACGGCTCGCGCTCCAGCAACGGTCTGGGTCGCACGCTCAAACTGCGTCGTTCTCCCTGTTCCAGCAGCAACAACCATTCTTCGGCCGTTTCAAAGCGCTGATCCGGGGCTACCGCCACCGCGCGCTCCAGACTTTGCGCGATCCATTCCGGCAGGTCGGGCCGGTAGCGACTGGCGCTGACAGGCACGCCAAACCGTGGGCGCTGGAACGCTTCGATTTCGCCGTAGGGATAATGCCCGGTGAGCAGGTAGTACAAGGTCACGCCGACGGCATACAGATCCTGTTGTGGTGTCGGCAGGTCGCCGCGGAACGCTTCTGGCGCGATATAGCTGGGCGTTCCAGGCAGGGCGAAGGCTTGATCTTCGGACAGCCCCGGACAGTAGGCGAGGCCGAAATCCAGCAGGCGCAACTCGCCGTCGTCCCCCAGCAGCAGATTCTCCGGTTTGATATCGCGATGCAGAATCTGCCGTCGATGCAGGATGCCGACAGCCCGCAGCAAGCGTTCGGCCAAGTCCTGCCATTGCGCCAGTGGCAGCGTTGTGACGCGCTCATGCAACTCAGCCAGGGTCGATCCGGAATACTCACGCATCACGTAATACAAATGCTGACGCTGACTGGCGGCATGGACTTCAGGGAAATGCCGACCGGCTACACGCTTGAGAAACCATTCCTCCGACAACAATGCCTGCCCGGCCTGGTGATCGTCACGCAGAGCGCCGGGCAAGGTTTTCAGTAGCCAGCGCTGTTGTTGTGCATCGCGCACCCGGTAGAGCAGCGATTGCTGGCTCTGGCCGAGGATCCCTTCGACCTGCCAGCCTTCGAAGGTCTGGCCCGGTTTCAGTGCAGGCGGCAGAGGCCATTGCTGCAGGTGAATCAGTGCATCGCCAATGCTGGTTTCGCCAAGGGCATCGACCCGCACCAGCAGGGCGCTGGCATTGTCCTGGCTGCCCGCCAGGTGCGCGGCGCTGACCAGGGTCTGCGCGGCACTGTTGAGGTCAGGTTGATCGCGCAGAATCGCCGCGATGGCGGTATCGCCCAGCACGGCCCAGATGCCGTCGCTGAGCAGCACGAAACTCTCGTTCAGGCGCAGTTCGCCATCCAGAAAGTCCAGCACCAGATGTTGATCCAGCCCCAGGGCCCGCTTGAGCACATGCTGCATGCCCGGCTGGTCCCAGACGTGATCCTCGCTCACCCGTTGCAAGGTGTCGGCGTGCCAGCGGTAAACCCGGCAATCGCCGACATGCGCCAGGGTGAAACGCCTGCCGCGCATCACCAGGGCACTGACCGTGGTCAGCAGCGGTTGCCCGCCGCCGTTGGCCTGCAGCCAGCGGTTTTGCGCCAGCAGCAGGCGATCGAGTGCCTGGGCGACACCCCAGGTTTCCGGTGTGGCGTAATAATCCAGCGCCAACGCCTGCAAGGTCGAACGGGCCGCGAGACCGCCATCGGCGCATTGGCTGACGCCGTCGGCGATGGCGAACAGGTAGCCCTTGCTCGCCGCCAGTGCCGGAGCCGGAGTGACCAGGCGCAGAGCGTCCTGGTTCTCTTCGCGAGGGCCGATGGCGCTGGCTTCGGCAAAACTCAGTTGCAGGCTCATTCAATCCTCACACGCGAGCCGCGGTGACGGCTGCCGAACCCCAAGTGGTTCTCCAGCGACGTTTCACCCCGTGCAGACCGAACCAGGCGAGTACGCCGAGGCTGGCGAACAACCACAAGGCCATTTGATAGCTGCCGGTACTTTGCTTGATCGCGCCCATGCCGGCCGCCAGTGCGAAGCCACCGATGCCACCGGCCATGCCGATCAAACCGGTCATCACACCGATCTCCCGACGAAAACGCTGTGGGACCAACTGGAATACGGCACCGTTACCTGCACCTAAACCGAGCATAGTGCAGACGAAAAGCGCCAATGCTGCGTAGGAACTCGGCAGATTGAAACCCACGGTCGCAATGCAGATCGCTGCCACGGTGTACATCGCCAACAGGGTGCGAATCCCGCCGAAGCGATCCGCCAGCGCGCCACCCAACGGACGCATCAGGCTGCCACCGAATACACACGCCGCGGTGTAGTAGCCGGCGGTCACCGGGCTCAAGCCGTACTGGTCGTTGAAGTAGCCGGGCAGGGCGCTGGCCAGACCGATGAAGCCGCCGAAGGTCACGCTGTAGAAAAACATGAACCACCAGCTGTCGCGGTCACCCAGGGCCTTGAGGTAGTCGGCCATGGACTTGGCTTTCGGCCGCTCAGGGGCGTTCTTGGCCAGCCAGGCGAAGACGATCAGGGTCAGGATCAACGGGATCAGGGCGAAGCCGAACACGTTGCTCCAGCCATACGCGGCGGCCAGCACCGGAGCGATCAGGGCGGCCAGCACGGTGCCCGAGTTACCGGCACCGGCGATGCCCATGGCTTTGCCTTGGTGCTGCGGCGGATACCATTGCGAGGCCAGCGGCAGGGCGACGGCGAAGGACGCACCGGCCATGCCGAGGAACAGGCCCAGCAACAGCGCCTGCTCGTAACTGTGGATGCCGACTTTCCAGGCAACGAGCAGGGCGCTGATGACGATTATCTGGCCGATGATCCCGGCGGTTTTTGGCGACAGGCGATCAGCCAGCAGGCCCATCGCAAAGCGCAATACGGCACCGGCCAGAATCGGCGTGGCCACCACCAGCCCGCGCTGTTGGGTGGTCAGGTGCAGGTCAGCGGCGATCTGCACCGCCAGGGGGCCGAGCAGGTACCAGACCATGAAGCTCAGATCGAAATAGAGGAAGGCTGCGAACAGTGTCGGGGTATGGCCGGATTTCCAGAAGCTTGAATTCATCGCGCACCTCAGCTGTCAGGCGTATCAAGAAGGAGTCATGAGCTTGCAGGTGGGGCGCCGCAACGGCCGCACCACCAGCCCCGGTCTCTGGGGCCAAAACGGAAAAACGCCGCTACCTGATTCGCAAAAGGGGGCGAATGAGGTGAGCGACGTCTTTGTCGTAGGTGGGGCAACCGCCGTTGGTTACCTTGCAGGGATTACTTAGCGAGATCTGTGCCAACAATCTGCTTTTTGTGGCGAGGGGGCTTGCCCCCGTTCGGCGGCGAAGCCGTCGCAAGGCCTGTGTGCGAGGACTTCTGAAGGAATGCAAGGGGCCGCTTCGCAGCCCAACGGGGGCGAGCCCCCTCGCCACAATGATCGGATCAACCGAGCAGTTCACTCATGGCAATGATCTGTTCCGCCACCTGTATCAGCTTCTGCTGGCGGCTCATGGCCTGGCGGCGCATCAGGGTGTAGGCCTCTTCTTCGTTGCAGTCCTTCATCTTCATCAGCAGCCCCTTGGCCAGCTCAATGCGCTTGCGCTCGGCCAGTTGCTGGTCGCGGGCGTGCAGTTGCGCGCGCAGGGCCTGATCGCTTTCAAAGCGAGCCATGGCCACGTCGAGAATCGGCTGCAAGCGTTGTGCGTGAATGCCTTCGACGATGTAGGCACTGACGCCGGACTTGATCGCCTGGCGCATCACGCCGGGATCGTGCTCGTCGGTGAACATCACGATTGGCCGTGGTTGGTCGCGAGTAACCAGCACCACTTGTTCCATCACATCGCGGCTCGGTGACTCGGTATCGATCAGGATCACGTCCGGACGCACCGTTTCGACGCGCGCGGGCAGGTCAATGGTCAGGCCGGATTCGTCGATGACTTCGAACCCGGCTTCGATCAGGGCCGCTTTCAGACGCCCGACTTTTTTCGCGGTGTCATTGATCAGCAGGATACGCAACATATTCGCAGGCTCCTGTCAGCGGCTGGCGAGAAGGGGGGCGCTGTCGCTCATGGCGTGCAGCGTGAAGCTGCGGGCATAGCCGGCCGGGTCCGAACCGTCCCAGACTTTGCCGTCGATCAGTTGACTGCTGCGCATTTCCTGAACCTGGGCGGGCACGCCGACAGCGGTGGCGGCCTCTCGGTATAAGTCTAGTTGCTGGACCTGACGGGCCACGCCGAGGTAATCCGGGTCGTCACGCAATAAGCCCCAGCGACGGAACTGGGTCATGAACCACATGCCGTCGGACAAATACGGCAGATTGACCTCTCCGCCACTGTGGAAACGCATCGCATGCGGGTCTTGCCAGTGATTGCCCAGGCCGTCGGTATAGTCGCCGAGCAAACGCGGTTCGATGCAATCGAGCGGGGCATCCAGGTATTCGGGGGCGCTCAACAGTTGCGCGGTGCTGCGGCGATTTTCGCGGCTGGCTTCAATGAAGCGGCTGGCCTCGAGGATCGCCATCACCAGGGCCCGGGCGGTATTGGGGTATTGCTCGACGAAGGCGCGGGTGCAGCCGAGGACTTTTTCCGGGTGGTCGGGCCAGATGGTCTGGGTGGTGGCCATGGTGAAACCGAGATTCTGTTGCACCGCACTGGCAGCCCACGGTTCGCCGACGCAGAACCCGTCGATGCGCCCGGCTTGCAGGTGCGCGACCATTTGTGGCGGCGGCACCACCACGCTGTCGACATCCTGCAACGGATGAATGCCCTGGCTCGCCAGCCAGTAATACAGCCACATGGCGTGGGTGCCTGTGGGAAATGTCTGGGCGAAGGTCAGTTTTGGGCGACTTTGGTGCACGTGATGGTCCAGTGCTTCAGGACTGGTCACGCCCAAGGCCTGCAAGCCGTGGGAGAGGTTGATGCTCTGGCCGTTCTGGTTCAGGCCCATGAGCACGGCCATGTCGGTGGAGGCTACGCCGCCGATGCCCAGGTGCACGGCGTAAATCAGGCCGTACAGGCTGTGGGCGGCGTCGAGTTCGCCGCTGACCAGTTTGTCCCGCAGGTTGGCCCAGGACGACTGGCGCTTGAGGTTCAGGGTCAGACCGTAAGGCTGGGCGAAGCCCTGGGTGGCGGCGACCACCACTGAGGCGCAGTCGCTCAGAGCCATGAAGCCAAGGTTTATTTCGGTTTTTTCCGGGGCATCGCTGCCGTTGACCCAGGCCAGTGGGCCGGCTGATGGTTCATTCATCGATTTGCACCTTCCAAAAAAAACGTCGTCCCATGGCCTCTGCGCGAGCAGAGCCGGTGACGACGCCATTGTCCTTCCACTCATTCCGTCGTTGGCATGAGTGCTGATGATCATGTTGGTGCAAGGCATATGCCATCGCTGGCTGATTTTGTCGTGCGCCTCGCCTGTGGACTCGATGCGCGGCTATAATCGCCGCCTCTCATCGCCACCCGAGTCAAGCCTGCCCATGTACACCCTGGCCCGTCAGCTGCTGTTCAAACTTTCCCCGGAAACCTCCCACGATCTGTCCCTGGACCTGATCGGCGCGGGCGGGCGTTTGGGCCTCAACGGCTTACTGTGCAAGGCACCGGCGAAAATGCCGGTGACGGTCATGGGCCTGGAATTCCCGAACCCGGTGGGTCTGGCGGCCGGTCTGGACAAGAACGGCGCGGCGATCGACGGATTTGCCCAACTGGGTTTCGGTTTCGTCGAAATCGGTACCATTACCCCGCGTCCGCAACCGGGTAATCCGAAACCGCGGATTTTCCGCTTGCCCCAAGCCGAGGCGATCATCAACCGCATGGGTTTCAACAACCTCGGCGTCGATCACTTGCTCGCTCGCGTGGCGGCAGCCAAGTACAAGGGCGTGCTGGGTATCAATATCGGCAAGAACTTTGATACGCCGGTTGAACGTGCGGTTGACGACTACCTGATCTGCCTGGACAAGGTCTACGCACACGCCAGCTACGTGACGGTCAATGTCAGCTCGCCGAACACACCGGGCCTGCGCAGCCTGCAATTCGGCGATTCGCTCAAGCAATTGCTCGCCGACCTGGCCACGCGCCGGGCGGAATTGGCCCTGCGCCACGGCAAACATGTGCCTTTGGCGATCAAGATCGCACCGGACATGAGCGATGAAGAAACCGCTCAAGTCGCCCAGGCGTTGATCGAAACCGGGATGGATGCGGTGATCGCCACCAACACCACCCTGAGCCGCGTCGGCGTCGAAGGCCTGGAGCACGGTGACGAGGCGGGCGGGTTGTCCGGCGCACCGGTTCGCGACAAGAGCACCCACACCGTGAAGGTGCTGGCGGCGGAACTGGCCGGTCGCTTGCCGATCATCGCCGTGGGCGGTATCACTGAAGGCAAGCACGCGGCTGAGAAAATCACTGCGGGTGCGAGCCTGGTGCAGATCTATTCGGGCTTTATCTATAAAGGCCCGGCACTGATTCGTGAATCGGTAGATGCCATCGCCGCGTTGCGCTGAAGCCTGATTTGGGCCCTGATGGTGGGGGCTTTTGTGGCGAGGGAGCTTGCTCCCGCTCGGCTGCGAAGCAGTCGTAAATCCTGCAACCGCGTTTTACCTGACACTCCGGGTTGATTGGTTTTGGGGCCGCATCGCAGCCCAGCGGGAGCAAGCTCCCTCGCCACAGAAACGACCTCACCACCGTAGTTTCTTTGCAGGCATAAAAAAGGGCTCCCCGAAGGAGCCCCTGGGCCGAAGCCCGCCGTCCGGATAGGACGTGCGTGGTTAAGTCGTAGCGTAATCAGATTGTCGTGTCGGAGTGTGTGCCCTGTATTAGCCGACGGCGTGAAGTTCGTTGAGTCTGTGGATTCCCGCAGTGCCGGTCATACCGTCCCAATTGTCGCCGCGTCCTTCTCGCCAGCCATTGATCCAGGCTTGGCGTACCGACGGTAGAGTAAAAGGGCAAAGCTCACGGGATTTACCACCAACGCCATATTGATATCCGCGCAAAAATGCTCTTTCCAACGGATCACGCTTAAGTCTTCTCATAGGGTGTTTCCCTCACTTGTTGACTGTATGTATCGCGTCGACCTCAATCGAGGTCAGGCAGAAAAATTCTGCCGTTGGTGGCTCGCTGCCGGCGTCGCGAGCCAAGGTGTTGACGCCGTTGCGACGTCAACCTGAGTGGAGTTCTAACCAATGCGTCACATCGAGGGAATGACCGTTTTGTCATAAGAACGTAACCATAAAGATGGTATGGCCATAAGTAACACGATATTTGTGCCGTGTTGATTGGCCAAAGCCCGGTATGATCGGCCCTTCGCTGGGATGCTGGGGGTTGCGCCTTAACGAGAATGACACCCGTTGCTCTTGGGTATTATTCGACGAAGGGTCGACTTATGACATTTTGTTTCATCAACTTTTTTATCTGCCCTGGCATCTAAGCTCTTTTAACCCGAGCAGTCAGGGTGGGACGGCACACCTTCGTGCCACGCGGGCGTTCTGTTAGAAAAACGCCTGATTGAAAACCGGATCGGCAACGCGTTGCCGGTTCACTTAGCTAAAGGCTCTGGAATTACCATGTCCGATCGTTTCGAACTCTTCCTCACTTGCCCCAAAGGCCTTGAAGGTCTGCTCATCGAGGAAGCCGTCGGGCTTGGCCTTGAGGAAGCACGCGAGCACACCTCGGCTGTGCGCGGCATGGCCACCATGGAAACCGCTTATCGCCTGTGCCTGTGGTCGCGTCTGGCGAACCGGGTGCTGTTGGTGCTCAAGCGCTTCCCGATGAAGGACGCCGAAGATCTCTATCACGGCGTGCTGGATATCGATTGGCAAGACCACATGCTCAACGACGGCACCCTGGCCGTCGAATTCAGCGGTCACGGCTCTGGCATCGACAACACGCACTTTGGCGCCTTGAAGGTCAAGGATGCCATCGTCGACAAACTGCGCACCCCGCAAGGCGATCGCCCGTCCATCGACAAGCTCAACCCGGACCTGCGCGTTCACCTGCGTCTGGACCGTGGCGAAGCCATCCTGTCCCTCGACCTGTCCGGGCACAGCCTGCACCAGCGCGGTTATCGCTTGCAGCAAGGCGCGGCGCCGCTGAAGGAAAACCTCGCGGCAGCGATTCTGATCCGTTCCGGCTGGCCGCGCATTGCCGCCGATGGTGGCGCGCTGGCTGACCCGATGTGCGGTGTCGGCACGTTCCTGGTGGAAGCCGCCATGATCGCCGCCGATATGGCGCCGAACCTGCGCCGTGAGCAGTGGGGCTTCACCGCCTGGCTCGGTCACGTACCGGCGCTGTGGAAAAAACTCCACGAAGAAGCCACTGAACGCGCCGCGGCCGGCCTGGCCAAGCCACCGCTGTGGATTCGCGGTTACGAAGCCGACCCACGCCTGATTCAACCGGGCCGCAACAACGTCGAACGTGCCGGCCTGAGCGAGTGGATCAAGATTTACCAGGGCGAAGTGGCAACGTTCGAGCCGCGCCCGGACCAGAACCAGAAAGGCCTGGTGATCTGCAACCCTCCGTACGGCGAGCGTCTGGGCGATGAGGCGAGCCTGCTCTACCTCTACCAGAACCTCGGTGAGCGTCTGCGTCAGGCGTGCTTGAACTGGGAGGCGGCGGTGTTCACCGGTGCTCCGGACCTGGGCAAGCGCATGGGCATCCGCAGCCACAAACAGTATTCGTTCTGGAACGGCGCGTTGCCGTGCAAATTGCTGTTGATCAAGGTCACGCCAGACCAGTTCGTCACCGGCGAGCGTCGCACCCCGGAACAGCGTCAGGCCGAGCGTGAACAGGCGGCCTACGATGAAGCACCGAGTGAGCCGCAAGAGCGCAAGTACAACAAGAACGGCAATCCGATCAAACCGGCTCCGGCACCCGCCCCGGTGATCGAGCAGCCGCGCCTGAGCGAAGGTGGGCAGATGTTTGCCAACCGTCTGCAAAAGAACGTCAAGGCGCTGGGCAAGTGGGTCAAGCGTGAAGGCATCGACTGCTACCGCGTCTACGATGCCGACATGCCGGAATATTCCATGGCCATCGACCTGTATCACGACTGGGTCCACGTTCAGGAATACGCCGCGCCGAAATCCATCGATCCGGAAAAAGCCTCGGCGCGGATGTTCGATGCCCTCGCGGCAATCCCGCAGGCGTTGAACATCGACAAGAGCCGCGTGGTGGTCAAGCGTCGCGAACGTCAGAGCGGCACCAAGCAGTACGAACGCCAGAGCGCCCAGGGCAAGTTCAACGAGGTTAACGAAGGCGGCGTGAAGCTGCTGGTGAACCTCACCGACTACCTCGACACCGGGTTGTTCCTCGACCACCGGCCGATGCGCATGCGGATTCAGAAAGAGGCGGCCGGCAAACGCTTCCTCAACCTGTATTGCTACACCGCGACGGCCAGTGTGCATGCGGCCAAGGGCGGTGCGCGCAGCACCACCAGCGTCGATCTGTCGAAAACTTACCTGGACTGGGCGCGGCGAAATCTGTCGCTGAACGGTTTCTCCGACAAGAACCGTCTGGAGCAGGGCGACGTGATGGCCTGGCTCGACGCCTGCCGTGACGAATACGACCTGATCTTCATCGACCCGCCGACCTTCTCCAACTCCAAACGCATGGAAGGGATCTTCGACGTGCAGCGTGACCAGGTGCAGTTGATCGACCTGGCCATGGCGCGACTGGCACCGGGTGGGGTGTTGTACTTCTCCAACAACTTCCGCAAGTTCCAGCTCGAGGAAAACCTCACCGAGCGTTATGCCGTTGAAGAAATCACGGCCCAGACCATCGATCCGGATTTCGCCCGTAATGGCAAGATCCACCGTGCCTGGAAGATCACTGCTCGCTGACACTTGAGCCTGATTGGATCCACAGAGCCTTGATTTTTAAAGGCTCTTTGGTTCTTTCAGTGCTGGTCAAATTAGTGGCTAATAGCTATAACTCAACTCATGGCCAATGGGCTTTCCGGCACCTGGCGTTATGAGTTGCGTTTATGTCGTTACACGCCGTGCGCCCCAAGATCCTGGGTTTTATCAGCGAAGATGTCTCGGCCTGGCTGGTCGCGCTGCTGGTATTGCTCGTCGGCGGGATTCTTACGGGGTTGCTGGCCTGGGCAACACTCAATCAGTTTCATCAGCAAATGCGGCAACGTTTCCAACTGCTCGCCAGTGAACGCTACAGCCGTATCGTAGAACGTTTCGAAGATCAGGAGCAGCGCCTTGATGGCCTGCGCCGGTTCTTCGCCAATTCCGAGTCGGTGTCCCGCGAGGAATTCGACGGTTACGCCAAACCTCTTTTGCGGCGCACTCAAGCCTATTCCTGGGCACCACGGGTTTCCCGCGCCGAACGCCCCTTGCTTGAACGCTTCGTGCATGACGAAGGCTTGAGCAATTTCACCTTTCGCGAACTCACCGCCGACGGCCAGTTGCAACCGGCCGCGGAACGGGACGAGTACGTGCCGGTGCTCTATACACAAACCCAGAGCCGACTGCCCACGCCGCTGGGTTACGACCTGCTGGCCCAGCCCCTGCGCCGTTCGACCCTGGAGCGTGCCGATCGAACTGGCCGCATGGTTGTCTCGCAACCATTGCATCTGGTAGGCATTGAGCCTGCCTATTCACGGGGTGTGTTGCTGGTGGCACCGGTCAGCCGTCAGCAGCTGCCGGGCACCACGCCCGCCGGGTATGTGATGGCGGTGATCAGCATGCGCCAGCTGCTGGCGGACGGGCTGCCGGAAGAGAATCATGATTCTCTCTCGGTGCGCATTCTCGACTTGTCCACCGATGACCAACACGAAGTGCTGTACGAGTCGACCAACCCGGCGGGGGCCAGTGACTTATCCTCCACGCGCTTGCTGCGCCTGGCCGACCACGATTATCAAGTGGATATGCGCCCCAGTGCTGCGTTCCTGCAAGCCAACCATTCTTCAGTGACCAGCCAGGTGGTGCTGGGTGGTTTACTCAGCTTGTTGCTCAGTGTGTTTCTCTATGTGTTGGTCAGCCAGCGGCAACGGGCGCTGAAAATGGTCGAGCAACGGACCGAGGAACTGCACGCCCGTGAGCAAGAGCTGCGCGGCACGCATGGCCAATTGCGCGGCGTGCTGGATGCTGCGACTCAGGTGGCGATCATCGCCACCGACCTGCGGGGGATCGTCAGCACTTTCAATGCCGGTGCCGAGCACATGCTTGGTTACTCCAGTGCGCAGACCGTGGGCCACATGACCCTGGAAAACCTGCACCTGCCCCGGGAGCTCGAGGCGCGGTCGGCGGAGTTGAGCGCGCGCTATGGCAAGCCGATTCCGACCTGTCAGGCCATGTTGGTCGAAGGCGGGGAAGAGGGCGGTCATGAAGCCCGGGAGTGGACGCTGGTGCGCCGCGACGGCAGCCATTTGACGGTGAACATGCTGGCGACTCCGGTCCTCGACGAACAAGGCTTGTGGGTCGGGTACTTGGCGATTTGCATCGACATCACCGAACGCAAGCGCGTCCACGAGGCTCTGGCGGCGCGGGACCTGTTGTTGAAGAAGCTCAGTGCCCATGTGCCCGGCGGGATTTACCAGTTCAAGATGGAGTTCGATGGGCGCTTCAGCATTATCTACGCCAGCGACGGGATGCGCGAGATCTACGAACTCGAATTGGAGGTACTGCTGAGCAATGCCGAAGCGGTGTTCTCGCGGATTCATCCTCAGGACTCGCGCCGGGTCCGCGCGTCGATCCAGGTGTCGGCGGACAACCTCAGCCCCTGGCGCGAAGAGTATCGCGTGCAATTGCCCGAGCGTGGCCTGCGCTGGGTCCGCGGCGAAGCAACGCCGGAGGAACTGCCCGGTGGCGGTGTGCTGTGGCATGGCTACATTTCGGACATTTCCGACCTCAAGCGGGTGGAAGAGGAGTTGCGCGCACTGTCGGTGACCGACTCATTGACCGGGATCTATAACCGCCGCTACTTCCAGGAGCGCCTGACCACCGAAATGGCCCGGGTCGAGCGCGGCGGTGGCGAGTTGTCGGTGATCATGCTCGACATCGACCACTTCAAACGCATCAATGACCAGCACGGCCATGCCGTGGGCGATCGGGTATTGCAGGCGGTGTGTGAGCGTATTGGCCGTCGCCTGCGGCGCACCGATGTGTTCTGTCGCCTGGGGGGCGAAGAGTTCATGGTGCTCTGTCCGGACATCGACGGCGAGCAGGCTCATGTGCTGGCCTTGGAACTATGGCAAGGGTTGCGCAGTTCGCCGATCGACGAGGTGGGGATCGTTACCGCGAGTTTCGGGATTGCCAGCTGGCGGGCCGGGGAAGGCGCGGATGCGTTGCTGTTGCGGGCGGATTCGGGGGTTTACGCGGCGAAGCAGGCGGGAAGGGATCGGGTTGAAGGGCAGATGAGCTAGGTCTGCATACAGACCCTGTTGGAGATTCTATGTTGCAGGGTTGCCCTGCAACATAGAATCTCCGACATTGGATCTGAGGTGTTCTATGGATCCGGTTACAACACCGATGCCGTGGTCGGCAGTTTCGGCTGGCGATACAGGTCCAGCAGCACCTGATCCAGCACCGAAGACGCGCCAAACGGAGCCTTGTCGTTAAGGATCGCCACCACCGCCCAGGTATTGCCATTGACATCGCGGCTGAAGCCGGAGATGGCACGCACGGTGTTCAGGGTGCCAGTCTTGACGTGGGCTTCACCGGTCATGGCCGTGCGCTTCAGGCGTTTGCGCATGGTGCCGTCGGTGCCGGCAATCGGCATCGAGCTGATGAACTCGGCGGCGTACGGGCTGCGCCAGGCGGCTTGCAGCATCGCGGCCATTTCACGCGCGCTTACCCGTTCGGCGCGGGACAGGCCGGAGCCGTTCTCCATCACCAGGTGCGGTGCGGTGATGCCTTTCTGCGCCAGCCACTGACGCACCACGCGCTGGGCCGCTTTGGCGTCATCACTGTCGGCGTCGGTGCGGAACTTCTGGCCCAGGCTCAGGAACAACTGCTGAGCCATGGTGTTGTTACTGTATTTGTTGATGTCGCGAATGATTTCCGCCAGGTCTGGCGAGTAGGCCCGGGCCAGCACCTTGGCGCTGCTCGGCGTCGGTGCCAGACGATCCTGGCCCTGGATGCTGCCGCCCAGTTCCTTCCAGATCGCGCGCACGGCGCCGGCGGTGTAGGTCGCGTGGTCGAGTAGCGACAAGTAGGTCTGGGAGCTGCAACCTTCGCCCAACTGGCCGCCGACGGTCACGGTGACGCTGCCATCAGCCTGGGTCACCGGGTTGTAGCGCACGCCCCCGGTGCATTGCTTGGAGTTGAGCGCCTTGACCTGATTGTCGATGCGGATGCTGGCAATCGGCGGCTCGACCGACACCAGGACCTTGCCCGAGTCGTTGCGGGCCACGAATCGCAGGGCCTTGAGGTTGACCAGCAGTGCGTCGGGCTTGACCAGGAACGGTTTGTTCTCGTCATTGCCGTCGTCGTTGAACTCGGGCAGTTGCGGCTGCACGAAGAAGCCGCGGTCCAGCACCAGGTCACCGGTGACCTGGGTCACGCCATTGGCGCGCAAGTCGCGCATCAGCAGCCAGAGTTTTTCCATGTTCAGCTTCGGATCGCCGCCACCCTTGAGGTAGAGGTTACCGTTGAGGATGCCACCGCTGAGGGTGCCGTCGGTGTAGAACTCGGTTTTCCACTGATGGTTCGGGCCAAGCATTTCCAGCGCCGCATAGGTGGTGACCAGTTTCATGGTCGAGGCCGGGTTGACCGAAACGTCAGCGTTATAAACGGTTGGGGTGCCCGGGCCATTAAGCGGGATCATCACCAGCGACAAGGCACTGTCCGGCAATTTGCTGGCCTTGAGGGCCTTTTCAACGTTGGGCGACAGGGCGGTGTTGATCGGTGCGGCGGAAACGGGGAGGGCCAGGGGCAGAAGAAGGCTGGCCAGCAGCAATGGACGCAAAGATTTGATCATCTGAAATAAAACCCTACAGCCGAGGGGAAAAAAGACGAGGGCATGGTGATAAATTCCCTCAGCGGTCATGAAAGTGTCGGCATTATGCCCCAAGGTGCAAGGGCTTGTGCCGCACCTTGGTCGACTAATCCGCTATTTTTTTACCGACGGTAGACGTCGCGCCGTTCTGAGGCGGGTAATCGGCGCCTTAAACTGCTAAAGTGCCGCCCGTTATTACTTATGAGGATTGTTCCAATGGCGACTAACCGTTCCCAGCGTCTGCGCAAAAAACTGTGCGTCGATGAATTTCAAGAGCTGGGTTTCGAACTGAACCTGGATTTCAAAGAAGATTTGGCTGATGAAGCCATTGATGCTTTCCTCGACGCGTTCCTGAAAGAAGCCATGGAAGCCAACGGTCTGGGTTATGTGGGCGGCGATGACTTCGGTCTGGTTTGCCTGCAGAAGCGTGGCTCGGTGACCGAAGCACAGCGTGCCGCTGTTGAAGCCTGGCTCAAGGGCCGTAGTGAATTGACCAGCGCTGAAGTCAGCCCGCTGATCGACGTCTGGTACCCGGAAAAGCCGATCAATCCGGTAGCCTGATGTTCAAAAAAACGGCGACCCAAGGGTCGCCGTTTTTTTCAGGCCTTGCGCCAATTCAGAATCACCAGCGTCAACACCCCCGCGACAATCCCCCAGAACGCCGAACCGATGGAAAACAGCGTCAGCCCCGATGCCGTCACCATAAAGGTAATCAGCGCCGCTTCCCGTTCCTGCACTTGCGCCATGGCAATGCTCAGCCCGTTGATGATTGAGCCGAACAGCGCCAGCGCGGCAATCGACAGCACCAGTTCTTTAGGCAACGCGGCAAACAACGCCGCCAGTGTCGCGCCGAACACTCCGGCAATCCCGTAGAAAATCCCGCACCAGACCGCGGCCGTGTAGCGCTTGTTGCGATCCTCATGGGCGTGCGGCCCGGTGCAGATCGCTGCGCTGATGGCGGCCAGGTTGATGCCGTGGGAGCCGAACGGTGCCAACAGCAGCGAGGCAATCCCAGTGGTGGTGATCAGCGGCGAGGCCGGGACGTTGTAGCCGTCGGCGCGCAAAACGGCGATGCCCGGCATGTTCTGCGAGGTCATCGCCACCACGAACAGCGGGATGCCGATGCTGATGGTCGCGGCCAGGGAGAAATGCGGCGTGGTCCAGACCGGCGTCGCGACTTCCAGGTGAAAGCCACTGAAATCCAGCAACCCCATGAAACCGGCCAGCGCGGTGCCGATCAACAGTGCCGCAAGCACGGCGTAGCGTGGCGACAGGCGCTTGACCAGCAGATACGTGAAGAACATCCCCAGGACCAGCGCGGTGCGGTGCTGGGCGGCGACGAAAATCTCGCTGCCGATCTTGAACAGAATCCCCGCCAGCAACGCCGCCGCCAACGAGGCCGGAATCTTTTTCACCAGCCGTTCGAAACTGCCCGTCAGGCCGCACACGGTCACCAACACTGCGCAAGTAATGTAGGCGCCGATGGCCTCGCCGTAGCTGACACCGCCCAGGCTGGTGATCAGCAACGCCGCGCCGGGGGTCGACCAGGCAATGGTAATCGGGGTGCGATAGCGCAAGGACAGGCCGATCGAGCACACCGCCATGCCGATGGAGATCGCCCAGATCCACGACGAAATCTGCCCGCTGCTCAGGCCCGCCGCTTGGCCTGCCTGGAACATCAGCACCAGCGAACTGGTGTAACCGGTCATCATGGCGATGAACCCGGCGACGATGGCCGAGGGCGACGTGTCGGTCAGGGGACGAAGCTGCGTGTGCGTGGCGTCGGTCATGACAGCGGTGTTCCTTGTTTTATAAAAATAATCAACTCCGGGGAGCTTTTGTGGCGAGGGAGCTTGCTCCCGCTGGGCTGCGAAGCGGCCCCCCAAACAATCCAATGCGCTCAGATAGATGAAGCGCGTTAGCAGCATCAACGACGGCTTCGCCGCCGAGCGGGAGCAAGCTCCCTCGCCACAATGGTCTCTTCACTTCAGTTCCCGCCCACAGGTTTGCGCGTTCAAGCCTAAACTGAAACGTAACCGGGCGTTGCGATACAGCAAAGGCGACAAACAGCCGTACAGTCGTGTTGCCACCCGCCATTGTGTACAATTGCAGTGTTTTTTACGCGATACTTGCCAGTGACCCACTGTGCCGTATTACAGTCACGGTCAATTCGCCGCAGTTCTCCCGACTCGAGTGCCCATGAACGAACAGTTGCAACCCCTCAAGAAACAACCGCGAGCAGGCAAAGCCGGCCGCAGCGGTACCCAGGACGATATTGTCTACGCGCATATCTTCGAGGCCATCCTCGAACAGCGTCTGGCGCCCGGCACCAAGTTGAGCGAAGAAGCGCTGGGGGAAATTTTCGGGGTCAGCCGCACCATCATTCGCCGCGCGCTGTCGCGTCTGGCCCATGAGGGCGTGGTGTTGCTGCGTCCGAATCGCGGCGCTGTCGTCGCCAGCCCGAGTGTTGAAGAGGCCCGTCAGGTGTTCATGGCGCGGCGTCTGGTGGAGCGGGCGATCACTGAATTGGCGGTGCAGCACGCCACTGCCGAGCAGATTGCCGACTTGCGGCAGATGGTCAACGACGAGCGCGACAGCTTCTCCCGTGGCGATCGCGGTGCCGGTATTCGTCTGTCGGGCGAGTTCCACTTGAAACTGGCCGAAGCGGCGAAGAACGCGCCGCTGATCAGCTTCCAGCGCAGCCTGGTGTCCCAGACATCGCTGATCATCGCCCAGTATGAGAGCGGCAACCGTTCCCACTGTTCCTACGATGAACACACCCAGCTGATCGACGCCATCGAAGCGCGGGACGCGACGCTGGCGGTGGATTTGATGATGCATCACATGGACCACATCGACAGCAAACTCAACCTCGACGAAGAAAGCGCGTCGGATGATTTGCATGCGGTGTTCTCGCATCTGTTGCAGACCAAGAAACCGGGGCGTTCGACTGCCAAGCTATAAATCGGGCCGAGTCGCGATAGCGGTCTGACAGGCGACAAAAAAAATCCCCCGCAATCAATGAATGCGGGGGATTTTTTATGCCCGAAAAACCTTAACGCTGATGCACCAGATGCCCCGCCGCGTACGTCTGCAGCACAGTCCGATCATCCCCCAGCGTCATCAACACAAACAACGTCTCGGCTATGTTATTGGCCTGCTTCAGGCGATAGCTCAGCAGCGGCGTCGCGTTGTAGTCCAGCACCAGGAAGTCCGCGTCGGTGCCCGGTTGCAGGGTGCCGATCTTGTCTTCCAGGCGCAGCGCGCGGGCACCGCCGAGGGTGGCGAGGTAAAGCGACTTGAACGGGCTCAGCCGTGCGCCTTGCAGCTGCATGACCTTGTACGCTTCGTTCAGGGTTTGCAGCAGCGAGAAACTGGTGCCGCCGCCGACGTCCGTGCCCAGTCCGACATTCAGTTTGTGCTTCTCGGCCATCGGCAGGTTGAACAAGCCGCTGCCGAGGAAGAAGTTCGAGGTCGGGCAGAACGCAATCGCCGATCCGGTCTGCGCCAGGCGCGCGCATTCGTCGTCGCACAGGTGCACGCCGTGGGCGAACACCGAGCGCTCGCCGAGCAGTTGGTAGTGATCGTAGACGTCCAGGTAGCCCTTGCGCTCCGGGAACAGTTCCTTGACCCACTCGCCTTCCTTGAGGTTTTCGCTGATGTGGGTCTGCATGTACAGATCCGGGTATTCGCTGAGCAACTGGCCGGCGAGGGTCAGTTGCTCCGGGGTGCTGGTCGGGGCGAAGCGCGGGGTGACGGCGTAATGCAGGCGGCCCTTGCCGTGCCAGCGTTCGATCAGCGCCTTGCTTTCGACGTAGCTCGATTCGGCAGTGTCGGTCAGGTAGTCCGGCGCGTTGCGATCCATCATCACCTTGCCGGCGATCATCCGAAGATCCAGTTGCTCGGCAGCCTCGAAAAACGAGCTCACCGATTGCGGATGCACGCTGCCGAAGACCAGGGCGGTGGTGGTGCCGTTGCGCAGCAGTTCCTTGATGAAAATATCTGCGACTTCATCGGCGTGAACCTTGTCGGCAAACTGGCTTTCGCACGGAAAGGTGTAGGTGTTGAGCCAGTCCAGCAGTTGCTCGCCGTAGGCGCCGACCATGCCGGTTTGCGGCAGGTGAATATGGGTGTCGATGAAGCCGGGAGTGATCAGTGCGTCCTGATAATGGGTGATCTCGATGTCAGCCGGCAGCGTTCGCAGCAATTCGCTGGCGTGGCCGATGGCGTTGATCTGGCCGTTCTCGACCACCAGCAGGCCGTCTTCGAAATATTCGTAGGAGGCTTCGATGCCCACTTCGGCAGGGTCGGCGATGCTGTGCAGAATGGCGGCGCGGTAGGCTTTGCGAGTCATTGGCTTGGGTTCTCAATTGGTTCGAAGCTTTTCAATTCGAGGCTTTTCAGTTCGAAGCTCTTCAGTTAGAAGCTTGGCTGCGGCGCGAAGCAGGCAGCAGTTTGGCGATCGATGATCCGGCGCTGGCGGTGTGCTGGCCGAAATTCGCGTTATAGGTGGCGATGATTTCTCCGGCGATGGAGATGGCGATTTCCACAGGCAACTTGCCTTTGACTTCGCCCAGCCCCATCGGGCAGCGCATGCGTTGCAGCACGGCACTGTCGAAACCACGATCACGCAGGCGGTGTTCGAATTTCACCCGTTTGGTTTTCGAACCGATCAGGCCGAAGTAGGCGAAGTCGTTGCGCTTGAGGATCGCGGCGGTGAGTTCGAGGTCGAGCTGGTGGTTGTGGGTCATGACAATGCAGTAGCTGCCAGCGGGCAGGTCATCGACTTCATCCAGCGGTTCTTCGGTGACGATTTTGCGCACACCGTGGGGGATCTGTTCGGGAAATTCGGCTTCCCGCGAATCGATCCAGCGCACCCGGCAGGGCAGGCTGGCGAGCAGCGGCACCAGCGCCCGACCGACGTGTCCGGCGCCGAATACAGCAATCTGCGCTTGCACCTGGCCCATCGGTTCGAACAGCAGCACGGTCACGCCGCCGCAGCACTGGCCCAGGCTGGCACCGAGGCTGAAGCGCTCCAGATGGGTGTCCTGCCGGCCGCTGGCAAGCATCTCGCGGCCGATCTGCATGGCCTTGTATTCCAGATGCCCGCCACCAATGGTGTCGAACGTTTGCGTGGCGCTGATGACCATCTTCGAGCCGGCATTGCGCGGCGTCGAGCCGAGCTCTTCGATGATGGTCACCAACACACAGGGTTCACCCCGGTTTTGCAGGTCGGCGAGGGCGTCGATCCAGTTATACATGTTCACCTCTCAAGATCGTTCCCACGCTCGGCGTGGGAATGCATCTCTGGACGCTCCGCGTCCGCTGTTCACAATGCGACGCAGAGCGTCGCGGGCTGTATTCCCACGCAGAGCGTGGGAACGATCAAACCACTACTTCCGACTCAGTTTCGACGGCCTTCACCGCCTTCAACTGACGCATCTGCTCACAGCCCCACAACACCCGCTCCGGCGTCGCCGGCGCGTCGATTTTCGGTTGATGCCGGTAGTCGCCCAAACTCGCCACGGCGTCCTTGATCGCGCACCAGACGGCGATGCCAAGCATGAACGGCGGCTCACCCACAGCCTTGGAATGGAACACCGTGTCTTCCGGGTTCTTGCGGTTTTCCACCAGCTTCACCCGCAGGTCCAACGGCATGTCCGCCACGGCCGGGATCTTGTAGCTGGCCGGGCCGTTGGTCATCAGTTTGCCTTTGTCGTTCCACACCAGTTCTTCCATGGTCAGCCAGCCCATGCCCTGGATGAAACCGCCCTCGACCTGACCGATGTCGATGGCCGGGTTCAACGAGGCGCCGACGTCGTGGAGGATGTCGGTGCGCAGCATCTTGTACTCGCCCGTCAGGGTGTCGATGATCACCTCGGCGCAGGCCGCGCCGAAGGCGTAGTAGTAGAACGGCCGACCGCGAGCCTGACTGCGGTCGTAGTAGATTTTCGGAGTCTTGTAGAAGCCAGTGCTCGACAACGACACCTGGGCGAAATACGCCTGCTGGATCAGCGCTTCGAACGTCAGGATGTGATCGCGAACCCGCACATGACCGTTGTGGAATTCCACGTCTTCTTCGCTGACCTTGTATTGCCGCGCAGCAAATTCCACCAGGCGTTTCTTGATGATTTCCGCGGCATTCTGTGCGGCTTTACCGTTGAGGTCGGCGCCGCTGGAAGCGGCGGTCGGCGAGGTGTTCGGCACTTTGTCGGTGTTGGTCGCGGTGATCTGCACCCGGTCCATTTCCACCTGGAATACTTCAGCCACCACTTGTGCAACCTTGGTGTTCAGGCCCTGGCCCATCTCGGTGCCGCCGTGGTTCAGGTGGATGCTGCCGTCGGTGTAGACATGCACCAGCGCACCGGCCTGGTTGAGGAAACTGGCGGTGAAGGAAATACCGAATTTGACCGGGGTCAGCGCCAGGCCTTTTTTCAGGATCGGGCTGTTGGCGTTGTAGCGACGAATCGCTTCGCGACGCTCGGCGTACTGGCTGCTGGCTTCCAGTTCGGCGGTCATTTCCTCGAGCATGTTGTGCTCGACGGTCTGGTAGTAATGGGTAACGTTGCGCTCGGTCTTGCCGTAGTAGTTGGCCTTGCGCACCGCCAGCGGATCGAGGGCCAGATGACGGGCTATGGCGTCCATCACTTCTTCGATCGCAACCATGCCTTGTGGGCCACCGAAGCCACGGTAAGCGGTGTTCGATGCGGTGTTGGTCTTGCAGCGGTGACCATTGATGGTCGCATCGCCCAGGTAGTACGAGTTGTCGGCATGGAACATCGCGCGGTCGACAATCGACGCCGACAAATCCGGTGAGCAACCGCAGTTACCGGCCAGCTCCAGGGCGATGCCGTGCAGGCGGCCGGTGCTGTCGAAGCCCACGTCGTACTCGACGTAGAACGGGTGACGCTTGCCGGTCATCAGCATGTCTTCAACACGCGGCAGGCGCATTTTGGTGGGTTGACCGGTCAGGTGCGCGATCACCGCGCACAGGCACGCCGGGCTTGCCGCCTGGGTTTCCTTGCCACCGAAACCACCGCCCATGCGGCGCATGTCGACGACGATCTTGTTCATCGACACGTCCAGCACTTCCGCCACCAGTTTCTGCACTTCGGTGGGGTTTTGGGTCGAGCAGTAAACGATCATCCCGCCGTCTTCAGTCGGCATCACCGAAGAGATCTGGGTTTCCAGATAAAAGTGTTCCTGGCCGCCGATGTGCAGCGTGCCCTGGATGCGATGCTCGGCAGTGGCCAAGGCATTGGCCGAATCGCCGCGCTGGTGGGTATGGCTGTCGAGCACGAAATGGCGTTTGCGCAGGGCTTCGACCACGTCCAGAACCGGTTCGAGGTCTTCGTATACGATGATCGCTGCCATCGCGGCTTTGCGCGCGGTTTCCAGGTCTTTCGCGGCGACGGCGAGAACCGGTTGGCCGACGAACTGCACATCATCGATGGCCAGCAGCGGATCGCCCGGCAACAGCGGGCCGATGTCTTTCAGGCCTGGCACGTCTTCGTGGGTGATGGCGATGCGCACGCCTTCAAAGGCGTAGCAGGGCTGGGTGTCGATGCTGATGATTTTCGCGTGGGCGCGGTCCGACAGCCGTGCATAAACGTGCAGCTGATTGGGGAATTCCAGCCGATCGTCGATGTACTGCGCTTCACCGGACACATGCTTGGCGGCGCTGTCGTGCTTGACGCTGCGGCCGACGCCGGTGGTCAGGTCCTTGGCGAACAATTCAGCCAGTTCGGCTTGGGTCTTCTCTACGGCGTGATGATTAGACATAAGCGGTCACCCGAGTCTCGATGTGCGGTGTTTGCAGTTCGATGAAGTATTTGCGCAGCAGGTTCTGCGCGCTGAGCAGGCGGTATTCCTTGCTGGCGCGGAAGTCCGAGAGCGGTGTGAAATCTTCGGCCAGTGCGGCGCAGGCGCGTTCAATGGTGGCGTTGTGGAACGGTGCGCCAACCAGCGCGGCTTCGCAGTTTTTCGCACGTTTCGGGATGGCCGCCATGCCGCCGAAAGCAACGCGGGCGTCGGCGACTACGCCATTGTCGATGCGCAGGTTGAATGCTGCGCAGACTGCGGAAATGTCGTCGTCCAGACGCTTTGACACCTTGTAGGCGCGGAACAGTTGTTCAGCGCTGGCGCGGGGCACGATGATCTTCTCGATGAACTCGCTTTCCTGGCGTGCGGTGACCCGGTAATCGATGAAGTAATCTTCCAGGGCCAGGGTGCGGCGAGTCTCGCCTTTGCACAGCACGATCTGCGCGCCAAGGGCGATCAGCAGCGGTGGCGAGTCACCGATCGGCGAGGCGTTGCCGATATTGCCGCCGAGGGTGCCCTGGTTGCGAATCTGCAACGAAGCGAAGCGCTGCAGCAATTCGCCGAAGTCCGGGTACTCGGCCTTCAAAGCGTCGTAACAGTCGGAGAGGGCGGTGGCGGCGCCGATTTCCAGGCGATCGTCGAAGCGTTCGATGCGCTTCATTTCGGCGACGTTGCCGACGTAGATCATCACCGGCAAGGTGCGGTGGAATTGCGTGACTTCCAGCGCCAGGTCGGTACCGCCGGCCAGCAGGCGGGCCTGTGGATAAGCGTCGTAGAGGTCGGCCAGATCGGCCACGGTCAACGGCACCAGGCAGCGTTTGTCGCCACTGTTGAGTTCACCGATGTCGGTGGGGGCGATGGCTTTCAGGCGAGCGATGGTTTGCGCTTCGCGAGCATCGAACTGGTCCGGTTGCTTGTTGCAGCAGGATTGCTCGGCGGCGGCCAGGATCGGCCGATAACCGGTGCAGCGGCAGAGGTTGCCGGCCAGCGCTTCATGGGCCTTGTGGGAGTCCGGTTGATCGCTGTTCTTTTGCAGGGCGAACAACGACATGACAAAGCCCGGGGTGCAGAAGCCGCACTGCGAGCCGTGGCACTCGACCATGGCTTTTTGCACGCTGTGCAGTTGGCCTTGGTGCTTGAGGTCTTCGACGCTGATCAGTTGCTTGCCGTGCAGCGACGAAACAAAGGTCAGGCACGAGTTGAGGCTGCGATAGCGAATGTGTTCGCGGCCATCGTCATCCGTCTGCAACTCGCCGACCACCACAGTGCACGCGCCACAGTCACCGCTGGCGCAGCCTTCTTTGGTGCCGGGTTTGCCCACATGTTCGCGCAAGTAATTGAGCACAGTCAGGTTCGGGTCCAGGGCGTGCTCGCTACGGAGTTCCTGGTTGAGTAAAAACTGGATCACGGATGGCCTCGCAAACTCATTATTGTTGTTAACCGACATGAGCCGAATTTATCAGGTCTGACTTTCCGGTCAATGATTTTCTGACTTAAAGGTCAGGAAATGGCATTTTGTCGATCAACGACTCGTTCCTTCATTATTGACCCTCACGGGATAGCCTGCTTTTTGCTTGAATCGTGCCAAAAACCGCTGGGTGGGCACTCCGCCATGACCCCTCAATTGCGCTACACTGCGCCGCTTGTGCAGATCGAAGAGTTTGAAGGACAACCATGACGTTCAAGGCGCCGGACAGCCTCGCCGAGCAAATCGCTCACCACCTCGCCGAACGTATCATTCGCGGCGAAATGAAGCCGGGGGAGCGCATCCAGGAACAGAAGGTCACGCTGGCCCTCAATGTCAGCCGCG
Organism: Pseudomonas sp. GW821-FHT03E01; assembly: GCF_059420765.1. NCBI lineage: Bacteria > Pseudomonadati > Pseudomonadota > Gammaproteobacteria > Pseudomonadales > Pseudomonadaceae > Pseudomonas > Pseudomonas sp. GW821-FHT03E01. Next base: position 290,975 of record NZ_JBWKUI010000005.1, on the reverse strand, counting down.
GTTCAGTCCGTGAGGCCTTGCTGATCCTCGAGCGCCGCCACTTGATCGCGATTTTACCGCGACGTGGCGCCCACGTGACTGAACTGACGGCGCACAAGGTGCAGAGCCTGTGCACGCTGATGAGCGAGTTGTACATATTGCTCGGCAATGCCGTGGCCAGCGGTTGGCAAGTCCAGGCCGACATGGCGCCATTCCTGCAGATCCAGCAGCGCCTGACCGCCAGCTACGAACGCCAGGACATCCGCACGTTCGTCGACGACAGCTTCAGTGTGATGCGTGCCGCGTATCCGTTCGCCAACAACCCGTACTTGCAGGAAACCGTCGAGAATCTGCAGCCGGCCATGAGCCGCGCGTATTTCCTTGCCCTGGATCAGCGCAAGGCCTCGATGAGCGAGTTCCTGGAACTGTTCGAACGCCTGCTGGCCGCCGTGCTGGCCCGTGACTTTGCGCAGATCCGCGTGGTGCTGACGGCGTATGCCCAGCGCAGTTGCGATCTGGTGGTTTCTGCCTTGACGGTCGCTTAAGCGTGCGGCTCAAGTGCATTAAACTGGCGGGGTTCAAATCCTTCGTCGACCCGACCACGGTGAACTTCCCCAGTAACATGGCGGCAGTGGTCGGGCCCAATGGTTGTGGCAAGTCGAACATCATCGACGCCGTGCGTTGGGTGATGGGCGAGAGCTCGGCCAAGAACTTGCGCGGCGAGTCGATGACCGACGTCATCTTCAACGGCTCCACCAGCCGTAAACCGGTGAGCCAGGCGAGCATCGAGCTGGTGTTCGATAACTCCGATGGCACCTTGATCGGCGAATATGCCGCCTACGCGGAAATTTCCATCCGCCGCAAAGTGACCCGCGACAGCCAGAACAGCTATTTCCTCAACGGCGCCAAATGCCGTCGTCGTGACATCACTGACATTTTCCTCGGCACCGGTCTCGGCCCGCGCAGCTATTCGATCATCGAGCAGGGGATGATCTCCAAGCTGATCGAAGCCAAGCCGGAAGACCTGCGCAACTTTATTGAGGAAGCGGCGGGCATCTCCAAGTACAAGGAGCGTCGACGCGAAACCGAAAACCGCATCCGCCGCACCCACGAAAACCTGGCCCGCCTGACCGACCTGCGCGAAGAGCTCGAGCGTCAGCTTGAACGCTTGCACCGCCAGGCCGAGGCCGCCAAGAAGTATCAGGAATACAAGGGCGAAGAGCGTCAGCTCAAGGCCCAGTTGTCGGCCCTGCGCTGGCAGGCGCTGAACGAGCAGGTTGGCCAGCGCGAAGCGATCATCGGCACCCAGGAAATCACCTTCGAAGCCCTGGTGGCCGAGCAGCGCAATGCCGACGCAGCCATCGAACGCCTGCGTGACGGGCATCACGACCTGTCCGAGCGCTTCAATCTGGTGCAGGGGCGCTTCTATTCGGTCGGCGGCGACATCGCTCGGGTCGAGCAGAGCATCCAGCACGGTCAGCAGCGCTTGCGTCAATTGCAGGACGATCTGAAAGAAGCCGAGCGCGCGCGGCTGGAAACCGAATCGCACTTGGGCCATGACCGCACCTTACTGCTGACTTTGGGCGAAGAGCTGGACATGCTCACGCCGGAACAGGAAGTCACCAGCGCCGCCGCCGAAGAGGCCGCCGCCGCACTGGAAGAATCCGAAACCACCATGCATGGCTGGCAGGAGCAGTGGGACACCTTCAACCTCACCGCCGCCGAGCCCCGTCGCCAGGCTGAAGTTCAGCAGTCGCGGATCCAGCAGCTGGAAACCAGCATGGAGCGATTGGCCGATCGTCAGAAGCGTCTGGCCGAAGAGCGCGCGTTGCTTTCGGCAGACCCGGAAGACGCGGCGATCATGGAACTCAGCGAGCAGTTGGCCGCGTCCGAGGCGACGCTGGAAGACTTGCAGGCCAGTGAAGAGGCGCAAGTCGAACGTCTTGAGCAACTGCGTCAGGAGTTGCAGCAAGCCCTTTCGGCGCAGCAGCAGGCCCAGGGTGATTTGCAGCGGCTCAACGGTCGGCTGGCCTCGCTGGAAGCCTTGCAGCAAGCCGCGCTCGATCCGGGCACCGGCACCGCCGAATGGCTACGTGAACAGCATCTGGCGGATCGTCCGCGTTTGGCCGAAGGCCTGAAAGTTGAAGCGGGTTGGGAGCTGGCGGTGGAAACCGTGCTCGGCGCCGACCTGCAAGCGGTGCTGGTGGACGACTTCGGTGATTTCGATCTGGCCGGGTTCGCCCAAGGCGATCTGCGCCTGCTCAGCCCGGCCAGCGATGGCGTGCGCATGCCCGGCAGTTTGCTCGACAAGGTCGAGGCGCAGATCGATCTGTCGCCTTGGCTGGGGCAGGTCAAACCGGTCGACAGCCTTGAACAGGCCTTGGCCTTGCGCGGGCAATTGGCTGCCGGCCAAAGCCTGATTAGCCGCGACGGCTACTGGGTTGGCAGGCACTTTTTACGCGTACGTCGGGCTAGCGAGGCAGAAAGCGGCGTGCTCGCCCGTGGCCAGGAAATCCAACGGCTGGGCCTGGAGCGTGAAGAACGCGAAGCCACGGTTGAAACTCTGGAAACCCAACTTCAGAATCTCAGGGCGCAACAGCGTCAGCAGGAAAACGGCCGCGAACACTTGCGCCGTCTGCTGCAAGACGAAGCGCGTCAGCAGGGCGAATTGAAAGCCCAGTTGTCGGCTGGTAAAGCCAAGGTCGAACAGTTGACCCTGCGCCGCAGCCGTCTCGATGAAGAACTCACCGAGCTCAGCGAACAGCGTGCCCTGGAGCACGAAAACATTGGCGAAGCGCGCCTGCAATTGCAGGAGGCGCTCGACAGCATGGCGCTGGATACCGAGCAGCGCGAGTTGCTGCTGGCCCAGCGCGACAGCCTGCGCGAACGCCTCGACCGGGTGCGCCAGGAAGCCCGGCAGCACAAGGACCATGCGCATCAATTGGCGGTGCGCCTGGGGTCGTTGAAGGCGCAACACGATTCCACCCGTCAGGCTCTTGAGCGGCTGGAAATGCAGGCAGAGCGCCTGACCGAGAAGCGCGAACAGCTGAGCCTCAATCTGGAAGAGGGCGAGGCACCGCTGGAAGAGTTGCGGCTGAAGCTCGAAGAGTTGCTCGACAAACGCATGACCGTCGACGAAGAGCTCAAGACCGCGCAAATCGCCATGGAAGACGCCGACCGTGAACTGCGCGATGCTGAAAAGCGCCGGACTCAGGCCGAGCAGCAATCCCAGTTGATTCGCAGCCAGCTCGAACAGCAACGCATGGAATGGCAAGCGTTGACGGTGCGGCGCAAGACCTTGCAGGATCAATTGCTCGAAGATGGCTACGACCTCAATGGCGTGCTCGCCACCCTGGTGGCCGGGGCCAGCGAGAAAGACGCCGAAGAAGAACTCGAGCGTATTGCCGCGCGGATTCAGCGCCTCGGCGCGATCAACCTCGCGGCCATCGACGAATACCAGCAACAATCCGAGCGTAAACGTTATCTGGATGCCCAGAACGACGATCTGGTGGAAGCACTGGACACTCTCGAGAACGTGATTCGCAAGATCGACAAGGAAACCCGAAACCGCTTCAAAGATACCTTTGATCAGATCAATGGCGGTTTACAGGCCCTTTTCCCAAAAGTTTTCGGTGGAGGCAGCGCCTATTTGGAACTGACGGGCGAAGATCTACTCGATACAGGGGTAACGATCATGGCGCGGCCGCCAGGAAAGAAGAACAGCACCATCCATTTGCTCTCCGGTGGCGAAAAAGCCCTGACCGCATTGGCCCTGGTATTTGCCATCTTCAAGTTGAATCCGGCGCCGTTCTGCATGCTCGATGAAGTTGACGCGCCATTGGATGACGCTAACGTTGGACGCTACGCACGGCTGGTCAAAGAGATGTCGCAGACGGTGCAGTTCATCTATATCACCCACAACAAGATCGCCATGGAAATGGCCGATCAATTGATGGGGGTGACGATGCATGAACCGGGTTGCTCGCGTCTGGTGGCAGTGGATGTGGAGGAGGCGATGGCCATGGTGGACGCCTGAGTCATTGCATGTAGGACAGGTAATTTTAAGCTGTAGGGCTTTTTTACCTGGCTTGACTTGCTGGCCAATCGACATATTCGCGCAAGCCATTGTGACAGACGGTGTAAAGTTATCTTTGGTCGTGCTAGTTTAATGTCAATTTTTCGTATACGTGGGCAAAACGCCTGTCAGAACATAGAGTTGGCGCCACGTTTTAAAGCGGTTTACACAATGTAAACCCCTTATTTTTCAGCATTTTTTATAGAGGCACGGGATTACATGGAAATCGGTCTGCGCGAGTGGCTGATCGTCATCGGCATTATTGTCATTGCCGGTATTCTTTTCGATGGCTGGCGTCGCATGCGCGGCGGCAAGGGAAAACTGAAGTTCCGTCTTGACCGAAGTCTGTCCAACCTGCCGGACGAGGACACCAGCGCCGAGCTGTTGGGCCCGCCCCGCGTGCTGGATACCCAGAAAGAACCGCAACTGGACGAGCACGACCTGCCGTCGGTGAGCATGCCTGCCCGTGAACCGCGCGAATCGGGTTCCAAGCGCGGCAAGCGTGGCCATGGCGAGCCGTCGCAAGGCGATATGAACCTCAGCCTGGACCTGGACGGTGGCCCGAGCTTCAGCAGCCGTGACAACGATTTCCCGGATGACCGCAAGTCCGCCAGCTCACCTGAAAAAGATCAGCCACAAGCCGAAGAAGTGCTGGTGATCAGTGTGATCTGCCGCGACCCGGCCGGCTTCAAGGGCCCGGCGCTGTTGCAGAACATTCTGGAAAGCGGTCTGCGTTTCGGCGAGATGGACATTTTCCACCGCCACGAAAGCATGGCCGGTAACGGCGAAGTGCTGTTCTCGATGGCCAACGCGGTCAAGCCGGGCGTTTTCGATCTGGATGATATCGACCACTTCAGCACCCCGGCGGTGAGCTTCTTCCTCGGTCTGCCAGGCCCGCGTCATCCGAAGCAAGCCTTCGACGTGATGGTGGCGGCGGCACGCAAGCTGTCCCAGGAGCTGAACGGCGAACTGAAGGACGACCAGCGCAGCGTGCTGACCGCCCAGACGATTGAGCACTACCGTCAGCGCATCGTCGAGTTCGAACGCCGCGCATTGACCCAGAAGCGCTAAACGAATGACTGGGGCAGGCTTCTGTGGCGAGGGAGCTTGCTCCCGCTGGGCCGCGAAGCAGCCCCATCCAGATACACCGCATTCACTGGATTTACGACGGCTTCGCCGCCGAGCGGGAGCAAGCTCCCTCGCCACAGTGTCCACAGCTTTGCGCTACCGTATTTAAAAGATTGAGCAGCCTCGGCTGCTCTTTTGCTTTATGAGAGAACACCCATGACTGCCGCCGAAACCCGCATTCTAGAGCTGCGCGCCGAGCTCGATCAGCACAACTATCGCTACCATGTGCTGGATGAGCCGAGCATTCCGGACGCCGAATACGATCGCTTGTTCCATGAACTCAAGGCGCTCGAAGCGGCCCATCCCGAACTGATCACCAGCGACTCGCCGACCCAGCGCGTCGGCAGTGCGGCGCTGTCGGCGTTCACTCAGGTGCGTCATGAAGTGCCGATGCTCAGCCTTGGCAACGCCTTCGAAGAAACCGACATGCGCGAATTCGATCGCCGGGTGACGGAAGGTCTGGACTTGCCGGTCGGCGACCTGTTCGGTGGCGGCGCAGCGGTGGAGTACAGCTGCGAACCCAAGCTCGATGGCCTGGCGGTCAGCCTGCTGTATCAGGATGGCATGCTGGTGCGCGGCGCCACTCGCGGAGATGGCACCACGGGCGAAGACATCAGCGTCAACGTGCGCACCGTGCGCAATATCCCGCTCAAGCTGCATGGCAGCGGCTGGCCGGCGACCCTGGAAGTGCGCGGCGAAGTGTTCATGTCCAAGGCCGGTTTCGAGCGGCTCAACGCCACGCAACTGGAAATGGGCGGCAAGACCTTCGCCAACCCGCGGAACGCGGCGGCAGGTAGCTTGCGGCAGCTGGATTCAAAGATCACCGCCAACCGTCCGCTGGAATTCTGCTGCTACGGCATCGGCCAGGTTTCCGCCGATATCGCCGACACGCACATTGGCAATCTGCAGCAACTCAAAGCCTGGGGTATGCCGATCAGTCATGAATTGAAATCGGCTCGTGGCATCGATGAGTGCCTGGATTACTACCGCGACATCGGCGAACGCCGCAATGCGCTGCCCTATGAAATCGACGGTGTGGTGTTCAAAGTCAACAGCATTGCCTCCCAGCGCGAGTTGGGTTTCCGTGCCCGCGAACCGCGTTGGGCCATCGCGCATAAATTCCCGGCGATGGAAGAGCTCACCGAGTTGCTCGATGTGGAGTTTCAGGTCGGTCGCACCGGTGCCGTGACGCCGGTGGCACGCTTGAAACCGGTCAAGGTCGCCGGTGTTACCGTGGCCAATGCGACGTTGCACAACATGGATGAGGTCGCGCGGTTGGGGCTGATGATCGGCGACACCGTGATCATCCGTCGCGCCGGTGACGTGATTCCGCAAGTGGTGCAAGTGGTCATCGAGCGTCGTCCTGAGGATGCACGGCCGGTACAGATTCCCGAGCATTGCCCGGTCTGCGGTTCGCATGTCGAGCGTACGCAACTGGTCAAGCGCAGCAAGGGTCGCGAGACTGTCAGCGAAGGTGCGGTGTATCGCTGCGTCGGCCGTCTGGCCTGCGGTGCGCAACTCAAGCAGGCGATCATTCACTTCGTTTCACGCCGCGCCATGGACATCGAAGGGCTGGGCGAGAAGAGTGTCGAGCAACTGGTGGACGAAGGTCTGGTGAATTCGCCAGCCGATTTGTACGCATTGACCTTCGAACAAATCGTCGACCTCGAAGGCTTTGCCGAGCTGTCGAGCAAGAACCTGCTCGGCGCCATCGAAGACAGCAAGCGCCCGAGCCTGGCGCGGTTCATCTATGCCTTGGGTATCCCTGATGTCGGCGAAGAGACGGCCAAGGTGCTTGCACGGTCTCTCGGCTCGCTGGAGCGGGTTCAGCAGGCGTTGCCACAAGTGCTCACATACTTGCCGGATGTCGGGCTGGAAGTGGCTCACGAGATTCACAGCTTCTTTGAAGACCCACATAACCAGCAGGTGATCGCCAATCTGTTGAAGCACGGCCTGCAGATTCAGGATCAGGGAGCGTTGGCTGCCGAATTCGCTGCAAGCACCACGCTTGGCGGTTTTCTCGACAAGCTGAACATTCCTTCGGTCGGGCCGGGCGGGGCGCAGAAGCTTGCCGACAAATTCGGCTCGCTTGAAGCGGTGATGAATGCTGACTGGCTGGACATGCGCCAGGCGTTGCCGGAGAAGCAGGCGACCTCGGTGCGTGAGTTTTTTGCGGTCGCAGAAAACCGTCAGCTCGCCGAGTCCGCTGAAAAGCAGCTGCGCGATTTCGGCATGCATTGGCAGAGCGAGAAAAAAGTCGTCGAAGGATTGCCGCTGGCTGGGCAGACCTGGGTGCTGACCGGTTCGCTGGAACTGATGAGTCGCGACGTTGCCAAGGACAAACTTGAAAGCCTCGGGGCCAAGGTGGCCGGTTCGGTGTCGGCCAAGACCCATTGCGTGGTCGCCGGGCCGGGCGCAGGTTCGAAGCTGGCCAAGGCCAATGAGCTGGGGTTGAAAGTGTTGGATGAAGAGGCGTTTGTCGAGTTTCTTGGCAAGCACAATATTTCGGTTTAACTGATCGTTCCCACGCTCTGCGTGGTAACGCATCCCGTGACGCTCTGCGTCACAGCGGACGCGGAGCGTCCGGGGCGGCATTCCCACGCAGAGCGTGGGAACGATCATGTCTGAGCAATGATCTAGTCTTGGCAGTCCCCAAAGAGAGATCGCCATGTACCGCTTCTTCGAACAGCTCAGTTCACGCATCGCCGCGCCCTTCATGGGTGAGCGTTCGCGCAACAGCAAGGTCTGGCATTGTCGCTGCGGGCAGTCGCTGTTCTTTCGCAACAGCCAGTGCCTGGCCTGTTCGGCGGCACTGGGCTATCAGCCGCAGCAAAGTCGCTTGTCATCGCTGCAACCCGGCCCGCAAGCGGATACCTGGTTGCTCGATGCCGACCCTGACGCCGGTATTTTCCGCCGTTGCGCCAATCTCGATTCCCCGGCTGCGTGCAACTGGTTATTGCCGGCCAATCATCACGATGGGTTGTGCATCGCCTGTAGCCTGAATCGCACCATCCCCGACCTGTCGATTCCCGAGAATCACGAACGCTGGCGCAAAGTGGAAACCGCCAAGCGTCGTCTGGTGGCGCAGTTGCTCAGCCTGGGCTTGCAGGTCATTCCCAAAACGGTGGACGAAGGGGCTGGTCTGGCCTTCGATTTCATCGGTATCGACCTCGAAGGCAAGCCGCCGACCACCGGGCACGCCAACGGCCTGATCACCCTCGATATCAAAGAAGCCGACGACGCCCACCGCGAGCAGGTTCGCGTGCAGATGCACGAACCCTATCGCACGCTGCTCGGTCACTTTCGGCACGAGACAGGGCATTACTACTGGGACCGACTGATCGCCAACAGTGCCTGGCTGGAACCGTTCCGCGGCCTGTTCGGCGACGAGCGTGCCAGCTACGCCGAGGCCCTTGAACAGCATTATCAACAAGGTGCGCCGCTCGACTGGCAGCAACATTACGTCAGCGCCTACGCCACCATGCACCCTTGGGAAGACTGGGCGGAAACCTGGGCTCACTACCTGCACATGATGGATGCGGTGGACACCGCCCTGTGTTTTGGCATGAGTGCCCAGGAAATGGAGTTCGACTATCAGCCGTTTCCACCTAGCACGCTGTTTGATCCGCAGCACCCCGGCGGTCCGGCGTTCCTGTCGTTCGTCAATGCGTGGATCGAGCTGGCCGGCATGCTTAACGAGCTGTCACGCAGCATGGGGCAGCCGGATTTCTATCCGTTCGTCTTGCCGCCGGCGGTGATCGCCAGGCTGCACTTCATTCACCTGGTGATCCAGCAAGAGGGCGGCCGGGCGGATGAAGTGTTGGTGCAATAGGATCAAAGGATCGCGGCCTGGTCGCGATCTTTTGAAGGCCGGCGCATGTCCTTGAAGCAGCTCATGTTTTTTAATCCGCCCGAACGGTTGTAACTTCGTCTCAGATAGGTACAATGGCGCGGCTCGCCGTCAGGTGAGCGTCGTTATGGTGACCCCATCGGTCCCCCCGCAACGATTACCCGTGAACCTGGTCAGATCCGGAAGGAAGCAGCCACAGCGGGAACATTGTGTGCCGGGGTGTGGCTGGTGGGGTTGCCTCCATAACGCAACACGAACCCTCTCTCGTGTTTTCTATCTAAAAATACTGTTTTTCTTTACCTGCCATGGAGTTCATCCAGGGCGGCTTTTCGTCGTTTCCGAATGAAACAGCGGGATATATAAAAGGAGGCCGATCTGTCGCGTTCGACAGGTCGGCCTCCTTTTTTTATTTGTTAGCATCAAGGCTTGGACAAGGCCTGGTCAACCGCTGCGATCAGCTTTCCCAGATCCTTCGGGGTGGCTTTGTGTATGACGTTGAACAGGTACGCTCGCTGTTCATCCTCGTCGCCTAGATCTGCGAAAAAGGCTTTCAGCTTCACACCCAGCACGTCGGCAAGCAGGAACAATGCTTCCACGCTGGGGGTATAGGTGCCAGTTTCGAAGCGGCTGATGGTTTTGGGGTCAAAACCGGTTTTTTCGCCGAGTTCAGCCTGAGTAAGCCCTGCGACCTTGCGGTAGCGTCGGATGGCTGGACCCAAACTTGAAATTTGCATCGCTCAATTCCCATTTAGAATCAAGAACTTAACGATAGATTTTTGCATTAGGCAACTGCATGATCCATCACCTTGCTTTGCAAAATGTGATGCATTTCGTAGAATCGCCGCTTCGGAGGGGGTTTTGGTGATCTGCTGTCTGAAGTTTAGGCGATATGAAACAGCCAGCATTGTCTTCCCTTGCCGGGTGTGCAGAGAAGTCGTTGGCGGTCTGAAACCCTCGCGAAATGTTACCAGAGTCGGTGTTGCTACCTTGCCCGAGACTAGTTGATCTTCGGCGGTCCAGGGGCCATCAAATGCTGTTCATGGAGTGATAACGTGTCTCTGCGCTGTACGTCTCAAAACATCTCTTCCGGGCATCCTGCACTGGTCGAGCGGTACCTCCGCTAGCGACAGTGAGCCTCACTCATGGATGAGAAATACCGCAGGGCCGTGGATGCCGCCGCAATTTTTTCCGAGACTGATCTGAACGGCCGGATTACTTACGTCAACGATCAATTCTGCGTCGTGTCCGGCTACAGCCGCGAGGAATTGCTGGGGCAAAACCATCGCCTGCTGAACTCCGGCCTGCATTCCGCCGATTTCTTCGCTGCCATGTGGCGCACCATTGCTCTGGGCAATGTCTGGAAGGGCGAAATCTGTAATCGCGCCAAGGATGGCAGGTTGTATTGGGTCGACAGCACAATGGTGCCGGTGCTCGACGACACCACCGGGCTCGTTGACCGATACCTGTCGATTCGTTTCGACATCAGCGAAAAACGCCAATTGCTGCAATCCCTGCAATGGCGGGTCGGGCATGACGTGCTGACCGGGCTGCCCAATCGCGCGTTCCTGTCGGATTTGCTGGATCAGGCGCTGGAGTTTTCCCGGCAGGAAAACATTCCGCTGGCAGTGTGCATGCTTGACCTCGACGGGTTCAAAGCGGTCAACGACGGCTACGGTCACGCCAGTGGCGATATGTTGCTGGTGGAAGTGGCCAAGCGTCTGCGTGACATTGTGCGCGGCGAAGATGTGGTGGCGCGATTGGCCGGTGACGAGTTCGTGCTGGTGTTGCGTTACGTGCGTGATCTGCCGGAATTGCGCGCGGCGTTGAGTCGCGTGCTGGGGGCGATCTCGGCGCCTTACACATTGCACGGCAAGGACATCAATGTGTTTGCCAGTATCGGCGTCACCCTGTTTCCCCACGACAACGAAGATGCCGAAACCCTGCTGCGCCACGCCGACCAGGCAATGTATGTGGCCAAGCAGCGCGGGCGAAACCGCTTTCATCTGTTCGATGTGTCCCGGGATCAAGAGGTCAAGGCCACGCACCAGACCGTCGAGCGGGTGCGTCAGGCGCTGGTCGCCGGTGAATTTCGCCTGCACTTTCAGCCCAAGGTGAACATGCGTCGTGGCGAGGTCGTCGGTTTCGAGGCCTTGTTGCGTTGGCAGCACCCGCAAAACGGCATGGTGCCGCCCCGGGAGTTTTTGCCGCTGGTAGAGGATACTGACCTGATCATCGATATCGGCGAATGGGTGATGGACCAGGTGCTGGCGCAGTTGCACCGCTGGCAGCAAGTGGGGCAGGGCTGGCCGATCAGTATCAACATCGCGGCGCGACATTTTCAGCGCGCGGATTTCGTCGACCGGCTCAGACAGGTACTCGCTCGGCATGCTCAGGTTGCCCCGCGGATGCTCGACCTGGAAATCGTCGAGTCGGTGGCGATCGAGAATATCCAGCATGTCAGCGCCTGTTTGCAGGCCTGTCAGGCGTTGGGGGTGCAGTTTTCCCTGGGGGATTTCGGCACCGGTTATTCGTCCCTGAGTTATCTCAAGCGTTTACGCACCCAGACTATCAAGATCGACAAGTCATTTGTGCGTGACATTCTGAATGATCGGGATGACCTGGCCCTGACCACGGCGGTGATTGGCCTGGCCCGCGCATTCGGTCGGCAGGTGATTGCCGAGGGGCTGGAAAGCCTTGAGCACGGTGAGTTGTTGTTGCGGCTGGGGTGCGAAGTCGCTCAAGGCTATTTCATCGCCCGTCCGATGCCGCCCTCCGAGGTGCCGGCCTGGGTGGCGGGGTTTGTCGCCCCGTCGCAATGGCAGGCACTCGATCAAATAGCCTGACTCGCTCTATATGGCAGCCTTCGGCAGCTGCTACGGGGTCGGGTTACCGGTATAGAGCCGGATGATGTCATTGATCTCCCCCGACGTTTTCATTTGCTGCAACGTACGCAAAATGCGTTGTACCGGCACTTTGGGGTCATTGCGCATGTAACAACTGATAGGCTGTTCCTGCACCAGCGCGACACTTTTCAGTTGCTGGTCGGGCAGCAGGCGCTGGTTGAACCAGTCCAGGGTCCATTGGTTGCTCACCGCGTAGCGATAGCGTCCAGCCAGCAGTTTTTCCAGCACCTGTTCCTGATTGCGTGCGTCCTCGCGGTGCAGCCGGTCGGCGTCGAACAGCGGTTGCAGGGTCGGGTAGCTATAGCCGAGCACGGTGCCGATCGACTGTCGTGGCAGGTCCGCTGGATTGACAGAGTCGGGTGGGCCTTGCCGGCCAATCAGCATGTCGCGCTGAACCAGCAGCGGAACGCTCCAGATATAGTCGCCGGACGGGGTCGACAACCAGTCTTGTGAGACGAAACAGCGCACATCGGCTTCGCCGTGCTCCATGGCGTTCTGTACTCGCGGCCGAGGCAACACGTGAAATTGCGCCGGCGCGCCGACCTGAGTCGCCAGGCTAAGCATGATGTCGTGCAGAATGCCCTGGGTCGGCCGGTCGCGCTCGATTTGCACCAAGGGCATGGCCCAGCTGTCCGGCACGACAAAGCGCAACGGCACTTCGGCGGCCGCGACGCTCAGGCTGACGAATAGCAGTGCCCCCAAGGCAAAGTGCATAAATGCTCCGGTACGGCTCAAGCCTGAGCTGATAAAAGCTCCTCAAAGTGCAGCTTAGCCAGAATAGACGAGCGCACCGGATGCAATTTTGGCCTTGCTCCGCTAGCATTAGCCGCTTCTGCTTCCTTCGCTGCGACGGTTTTCGATGAGTTATCAGGTTCTTGCACGTAAATGGCGTCCGCGCTCGTTCCGCGAAATGGTCGGCCAGACCCATGTGCTCAAGGCTCTGATCAATGCCTTGGACAGCCAGCGGCTGCACCACGCCTACCTGTTTACCGGTACCCGCGGGGTCGGCAAGACCACCATCGCGCGGATCATCGCCAAATGCCTGAATTGTGAAACAGGTATCACTTCGACGCCTTGTGGCGAGTGCTCGGTGTGCCGCGAAATCGATGAAGGCCGCTTCGTCGACCTGATCGAGATCGACGCCGCGAGCCGGACCAAGGTCGAAGACACCCGCGAACTGCTCGACAACGTGCAGTACGCGCCGAGCCGCGGGCGCTTCAAGGTCTACCTGATCGACGAAGTGCACATGCTTTCCAGCCATTCCTTCAATGCGCTGTTGAAAACCCTCGAAGAGCCGCCTCCCTACGTCAAGTTCATCCTGGCTACCACCGATCCGCAGAAACTTCCTGCAACGATTCTCTCGCGGTGCCTGCAGTTCTCCCTGAAGAACATGACCCCTGAGCGGGTGGTCGAGCATCTGAGCCATGTGCTGAGCGTCGAGAACGTGCCGTTCGAAGACGATGCGCTGTGGCTGCTGGGTCGCGCCGCCGACGGTTCGATGCGCGATGCCATGAGCCTGACCGACCAGGCCATCGCCTTCGGTGAAGGCAAGGTTCTGGCCGCCGACGTGCGGGCGATGCTCGGCACCCTCGATCACGGCCAGGTCTACGACGTCCTGCATGCGCTGATCGAAGGCGACGCCAAGGCGTTGCTCGAAGCCGTGCGCCATCTGGCCGAGCAAGGCCCGGACTGGAACGGCGTGCTCTCGGAAATTCTCAACGTGTTGCACCGTGTTGCCATCGCCCAGGCCCTGCCTGAAGGTGTCGACAACGGTCATGGCGACCGTGATCGCGTATTGGCACTGGCCCAGGCACTGCCGGCCGAAGATGTGCAGTTCTATTACCAGATGGGCCTGATCGGTCGCCGGGATTTGCCGCTGGCGCCGGATCCGCGCGGCGGTTTCGAAATGGTCCTGCTGCGAATGCTCGCATTCCGGCCAGCAGACACCGAGGACGCTCCGAGGCAACCGCTAAAGCCAGTGGGGATCAGCCAGGCCACAGTTGATTCCGCAAACTCAGTGGCTGCCGCGCCGATTGTTGCGCCGGTAGTCGCTGCGGCCGTGGTACCGGTTCCGGTGGCGCCCGTGGTTGCACCAGCACCCGCGCCTGTCCCGGCCGTTGCGCCTGAACCTGTTGCGCTGGTGGCGGTGCCTGAGCCCGAGCCCGTGGTCGAGCCTGTAGCGGTCGAAGAAGTCGTCGATCTGCCCTGGAACGATCCGGTAGAGCCCGAGGTTGTCCAGCAGCCCGCCGTCGAGCCAATGCTGGAGACGGCCGGCGAACAACCCGAATTACCACCGATGCCCATGCCGACGCCGGACAGCGTGGTGCCGGATGCGCCTGAGTGGGCCGCTGCGCCGATTCCGGAACCGTCCGTGGCCGAAGTCGATGCCGCCACGCCAGGCATCGACCTGGATGACGAGCCGCCGCTGGACGAGGATTACATCGAGCCGGACATGGATTCGGCCTACAGCTACCTCGACGATCTGGCCAGTGAGCACACCGCCGAACCTGCGGCGCAGCCCGAGCCTGAACCGGCCGCGATGCCGGCCACCGGCCTGGCCCTGCAATGGCTGGAGTTGTTCCCGAAATTGCCGGTGTCCGGCATGACCGGCAGCATCGCCGCCAACTGCACGCTGATCGCCGTCGATGGCGACAATTGGCTGTTGCATCTGGACCCGGCTCACAGCGCCCTGTTCAACGCGACGCAACAACGTCGCCTCAACGATGCGCTGAACCAGCACCACGGGCGCACGCTGACCCTGAGCATCGAGCTGATCAAGCCTGAGCAGGAAACCCCGGCCCAGGCAGCGTCCCGGCGTCGTGCCGACCGTCAGCGCGAGGCCGAGGAGTCGATCCATGGCGATCCGTTCATCCAGCAAATGATGCAGCAGTTCGGGGCGGTGGTCCGTCACGATACTATTGAACCTGTCGAGGCCCTGGTCAGTCAGGGCTAATAACTGAAGGCGCTTGGCCGCACTCGCCGGGCGCTGTTTTTATCCAAGTACTTTTGAGGTGATTCCCATGATGAAAGGTGGCATGGCCGGCCTGATGAAGCAGGCGCAGCAGATGCAGGAAAAAATGGCCAAGATGCAGGAAGAGCTGGCCAACGCCGAAGTCACCGGTAAGGCCGGTGGCGATATGGTCACCGTGGTAATGACCGGTCGTCACGACGTCAAGCGCGTGACCATCGACCCAAGCCTGGTCGAAGGCCTGAGCGAAGACGACAAAGAGATGCTGGAGGCTGTATTCGCCGCCGCCGTCAACGATGCTGTGCGCAAGATCGAAGCCAACAGCCAGGAAAAAATGGGCAGCATGACCGCTGGCATGCAACTGCCACCGGGTATGAAATTGCCATTCTGATTCGCCAACGCGCGTCGGATGGGTTAAAAAAATGCCAGGCATCGCGCCTGGCATTTTTGTTTCCGGCTGGTTTTTGCCAACCCCTGTGGCGAGGGAGCTTGCTCCCGTTGGACTGCGCAGCAGTCCCCCTCTTTTCAGGTAGAGAGTGGGGCCGCTACGCGCCCCAGCGGGAGCAAGCTCCCTCGCCACAGTGAAAAGTAGAAACATCGAACGCGCCATCCCCACAACGGTCTGCTCCCTATACCGCCGAAATTCATCGATCAAGGAGACGCTCACATGCCACAAGCATTGACCCTCAACCAACGAATCGTCCTGGTGTCTCGCCCGGTGGGAGCGCCGACACCGGAGAATTTCCGCCTGGAACGGGTAGCGTTGCCGGATCTGGCCGACGGTCAGGTGCTGCTCAAGACGCTGTATCTGTCGCTGGATCCCTACATGCGCGGTCGTATGAGTGACGCGCCGTCCTACGCGGCACCGGTAGAAATCGGCGAAGTAATGACCGGTGGGGCTGTCAGTCGTGTCGAGCGTTCGCTGAATCCGAAATTCCAGGAGGGCGATCTGGTGGTCGGCGCCACGGGATGGCAGAGCCACAGCATCAGCGACGGGCGCAACATCATTCCGCTCCCGTCCGGGCTGCCAAGTCCATCGATGGCGCTGGGGGTGTTGGGCATGCCCGGCATGACCGCCTACATGGGGCTGATGGACATTGGCCAACCCAAAGAGGGCGAAACCCTGGTAGTGGCGGCCGCTTCCGGCGCGGTGGGTTCGGTGGTCGGCCAGGTGGCGAAGCTCAAAGGCCTGCGGGTGGTCGGCGTGGCCGGTGGTGCTGAAAAATGTCGCTACGTGGTCGAGGAGTTGGGCTTCGATGCCTGCATCGACCACAAGCGCCCGGACTTCGCCGACGAATTGGCGCTGGCCTGCTTCAAAGGCGTCGACATCTACTTTGAAAACGTTGGTGGCAAGGTGTTCGATGCGGTGTTGCCGCTGCTCAACCCCAAGGCGCGGATTCCTCTTTGTGGTCTGATCGCTTCCTACAATGCCCATGAAGCCCCGAGCGGGCCGGATCGCTTGCCACAATTGCAGCGCACGCTGCTGACCAAGCGCGTGCGGATTCAGGGGTTTATTGTGTTCGACGACTACGGCGACCGTCAGCCAGAGTTCATCAGCGCCATGGCGCCTTGGGTGCGTGACGGCAAGGTGAAATTCCGTGAAGACGTGGTCGACGGCCTGGAGAACGCGCCCGAGGCATTTATTGGCCTGCTGGAAGGACGCAACTTTGGCAAACTGGTGGTGCGGGTGGCGCCGACTGAGTAATTGGCGCTGCTATTTGACGCTAAACAGAGGCGCGGGTATAAACCGCGTCTCGTTGTTATGTCGGACTTTTTCCCCATGAGCTTCAGCCCTTTGATTCGCCAACTGATCGATACCCTGCGAATTTTGCCGGGTGTGGGTCAGAAAACTGCCCAGCGCATGGCGTTGCAACTGCTTGAGCGCGATCGCAGCGGCGGTTCGCGACTGGCCCAGGCGCTGAGCCAGGCCATGGAAGGGGTGGGCCACTGCCGTTTGTGCCGCACGCTGACCGAAGACGATCTGTGCCCGCAATGCGCCGATTTACGCCGCGACGACACCTTGCTGTGTGTGGTGGAAGGTCCGATGGACGTTTACGCCGTGGAGCAGACCGGTTTTCGCGGTCGCTACTTCGTGCTCAAGGGCCACTTGTCGCCTCTGGACGGGTTGGGGCCGGAAGCCATCGGCATTCCACAACTGATGGCGCGGATCGAAGAGGCGGGCACGTTTACCGAAGTCATCCTCGCCACCAACCCGACGGTGGAAGGCGAGGCCACGGCGCATTACATCGCCCAGTTGCTCAGCAACAAGGGCCTGATTGCCTCGCGCATTGCCCACGGCGTGCCGTTGGGTGGCGAGCTGGAACTGGTGGATGGCGGGACATTGGCGCATTCGTTTGCCGGGCGTAAGCCGATTTCGCTGTAACGGTGCTGTCTGGGCTGACGCCTTCCAGGCGCTGCCTTACTTATCGCTCAACGCAAACTGCGTCAGACAGAAAGTCGCAATCCCCATGTCTTCCAGCCGTTGCGAACCACCCAGTTCCGGCAAGTCAATGATCGCCGCGGCTTCATGCACCCGCGCGCCCATGCGCCGAACCAGGTTGGCCGCCGCAATCAGCGTGCCGCCGGTGGCGATCAGGTCATCGAACAGCACCACCGAATCCCCCTCGCACAGGCTGTCGGCGTGGACTTCGAGGAAGGCTTCGCCGTATTCGGTCGCGTAACCTTCGGCCAGCACGTCGGCAGGCAATTTGCCCTGCTTGCGGAACAACACCAATGGCTTGTTCAGCTGATACGCCAATATCGAACCGATCAGGAACCCGCGCGCGTCCATGGCGCCGATGTGGGTGAAGTCGGCCTCGACGTAGCGATGGGCGAAGCTGTCCATCACCAGGCGCAGGGCTGTGGGCGACTGGAACAGCGGGGTGATGTCGCGAAAGATCACGCCCGGCTTGGGGAAGTCGATCACGGGGCGGATCAGTGATTTGATGTCGAAGGAGTCGATGACCATCGTCGAAGTGTCCTGGCGGGCTGCAAACGTCGCAGTATAACGGTGGCTGAACCGTTTCGCTCAGCCACCGTCAACAGGGTCAGCCTTCGATCGAGCCACCGGCCAGGGCGCAGAGCTGGATCGGGTCGAGGATGTGCACTTCCTTGCCCTCGGCGGCGATCAGTTCGTTTTGCTGGAAGCGGGTGAACACCCGGGACACGGTTTCCACCGCCAGGCCCAGGTAATTACCGATTTCGTTGCGCGACATGCTCAGCCGGAACTGGTTGGCCGAGAAGCCTCGGGCGCGGAAACGGGCCGACAGGTTGACCAGGAAGGTGGCGATGCGCTCGTCGGCGGTTTTCTTCGACAGCAGCAACATCATTTGCTGATCGTCACGAATCTCGCGGCTCATCACGCGCATCAACTGACGGCGCAGTTGTGGCAGTTGCAGGGCCAGTTCGTCGAGGCGCTCGAACGGGATCTCGCACACCGAAGTGGTTTCCAGGGCTTGCGCCGAGACCGGATGCTTTTCGGTGTCCATGCCCGACAGACCGACCAATTCACTCGGCAAATGGAAACCGGTGAGTTGTTCTTCGCCGCCATCGCTCAGGCTGAAGGTCTTCAGGGCGCCGGAGCGTACTGCATAAACGGAATCGAACGTGTCGCCCTGGCGAAACAGGAATTCGCCTTTTTTCAGCGGGCGACCACGTTTGACGATATCGTCCAGCGCATCCATGTCTTCCAGATTCAGAGAAAGTGGCAGGCAGAGAGGGGCCAGGCTGCAATCCTTACAATGGGCCTGGTTATGAGCGCGCAGCTTTACTGGCTCGGACATTTCTTTAATCCTTGTGGGAAAACACGCATAAGACGTAAGGGTACCCCACGGGAGGACATTCGGACCAGCCTGCGACAATTTAACCGCAAGGCATTAGATCACTCGTGAAAAGCGCTGGCGATTGGTGTGTTCCAGGTATGCATCGAACACCATGCACACCGAGCGCACCAGCAGTCGGCCTGCGGGGAGTACGGTGATCCGTTCATTGTCGAGCTCGATCAACCCGTCCTTGGCCATGTCCTGCAGCTGTGGCCAGAGTTCGCCGAAGTAACCGCGAAAGTCGATGTTGAAGGCCTGCTCGATTTCCGCGAATTCCAGGTTGAAATGGCAAATCAGTTGCTGAATCACCGCTCTGCGCAAGCGATCGTCGGCATTGCACAGCAGGCCACGGGCGGTGGCCAGTTGCGCGGACGCCAAAGCGTTCTGGTACTGGGTCAGGTCGCTGCTGTTCTGGCAGTACAGGTCGCCGATCTGGCTGATGGCCGATACCCCCAGACCGATCAGATCGCAATGACCGTGGGTGGTGTAGCCCTGGAAGTTGCGTTGCAAGGTCGACTCTTCCTGGGCAATCGCCAGTTCATCATCGGGCAGGGCGAAGTGGTCCATGCCGATGTAGCGGTAACCGGCGGCCGTCAGTTGTTCGATGGTGCGCTGGAGCATTTCCAGCTTCTGCGCCGGTTCCGGTAGATCGTTGCTGTTGATCCGCCGTTGCGGCATGAAGCGCTCTGGCAGATGGGCGTAGTTGAACACCGAGAGCCGGTCCGGTTGCAGGTTGATGACTTCGTCGACGGTGCGGGCGAAGTTCTCGGGCGTCTGCTTGGGCAGGCCGTAGATCAGATCGATGTTGATCGAGCGATATTGCAGAGTCCGGGCGGCGTCGATCACCGCGCGGGTTTCTTCCAGGCTTTGCAGGCGATTGACCGCCCGCTGTACCGCCGGGTCAAGGTCTTGCAGGCCGATGCTGACCCGGTTGAAGCCCAGTTCCCGGAGCAGGCCCATGGTCGACCAGTCGGCCTCGCGCGGGTCGATCTCGATGCCGTAGTCGCCGGAATCGTCGTCCAGCAGATTGAAATGCTTGCGCAGCCGGGCCATCAGCTGACGCAGTTCATCGTGGCTGAGAAAGGTCGGTGTGCCGCCGCCGAAATGCAGTTGCTCGACTTTTTGCATGGGGTCGAGGTGGCAGGCGATCAGCTGGATTTCCTGTTCCAGGCGCTGCAAATAGGGCAGGGCGCGGCCTCGGTCCTTGGTGATGACTTTGTTGCAGGCGCAGTAGTAGCAGATGTTCGCGCAGAACGGCACGTGCACATACAGGGATAACGGCCGCAGCGCCTTGCGGCTGTCGCGCAGGGCATGAAACAGGTCGAAGGTGCCGACCTGGCTGTCGAATTGCACGGCCGTCGGATACGAGGTGTAGCGCGGCCCCGCCAGGTCGTAACGGCGGATCAGATCTGTGTCCCAACGAATGGCGTCGAGCATGCGGGCATTCCCCCGGATAGGCTGGCAGTGTCGGCGAGTCTAGGGGGGGCGGCGTTGCGGCATCTTGATTTGCATCAACGGTGATTGGCGATAGCGATAGTTTTTGTGGCGAGGGGGCTAATGCCCCATGAGCCAATGCTGATGCGGCCCCGGCAAGGTCCAGATGCCGAACACCATCACCAACAAGCCGCCGGTCATGCGCACGCTGCGTTTACGCAACAACGCCGTGACCCGCTCGGCGGCCAGGCCTGTGGCGAGCAGCACCGGCCAGGTGCCCAACCCGAACGCCAGCATCAGCAACGCACTGTCCAGCGCATTACCCTGACTCGCCGACCACAGCAATGTGCTGTAAACCAGCCCGCACGGCAGCCAGCCCCACAGCGCGCCGAGCAGCAAGGCGCGGGGCAGGTTCGACACTGGCAACAGTGTGTTGGCCACCGGCTGGATATGCCGCCACAGGCCGCGACCGAGGCTTTCGATGCGGGTCAAGCCGCTCCACCAACCGGCCAGGTACAGCCCCATGGCGATCAGCAGCAATCCGGCGAGGATGCGCATGAACATCGCCGCCGGGCTATTGGCCACGGCCCAGCCAGCCAGGCCGATCAGCAGGCCGGCCGCGGCGTAGCTGAGAATCCGCCCCAGGTTGTAGGCCAGCAACAAGCGCAAGCGTCGGCTGCGCTGTTCCTTGGGGATCGCCAGGGTCAACGCGCCCATCAAACCGCCGCACATGCCCAGGCAATGGCCGCCACCGAGCAGGCCGAGGATCAGCGCAGAGACCAACAGTGGCGCCAACTCAAGCATGGGGTGGCGCCTTGTCGTCGGGTTTGGCCGGGTGGCCGCTGGCCTCGTCGACCGCTGCCGTGTGCTTCGGGTCCTGGTCGTCGAACAGGATGCTGTGGGCCGGGCCGTCGAGGTCGTCGTACTGACCGCTGTCGACCGCCCAGAAGAAGATGTAGATAGCGATGGCCACGATCAGCAGCGCGGCCGGGATCATCACGTAGAGAGCTGGCATCTGGACTCCATGCCCGCGCGGCTCAGGCCGGCAGCGGGCGGGTTTCTGGCGTGGCGCTGGTGGCTGGCGCGCTCGGCAGGCGAGTCAGGCGCAAAGCATTCAACACCACGGTCAACGAACTGATGGACATGCCGACCGCGGCCCACACCGGAGTGATCCAGCCGAGGGCGGCGAATGGCAACATGAGGCCATTGTACAGCGCTGCCCACAGCAAGTTCTCGATGATGACCCGACGGGTGCGACGGGCCAGGCTGAAGGCTTGCACCAGCGCGTCGAGGCGGTTCGACAGCAACACCGCGTCGGCACTGGTTTTTGCCAGATCGGTGGCCGAGCCCATCGCCACGCTGATGTCGGCGGCGGCCAGCACCGGCACGTCGTTGACCCCGTCACCGAGCATCAACACCTTGCGGCCTTCCTGGTGCAGTTGTTTCAGCACCTGCAATTTATCGTCCGGACGCAAACCGCCACGGGCCTCGTCGATGCCCAGTTCGGCGGCGACGCTGGCGACCATCGGCGAGCTGTCGCCGGACAGCAGCAAGGTGCGCCAGCCGCGAGCCTTGCAGGCCGCCAGCAGAGCGGGGGCGTCGGCGCGTAAACGGTCGTCGAGGACGAACCACGCCAGTGGTCCCTGGCTGTCGCCGAGCAGCAGCCATTGGCCAGGTTCATCGGGCATCATCGGCACTTGAGCACCGCTGAGCTCGCAGACAAAACCCGGTTGGCCAATGCGCAGGCGTTGCGCGCCGACCAAGCCTTCAAGGCCCAGGCCCGGCATGCTGTGGACCTCTTCGGCGGCCAGCGGCGCGCGGCCAAAAGCCCGGGCGATCGGGTGTTCGGAACGGTTTTCCAGGGCGGCGGCGAGGCTCAGGCATTGATCGCTCGCCAGTGCCCCAAGCGGCCGGATCGAACGCAAGGCCAGCCGACCTTCGGTGAGGGTGCCGGTTTTGTCGAAAATCACCGTGTCGATCTGGTTCAGGCCTTCCAGTACATGGCCGCGCGTCAGCAAAAGCCCCAGTTTGTGCAGCGTGCCGGTGGCGGCGGTGAGGGCGGTCGGCGTGGCCAGGGACAAGGCGCACGGGCAGGTCGCAACCAGCATCGCCAGGACAATCCAGAACGCTCGCGATGAATCCAGCTCCCACCAGAGCAGGCCGATGGCGGCCACTGCGATAAGCGTCAGTAGCAAGAACCATTGCGCGGCGCGGTCGGCGATTTCCGCCAGCCGTGGCTTTTCGGCCTGGGCGCGATCCAGCAGGCGGACGATGGCCGACAGGCGCGTGTCCTGACCCAGCGCCAGGACCTCCACGGTCAACGCACCCTCGACGTTCAAGGTGCCAGCGGTGACAGCGTCGCCCAGGGTTCGTGGCTGCGGCAGGTATTCGCCGGTGAGCAGGGATTCGTCAATGCTCGACTGACCGTCGAGGATCTTGCCGTCGGCCGGCAGGATCGCGCCGGGGTGCACCAGCACCTGATCGCCCACGCGTAACTCGCTGAGCAGAATCCGCTCGCTCTGGCCGTCGGCACTCAGCCGCAGGCAGGAGGCGGGCAACAGATTGACCAGTTGTGCGGTCGCGGCGGCGGTTCGTTCCCGGGCGCGGCGTTCCAGGTAGCGCCCAGCCAGCAGGAACAGCGCAAACATTCCCACCGCATCGAAATACAGCTCGCCGACCCCGGTGATCGAGGTCCAGATCCCGGCGATATAGGCACTGCCAATTGCCAGTGACACCGAGACGTCCATCGTCAGGTGCCGGGTGCGCAGATCGCGCATCGCCCCTTTGAAGAACGGCGCACAGCTGTAGAACACGATCGGCGTGGTGAGAAACAACGCGACCCAACGCAAGATGGTGTGCAGTTCGGGGCTGAGGTCAATGTTGAATTCCGGCCAGGTGGCCATGGTCGCCATCATCGCCTGGAACCACAGCAACCCGGCGACCCCGAGTTGGCGCAGGGCCAGACGGTTTTCGCTGGCCAGTTGTTCGCTGGCACGGTCGGCCTGATAAGGGTGAGCGGCGTAACCGATGTGGCGCAATTCGCTGAGCACCTGGCTCAACGGCAATTGCGCGTCGGCCCAGCGCACGTGCAGGCGATGGTTGGACAGGTTCAGGCGTGCTTCGGCCACCGCCGGCAGGCTGCGAAGATGCTTTTCGATCAGCCAGCCGCAGGCGGCGCAGCTGATGCCTTCCATCAACAGGGTGGTTTCGGCGAGTTCGCCTTCGTGACGGACAAAGGGTTGCTGCACGTCGGCGCGATCATACAGCGCCAACTCGTCGACCAACTGCACCGGCAAGGCTTCGGGGTTGGCCGAGGCTTCGCTGCGATGCTGGTAATAACTTTCCAGCCCACCGGCCACGATGGCCTCGGCCACCGCCTGGCAACCCGGGCAGCAGAATTCGCGGGTATCCCCGAGGACAGCGGCGGTGAAGCGGCTACCGGCCGGGACGGGCAGTGCGCAGTGGTAGCAGGGGGTTGGACTGGTCATGTTTGTTGCCATGAAAACCATTGTGGCAGGCCCAAAGGCCTCTGTGGCGAGGGGGCTTGCCCCCGTTGGACCGCGCAGCGGTCCCAAAGACAGTCAGCGCGAACTTCTCGATAGATCGAGTAGACAACTTGCGGCTGCTGCGCAACCGAACGCGGGCAAGCCCGCTCGCCACAGGAGATCGTTGTGACTATTTCTTCAGGTCTTCGGCACCTTGCAACGGCTCATCACCGAGCAACAGATCCTTGGCATGGCTGACCTGTTCTTCTTCGAACATTCGCCAGGTCTTGTCATCCTGCACACCCAGCAATTCGACGAAGCGGCGGCCTTCGACCTTGTCGCTCAACTGGCCAATGTAGCGGCCCTGTTCAGTTTCGCTGCGGGCCAGGGTGATCTTGCGATCCTTCTCCGGCTGGGTCGGCGAAATCAGATTCAGCTCAAGGGTTTTCGGTTGGCTGTTGCCGCTCAGGCGCAGGTCGACTTCGCCGGTCAGCTCATCCAGGTGCACGCTGGCTCGCAGTTGCAGGGTCTGGGCCAGCAGTTCACGGTCCAGGGAGCGGTTGATGCCTTTGCCGGCCTCGTAATAGTTGTCGTTGACCAGGTTGTCCGGGTTGTTCACCGCGATGGTCACCATCGACAGGGTCAAGGTCACCGAGCAGGCCAGGATGGCGATGATGATCCACGGCCAAAGGTGCTTGTACCAAGGACTTGCGGCAGTTGCTGCGGGCATGATCACTTCTCTCAACGAATTTGTGGGCCGATGAATCGGCTCTTGGCTTCAACGTGGACGCTGGCGTCATCGGCATCCTTGAGGATGAACTTCACCTCGTTGGTGCTCGACGGCAGTTGCTCCGGCGAGCTGGACAACTCGACCGGCTGGCTGAAAATTTCCCCGGCGGCGACTTTGATCTCGCGCTTGCCTTGCAGCTTGAGGTCCGGCAGGCCGGTGGCTTCGAGCACGTAGGTGTGGTCGCGCTGGTCCTTGTTCATGATCTTCAGGCTGTAGACGTTTTCGATCCGGCCTTCGGCGTTCTCACGGTACAGCACGCGGTCTTTGCTGACATCGAAACCGACCAGCGAGCGCATGAAGAACGCAGTCACCAGCAACGCGATCATGGTCAGCAACACCAGGGCGTAGCCGATCAGGCGAGGGCGCAGTTTATGGGTTTTTTGCCCCGACAGGTTGTGCTCAGTGGTGTAGCTGATCAGGCCGCGCGGGTAATCCATCTTGTCCATGATGCTGTCGCAGGCGTCGATGCAGGCCGCACAGCCGATGCATTCGATTTGCAGGCCGTCGCGGATGTCGATGCCGGTGGGGCAGACCTGGACGCACATGGTGCAGTCGATGCAATCGCCCAGGCCCTGAGCCTTGTAGTCGATGCCTTTCTTGCGCGGGCCACGGCTTTCGCCACGGCGCGGGTCGTAGGAGACGATCAGCGTGTCCTTGTCGAACATCACGCTCTGGAAGCGGGCGTACGGGCACATGTAAATGCACACCTGTTCGCGTAGCCAGCCGGCGTTGCCGTAGGTGGCGAGGGTGAAGAAACCGACCCAGAAATACGACCAGCCATCGGCTTCACCGGTGAAGAAGTCGATCACCAGTTCACGAATCGGCGAGAAGTAGCCGACGAAGGTC
The DNA here is from genome assembly GCF_059420765.1 of Pseudomonas sp. GW821-FHT03E01. Lineage (NCBI taxonomy): Bacteria > Pseudomonadati > Pseudomonadota > Gammaproteobacteria > Pseudomonadales > Pseudomonadaceae > Pseudomonas > Pseudomonas sp. GW821-FHT03E01. The sequence continues at coordinate 265,696 of NZ_JBWKUI010000005.1, read as the reverse complement.
ATGCCAGTCACGAAGCCGATCAGCAGCCACATCGTGTGCTTGCTGAATTTGCGCAGGAATTTGTTGGCGCTCATCGGCGCCTTGTCGAGCTTGATGCGCTGGTTGCGGTCGCCTTCGGTGACCTTTTCGCACCACATGAAGATCCAGGTCCAGACGCTTTGCGGGCAGGTGTAGCCGCACCAGACCCGACCGGCATACACGGTAATGAAGAACAGGCCGAAGGCGCTGATGATCAGAATGCCTGAGAGCAGGATGAAATCCTGGGGCCAGAAGGTCGCGCCAAAAATGAAGAACTTACGCTCCGGCAGGTTCCACCAGACGGCCTGATGACCGCCCCAGCTCAGCCACACCGTGCCGAAATACAGCAGAAACAGTGCGGCACCACCCGTCATCCGCAGGTTGCGGAACAGACCGGTGAAGGCGCGGGTGTAGATCTTTTCTCGAGAGGCGTAGAGGTCGACGCTGTTGTTCGCGTTCTTGGCGGGTGGAGTGACGTCGTGTACCGGAATCTGATTGCTCATCATTGCATCCCACGGCAGTGGAAAAATGCCTCGGTCAGTACGTGCCGACCGCGGTCAAAAAGAGGTGTTGCAGTGGCGCAATGATACGCCTGTAGCTCTAACTCAAGGGTGCGACCTTTGGTCACGTTGGTGGAAATCAACTGACAGTGTAATGACTTGAATCAATTGACTTGTGAATTATGGACGGTTTTGTGGGGGCGGCGAGCTCATTCGAGCGCTACGGTGGCATCGACCGGCAAAATCCTGGCATCGAAGGCGGTATGACGCGGTGGCGCTTCAGCCGGGTGCGCATTACATTCCCTGTACGGGATTCCTATGCTGCTGGCGAAAGCATCGACGTCAGTTGTTATAAGCAAGTCGGAAATATATTAACTGAATTGCCCGCTGTTTGATGTTTGCGGTTTTCTATTTTCTGGAATAAGTTGTTCTGGCATGCCGTTGTTATATAGCGGCGTGCCTATCTAATATTACGGAAATGGAATTCTATGAACATTGTAAAAGGTGCGAAGTTATTCGCATGCATGTGGATCCTGTCGCTGGCATCTGTCGCACATTCAAATGAAGGTGCACCTATTCATATGGTCTTCGCGTCTGATCCGCAGTATCCGTGGACGGATAAAACGGACAGTGAGGAATATGAACCTGACAGCGAGTTTGAACAGCGTGCCAAATGGCTGGTGGAGACCCAGTTCGCGAGTATTGCGGATTTCAGAAGCAAGATGGGCGGGCACTCGCAGGTGCCATTGATGATCAACGGTGACATGACGGCGTTTGGTCATGGTTGGCAGCGTTCGTATATCAATTCGACGCTGCAGAAGTACTTTAATAAAGACTATCTGTACGGCTTGGGTAATCATGACTATCAGAACAATGTCGATGATTGTTTTACTAATAGTTGTGCGGCGGGCAGTATTGTCGAATATCAAGAGCATCATGCCGGCAAGGTAGATGATTTCGATTTGAAGATTACGGGCTTTTTGTTCAATAAGATGTATTCGGGCAGTCTTGCCTATTCCAAAAATATAGGGGAGGTTCATCTGGTCCAGCTTAATAATGAGCCGACTTACGCAACCAAAATTTCCCATCCCCTGAATCCTACAACTTTTAACATTACCGCTGCGCTGGATTGGCTTGAAAATGATTTACGAGTCGCCCGGGCCCAAGGTTACGCGATCATTATCAACATGCATAAACCCTATGACTGGCAGGGTGACTGGGGTCAGGAAAGTCGTTTCAGGGACATGATCGCAAAATATGAAGTGACGGCCATATTCGCCGGTCATCTTCATGAAAACGGCGGTTCCATGTCCTATAGGGGGAATGTGCCCGTTTTCCTCAGTGGCAGCGCTTCCCAGGAGACCTATCTGATTGCCAGTTTTTCCGCGGATCGCAAGCAACTGCAGGTCGATCTGGTCGAAAACAACCAGTGGCATAACCGCAAGCTTGTAGCGAAAGTGCCGGTGAAATCAATTTTCACCAGTCGCCCATGAAAAAGGCCCCGCCAGATCACTGGCGGGGCCTTTTTTGTTGCATCGAGCGTTTGCCTTACTGGGCGTCTGCCACCGGCGCTTTCTCACCGTGAGAGAGGCTGTAGACGTAAGCGGCCAGCAGGTGAACCTTGTCGTTGCCTTGCAGCTGTTCCTGCGCAGGCATCTGGCCCTGACGGCCGTAACGGATGGTCTGCTGCAGTTGAGCGAAGCTCGAACCGTAGATGAACGCTGCCGGGTGAGTCAGGTTAGGGGCGCCCATGGCCGGGGTGCCTTTGCCTTCCGGACCGTGGCAAGCCACGCAGTTGGCAGCGAACAGCTTCTGGCCGGCAACCGGGTCAGCCTTGGCGCCCTCCGGCAGTTTGCGGCCATCGAGGCTGGTCAGCACGTAAGCGGCAACGTCGCTGACGCCTTGTTCGCCGATCACTTCGGCCCAGGCCGGCATCACGGCGTGACGGCCGCCCATGATGGTGGTCTTGATGGTTGCCGCTTCACCGCCCCAGCGCCAGTCGGCGTCGGTCAGGTTAGGGAAGCCATAAGCGCCTTTGGCGTCGGAACCGTGGCAGACCGAGCAGTTGGAGGCGAACAGGCGGCCACCCATCTTCAGGGCTTGCGGGTCCTTGGCGACTTCTTCGATTGGCATGGAAGCGAACTTGGCGAAGATCGGGCCGAACTTGGCGTCCGACCTGGCCATTTCCTTTTCCCACTCGTGGACGCCGGTCCAGCCGGTCTGGCCGTTGGCGAACGCGGTCTGCTTCTCGTTATCCAGGTAGTTGTAACCTGGCAACAGGCCTTTCCAGTTACCCAGGCCCGGGTACAGGACCAGATAGCCAAGGGCGAAGATGATGGTGCCCACGAACAGCATGAACCACCATTTCGGCAGTGGGTTGTCGTACTCCTCGATCCCGTCGAAGGAGTGGCCGACCGTCTCGTCGGTCTGCTCGGCGCGCTGGCCCTTGCGGGTGGACAGCAGCAGCCAGGTCAGGGCGAAGATGGTGCCGAGACTGAGGACTGTGACGTACAGACTCCAGAACGTAGTCATTCTTTGTTACTCCTAGAAGCTTGCTCGACGTGCTTGATGGCTTCGGGATCATCCGCGAAAGGCAGCAAGGTCGCGTCTTCAAACTCCGACTTGCGCTTGGGGCTGAATACCCACAACGCCAGACCGATGAAGGCCACCATCACAACAACGGTGCCCAGGCCACGAATCATCCCGATATCCATCTAAATCACCGTTTGCTTTTGATGATGGTGCCCAGGCCTTGCAGATAGGCCACCAGCGCGTCCATTTCGGTTTTGCCCTTCACAGCATCCTTGGCGCCGGCGATGTCTTCGTCGGTGTAAGGGACGCCGAGCGTGCGCAAGACTTCCATTTTCTTGGCGGTGTCTTTGCCGTCGAGCTTGTTTTCCACGAGGAACGGGTAAGCCGGCATTTTCGACTCGGGCACCACGTTGCGCGGGTTGTACAAGTGCGCACGCTGCCAGTCATCGGAGTAACGACCGCCGACACGGGCCAGGTCCGGACCGGTACGCTTGGAACCCCACAGGAACGGGTGATCCCAGACGCTTTCACCGGCGACCGAGTAGTGGCCGTAGCGTTCGGTTTCAGCGCGGAACGGACGGATCATCTGCGAGTGGCAGCCGACACAACCGTTGGCGATGTAGATGTCGCGGCCTTCCAGTTCAAGGGCGGTACGAGGCTTCATGCCCTCGACCGGCTTGTTGGTAACGTCCTGGAAAAACAGCGGAACGATCTGGGTTAGGCCGCCGATGCTGACGGCGATAACCATGAAGAAGGCCAGCAGGCCAATATTCTTCTCGACTGCTTCATGCTTCATCAGTGAGCTCCAACTACAGCAATCTTGGCGGCGGCTTCAGCTTCAGCCGGGTCCGAGGCACGAACGGTACGGAACACGTTGTAGGCCATCAACAGCATGCCGCTGGCAAAGAACGCGCCGCCCAGGGCACGAACGATGAAACCAGGGTGGCTGGCTTGCAGCGCTTCCACGAACGAGTAGGTGAGGGTGCCGTCGTCGTTGATTGCACGCCACATCAGGCCCTGGGTGATGCCGTTGACCCACATCGAAGCGATGTACAACACGGTACCGATGGTCGCGAGCCAGAAGTGCGCGTTGATCAGACCGGTGCTGTGCATTTGTGCACGGCCGAACAGTTTCGGGATCATGTGGTAGATGGCGCCGATCGAGATCATCGCTACCCAGCCCAAGGCGCCGGCGTGTACGTGGCCGATGGTCCAGTCGGTGTAGTGCGAGAGCGAGTTGACGGTCTTGATGGCCATCATCGGGCCTTCGAAGGTCGACATGCCGTAGAACGCCAGCGACACGACCAGGAAACGCAGGATCGGGTCGGTGCGCAGCTTATGCCAGGCGCCCGACAGGGTCATCATGCCGTTGATCATGCCGCCCCAGCTCGGAGCCAGCAGGATGATCGACATCGCCATGCCCAGGGACTGAGCCCAGTCCGGCAGTGCGGTGTAGTGCAGGTGGTGCGGACCGGCCCAGATGTACAGGGTGATCAGCGCCCAGAAGTGCACGATCGACAGGCGATAGGAGTAGATCGGACGCTCGGCCTGCTTCGGCACGAAGTAGTACATCATCCCCAGGAAACCGGTGGTCAGGAAGAAGCCCACGGCGTTGTGGCCGTACCACCACTGGATCATCGCGTCGGTCGCACCCGCGTAGGCCGAGTAGGACTTGAACAGGCTGACCGGTAGCGACATGTGGTTGACGATGTGCAGCATCGCGGTCACGACGATGAAGGCACCGTAGAACCAGTTACCGACATAGATGTGCTTGGTCTTGCGCTTGACGATGGTGCCGAAGAACACCAGACCGTAGGTGACCCAGACGATGGCCAGCAGAATAGCCAGGGGCCATTCCAGTTCCGCGTATTCCTTGGTGGTGGTGAAACCCATCGGCAAGGTCACGATCGCGCCGACGATCACCGCTTGCCAACCCCAGAAGGTGAAGGCCGCGAGGCTGTCGGAGATCAGTCGCGTTTGGCAGGTTCGCTGCACGACGTAATAAGAAGTGGCAAACAGAGCACAACCACCGAAGGCGAAAATCACCAGGTTGGTGTGCAACGGGCGTAAGCGTCCAAAAGTCGTCCACGGCAGACCGAAGTTCAATTCCGGCCATACGAGCTGTGAGGCGATGAAGACACCAAGCCCCATGCCAAGGATCCCCCAGACCACCGTCATGATGGCGAACTGGCGGACTACCTTATAGTTATAAGCAGTCGGACTGATTGCTGTGCTCATTCTAAGGTTCCACGGTTTGGGTGTTTTATTAGGAGTAAAAATCGGCCGCAAGTATGGAGAAAGCGGGGGGTCATTGCAACGCGCCATGACCTGGGTCAATGCTTTCAAAACCTGATTCTGCGGCCTTTCCATGCGCCGCGTAAGGACAAAATTGCCCTCTGACAAAATGTCGCAGCGGATGAAAAAGGCGAGGGGTTCAAGTCAGATGTAACGGGGTGTGTTCAAACGCAACGATCGAGGGACAGACGGCAATTTGCGCGACAGCCGGTATCTACCAGCCTTTGCGGCCTGTCATCGAACAGAATCGTCGAACACATCGGGTAAAATCGACCTGGAACCGGCTCATGCCAGTCCGCACCGAGGAAGCTTAGACCCGAATCTGGTGAACCGAAAGGAAGGGGAACGGCAGGGTGCGACAATGGGTCGCAAAGAGGCAGGGAACTGCCGCATTCCGAAGAATGCGGCAGCAGAGCGGTCAAAAATTATTCGTTTTTGCCTTGTGCCTGCAAACGCTCGGTGCCGACTCCGTGGGACAAGCTGTACACATAAGCGGCCAGCAATTGCACCTTGTCGTTGCCCAGCAGTTCGTTTTGCGCCGGCATATGGCCCTGGCGGCCATGGCGAATAGTCTGTTGCAGTTGCGCCAGGCTGGTACCGTAGATAAAACCGGCCGGGTGCGTCAGATTCGGCGCGCCCATGGCTTCAGTGCCCTGGCCGTTTGCCCCATGACAGGCTACGCAGGTGGTGCTGAACAGTTGCTGTCCGGCTTGCACGTCGGCACCACTGTCGGCTGGCAACGGCAGGCCCGCCAGTTCGTGACGCACATACGCGGCGACGTTTTTCACGCCGGCTTCACCGAGGATTTCACCCCAGGCCGGCATGGCCGCCATGCGACCGCCCATGATGGTGGTCTTGATGGTCTCGGCACTGCCGCCCCAGCGCCAGTCGCTGTCGGTCAGGTTAGGGAAGCCGAACGCGCCCTTGGCATCCGAGCCGTGGCACACCGAGCAGTTGGAGGCGAACAGGCGGCCACCCATTTTCAGTGCCTGTGGGTCTTTCGCTACTTCTTCCACCGGCATGGCGGCGAATTTGGCGAAGATCGGCCCGAACTTCGCGTCCGCCTTGCTCATCTCCTTTTCCCACTCGTGCACCCCGGTCCAGCCGTTTTCATAACCGGGCAATATGCCTTTCCAGTTGCCCAGGCCCGGATAAAGGATCAGGTAGCCGACCGAGAACACCAGGGTGCCGGCGAACAGCATGAACCACCACTGCGGCAGCGGGTTGTCGTACTCCTCGATGCCGTCGAAGCTGTGGCCCATGGTCTGGTCGACGCTGCCCTTGGTTTCGCCGCGGCGGGTGCCGATCAGCAGCCAGGTCAGGCCGATCAGGCTGCCGATGGTCAGTACGCAGATCCACGCACTCCAGAAGGTGGTCATGGCCGGGCGCTCCTTGTTGTTGCAGATTCTTGGGTAGTTTCGGGTTGCGGCTCGTCAGCGAACGGCAGCAGGCGCGCTTCGGCGAATTGCGGATTGCGCTTGCTGTTGAACACCCACAGTGTCAGGCCGACGAAGGCCACGAACACCACGACTGTGCCGAGGCCGCGGATCAGGCCTGTGCTCATATCAATGACCATGACTCACCTCTTGCTCTTGATGGCAGTGCCGAGCACTTGCAGGTAGGCAACCAGCGCGTCCATCTCGGTCTTGCCCTTGAGCGAAGCGACTGAGCCTGCGATGTCTTCGTCGGTGTACGGCACGCCGAGGGTGCGCATGGCGCGGATCTTGGTTTCGGTGTGGCTGCTGTCGAGCGGGTTGGCCACCAGCCATGGATACGCCGGCATCTTCGATTCCGGCACCACGTTGCGCGGGTTGTACAAGTGCGCGCGGTGCCAGTCTTCGGAGTAGCGCCCGCCGACTCGCGCCAAGTCCGGCCCGGTGCGCTTGGAGCCCCAGAGGAACGGGTGATCCCACACGCTTTCCCCGGCCACCGAGTAATGGCCGTAGCGTTCGGTTTCGGCGCGGAACGGGCGGATCATCTGCGAGTGGCAACCGACGCAGCCTTCGCGGATGTAAATGTCGCGACCTTCCAGTTGCAGCGCGGTGTAGGGCTTCATGCCTTCCACCGGTTTGTTGGTCACGTCCTGGAAGAACAGCGGGACGATCTGGGTCAGGCCGCCGATGCTCACGGCGAACACCATCAGCAACATCAGCAGGCCGACGTTTTTCTCGATTGTTTCGTGTTTCATGGCGGACTCCTCAGGCGATCTGCGCGGCAGCGACGGCTTCGGCAGGCTGCGAGGCCCGCACGGTGCGCCAGGTGTTGTAAGCCATCAGCAGCATGCCGCTGAGGAAGATCGCGCCGCCCACCAGTCGCACGATGAAGCCAGGATGGCTGGCCACCAGGGTTTCGACGAAGGAGTAGGTCAGCGTGCCGTCCTCGTTGACTGCGCGCCACATCAGGCCCTGGGCGATGCCGTTGACCCACATCGAGGCGATGTACAGCACGGTGCCGATGGTGGCGAGCCAGAAGTGCGCGTTGATCAGGCCGATGCTGTGCATCTGCTCGCGGCCGAAGACTTTCGGGATCATGTGGTACAGCGCACCGATGGAAATCATTGCCACCCAGCCGAGCGCGCCGGCGTGAACGTGGCCGATGGTCCAGTCGGTGTAGTGGGAGAGGGCGTTGACCGTCTTGATTGCCATCATCGGCCCTTCGAAGGTCGACATGCCGTAGAACGCCAGGGACACCACGAGGAAGCGCAGGATCGGGTCGCTGCGCAACTTATGCCAGGCACCCGACAGGGTCATCATGCCGTTGATCATCCCGCCCCAGCTCGGCGCCAGCAGGATCAGCGACATCACCATGCCCAACGACTGTGCCCAGTCCGGCAGCGCGGTGTAGTGCAAGTGGTGGGGACCGGCCCAGATGTACAGGGTGATCAGCGCCCAGAAGTGCACGATCGACAAGCGATAGGAATACACCGGGCGTTCGGCCTGTTTCGGCACGAAGTAGTACATCATTCCGAGGAAACCGGCGGTGAGGAAAAAGCCTACGGCGTTGTGGCCGTACCACCACTGCACCATGGCATCGGTCGCACCGGAGTACAGCGAGTAGGACTTGGTCAGACTCACCGGCAATTCCAGGTTGTTGACGATGTGCAGGATTGCCACGGTGATGATGAATCCACCGAAGAACCAGTTGCCGACATAGATGTGCTTGGTCTTGCGCTGCATGATCGTGCCGAAGAACACGATGGCGTACGCCACCCAGACGATGGTGATCAGGATGTCGATCGGCCATTCCAGTTCGGCGTATTCCTTGGAGCTGGTGTAACCCAGCGGCAGGCTGATCGCCGCCAGCAGGATCACCAGTTGCCAGCCCCAGAAGCAGAACGCGGCGATTTTCGGCGCAAACAATCGAGTCTGGCAGGTACGCTGTACCGAGTAGAACGAACTGGCGAACAACGCGCAGCCGCCGAAGGCGAAGATCACCGCGTTGGTGTGCAGCGGGCGCAACCGGCCGAAACTGGTCCATGGCAGATTGAAGTTGAGTTCGGGCCAGACCAACTGGGCGGCGAGAAAAACCCCGAGCCCCATGCCGACGATGCCCCACACCACCGTCATAATGGCGAATTGGCGGACCACCTTGTAGTTGTAGGCGGTACTGATAGAAGTGTTCATGGTTCCCCATCCACGGTTCAGCCGAAGTGAGGGCCCGTCTTTGCGAGTAAGCCGCGCAAGGCAGACGCTCCCTTCGCCTGGAGTTATAGGCAGACTAAAAGCGAGGCAAGCATGGACAAACAGCACAAGGCCAGTATTGACGGGGATCAATGGGCGCAGTGCGTGCGGGATCACGGATGGCTGTGGAATGCCGCCTCGGTGCCGGCCTCGGCGACACTGATTCTCGCCCATGGCGCCGGTGCGCCGATGGACAGCGGCTGGATGAGCGACATGGCTGCGCGCCTTGCCACGCAAGGCGTCAACGTGCTGCGCTTCGAGTTTCCGTACATGGCCCAGCGGCGAGTGGACGGCGGCAAGCGCCCACCGAACCCGGCGCCGAAACTGCTGGAGTGCTGGCGTGAGGTGTACGCCGTGGTGCGACGCCATGTCACTGGGCGTCTGGCCATTGGCGGCAAGTCCATGGGCGGGCGGATGGCCAGTCTTTTGGCCGATGAGCTGGAAGCGGATGCGCTGGTGTGCCTCGGTTATCCGTTTTATGCCGTCGGCAAACCGGAGAAACCTCGGGTTGAGCACTTGGCTGCGCTAAAGACACGGACGTTGATTGTGCAGGGCGAGCGCGATGCGCTGGGCAATCGTGAGGCCGTTGAGGCTTATACGTTGGCGCCGGGTATCGAGGTGTTCTGGCTTGAGGCGGCGGATCATGATTTGAAGCCGTTGAAGGCTTCGGGGTTTACGCATGAGCAGCATTTGGACGCGGCAGCGAAGAAGGTCGCCGGGTTTCTGTGAGAAGCAAGATCAAAAGATCGCAGCCCTTGGCAGCTCCTACAGCGTGGACGCCGTTCGAATGTAGGAGCTGGCGCAGCCTGCGATCTTTTGACTTTGTTGTCAGCGGTTAAACCGCTCCACCAACGAATACTGGGTATTCGCGGTCTTGGTCAGTTCCTCACTCAGCAGCGCCGAGTTTTGTGCCTGTTCCGAGGTCTGATCAGCCAGTTGCGAGATGTTGCTGATGTTGCGGCTGATTTCTTCGGCCACCGAACTTTGCTCTTCGGTCGCGGCAGCGATTTGGGTGGTCATGTCGGTGATGTGGGCTACCGCTTCGCTGATGCCCACCAGCGCCTGATCCGCTTCCAATACCCGCGCCACACCTTCTTCAGCCTGGCGATGGCCGGCCTCCATGGTTTGCACCGCCGTGCTGGCGGTTTGTTGCAGCTTGGCGATCAGGGCGTGGATCTGCCCGGTGGATTCGCTGGTGCGCTGCGCCAATTGGCGCACTTCGTCGGCCACCACCGCAAAACCACGGCCCATCTCACCAGCACGGGCGGCTTCGATCGCAGCGTTCAAGGCGAGCAGGTTGGTCTGGTCGGCAATGCCTTTGATCACATCGACCACGCCACCGATTTCGTCGCTGTCCTTGGCCAGTTGAGTGACCGTCAGACCGGTTTCACCGACCACCACCGACAGGCGTTGAATGGCTTCGCGGGTTTCACCTGCGATGTCGCGACCGCGACCGGTCAGGCGATTGGCTTCCTGAGTGGCGTCGGCGGTGCGCTGCACGTGACTGGCGACTTCCTGAGTGGTAGCGGCCATCTGATTGACGGCGGTCGCCACTTGCTCGGTTTCGACGCGCTGACGTTCCAGGCCGGTGGAGCTGTTATGGGCCAGCGTGTCGGACTGTTTCGCTTGTTCGTTCAGATGCTCGGCGGTGTCTTGCAGGCGCGTCAGGCAGGTTTTCAGGCGAGCTTCCTGGCTGAGAATGGACATTTCCAAGCGTGCCTGGGCACCGCGGCTGTCGGTGTACATCTGCGCGATCAGCGGGTCGGACGTGGTCTGTTCGGCCAGGCGCAGCAAGCGCTTGATGCCGCGCTGTTGCCAGCTCAAGCCCATCAAGCCCAACGGCACCGAAAGACCGGCGGCGAGGGCGAAGCCCCATTGCGACGTCAGGGTGGCGCCGATCATGAAGCTCAACTGGCTGACCAGAATGAACGGCAGCCAGTCCTGAAGCACCGGCAACCACTTATCCCTTTGAGGAACGGCTGACTTGCCCTGATTGATGCGTTGGTAGAGCGCTTCGGCACGGCGGATCTGCTCGGCGGTGGGCTTGACCCGCACCGACTCGTAACCGATCACCTGATTGCCTTCGAACACCGGTGTGACATAGGCGTTAACCCAGTAGTGGTCACCGGTCTTGCAGCGATTCTTGACAATGCCCATCCATGGCAAGCCTTGTTTCAGTGTGCCCCACATGTGCGCGAACACCGCAGACGGGACGTCGGGATGACGAACCAGGTTATGCGGCGCACGGATCAGTTCTTCACGCGAAAACCCGCTGATTTCGACGAAAGCATCGTTGCAGTAGGTGATCATGCCCTTGGCATCGGTGGTGGAAATCAACCGTTGCTGCGCCGGGAAGGTCCGTTCGCGTTGTGTAATGGGCTGGTTGTTACGCATGGCTTTTTCAATCCGCAAGGCTTTGATGGTGTATCGGCATCGTTGGGCATTTATTGAAGTTTTTTTTCAATAAATCAGTAACGCGTCGCAAAACGACCGCTGCGTCATCATCCCGCGAGCATCGGATACGTGAACAAGCCGAAATGCAGCAGATTCAAACCAAAATGGGTGGCGATGGCCGCACCCAGCCCACCGAACCGGTAGGCCAGGCCATAGCCGACACCGGCCAGGCTGGCCAGCAACACCCATTGCCAGCCAGCGCCCAGATGAACGAGGCCAAATAGCAATGATGCGAGCACCAGCGCGAGGCTTTCACCATAAGGCAGGTGTTTAAACTGCCGGCTCAGACCGCCCTGGATGTAGCCGCGAAACAGCGCTTCTTCCACCAGCGTCACCAGCAACAGATTGTTCAGCATCCACAGCCAGGCCTGATCCGGCCATTTCGGTGCCCAACTGATCACCCCCAGCAATAGCGCACCACCCAGAGCCAGTACGGCACTCACGGTCAGGGCGAGGGCGGTGGCATACACCGACAGGCGCAGGGAGCGCCGGCCGACAATCCATGGGCAGACCAGTAACAGCCAGAAGCCGATCAGGGGTTTGTCCTGATTCAGGTACATGGCGAACCGCACGGCATCGTCGGTGAAACGCAGGGGATCGATAGCGCGACCGTTGTAGAAACCGGGAAGCCAGTGTGTCGCCAGCGCCACCGCCAAGACGATGAACAAGCCGTGGCCGAGGTAGCGGCCGAGGGGGATCTGTTGTTGGCGAACGGCGAAACCGGCGATCAGCAGTAACCCGAAAGAAATGGCAGCCAGCCAGCCGAGATGGCCGTAGATCAAAGCCAGGCTGTAGCCGAGCGAGAGAAGTGCCAGATAGATCCATGGCAGAGCGATCATTTGAAGTCCTTGAGGGCGGAGGTGCCTGTTTTCTTGGGGCGCGCAATTATAGAGACATACACCGCCCAAACAAAAACACCGCCCGAAGGCGGTGTCGTTGTCGGCGGAGGCGTTACGAGGCAATCAACTGCCGCAACACGTAATGCAAAATCCCTCCGGCCTTGAAGTACTCCACTTCGTTCAGGGTATCGATCCGGCACAATACCTCGACCTTCTCCTGGCTGCCGTCTTCACGGGTGATGACCAGCGTCAGGTTCATCCGCGGAGTCAGTTCGACGCCCGTCAGGCCAAGAATGTCCAGGGTTTCCTTGCCAGTGAGGTTCAGGCTCTTGCGGTTCTGATCCAGCTTGAACTGCAGCGGCAACACGCCCATGCCCACCAGATTTGAACGGTGAATCCGCTCGAAGCTTTCTGCGATGACGGCTTTGACCCCCAGCAGGTTGGTGCCCTTGGCCGCCCAGTCACGGCTCGATCCAGTGCCGTATTCTTGCCCGGCGATCACCACCAGCGGCGTGCCCGATGCCTGGTAACGCATGGCCGCGTCGTAGATCGGCAGTTTTTCCCCGGTCGGAATGTAAATCGTGTTGCCGCCTTCTTCACCACCGAGCATTTCGTTGCGAATGCGGATGTTGGCGAAGGTGCCGCGCATCATCACTTCGTGGTTACCGCGACGCGAGCCGTAGGAGTTGAAGTCCCGTGGTTCCACCCCTTGTTCGCGCAGGTAACGGCCGGCAGGGCTGTCGGTCTTGATGTTGCCGGCGGGGGAGATGTGGTCGGTGGTTACCGAATCGCCGAGCAGCGCGAGGACTTTCGCCCCTTCGACATCCTTGACCACTGGCGCAGGGCCGCCAATGTCATCGAAGAAGGGCGGGTGCTGGATATACGTCGAATCGTTGTTCCAGACATAAGTCGCTGCCTGCGGCACTTCGATGGCTTGCCACTGCTCGTCGCCGGCGAACACTTCGGCGTACTCCTTGTGGAACATTGCGGTGTTCACCTGAGTTACCGCGTCGGCGATTTCCTTGGTGCTCGGCCAGATGTCTCGCAGGTAAACCGGGTGGCCGTCCTTGTCGTTTCCCAAGGGCTCGCTGCTGATGTCGATGCGCACCGTGCCGGCCAGCGCGTAGGCGACGACCAGGGGCGGGGAGGCCAGCCAGTTGGTTTTCACCAGCGGATGCACGCGGCCTTCGAAGTTGCGGTTGCCCGACAGCACCGAGGCGACGGTCAGGTCGGCTTTCTGGATGGCTTTTTCAATCGGCTCCGGCAACGGCCCGGAGTTGCCGATGCAGGTGGTGCAGCCATAACCGACAAGGGCAAAACCGAGTTGGTCGAGGTATTGGGTCAGGCCGGCTGCCTTGTAATAGTCGGTGACCACTTTCGAACCGGGGGCCAGGGAGCTCTTGACCCAGGGTTTGCGCTTGAGGCCTTTTTCCACGGCTTTTTTCGCCACCAGTCCGGCTGCCATCATCACACTGGGATTGGAGGTGTTGGTGCAGGAGGTGATCGCGGCAATCACCACCGCACCGTTTTTCAGCCGATGCGTATGGCCTTCGTGAGCGTAGTCCGCTTCACCGATCAGATCGGCGTTGCCTACCGCGACGCCACCGCCGCCCTCACTTTCGAGGCGACCTTCTTCCTTGCTGGTCGGTTTGATTTGCAGGCCGAGAAAGTCAGTGAACGCTTGCGCCACATTCGGCAACGAGACGCGGTCTTGTGGGCGTTTCGGTCCGGCGAGGCTGGCCTCGACGCTGCCCATGTCCAGGGCCAGGCTGTCGGTGAACACCGGCTCTTTGCCGGGCAGGCGCCACAGGCCCTGGGTTTTGCTGTAGGCCTCCACCAGTTTCACGGTTTCCGAGGTACGGCCGGACAGGCGCAGGTACTCCAGGGTCACCTCGTCCACCGGGAAGAAGCCGCAGGTGGCGCCGTATTCCGGAGCCATGTTCGCAATGGTCGCGCGGTCGGCCAGCGGCAGGTCGGCGAGGCCGTCGCCGTAGAACTCGACGAATTTGCCGACCACGCCTTTCTTGCGCAGCATCTGGGTGACGGTCAGCACCAGGTCGGTGGCGGTGATGCCTTCCTTGAGCTTGCCAGTGAGTTTGAATCCGATCACTTCCGGAATCAGCATCGACACCGGTTGACCCAGCATCGCCGCTTCCGCTTCGATCCCGCCGACGCCCCAGCCGAGTACGCCGAGGCCGTTGATCATGGTGGTGTGGGAGTCAGTGCCGACCAGGGTGTCGGGGAAAGCATAGGTGCGGCCGTCCTCATCCTTGGTCCAGACCGTGCGTCCTAGGTATTCAAGGTTGACCTGGTGACAGATACCGGTGCCCGGCGGCACCACGCTGAAGTTGGCGAAGGCGCTCTGACCCCAGCGCAGGAAGGCGTACCGCTCGTGGTTGCGCTGCATTTCGATGTCGACGTTCTGTTCGAAGGCGCTTGAGCTGGCGAACTTGTCGACCATCACCGAGTGGTCGATCACCAGGTCCACCGGCGACAGCGGATTGATGCGCTGTGGGTCGCCACCGGCCTTGGCCATGGCGGCGCGCATGGCGGCCAGGTCGACCACGGCCGGGACGCCGGTAAAGTCCTGCATCAATACCCGTGCGGGGCGGTATTGGATTTCGCGGTCGGAGCGACGCTCCTTGAGCCAGGCGGCAATCGCCTTGAGGTCGGCGCCGGTGACGGTTTTCTCGTCCTCCCAGCGCAGCAGGTTTTCCAGCAACACTTTCAACGACATGGGCAGCTTGTCGAGATCACCCAGGCTCTTGGCGGCTTCGCGCAGGCTGAAATAGTGGTAGGTCTTGTCGTCGACTTGTAAGGTTTTAAGGGTTTTCAGGCTATCGAGGGACGGCATTGAAATGACTCCTTTAAGTCCACACGGCTACGGACTGAGGGACGGGCAGATGTTTAAACCTAGTCCTGTTTGGTGCTTAAGGCTAATAACTGGACCCTAAGGGCAAGTCCAAGGTTCCGAACTCGGCTATCATGCGCCGGTTTTCGTGACAGGCTTTGCTTCAACGCAAGCCTGGGCATCGCGCAGTGGCGCAATTTTTCCGCCAACTGCCCAGGAGTAAGAATGAACACCCTCTTTATGCATTGCCGACCGGGCTTCGAAGGCGAAGTCTGTTCCGAGATTTCCGAACATGCCGCGCGGCTGAACGTGGCCGGTTATGCCAAGGCCAAAACCGCCAGCGCCTATGCCGAATTCATCTGCACCGAAGAAGACGGCGCCGAACGCCTGATGCGTGGCCAGCGTTTCGCCGACCTGATCTTCCCGCGCCAGTGGGCCCGTGGGATCTTTATTGATCTGCCGGAAACCGACCGCATCAGCGTGATCCTCGCCCACATGGCGGACTTCCCGCTGTGCGGCAGCCTGTGGCTGGAAATGGTCGACACCAACGATGGCAAAGAGCTGTCGAACTTCTGCAAGAAGTTTGAAGTGCACCTGCGCAAGGCGTTGATGGCGGCCGGCAAACTGGTGGAAGACCCCAACAAGCCGCGTCTGCTGCTGACCTTCAAGAGCGGCCGCGAAGTGTTCATGGGGCTGGCGGAGTCGAACAACTCGGCGATGTGGCCGATGGGCATTCCGCGCCTGAAGTTCCCCCGTGAAGCACCGAGCCGTTCGACGTTGAAGCTGGAAGAGGCGTGGCATCACTTCATTCCCCGCGACCAGTGGGATGAGCGTCTGCACAGCGACATGACCGGTGTCGACCTCGGCGCCGCCCCTGGCGGCTGGACCTGGCAACTGGTCAACCGCGGCATGCTGGTGACCGCCATCGACAACGGCCCGATGGCCGAAAGCCTGATGGATACCGGTCTGGTGCAGCACTTGATGGCCGACGGTTTCACCTTCAAGCCCAAACAGCCGGTGGACTGGATGGTCTGCGACATCGTCGAGAAGCCGGCGCGCAACGCGGCGATGCTGGAAGAATGGATTGGCGAGGGGCATTGCCGGGAAGCGGTGGTCAACCTCAAGCTGCCGATGAAACAGCGTTATGCCGAAGTGAAGCGCTTGCTGGAGCGTATTGCCGAGGGGTTCAAGGCGCGGGGCATTCGGGTTGAAATCGGCTGCAAGCAGCTGTATCACGACCGTGAAGAAGTGACCTGCCATTTGCGCCG
The DNA here is from genome assembly GCF_059420765.1 of Pseudomonas sp. GW821-FHT03E01. NCBI lineage: Bacteria > Pseudomonadati > Pseudomonadota > Gammaproteobacteria > Pseudomonadales > Pseudomonadaceae > Pseudomonas > Pseudomonas sp. GW821-FHT03E01. The sequence continues at coordinate 249,259 of NZ_JBWKUI010000005.1, read as the reverse complement.
GCTTGACGTGAAAAAACCGAAATCCCGCTGATTCATACGGTCCCGCTCCCACAGGTGACCGAACACCCGGCAATGCGCGACAATGCCGGCAAGTTTCAGGAGTAAACCATGAGTGAAATGATCGATACGCCGGTTGACGGCACCCTCGACGCCACCGGCCTCAATTGCCCGGAACCGGTGATGATGCTGCACCAGCACATCCGTGACCTGGTGCCTGGCGGCCTGCTGAAGGTGATCGCCACCGACCCGTCGACCCGTCGCGACATTCCCAAGTTCTGCGTGTTCCTCGACCACGAGTTGGTGGCGCAGCACGAAGAGGCAGGCACCTACCTGTACTGGATCCGCAAGAAGCTCGCTTAACGGGCACAAAAAAGGCCTGCATGTGCAGGCCCTTTTTTTGCGCTCGCTTAACCGGCCGAACGGCTGGTGCGGATTCGCTTGCGTGCGCTGCGCGCCAGGCGGATCGACAGCATCAGCGCCGCGCAACTCAAACCGACGATCAAACCCTGCCACAGCCCGCTCGGGCCGCTCGGCGCGCCGAACCAATCGGTCAGGCCCAAGGCGTAACCCACCGGCAAACCGATGCCCCAATAAGCGAACAGCGTCAGGATCATCGTCACTCGCGTGTCTTGATAGCCGCGCAGTGCACCGGCCGCCGTCACCTGGATCGCATCGGAAAACTGGAACAGCGCCGAGTACACAATCAGCATCGCGGCCACGTGAATCACCGTCGGGTCGGCGGTGTAGATCGCGGCGATGGGTTCACGCAGCAACAGCATCATGCTTGCGGAAATACACGCATAAGCCAGTGCCGTGCCCATGCCGACTCCGGCGGCGAAGCGTGCTTCGCGTGGTTCTTCGCGGCCCAGTGCCTGGCCGACCCGCACGGTCACGGCCATGCCCAGGGAGTAGGGGATCATGAACACCAGTGAGCTGAAATTCAGGGCGATCTGGTGCCCGGCGACCACAGTGGCGCCGAGGCTGCCGATCAGCAGGGCGATCACCGCAAAGATGCTCGACTCGGCGAAAACGGCGATGCCGATCGGCAGGCCGATGCCCAGCAAGCGTTTGATCACTGCCCACTGCGGCCAGTCGAATCGGCTGAACAACTGGCTCGACTGATAGGCCGGTGCCCAGCGTTCCCAGCCGGCCATCCCCAGCGCCATCACCCACATCACGATTGCCGTGGCCCAGCCGCAGCCGACACCGCCCATCGCCGGCACACCAAAGTGGCCATAGATGAAAATGTAATTGAGCGGAATATTCAGCGCGAGCCCGCACAAACCAAGGACCATGGCCGGACGCGTGCGACCCAGGCCATCACTGAAACAGCGCAATACGTGATAGAACGCGACGGCGGGCAGGCCGCTGGCGATGCCGTGCAGGTACTGCATGCACGGGCCGATCAGCTCGGGATCGACCTTCATGAAATGCAGGATCGGTTCGGCGCTGAACAGTAGGCCGGTCGCCATCAAACCCACCACCAGCGCCAACCACAAGGCCTGACGCACGATCGGGCCAATCTCGCTGTGAGTGCCGGCACCGAAGCGCTGAGCGACTTTCGGGGTGGTGGCCAGCAGCGTACCGGTCATCAACAGAAACACCGGCACCCAGATCGAGTTGCCCAGCGCGACGGCCGCAAGATCGCGAGGCCCGACCCGTCCCGCCATCACCGCATCGACGAAGCCCATGGCGGTGGTCGCCAGTTGCGCGATCATGATCGGCAACGCCAGGCCGAGCAGGTTTTTCAGCTCCAGGCGAACCCGGGCCGGGCGGTTGAGGGAAATAGCGGCGGTGGGGGCAGTCACGGAATTCAAGGCGAAACGTCCAAAGGATTTTGATGCGCGAGGCGGCGCATTCTACGCCTTGACGCAATGGTCAGGAAAAATCCTGTGTTGCGGATTTGTAATCGGTTTTACAGGCATCCCCCACTCCCTCGCCACAGAGGGGGGGGGCGACTAAGGTGCTTAATACCTGCTGGCCCATCACCTCCATCTGCGCCTAAACTGCCGGTCCGCCAAAGGAGCCTGCCATGTTGATTGTTGCCGACGAAAATATCCCGTTGCTCGATGCCTTCTTCGAAGGTTTCGGTGAAATCCGCCGAGTGCCGGGACGTTCCATCGACCGCGCCACCGTCGAGCAGGCCGATGTACTGCTGGTGCGCTCAGTGACCAACGTCAACCGTGCATTGCTCGAAGGCAGCAACGTGCGCTTTGTCGGCACGTGCACCATCGGCACCGATCATTTGGACCTGGACTACTTTCAGCAGGCCGGCATCACCTGGTCCAGTGCGCCAGGCTGCAATGCCCGGGGTGTGGTCGATTACGTGCTGGGGAGTCTGCTGACCCTGGCCGAAATCGAAGGGGTCGACCTGGCTCAGCGCACTTACGGCGTGGTCGGCGCCGGCGAGGTGGGCGGGCGGCTGGTCAAGGTTCTGCAAGGCCTGGGCTGGAATGTGCTGGTTTGCGATCCGCCACGGCAAGCCGCTGAAGGGGGCGATTACGTCAGTCTCGAGCAGATCATCGAGCAATGCGATGTCATCAGCCTGCATACGCCGCTGGACAAGCAAGGCCCTCAGGCAACCTGGCATCTGTTCGATAAAAACCGTTTGAACCAACTCAAACCCGGCACCTGGCTGATCAACGCAAGTCGTGGCCCGGTGATCGACAACGCCGCCCTGCGTCAGGTGCTGTTGCAACGTGAAGATCTGCAAGCGGTGCTGGATGTCTGGGAGGCTGAGCCTGAAGTCGATGTAGCGCTGGCGGAGTTGTGTGTCATCGCGACGCCGCACATTGCCGGCTACAGCCTCGACGGCAAACAGCGCGGGACGGCGCAGATCTATCAGGCGTTTTGCAAATTTCTTGGGCAACCGGAACAGGTCAGCCTGAACGATTTGCTGCCAGCGCCATGGCTGTCGGCTGTTACGTTGAATGCTGATACCGATCCGGCCTGGGCGCTGGCGATGTTGTGCCGTGGCGTGTACGACCCGCGCCGTGATGACGCGGATTTCCGTCGCAGCCTCGTAGGCAATGTGAGTGAACAGCGTGCGGCGTTCGATGCGCTGCGCAAGCATTACCCGCTGCGGCGTGAGATCGATGGGTTGAAAGTGCGAATTGAAGGGCATTCGCCGGCGTTGCAGCAGATCGTGGCGGCCTTAGGCGCAACCTCGGCCTAGCAAACTGACCGGATCCCTACAAAAGCCACACAAAACAGGCACCCATAAAAAACCCGGCCAACAGGGCCGGGTCAAGAAGACGGTGGCTATATCACTTTTGTTCGGCAGGCTTGACCAATCGCTTTTCCAGTTCGCGACAAGCGTCCTGGATCATGCTTTCAGTGATCGGTACTTCACGCCCATCCTCATCGATAATCGAGCAACCCAGAGACTGGTCTGGCTGTGTGCGGATCACTTGTATCTTGTCATCGCTGCTGTTTTGCAAGGACATGGCCTGTCTCCTCATCAGGTTGTGCGCTTACTGTAAAACCGCCAGGTGACCGGGCTGTGACAATTCCCTGCGATCTTTCAGGTCGGCCTCTTCAGTCCATCAGAAATACCCTGATGTTTCCACCCGGACTTTAGACCAATATTCTCTAGCCACTAGTCTAGGCGGTCATAATTAACCCGACTCATTGTGATTTACAGCGTTCAATCCGATTGAGCAGTGTAGGCTTGATCGGGTCAAAACCATGGGTTACGCCTTCGGATGATCTTCATGCTTTCTGCCCGTCACCGCCGCGCCATTCGCCTGGCCAGCCGTTTCATCACGCCTTATCGCTGGCCGGCCTTCGGCGCCTTGCTGGCGTTGATTGTCACTGCCGGCATCACCTTGTCCATGGGGCAGGGGATTCGCCTGTTGGTGGATCAGGGTTTCATGACCCAGTCGACGCATTTGCTCAATCAATCCATCGGCCTGTTCATGTTGCTGGTGATCGGTCTGGCGATTGGCACCTTTGTGCGCTTTTACTTGGTGTCGTGGATTGGCGAGCGCGTTGTCGCGGACATTCGCCGTCGGGTGTTCAACCACCTGGTCTATCTGCATCCGGGTTTTTATGAAGACAACCGCAGCTCCGAGATCCAGTCACGACTGACTGCCGACACCACGCTGCTGCAATCGGTGATCGGCTCTTCGCTATCGCTGTTCCTGCGCAACGGGCTGATGGTGATCGGCGGGATTGTCTTGTTGTTTATCACCAACCCCAAGCTGACCAGCATCGTAGTGGTCGCATTGCCGTTGGTGGTCGCGCCGATCCTGATTTTTGGCCGCCGGGTACGCACCCTGTCTCGCCAGAGCCAGGATCGGGTTGCCGATATCGGCAGTTATGTGTCCGAAACCCTGAGTCAGATCAAAACCGTTCAGGCCTACAACCATCAGGTGCAGGACGAGCAGCGTTTTGCCGCGACCGTGGAAGAGGCTTTCAATACCGCCCGCAAACGCATTTTCCAGCGAGCCTGGTTGATCACCCTGGTGATCCTGCTGGTGTTGGGCGCGGTCGGGGTGATGCTCTGGGTCGGCGGAATGGACGTCATCGCCGGGCGGATTTCCGCGGGTGAGTTGGCAGCGTTCGTCTTTTACAGCCTGATCGTCGGTGGCGCCTTCGGCACATTGAGTGAAGTGATCGGCGAACTGCAGCGAGCAGCAGGGGCGGCGGAGCGGATTGCCGAGCTGTTGCGTTCGGAAAACATCATCCAGCCACCGACCCATGGGCTGGTGACCCTGCCTGAACGGGTGAAGGGCGATCTGGTGCTGCAAGATGTGCGCTTTTCCTACCCGTCGCGTCCTGAGAGCTATGCCGTCGATGGTTTGAGTCTGACGATCAATGCCGGCGAAACGCTCGCTCTGGTCGGGCCGTCAGGTGCCGGCAAATCGACGGTGTATGACCTGCTGTTGCGCTTTTACGACCCCGCTGAAGGACGCATCCTGCTGGACGGTGTGCCGCTGACCCAACTCGACCCTCTGGACCTGCGTCGCTGCTTCGCCCTCGTCTCGCAAACCCCGGCGCTGTTCTTCGGCAGCATCGAAGAGAACATTCGCTACGGCCACCCGACGGCGACTTTGGCCCAGGTCCAGGAAGCCGCCAAAATTGCCTACGCCCACGACTTCATCGAGCAAATGCCCAACGGCTACCAGACCCACCTCGGCGACGCGGGTCTCGGTTTGTCCGGCGGTCAACGCCAACGCCTGGCGATCGCCCGGGCGCTGCTGGTGGACGCGCCGATCCTGCTGCTCGACGAAGCCACCAGCGCCCTCGACGCCCAGAGTGAGCACCTGATCCAGCAAGCCCTGCCCAGCCTGATGAAAAACCGCACCACACTGGTCATCGCCCATCGACTGGCGACAGTGAAAAACGCTGACCGAATCGCGGTGATGGACCAAGGGAAACTGGTGGCGGTGGGGACGCATCAGGAGTTGATTGCGAGCAATGCGTTGTATGCGCGATTGGCTGCGTTGCAGTTTAGTGATGGGCTCCATGCCCCAACCGACCAAGTAACCGAATAAGTAACCGACCAAGTCGAGCACCATAAAAAAAGCCCGCATCAATCGATGCGGGCATTTTTGTCAGCGTTTCAAAGCAGGCTCATTGATCGTCAAAGTAACGTTCATGCCAATCCACCAGCGGCTGCGGTGAATTGAGCTTCTGGCCGTAGATCACCGAATACGACAGCACGTTCTGCACGTACTGGCGGGTTTCGTCGAACGGGATGCTTTCCACCCACACATCGAAGCTCAGGTGGTCGGCGCCGCGCAGCCATTGACGCACGCGGCCGGGGCCGGCGTTGTAGGCAGCGGAGGCGAGCACGCGGTTGCCGTTGAACTGGCTATGGACCTGGCTCAGATAAGCGGCGCCGAGCTGGATATTCTTGTCCGGATCGAGCACTTGCTGCGGCGAGGCCAGGGGAATGCTGAACTTGCGCGCGGTTTCCTTGGCGGTGCCGGGCATCAGTTGCATCAGGCCGCTGGCGCCAACGCCGGAACGGGCGTCGTCCATGAAGGCGCTTTCCTGACGAGTGATCGCGAACACCCAGCTCGAGTGCAGGCCACGGACCTTGGCTTCACGCACCAGGGTATCGCGGTGAGCCATCGGGAAGCGGATGTCCAGGTCGTCCCAGTACTGCGCCTGACTGATGGTGCGGATCGCCGGGAAATACCATTTCAGGTCGTAAGCCAGTTTCGCCTGGGCAACCATTTCATCACGGCTGAAGTGCCGGCTGACGTGGTACCACTCGCGTCGGCCGTCGACGATCTGCCCGCGTGCATGGAACTCCAGCGCGCGGCGCACACCGGGGGTATTGCGCACCTTGTTGATCAGCGCCTGGCTGAGCACCAGCGGTTTGTTGATCAGCGAATAAGGTGATTGCGAACGGTCGGCCGCCAGGAAACCGTAGAAGTCGCGTTCGCGAGCCAGGCCCTTGTAAAGCGTTTGCGCTTGCGGATTCTGTGGCTGCGCCAACTCCAGGGTGCGAGCCTGCCAGTAACGCCAACGGTTGGTGGTGGCCAGGTCCTGAGGCAGGCGGCGGGTCAACTGATAGGCATCGTCCCAGCGGGCCAGACGCAACAGCAGGCGCAAACGCCATTCCGAAACGGTGTTGTCCCGCAGCTCCGGGTCGTATTTGGTCATCACGTCCAGCGCGCGACTGTCGAAACGTCGAGCGAGGGTCAGCCCGATTTCCCGGGCGATCGCGACTTTTTCGTCCCGGGAGAAGTGCATGCTGCTGGCGTAGCCGTCGAGCAGGGCCATGGCCCTGTCCGGATCCTGACGGGCCAGGCGGCGCAGGCCAAGGCTGACGATGTCGGACATCGGCTCATCGGCCGGGGTAAAGCGCGACGGCTGATTCAGCAGTTCGGGTTTCTGCGCCACATCCACCAGCAGGCGACCGCGCGGGGCGAGGGTCGTCAGGCCATTGATCAGGCTGTTGGCCAGCGGGTAGTTGCCGGCCTGGGCGGCGAGCTTGGTGCGTTCCCAGCGTTTCTGTTCAGTCAGTTGACCATCGGCGGCCCACATGCCGAACACTGCATCGCATGCCTCGGGCCGGGTTTTGCCGCTCAGCCAGAGTTTGTCGGCGTTGGCGTAACCTTCGGTCTTACGGTTATGGCTGATCTGATACTGCGCGTTCAGGCAGTCCAGTTCGGTGAAATTGAGCTTGGGGTCATAATATTTGACGAACGTTTCCCAATCGCCGCGTTCGGCCAGCCAGCGCAACCAGCGCAATTTCATCCAGTTGGCTTGTGGCAGGTCGCCGTGTTCGGCGAGGAAGTTCTCGATTTCGGCATTGTTTGCGGTTTTCAGCCGCGCGGTCAGTTCGTCATAAGCCAGGTAGGGGGTCAGCGGATAATCGCTGAGCGCCTGGCTATAACGGAAATAAGGGCCGGAATCGCCCTTGGCCAAGGCACGCTTGGCTTCGTCGTAATACTGGCGTTGGGTAGACAGGTCTACCGCCTGGGCGGATTGAACGGCAGCGGCTGTAAGAAGCAAACATGAAAAAAGACTGAAAAGGCGACTGCGCATGAGACATCCGGGCAGAAAAATCATGACAAGTGCTGGTAAGACCGGCACCTAATTATATGTAGCTTAGCCTTTTGCCAGCAGCGGGTGAAAGCTTTGCCGACATGCCAGCATAAGTTCGCAACAATTGTTGTGCAGAGTGCTTCGACATTGAAATTGCCGGCCTTCTGTAGCCTCAAGTCAGGTAGAATGCGCGCCCGGTTTTTGGAGAAGCTCATGACCCTGCTCAAATTCAGCGATGTGTCCCTTGCTTTCGGCGCTATGCCGTTGTTGGACAAGGTGTCCTGGCAGATCGCCCGTGGTGAGCGGGTGTGCATCATCGGCCGCAACGGCACTGGCAAGTCCAGCATGATGAAGCTCGTCAAGGGCGACCAGAAGCCCGACGATGGCTCCGTTTGGCGCGCACCTGGCCTCAAGATTGGTGAATTGCCGCAAGAATTGCCGGTAGCCGACGAGCGGACCGTGTTCGACGTGGTCGCCGAAGGCCTCGACGGCGTTGGTGCGTTGCTTGCCGAATATCACCATCTGAGCCAGAACATCGTCACTGACGCCGATCTGGACAAGCTGATGCACGTCCAGCACGACCTCGAAGCCCGAGATGGCTGGCGCTTGCAGCAACTGGTCGACAGCACCTTGAGCCGTCTGCAGTTGCCTGCCGACAAGACCCTCGCCGAATTGTCCGGCGGCTGGCGTCGTCGCGTCCTGTTGGCTCAGGCGCTGGTTTCCGAACCGGACCTGCTGCTGCTCGACGAACCGACCAACCACCTGGATATCGGTGCCATCGCCTGGCTTGAAGAAGCGCTGAAGGATTTCCAGGGCGCCGTACTGTTCATCACGCACGACCGTTCATTCCTGCAGAACCTTGCAACCCGTATCCTGGAACTGGATCGCGGCGGCTTGATCGACTGGAACGGCGATTACGCCAGCTTCCTCGTGCACAAAGAGGCCACACTGGCCGCTGAAGAAACCGCCAACGCGCTGTTCGATAAAAAACTGGCCCAGGAAGAAGTCTGGATCCGCCAGGGCATCAAGGCGCGTCGCACCCGTAACGAAGGCCGTGTCCGTGCACTGAAAGCCCTGCGCGTCGAGCGTAGCGAGCGTCGCGAGCGTACCGGCAAGGCCAACATTCAGCTCGATACCGCCGACAAGTCCGGCAAGCAGGTGATGGTGCTCGAGAATGTGAGCTTCGCTCACCCGGGCGGCCCGTTCCTGATCAAGGATTTCTCGATGGTCCTGCAGCGCGGCGACCGCATCGGTCTGCTCGGCGCCAACGGTACCGGCAAGACCACGCTGTTGAAGCTGATGCTCAACGGTCTGCAACCGACCAGCGGCACAGTGGAAGAGGGGACGCGCATCGACGTGGCCTATTTCGACCAGTTGCGCCATCAGTTGGACCTGGAAAAGACCGTGATCGACAACGTCGCTGAAGGTCGCGACTTCATCGATATCGATGGCCAGAGCCGTCACGTACTGAGCTACCTCGGCGACTTCCTGTTCAGCCCGCAGCGTGCCCGCACGCCGGTCAAGGCGTTGTCCGGTGGTGAGCGAGCGCGTCTGCTGCTGGCGAAACTGTTCAGCAAGCCGGCGAACCTGCTGGTGCTTGACGAACCGACCAACGACCTCGACGTGGAAACCCTCGAACTGCTGGAAGAGGTCTTGCTGACCTTCAACGGCACTGTGCTGATGGTCAGTCACGACCGGGCATTCCTCGACAACGTGGTCACCAGCACCCTGGTCTTCGAAGGTGAAGGCAAGGTTCGCGAGTACGTCGGCGGTTATCAGGACTGGCTGCGTCAGGGCGGCTCGCCGCGCCTGCTGGGTGTGACCGAGAGCAAGTCCGGCAAAGCCGACCTGAATTCGGCTGTCGTGACGGCCGAACCTGCGCCGGTTGCTGCAGTGGAAACGCCAGCGCCGGTGGCGAAAAAGAAACTCAGCTACAAGTTGCAGCGTGAGCTGGAAGCCTTGCCTGGCCAGATCGAAGCCATGGAACAGCAGATCGCGGTGGTTGAAGCGCAGATGGCGGACGCCGGCTTCTATCAGCGTCCTCCTGCCGAGACGGCTGCAGTGATCGCTCAGCTTGAGCAGTTACAGGCTGAACTCGACGTGATGGTCGAGCGCTGGGCCGAACTGGATGCCTGATTGATCCGGCTATAAAAAAAGCCCGGCTTCACTCGTGTGAATGCCGGGCTTTTCGTAAGGGGTTTATTGTTGCTTGTTGTCAGCTTTTTTGCAGGCGCACGGCAAGTACATCGCAAGGCGCGCCGTGCAGCACGTCATTGGCAGTGGAGCCGAGCAACAGTGCCAGGCCATGCCGGCCATGACTGCCCACCACGATCAGGTCGCACGTTTGCTCCTTGGCGAGATGGTGAATCTCCTGTCGCGGCTGGCCGTAGGTCAAGTGGCTGTATTCCTTGGAGAGCTCCGGGTATTTCAGGATCAATCGCTCAAGGCGCTCCTTGGCCTGATCGAACTGTTGCTGTTGCAACTGGGAAAGGTCCATCGGCACGTCGCCGCCAAAGGCCATGGCCATCGGCTCGACGATATGCACCAGGGACAGCTTTGCGCCATTGCTCACCGAAAGTTCGCGGGCGCGGTGGATTACAGGATCGCACTCTTCGGTTAGATCTACAGCGACCAGAATATGGTGGTAGGGCATGAGGTGCTCCTCCTGAGGATTGCAATATTGGTAAGTATGGCTGGTTTCAAGCGCATTGGTTTCAACGTGACCCAATGGGCTCATCAAGAATCGGGAGTACAGATATGACGGTCTGGATAGTGGTGTCAATCCTGCTGGTGGTGCTGAGCCCGCTGGCCTGGTTGCGACCGTCTCGTGTCCAGAGCGGTCGCATGGCCCTGCGCATGGAGGCACGGCGCATCGGCCTTGCCATGCAATTGGCGCCCCAGGAGTGGCCGCACTGGCTGAGCCAGGAGCCGCCAAGCCCTTGCGCCCAGTACCACCGACCGCGCCGTGGCACTCAGCCAGCGTGCTGGAGCTATTGGCAGAAGGCGCCGGGTGTGTGGGTCAATCAGTGGCAGGAAGTCTGCGAGGATGGAGTGCTCCTGAATCATTTCGAAAAACTGCCTGCCAACGTCTACAAGGTCGAGGCAGACAAGCAAATGATTGCCCTGTATTGGGGCGAGAAGGGCGAAGCCGAGGTTCTGCAACAGATCGACGCTACGCTCAAGGCACTCGCCTGAACCCCGATCTGTTACGGAAGGCAATAAAAAGCCCGACATCATCATCGGGCTGAGGTTGGCCAGGCAGGCCGGTAATTCTTTGTGGCACAGATCTTACGCTGGGCATTCGTCAAAGCGTTCAAATTTTTTCTTCAGGGTCACGCCAGCGTAGCCTGTTAAACACAGGTTGCCGCGAATTAGGGCGACTTTTCTAACTATTGATTCTATGAACGGCCTCACATGCATCCGCATGTTGCAGGGCTTCGTGGTACGGAAGTGACCGGAAAGTCGCGTTTCAACCAGTATTTTGGGCGATTGACAATTGCCGGAAATTCCGTGAAGGTGACACACCCAAATCAAACGGGCGTATGAATTGAGCGTTTGTATTACAGACTGCTCCTACAGAATCCCGACTATCGCGTTGGCGGGTGTGCCTGGTGAGTTGGCGTTAGCATTGACGATAAACGTCCCTGCCGAGCCAGCCGCCTGCGTCCGACGTGTACTGTTCAGCTTCCATATCGTGGAGATCAGTTGATGATTTACGAAGGTAAAGCCATCACGGTTAAGGCTCTTGAAAGTGGCATCGTCGAACTGAAGTTCGACCTCAAGGGTGAGTCCGTCAACAAGTTCAACCGTCTTACCCTGAACGAGCTGCGTCAGGCTGTAGACACCATCAAGGCAGATGCTTCGATCAAGGGTGTGATCGTCAGCAGTGGCAAGGACGTATTCATCGTCGGCGCCGACATCACCGAATTCGTCGACAACTTCAAGCTGCCGGATGCCGAGCTTGTTGCTGGCAACCTCGAAGCCAACAAGATTTTCAGCGATTTCGAAGACCTCAACGTCCCGACTGTTGCCGCGATCAATGGCATCGCACTGGGTGGCGGTCTGGAAATGTGCCTGGCGGCGGATTTCCGCGTCATGGCCAGCACCGCCAAAATCGGTCTGCCGGAAGTCAAGCTGGGCATCTACCCAGGCTTCGGTGGTACCGTGCGCCTGCCGCGCATCATCGGTGCCGACAACGCCATCGAATGGATTGCCGCCGGTAAGGAAAACCGCGCTGAAGACGCACTGAAAGTCGGTGCCGTCGACGCGGTGGTCGACTCGCAGAAGTTGCACGAAGCGGCGCTGAACCTGATCAAAGGCGCCATCTCCGGTACGTTTGACTACAAGGCCAAGCGTCAGCCGAAGCTCGAAAAGCTCAAGCTCAACGCCATCGAACAAATGATGTCGTTCGAAACCGCCAAAGGTTTCGTGGCCGGCCAAGCGGGCCCGAACTACCCGGCGCCGGTCGAAGCGATCAAGACCATCCAGAAAGCTGCGAACTTCGGTCGCGACAAGGCCCTGGAAGTCGAAGCCGCCGGTTTCGTCAAACTGGCCAAGACCTCTGCCGCACAGAGCTTGATCGGTCTGTTCCTGAACGATCAGGAGCTGAAGAAAAAGGCCAAGGCCTACGACGAAATCGCCAAGGAAGTGAAGCAGGCCGCCGTATTGGGCGCCGGCATCATGGGTGGCGGTATCGCTTATCAGTCGGCCTCCAAAGGCACGCCGATCCTGATGAAGGACATCAACGAGCACGGTATCGAGCAAGGTCTGGCCGAAGCCGCCAAGCTGCTGGTTGGCCGCGTTGATAAAGGTCGCATGACCCCGGCGAAGATGGCCGAAGTGCTCAACGGCATTCGTCCGACCCTGTCCTACGGCGATTTCGGTCACGTCGATCTGGTGGTCGAAGCCGTGGTCGAGAACCCGAAGGTCAAGCAAGCCGTTCTGGCCGAAGTCGAAGACAAGGTCAAAGAGGACACCATTCTGGCGTCCAACACCTCGACCATTTCCATCACCTTGCTGGCCAAAGCCCTCAAGCGTCCGGAAAACTTCGTCGGCATGCACTTCTTCAACCCGGTGCACATGATGCCGCTGGTTGAAGTGATCCGTGGCGAGAAGTCCAGCGAAGTGGCCGTTGCCACCACCGTTGCCTACGCCAAGAAAATGGGCAAGAACCCGATCGTCGTCAACGACTGCCCGGGCTTCCTGGTCAACCGTGTGCTGTTCCCGTACTTCGGCGGTTTCGCCAAGCTGGTCAGCGCCGGCGTGGACTTCGTCCGCATCGACAAGGTCATGGAGAAGTTCGGCTGGCCAATGGGCCCGGCATACCTGATGGACGTGGTCGGCATCGACACCGGCCACCATGGTCGTGACGTCATGGCTGAAGGCTTCCCGGATCGCATGAAGGACGATCGCCGTTCGGCCGTCGACGTGCTCTATGAAGCCAAGCGCCTGGGCCAGAAAAATGGCAAGGGTTTCTACGCCTACGAGACCGACAAGCGCGGCAAGCAGAAGAAAGTCGCCGATCCGTCGGTGCTGGAAGTGCTCAAGCCGATCGTTTTCCAACAGCTCGAAGTCACTGACGAAGACATCATCAACTGGATGATGATCCCGCTGTGCCTGGAAACCGTGCGCTGCCTGGAAGACGGCATCGTCGAAACCGCCGCCGAAGCCGACATGGGTCTGGTCTACGGTATTGGTTTCCCTCCATTCCGTGGCGGTGCGCTGCGCTACATCGATTCGATCGGTGTTGCAGAGTTCGTTGCCCTGGCTGACCAGTACGCTGATTTGGGCGCGCTGTACCACCCGACCGCGAAGCTGCGTGAAATGGCCAAGAACGGTCAGAGCTTCTTCGGTTAAGCGCCCACACTAGAGCGAGAGTGAAAGTATATGAGCTTGAATCCTAGAGACGTCGTGATTGTCGACTTCGGTCGTACGCCGATGGGCCGCTCCAAGGGCGGCATGCACCGCAACACCCGCGCCGAAGACATGTCGGCACACCTGATCAGCAAATTGCTGGAACGCAACGTCAAGGTCGACCCGAGCGAAGTCGAAGACGTGATCTGGGGCTGCGTTAACCAGACCCTGGAGCAGGGCTGGAACATCGCCCGCATGGCGTCCCTGATGACTCAGATTCCACACACCTCGGCCGGCCAGACCGTCAGCCGTCTGTGTGGCTCGTCGATGAGTGCGCTGCACACTGCCGCGCAAGCGATCATGACCGGCAACGGTGACGTGTTCGTCGTTGGCGGCGTCGAGCATATGGGTCATGTGAGCATGATGCACGGTGTCGATCCGAACCCGCACATGTCCCTGTACGCGGCGAAAGCCTCGGGCATGATGGGCCTGACCGCAGAAATGCTCGGCAAAATGCATGGCATTACTCGCGAACAGCAGGACGCCTTTGGCGTGCGCTCCCACCAACTCGCCCACAAGGCGACCGTGGAAGGCAAGTTCAAGGACGAAATCATCCCGATGCAGGGCTACGACGAGAACGGTTTCCTGAAACTGTTTGACTACGACGAAACCATTCGTCCGGAAACCACCCTGGAAAGCCTGGCGGCTCTGAAACCAGCGTTTAATCCGAAGGGCGGCACCGTGACCGCTGGTACTTCGTCGCAGATCACTGACGGTGCTTCGTGCATGATCGTGATGTCGGCACAGCGTGCCCAGGACCTGGGCATCCAGCCGCTGGCGGTGATTCGCTCGATGGCAGTGGCAGGTGTGGACCCGGCGATCATGGGCTATGGTCCAGTACCGGCAACGCAGAAAGCATTGAAGCGCGCGGGCCTTGGCATCAACGATATCGACTTCTTCGAGCTCAACGAAGCTTTCGCTGCACAGGCCCTGCCAGTGCTGAAAGATTTGAAAGTGCTCGACAAGATGAACGAGAAGGTTAACCTGCACGGCGGCGCGATCGCCCTGGGTCACCCGTTCGGTTGCTCCGGTGCACGTATTTCGGGCACCTTGCTGAACGTGATGAAGCAGAATGGCGGCACCTTCGGGGTGGCTACCATGTGCATTGGTCTCGGCCAAGGCATCTCCACCGTCTTCGAACGCGTTTAAGCGTTTCGTCGATGGAAGCCGGGGCCAAGTGCCCCGGTTTTTGTTTTTCCGGATTTATTTTGTTTTTATTTTGAAAAAATTTGAGTGAGGGCCAAAGCATGCCGATACAACCTGGGCTCTACCAACATTACAAAGGTCCGCAGTACCGCGTATTCAGTGTTGCGCGGCATTCGGAGACCGAAGAAGAAGTGGTCTTCTACCAAGCCCTGTATGGCGATTACGGCTTTTGGGTACGTCCCTTGAGCATGTTCCTGGAGTCGGTCGAGGTTGACGGCGAACAGGTGCCACGCTTTGCTTTGGTGCAAGCCGAACCGAGCATTTTTCCGCAGCCATAAGGGGAGTGCGCGCAGAACCCTGCGCTTGACCTCACCTTGTAGCCACTATATATAGCGGTGCCGCGTCAGGCGCCAACCGCCTTTCACTTCTAGAATTCAGGAATTTTCTGATCCATGGGCAAATCGCTGGTCATTGTGGAATCCCCGGCTAAGGCCAAGACCATCAACAAGTATCTGGGTAACCAATACGTGGTGAAGTCGAGTATCGGCCATATCCGAGACCTGCCCACCAGCGGTTCGGCTAGCGCCAGCAAAGAGCCTGCCGCCAAGCGTGGCAAGGCCGCCGCAGGCGAAGGTCCGGTGCTCACGCCGAAAGAGAAAGCGCGCAAGCAGCTGGTCTCGCGCATGGGTGTCGATCCCGATCATGGCTGGAAAGCCAAGTACGAGATCCTCCCGGGCAAGGAAAAGGTTATCGAAGAGCTGCGCCGGCTCGCCAAAGATGCTGACACCATCTATCTCGCAACCGACTTGGATCGCGAGGGGGAAGCCATTGCCTGGCACCTGCGCGAAGCCATCGGTGGTGACGACAGCCGCTACAAGCGCGTGGTGTTCAACGAAATCACCAAAAAAGCGATCCAGGAAGCTTTCTCCCAGCCGGGCGAGCTGGACATCGATCGCGTAAACGCTCAGCAGGCGCGTCGCTTCCTCGACCGCGTGGTGGGTTACATGGTTTCGCCGCTGCTGTGGGCCAAGGTTGCTCGTGGCCTGTCCGCCGGTCGCGTGCAATCGGTTGCCGTGAAGCTGGTGGTTGAGCGTGAGCGCGAAATCCGCGCGTTCAACCCGGAAGAGTACTGGGAAGTTCACGCTGACCTCGGCACCGCCAAGGGCGCGACTGTGCGCTTCGACGTGGCTCGCGAGAAAGGCGAAGCCTTCAAGCCGCTCAACGAAGCCCAGGCCATGGCCGCGCTGGAGAAGCTCAAGGCTTCCAGCTACAGCATCGTCAAGCGCGAAGACAAACCGACCAGCAGCAAGCCGTCGGCACCGTTCATCACCTCCACCCTGCAGCAGGCCGCGAGCAACCGCCTGGGCTTCGGTGTGAAGAAAACCATGATGATGGCCCAGCGTCTGTACGAAGCCGGCTACATCACTTATATGCGTACCGACTCCACCAACCTCTCGGCCGATGCCGTGACGATGGCGCGTACTTATATTGAAGGCGAATTCGGCAAGAAGTACCTGCCGGAAACCCCGAACGTCTACAGCAGCAAGGAAGGCGCACAAGAGGCTCACGAAGCGATTCGTCCGTCTGACGCCAATACCGAGCCAAGCAAGCTGTCGGGCATGGAGCGTGATGCCGAGCGGCTTTACGAGCTGATCTGGCGCCAGTTCCTCGCCTGCCAGATGCTGCCGGCCCAATACCTGTCGACCACGGTCACCGTCGGTGCCGGTGACTTCGAGTTGCGCGCCAAGGGCCGCATCCTGAAGTTCGACGGTTACACTCGCGTCATGCCGCAAATCACCAAGCCTGGCGATGACGACGTGCTGCCGGACATGGCCCAGGGCGATGCGATGAAGCTGATCAAGCTTGATCCGACCCAGCACTTCACCAAGCCGCCGGCGCGTTACTCGGAAGCGAGCCTGGTAAAGGAAATGGAAAAACGCGGCATCGGTCGTCCTTCGACCTACGCGGCGATCATTTCGACCATCCAGGACCGCGGCTACGTGGCGCTGCACAACCGTCGTTTCTATTCGGAAAAGATGGGCGACATCGTCACCGAGCGTCTGACCGAGAGCTTCTCCAATCTCATGGACTACGGCTTCACCGCCGGCATGGAAGAGAATCTCGATGACGTGGCCCAGGGCGAGCGCGACTGGAAAAACGTGCTCGACGAGTTCTATGGCGACTTCAAGAAGAAACTCGAAGTGGCCGAAAGCGCCGAAGGCGGCATGCGCGCCAACCAGCCGGTAATGACTGATATTCCATGTGTGGTGTGCGGTCGTCCGATGCAGATTCGTACTGCATCGACCGGCGTGTTCCTCGGTTGCTCGGGCTACAGCCTGCCGCCAAAAGAGCGCTGCAAGGCCACCGTCAACCTGGTGCCGGGCGACGAAATCGCTGCGGACGACGAGGGCGAGTCGGAGTCGCTGGTTCTGCGCGGCAAGCACCGTTGCCCGATCTGCAGCACGGCGATGGACGCTTACCTGCTCGACGAGAAGCGCAAGCTGCACATCTGTGGTAACAACCCGGATTGCGCAGGCTACGAGATCGAAGAGGGCGCTTACCGCATCAAGGGCTACGAAGGTCCGAGCCTGGAATGCGACAAGTGCGGCAGCGAGATGCAGCTCAAGACCGGCCGTTTCGGCAAGTTCTTCGGTTGCACCAACGCAACCTGCAAGAACACCCGCAAGCTGCTGAAAAGCGGTGATGCGGCGCCGCCGAAGATGGATCCGGTGAAGATGCCTGAGCTCAAATGCGAAAAGGTCAACGACACCTATATCCTGCGTGACGGTGCTTCCGGCCTGTTCCTGGCGGCCAGCCAGTTCCCGAAAAACCGCGAGACCCGTGCGCCATTGGTCGTCGAGATCGTGCCGCACAAGGATGAGATCGATCCGAAGTACCACTTCCTCTGCGAAGCACCGAAGAAAGATCCTGACGGTCTGCCAGCAGTGATCCGTTACAGCCGCAAGACCAAAGAGCAATACGTGCAGACGGAAGTCGACGGTAAGCCGACTGGCTGGAAAGCGTATTACGATGGTGGCAAGTGGACGGTTGAAGACAAGCGTCCAGCAGCCAAGGCTTAAAAGCCGCTGCACATAAAAAGGCCGCATGACAACCCTCGGGTTTTCATGCGGCCTTTTTGTTTTGGGCTTGCGGTGAGCTTGGGTGATCCATGACACTGTCAGACCTGCGTGAAGCAATTATTTCGTTGTGGAGGCTGCCGTCATGGCCCACGAACTCTATACCCGTACCAACCAGAAAATTTATTTCGCCGGCTTGTCGCTGGAAGCGCTCGCCAAGGCCGAAGAGGGGCGAGCGATGAACTCCCTGGCGCTGATTCAGGCCGGTCGCGAATCGGCGTTGTTTCACCTGTACGGGGCGCTGTTGGGGCTGTGCCATGAAATCGCCGGTTTCTATCGCTTGCCTCAGGCCAATGCGCCACGGGCAGAGATGCTGCTGACCCGCGAAGTACTCGAAACCATCGCTATTCCGGAAATGGCCGAGATGGTCGAGTTGGCGCAAAACCCTGAAACCTGGCTGGCCAAGCTGCTGTCGGCTTATGCCGCACTGTTTCAACCGCCTCGTGCTCCACACAAGCCCAAGGGTGATGTGACGCAGCCGCTTATTCTGGCCGTCAACCTGGACGAAGAAGAGGCGTCTGAAGAGCTGAGCCGGGAAGAACTGGAGAGCTGGCGCCAGAATCTGAAAAGCTTGGCGATCCGGTTTCGCGACGGGCTGAACGAGTGCTGAAAGATTGAGTGCTCGGTGAATGGTCCGCCCAAGGAAGCGTGATGTCAGAAATTTCTCTTCGTGATGGCATCTGGTCAAGATCCTGAGCGAAGCTTGGCCGATGCCTATATAATCCCTGCCTTTCGTGGAGAACAGTCCTTTATGCCAACGTCCTTTCTAGAAATTGTCGAGTTACCAGACGGCCGAATCGAGCTGCGTAGGGCCGAGGACGAGGGTTCTCTGGTTACTTTGGATTTCTCCGAGGATGCCAAGGCTTTCCTGCAAGGCCAGCACGTGGAAGTCGCCAAGGCGATGTTGAGCGTCGGTGTTCAGATGGCAGGACGCCTGGTTGAAGGCGAATTTGATAAGGAAGAGGGGCCACGAGTTCTTCATTGATCCCGCCCGTCGGATTTTGCGGATACCTCTACAGACCGGCTTCTCTATCCTTGGAGAAGCCCCGCGCTGTTCAGTGCAAACACTGTTTTGTCAGTTAACCCAGCCGAATATTCAGACTTTGCGCATCCCCGGTACGGGCGGCGCTGATCAGCTGTTGCCGCGACGATGTGCTCAACGGGTTTAGCCAGCTGACGACCGTATGGCTGCGGCCAAGTCGCAAAGCTTCACAGGTCAGCTGCTGAGCGCTCTGTGTGCCGCGTGGTTGCAGCAGCAGAATGCGTTCACGGTTCAGGCCGGCGTCTCGCAGCCAGGCCTGGGTCAGGCTGGCGGGCGGGGCGATCAGCGTCAGCCAGCGAGCGTCCTGATCCTGGCTCAGCTCCCTGAGGATTGGTGCCAGAAGGTTCAGGCAGTTCCCGGCCGCGCCACGCAATGACAGCTCGCTGAAGACTTCGGGCTCGGCGCTCCAGGGCGACTCGACCACTTCTTTCAGGATCGGCGCCAGCGGCTGCGCCATGAATGCCTCGAACAACGGCAGTTGGGCTTGCTGTGAAGTGTGTGGGAACTGCATAAAGCCTCCTTTAGCGGCGAATCACGCCGACGCTCAAGCCTTCGATCACCAGTTCCTGATCTTTCAGGTTGACTTCGATAGGGGCAAATTCAGGGTTTTCGGCAATCAGCCAGACTTTGCTGCCGTCGCGCTTGAAGCGCTTGACGGTCACTTCGTCGCCAATCCGCGCCACCACGATCTGACCGTTACGGGCTTCGCGGGTGGTATGGACGGCCAGTAGGTCTCCGTCGAAAATGCCGACGTCCTTCATGCTCATGCCATGAACCCGCAACAGATAGTCAGCGCGAGGGTGGAAGAACGAAGGGTTGATGTTGCAGGATTCTTCGATGTGCTGCTGGGCGAGGATCGGAGCGCCTGCTGCCACTCGGCCGATGATCGGCAGGGTAGAATCGTCGGCCTTGGCTTCGAAGCCGGGGATGCGAATGCCACGGGAGGCGCCCGGGGTCATCTCGATTGCGCCCTTGCGGGCCAGTGCCTTGAGGTGTTCTTCCGCCGCGTTGGGCGACTTGAAGCCCAGTTCCTGAGCGATTTCCGCGCGGGTTGGCGGGTAGCCGTTGTCTTCGAGGCAGCGTTTGATGAAGGCCAGAATCTCTGCTTGGCGTGGCGTCAGCTTTAGCATATTGATCGCTCTGTCTTTTTATACAGTGACTGGGATTATATACAGTGAACCGGTCTTGGCAATGCCCCTTTTTTTGCCGGCCGCTGGACGGTCATTCAGCTCGCCGATTGAAGCGCCAGTGTTGTATGGTTAAATAGCTGACCGACCATTCCCAAAACGAACCCGCCAGACTTGACAAGGCCTGGGCTGAAACGTATGTTTCAAACAAGTGTTTGTCAGGCGGAGTAGCCATGGCCCAGTCGGAAACCGTTGAACGCATTCTCGATGCTGCCGAGCAATTGTTCGCGGAAAAAGGTTTCGCTGAAACCTCGTTGCGTCTGATCACCAGCAAGGCCGGTGTCAATCTGGCGGCGGTGAACTATCACTTCGGATCGAAGAAGGCGCTGATTCAAGCGGTCTTCTCGCGTTTTCTCGGGCCGTTCTGCCTCAGTCTCGATAAAGAGCTGGAGCGCCGTCAGGCCAAACCCGAGAACAAACCGACCCTCGAAGAATTGCTGGAGATCCTCGTCGAGCAAGCCTTGGTGGTGCAACCACGCAGCGGCAACGACCTGTCCATCTTCATGCGTTTGCTGGGGCTGGCTTTCAGTCAGAGCCAAGGGCACTTGCGTCGTTATCTGGAAGACATGTACGGCAAGGTTTTCCGCCGCTACATGCTGCTGGTCAACGAAGCCGCGCCACGCATTCCTCCGATCGAACTGTTCTGGCGCGTGCACTTCATGCTCGGTGCAGCGGCATTCAGCATGTCGGGGATCAAGGCCTTGCGTGCGATTGCCGAGACCGATTTCGGCGTCAACACTTCCATCGAGCAAGTGATGCGTCTGATGGTGCCATTCCTGGCTGCGGGCATGCGTGCCGAAACCGGCGTCACCGACACCGCCATGGCCGCCGCGCAATTGCGTCCGCGCAGTAAATCGACTCCGGTAGCCGCCAAGGTTTAACCGCACACGGGTGGGCGCGGTGGCGGACATCCGCTAAGCTAGGCGCCCATGCCGACTCTCGTTTTGAACCCCCTCATTGATATCGCCGACCTGCCGGGCTCAGCCCATGGCGGCGAATTCGTGCGAGCCGGGTTTATCGTATTCAAGGAATTTCCATGACTGCTGGCCTGCAAGGCTCGTTGATGGTGGACGTCGCCGGTACCTGGCTGACGTCTGAAGATCGCCAATTGTTGCGCCAGCCCGAAGTGGGCGGCCTGATCATTTTTGCCCGCAACATCGAACACCCGCGTCAGGTGCGCGAATTGAGCGCCGCGATCCGCGCCATTCGTCCCGATCTGCTGCTGGCGGTCGACCAGGAGGGCGGTCGGGTTCAACGGCTGCGTCAGGGCTTCGTGCGACTGCCCGCCATGCGCGCCATCGCCGACAACCCGAATGCCGAATACCTGGCCGAACAGTGCGGCTGGATCATGGCGACCGAAGTGCTCGCGGTCGGTCTCGACCTGAGCTTCGCCCCGGTGCTGGATCTGGATTACCAGCGCAGTGCGGTGGTCGGTACCCGTTCGTTCGAAGGTGATCCCGAGCGCGCAGCCTTGCTCGCCGGTGCATTCATCCGCGGCATGAACAGCGCCGGGATGGCTGCCACCGGCAAGCATTTCCCCGGTCATGGCTGGGCCGAGGCCGATTCCCACGTTGCGATTCCCAACGACGAGCGCAGCCTCGAAGAGATCCGCGCCAACGACCTGGTGCCATTCGCGCGATTGAGCAAGCAATTGGCCGCCGTCATGCCGGCCCACGTTATTTATCCACAAGTCGATTCCCAGCCTGCCGGCTTCTCCCGTCGCTGGTTGCAGGACATCCTGCGCGGCGAGCTGCAGTTTGATGGCGTGATCTTCAGTGACGACCTGTCGATGGCCGGTGCGCACGTGGTGGGCGATGCCGCCAGTCGCATCGAAGCGGCATTGACCGCCGGTTGCGACATGGGCCTGGTGTGCAACGACCGTGCGGCTGCCGAGTTGGCTTTGAGTGCCGCCCAGCGGTTGAAGGTCAAGCCTTCGGCGCGTATCGCGCGGATGCGTGGGCAGGCGTACGCCAGCACCGAATACCGTCAAGACCCGCGCTGGCTGACGGCCGTCGGCGCGCTCAAAGAAGCTCAATTGATTGATTAAGGACTTTTCGTTATGACGGTTTACGCGATTATCGGTGGCACCGGCCTGACTCAACTCGAAGGCTTGAGCATTCGTCAGTCATTGGCGGTGGACACCCCTTACGGTGCGCCTTCGGCCGAGGTGCAGATCGGTGAGTACGCCGGCAAGGAAGTGCTGTTTCTCGCACGTCACGGCCACCCACACCGCTTCCCGCCGCATCAGGTGAACTACCGCGCCAATCTGTGGGCCTTGAAGCAAGCCGGAGCTGAAGCGATTCTCGCGGTCAACGCCGTGGGCGGGATTCATGCCGCGATGGGCACCGGGCATTTCTGCGTGCCGCATCAATTGATCGACTACACCAGCGGTCGCGAACACACCTATTTCGCCGATGACCTGGAACACGTTACACACATCGACTTCAGCTATCCCTACAGCGAACCCCTGCGTCAGCGATTAATCGCGGCGTTGGCGGCTGAAGGCGTCGGCTATAGCAGCCATGGCGTGTACGCCTGCACTCAAGGGCCACGTCTGGAAACAGTTGCTGAAATCGCGAGGCTGGAACGTGACGGTTGCGACATCGTCGGCATGACCGGTATGCCGGAAGCTGCATTGGCGCGTGAACTGGAACTGGACTATGCCTGTCTGGCGCTGGTGGTGAACCCCGCGGCGGGCAAATCGACGGCGGTCATTACCATGGCCGAGATTGAACAGGCACTGCATGATGGCATGGGCAAAGTGAAGTCGACGCTGGCGCGGGTATTGAAAGGCTAAGCTCGACACTCTCGAGCGCCAGTCTCGACGGGCTGCTGGCTAGCAATCGGTTGTTGATCGATGCGGCGATGCCGGCCATCGACTATCTGGCCGATCGCCAAGGCAAGGAAGGGCTGATCATCCTCGCCAATTCCGACGCCACCATCCTCGCCGTCGAAGGTCGCGCCGACCGTCTCAAGGGCAGCGGCCTGCAAGACATCACCCTTGGCGCAGGGGCATGGTCTGGCCGTCGGGCGGCCTCGACCCAGTCACCGCCAATGAGCATGCGCGGTGCGCGCTGGATGAACGCCGAGGTGGCGGGAAGCAGATAAGGGAGGGGCATGGCAAGACCTCTTGTTGTGCGTGAAAACGGGGGCTTGCTCACTGTTTGGCAATGGCTGTGCCAAGTGTCGGGAAGGGGCTGATAGCTCAGTGACAGCGGGGTTTTGAGTGATGCGAGGGGGCGGGCGACTCGCTTGGAGGTGTCGCAAATCGCGACAGCCCGATGAGACGACGAGCAACCTGTCACAGCCTTGAGACACCCGCTAATGAGGATTAGAATTTTCAGGCTAAAGGGTGAAATGACGGAGCATTTGCCCGGCATCCATCTGGCGTGAGGGAGGTAGCGATGTTCCTATCACCCCTGGAAATCCAAAACATCATCGAGCAAAGTTTTCTGCCCGCCGTGTGCACCTGTAGCATGGAGGCAGACCAGTTCCTGACGATTCGGGTCTGCGATTGCATGACCGGCAAAGTGGATCTGGTGGCCACTCACGTACCGGTATGGACACTGGACAGTCCCCATGCAATTGCATCGCTGGTGGCTGATATGCGGTTGGAAATCGAGGCTCACAAAGGCGTTCACCCGACGTTCTACAGCTGAACCGATGTCACGCCGCACCTGTCGATGGTGCGGCGTGCGTCTGTCATGTCAGGACGGGATTTTTCGGGAAATCTCATCGAACGTGTCGTTGTCTACAGCCGCCAGCAACCTTCTTCCATCCTTGAGTGTGGCCAGAAAGGTTACCTCGGTTTCCTTGCCAGCCAACATGAAGCCGGCAATTGCGCCGATAGGCCCCAGCAACATGGCCCCCGCCACGCCGAAGCCGATGACATCCTTGATGTTGTTGATCGAATCCTCGTTGGCCACTTCTACACTCTTGAACAATGAGAGCGGGAGGGTGATGCCGGGCCACGGGTGAAGCGACGTCCTGAGCGTGAAAACGCCGTCTGTGTACTCTCCATCACCCTGCAGAAAGTCCCCCGCCAGGACCGTTATGCTTGCCATGTTCTTACCCTCTGACTGGCAATCGGTGAACCCACATTTCGCGCCTGCACTGCAGCATCGTCAATCGCCGGGCGATGAAGTGTTCCGGCCGGGGGCCTCTATGCTTGTCTCACACTGCAACAGATATCGCGATATTAGACGCGGGCGATCTCGTTCAGACGCGCCCATAAGCCAGTTATTTCAAGTAACTGATTGATTTTTATAGTGATCGTTAAGCTGGCACGCGGCGGCATCAAGAACGCCGCAGCATCAAGCCTCAGGCACCGGGCAACTCAAATCCCCTTCCTTGCACTTCAAGTAAGTCTTGAAGGCTTCGACCCGCGCCTTGGTCAGCGCCGTGGTGCAGTTGCTATAGATCAGCGGGTAAACACTGCCTCCCTCCACTCCGGACGCCGAGAACTTGCACTCGGCATCGCGAAACGCAATCCATGAGCGCTGGGCACCGACCAACAGCTTCTTGGCGTCAGGGCTGTCCTTCAATCGCGTGGTGATCTGCTGGTAAAGCGCATTCAGCTCCTTGTCGGCGGCCTTGTTCTGCTGCGCTGCGCACTGATTCATCGTCGTCTGGTCGGTGGCGTTGTCGCAGTCGACGGCATGCGCAAGAGGGGTGAACAGCAGCGGCGTCAGTGCCAGGAGCAAGCGTGGGTGCATGGGAATTCTCGCTGTGACAATTGAAAAGAGGAGGTTGCAGTGTAGCGAAGACGCAGGCTTCAGCTTGTAGAAAGGGCGCCTGAAGCCGCGAGTAACTGGTCCGCACAAACCTGGATGTCAGCGCGCCTGTGCAACTTCGCCAGCCAGCCTTCAGGGATGGCCTGCGCACCATAGTGAGCCCCGGCCAACTGACCGACGATGGCGGCAGTGGTATCGGCGTCGTCACCCAGGTTCGCGGCTTCGAGGATGGCGGCTGCAAAACTGTCAGTGTGGTGAAAGCACCACAAGGCCGCTTCCAGTGATGCAACGCAGTAGCCGCTGCCCCGGATATCGTCTTTGGACTTGTCGAGGTAGTCGCCTCGGGCGATGGCCATGACTTTTGGTTCCAGGAATATTGTCTCTGGCAGGCGCTGCAAATCCGGCTTGGTGGCGCCTAGCAATGCCTTGCGGAGCAGTTCGGCAAGCAACTGACAGCATTCAAGTGCCTCCGGCGCGGCATGGGTAGTACGCGAACTGTCTACGGAAAACGTCCTGATCCGGTCGCGGTCGGGAAAGTAGTACAAGACTACCGGCGCCAGCCGCATCAGCGAACCGTTGCCCGCCGTGTCGGGATCGGAGGAGCCTGCGAATGGCTGACCGGTTTTCTGATAACGAACCAGCGCATCACGTACGGTCATGCCAATGTCGAAGCATTCGCCGGTCGAACTCTGGTAACCCCATTGCCACCAGTTGAGGTAACGGCCCATCTGGTCAGCCGCATCAAAACCTTTTTTGTTCAGCAGACTTTCAGCCAGGCAAAGTGCCATGGATGTGTCATCGGTCCATTGCCCCGGCTTCAGATTGAACGGGCCGCCGCCAACCATATCGGTCAGGGGCTCGAACGAGCCGCGTGGCTGGAATTCGACACTGGTGCCGATAGCATCTGCGCAAGCAAGCCCAAACAGGGTTGCGCGATAACGCTCCGTGAGTGAAGGCTGCATGAATCTTCCTTGTAAGGTTGCACGTCGTTGCAAACGTTAGCAGTTTCAATCCGTTGACTGTGCCTTTCAAACCAGAACTTATGGCCAAAATCGAGGCCGAATATTTCAGGTACGGTTGATTGCATCAGCCGTTTGATACAACTTTTAGGTTGGTCTTCTGGTCTTTACGGGCCTACTGTTCAATACAGGAGGTGACTTATGAACCCAGCATCAGATCGCATCGAAAGGAAGATCCTGCTCAAGGCGCCGCGCTCGCGGGTCTGGCGCATGCTGGCCAATGCCGAAATGTTCGGACAATGGTTCGGCGTGGCACTCGAAGGCAAGCGCTTTGTCGCCGGCGAGTGGACCCAGGGGCAGATTACGTATCCTGGTTATGAGCACTTGTTGTGGAATGTACTGGTGGAGCGGGTCGAGCCGGAGCGGGTGTTTTCGTTTCGCTGGCACCCGTATGCGGTGGAGCCGGAAGTCGATTACTCTCAGGAGCCCACCACGCTGGTGAAATTCGAACTCCAGGACATGGACGAAGGCACGCTGTTGACGGTCGTCGAGTCCGGTTTCGATCACGTTCCCCAGTCGCGCAGGCTCAAGGCTTTCCGCATGGACAGCCGTGGCTGGGATGAGCAGATGAACAACATCGAACAGTTTCTGGCAGAAAACACCAAGGCCCACGAGCGTCAGGGAAGTTGATGGCTGCAAGCCGCGAAATTCGCGGCTTCGGCCCATGATGGTTGATACGTCCAAGGGTTTTCGGAAGGGTGGCTATAGCGAATGTCTTACACGCGGTAGTAGCTATATCGTCTATTGCGGATTGGATCCGAAGCGTAATCTAGCCCCATCAACTGAAGCACAGGAAGTGCTCAGGGTCACGGATGATCGACCATAAGCAAGGATTGCTGCCGACAGGGAGTCGATATGGTCTTGGGAAAACCCGCTTCGGCGGGTTTTTTTTCGTCTGCAGGAAACTGCGACCGATCGCCCGTACCTGTACCCGTACTAGTAGCAGCTGCCGAACGCAGCCTTCGGCAGCTGCTACAGGGGCTGCTTTCAGGTGCTGAATGGTCAATGGCTTACACGCAGCCGCTGTTATGTCGTCTTTTGAAGCTTCGCCAATGTGTTTAATCTGGATCCATCAACTGAACACAGGACGTGTTCAGGATCACGGATGATCGACCATACGCCAGGATGGCTGCCGACAGGATGTCGCAATGGTCTTGAGAAACCCGCTTAGGCGGGTTTTTTTATGGGTGTCAGAAAAGTCCGTCAGATGTCCACGACTTCATGCAGAGTCTCCAGGGCGCGCTTCAACACGTCGAGGCTGATCGATCCCATGGCCACCCGCAGTGCAGGAGGCACATGAGTGGTCGTGGCAAAGGGTGCGGCGCTGGTCACCTGCACGCCTTTTCGTTCCAGCTCGGCAACCACCGTTTCGGCCCGCAAGCCTTCGGGCAATCTGAGCCAGAGGTAGTAGGAAGCGGGATGCGCCACCAGTTCGCAGTTTTTCAGGATTTGCCGAGCCAGGTCCTGTCGCTGCCGGGCGTCCAGGCGTTTTTGCTCTTCGAGGTTGTCGACTTCGCCGCTATCGATCCAGCGGCAGGCCAGCGCGACGGTCAGCGACGGGGTGCTCCATGTCGACACTCGGATGGCTTGCTCCAGCGCCGGCATCATCGCTTTCGGTGCAACGATGAAACCGATGCGCAGGCCCGAGGCAACGCTTTTCGACAGGCCGCTGATGTACAGCGTGCGCTGCGGGGCCAGGGTAAACAGCGGTTTGGGTGCCGGTTCTGCGAGGAAGGCATAGGCGCCGTCTTCGATGATCAGAAAGTCGTATCGCTCGGCCAATTGCACCAGGCGTTCACGGTCGGCGATGGACATCACCGTCCCCAACGGATTGTGCATCGTCGGCATGCTGTAGAGCGCCCGCACGGGGCGCCGCTTGCACAGCGCTTCCAGGGCGTCGAGGTCGGTGTGCCCGGCGATTTGCGGGAGGGCTTCGAGGTCCAGCCGATGGGCCTGGGCCAAGGTTTTCAGGCCGGGGTAGGTGAGGGCGTCGAGGGCCAGAATATCTCCCGGCTTGAGCAGTGCCATCAGCGTCACGGCAAGACCTTGCTGGGCGCCGTTGACGATCAGAACCTGATCGCCCCCCACCCGAATGTCCCGATTGCGTAAATGCCGGGCCGCCGTCTGCCGTTCATGCGGCCGCCCGCCCTGAGGCGCGGAATGCAATAGCGCATCGATATCCCCGGAGGCGGCAATCGCTCGCAAACCCTCGCGCAATAACTCGTCCTGACCGGGTACCGACGGGTAATTGAAGGTCAGGTCCACCGTGCCGATGCCCAGTGGTTGCTGTTCCAACCCCAGTCCGCGAGGCAAGGACGTGTCGCGCACAAAGGTGCCACGACCGGTCTCGCCGACCACCAGGCCGATCGCCTCCAACTCGTGATAGACCCGCAAAGCCGTGGCCAGGGCGATCCGTTCGCTCTGCATCAACGCGCGAATGGTCGGCAATTGCGTGGCGGGTGGCAGTTCACCGCTGCGAATCTTCCCGGCGAACTGATCCACCAGGCGTTTGTAGCGAATACGGGTCATGGGTGAGCGCTCTTTGTATCTGGATCAATTTTTTGTTTGTATCAGATTGGCGCTCTAATCTACAGGCTTTCCAGGACGGAGACTTCGCTGTGATTGACCCTGCGACCTTATCGATTTTCGTCGGCGCGGTGATGCTGTTGCTGCTGTCACCCGGGCCGAACATGGCCTTCGTAATCAGCCATGGTGCCAGTTATGGCTGGCGCGGCGGTGTGGCGTCGGGATTGGGCATTGGTCTGGCCGATCTGATCCTGACGGCGCTGACCGCGATGGGGGTTACGGCACTGGTTGCCAGTTGGCCACCGGCCTTCGACCTGATCCGTTATGCCGGCGTTCTGTATCTGCTGTGGCTGGCGTTCAAGGCGTTGCAAAAGCCATCGGCCAGCGGCACGTCGGATGTTGCGCAGGTGCCGCTCAAGACCCTGCTGATCCGGGCGATGCTCAACAGCCTGCTGAACCCCAAGGCCTTGCTGTTTTTCATGGTGTTCCTGCCGCAATTCGTTAACGCGCAACGAGGCTCGATTGCCGTACAGCTGGTGCTGCTGGGCATGGTGCTGACCCTGGTCAGTGGCGTGTTTCACACCCTGCTCGGGGTTTTCGGCAGCACGGTCAGCCGGCGTATTTCCAGCACGTCGACATTCGCCACATGGCAGTCATTGGGGCTGGCCGCGGTATTGCTGTTGCTCGCCGTCAGGCTGGCCCTGATGACACGTCCGGCCTGACTCATTCACTGAAAAGGAACCTCTGCATGTACATCGCATCGTTTATCTACAAACCCGGGCAACGAGACGAGGAGTTCAACCTGTTGAGCACGTTGATCGACGAAGCCGCGATCAGCATCGAAGGGTTCGTCGGTACCCAGTCCTGGTGCTCGGCCGATGGCGAACTGGTCAACGCCAGTTACTACTGGCAGGACGAAACCTCTATCCGGGAATTCGCCAGCCACCCCAGGCACCTGGAGGCCAAGCGCCAGTACCGCAAGTGGTATGCGGGTTATCAAGTGGTGATCGCTAAAGTGGAGCGGGCTTATGGCGATGACTCGTTCGAGCTGTTTGTGCCGAATGGCCGGCGTGAGTGACTGGCTGCGGGGGGATAGCCCCCCGCGGCCATCTCTTTCACTGGAGGTCGAGTTTCGCCGCTGCACGTTCGGTGATTTCCGTACGTAATTTCAACGACCCGGCAGCACGTTTACGGGCTTCCTCCAGTACGCCGGCTGGCGCTGTCTCGGGGCTGCCCGAAGCAAACGGCGGTGCCGGGGCGTATTCCAGCTGCAATTGCACCAGTTGCGCGGTGTCCTTATCGAACAATTCAGCGGCCAGGGTCAGGGCAAAATCGATTCCCGCGGTGATCCCGCCACCGGTCAGCAGATTGCCGTCGCGCACCACCCGATCCTTCACCGGGATCGCCCCCAACAGCCCGAGCAACTCGTGATACGCCCAGTGCGTGGTGGCGCGCTTGCCCTTGAGCAGCCCTGCCGCGCCAAGCACCAGGGCACCGGTGCAGACCGAGGTGACATACCGCGCCGTGGCGGCCTGAGTCTTGATGAAGGCCAGGGTTTGTTCATCCTCCATCAATGGGCCGACGCCGCCACCTCCGGGAATGCAGATCACATCCAGCGGCGGGCAATCGTCGAAGGTGATGGTCGGTTTCAACACCAGCCCGGTACTCGCGGTGACGGGCACCAGGTCTTTCCAGATCAGATGCACCTTCACGTCCGGCAGCGAGGCCAGCACGTCATATGGGCCGGTCAGGTCCAGTTGTTGAACCTGTGGAAACAACAGTAAACCGATCTGCAACGTCATGGCGTTTTTCTCCTGATTGGGGTGGACGGCTTCACTGTAGGCTCGTAGGATTTGGCGAATACGCCAATAACCCCACGAATTACGCCAATCATGCCAAACCACCCGAAAACCATTCATGTGCTGGCCTTCGCCAACGTGCAAGTGCTCGATGTCACCGGGCCGTTGCAGGTGTTTGCCTCGGCCAATGACATTGCCCGCCAGCAAGGTCTGCCGCCGCCCTATGCGCCGTCAGTGATTGCCAGCGGTGGCGGGGCGGTGATGTCGTCGGCGGGGTTGGCACTGTTGGCAGAACCGCTGCCGAATCGGGGCAGCGACACCTTGATCATTGCCGGTGGCTGGGGCGTTTACGCGGCGGCGCAGGACGCGTCGCTGGTGGGGTGGGTGCGTGAGCATGCGCGAGATTGCCGGCGGGTGTCGTCAGTGTGTACCGGGGCGTTTTTGCTGGCGGCCAGCGGCTGGCTTGATGGTCGACGGGTGGTGACGCACTGGACCCGCTGCGAGCAATTGGCGCAGCAGCATCCCAAACTGCAGGTCGAACACAACCCGATCTTCATCAACGACGGTCCGGTCTGGACCTCGGCCGGGGTTACCGCGGGCATTGACCTGGCGCTGGCCATGGTCGAACAAGACCTCGGCCGAACCATGGCCCTCGAAGTCGCCCGGCAACTGGTGGTGTTTCTCAAGCGTCCGGGGGGCCAGTCGCAGTTCAGCGTGACCCTGTCTTTGCAGAAAGAAGGCAACCGATTCGACGAGCTTCACGCCTGGATCAGCGAAAACCTCACCAAGGACCTTGGCATCCCGACCTTGGCCTTGCAGGCCGGGATGAGCGAGCGCAGCTTCGTCCGTCACTACCGCACCGACACCGGCCAGACCCCGGCGCGGGCCATAGAACTGATTCGGGTCGAGACCGCGCGACGACTGCTCAGCGACACCGGCGTACCGATCAAACGGGTCGCGATGCAATGCGGGTTTGGTAGCGAAGAGACCCTGCGCCGCAGTTTTCTGCGGGCCATGAGCGTGACACCGCAGGCTTATCGCGAGCGGTTTTCCGTCAGCCCTTCAGCAGATCCAGTATTGCCTTGAGCGTCGCCTCGGGCGCTTCCTCGGGAATGTCATGCCCGACGCCCGCCAACACTCGGCGTTCGTAAGGGCCGGTAAAATGCCCGGCGTCTTCATCGACTTCAGGCGCGGGCCCCACACCGTCATCGGCACCGCACAGGGAAATTGTCGGCACGCTGATTGCCGGTTGTCGGGTCAGCGCTTCTTCCATCCATTCCAGCGTCGGGTCGCCGGGCGCATACATGAACCGGTGCCGGTACGAGTGAATTACTACGTCGACGAAATCCGGATTATCGAAGGCTGGCGCGCTCAAGGGATATCGTTCGGCATTTTGCGCCCAGGTCGGTGACCACAGGCGCCAGAGCAGTTCGCACAGGGCCCGGCGGTTTTGGGTCAAGCCTTCCACGCCGCGCGGGGTGTGGAAGTAATACTGATACCAGAGACGATGTTCAGTCTGCGGATCCAGAGGCTGGCTGGAGCGGGGAATGTTCTGCAGGTTGTAACCGTCCCCGGTCACCAGGCAGCGCACCCGCTCCGGCCTTAGCGCCGCGACAATGCACGCCGCCCGACCGCCCCAGTCGTAACCGCACAGCGCGGCTTGTTTGATGGCGAGGGCGTCCATCAGGTCCAGCAAATCCTGGGCGAGGGCGGCCTGCTGGCCAGAGCGCAGGGTGGCGGGGGAGTTGAAACGGGTCGGGCCGTAGCCGCGCAGGTACGGAACGATCACACGGTAGCCCTTTGCGGCGAGGGCTGGAGCGATGTCGTCGTAGGCGCGGGGGGAGTAGGGGAAGCCGTGCAGAAGGATGACTGGGTCACCGGTGCTGGGGCCGTGTGTTTCGCAGGCAATATCGAGGTTTGGCGTCAGGACATGTTGGATCTGCATTCGATGCTCCATGGGCTGTCTATCAACGGCTGATTCAGATCGACCTGAGGCCTTGCTTCTCAGGCTTCCACGTCCGCTACCTGGTTGAAATACTTCGACCGATCCGGCGTAAATGTCACGACCATTTTGGTCCTGGAACAGGTCAACGCCCGTTCTGCGCTCAGATCAATATCCAGATCTTCCCCGCGTAACCCTTGCCATTGGGCGAGGTATTTGAGGGATCCGTATTTTTCGAGTTTCTTCAGGCTGCGGCTGACGCCACCTTTCCAACCCAGCACCGGGAGTTCGCCGGTGAGGCATTGGTGGGCGAGGTCGGGGAAGCGGGCGGCGCGCTGACGGCCGATCTCCCAGCATTTGATCAAGCCTTTGTCGGGGCCTTCCCACAATTCAGTCCGGTTCAGGCCTGATCGGAGTGGGACGTTGATGCTGCGATGGATGCGCTGGGTCATTCTGGTTCCTTGAATTCGGGTTTTGTTGGACAGCTCCGCTGTGCCCGTTGAGCGTGGATGGTAGGGATGGATGTAGGTGCTGGCAACAAGGTATTTCCGGATGTAGGAATCAGTTACCAGGTGTTGATTGGGCTGGTTTGTTTAGTGAATGTAGGCGATTGGCCTACGCAATCCTGTGGCGAAGGGGCTTGCCCCCGTTCGGCTGCGCAGCAGTCGCTAAGCCAGTAAATACGGTGCTTCTGGAGGAATGTGGTTGCAGATTTCAGGGCCGCTGCGCGCCCCAACGGGAGCAAGCTCCCTCGCCACAGGAGGTCAGTCCTGCCAGGCAGAGTGTGTTTAAGTTCATCGCGGGTAGGTCTTGATCCTACAAAAAGTGTCGTAAAAGTGGATATTTCTGACGAGTTTTGGCGGTTGTTGGTTAGGAAAGGGAGCCGATAGGCTTTGGGGGTCGTTGCAAATTCAGCGACCGGGCGTCGCAGTCCGTTCAGTTCATTTGGTGCATAATCGCCGCCGCCCAACCAACGCTCCTTCGGAGTGTGTCGTTTGGTCTTATGGTGGCTGTGCGCGGGATACCTTCGGGTATGCCGGGTTTCCAAATGACTCGGTCTGCGACCCCGCGTACAGCTGCCTCCCTCCATCGCGTCGCAGCGATCAGTGGCAGCTCAACTTCTCATTTGGAGTGTCACCATGTTCAAAGCCACACCGAATCCCCCAGAAACCGACGACGTTTCGCCCTATGAATCCCTCGATTCGAAAAAACTCCACGACGCCGCCGAACGCGCGCTCGACCACTACCTCAAACCCACCCCGAAAAAAACCGAAGGTCGTAAGCCAAGCAGGATGTTTCTAGTTGCGCCGGATATGGATAACGAAAGTCTGCTGGCCCATGTCTGCGAATCACTGGCCTCAGCCAGCGTCATGACCAGCGACATTGCCGCTTATGTCGACGCCCCACAGCGGCATACGCTCCTGGCGATTCAGCAAGTCATCATGCTGGCCGAGCTGGCAGTGAATCGGGTGCTGGATAACGTCGACGTACCGAAGCCTGCGCCACACAGCTGATCCCTCGTCATCGCGAGCAAGCTCGCTCCCACATTGGACTCGAATTGAACCCGGTTCCGTGTAGGAGCGAGGCTTGCCCGCGAAGCAGTCACCTCAGTCTCAAGGCTGCCAGAAGTTCTTCTCCCCACTCAACTTCCGATCCAGAAAGCTCGCCGCGCTGATCAGCGCCAGGTGCGTCAGTGCTTGTGGTGTGTTGCCCAAGTGCCGCGCGTGGCTGTCCAGCTCTTCGGCGTACAGCCCCAACGGGTTGGCGTACCGCAGCAATTGCTCGAACTCCAGCTGCGCCTTTTCTACCTGGCCGGCGCGGGCCAGGCATTCGACGTACCAGAACGAGCAGGCAGCGAAGGCGCCTTCGGTGCCGGGCAGGCCGTCGATCTGGCTGTCGTCGTTGCGGTAGCGGTAGACCATGCCCGCGCGCACCAGGTGTTTTTCGATGGCTTCGAGGGTCGCGATCCAGCGCGGATCCTTGGCGCTGACGAAGCGCACCAGCGGCATCAGCAGCATCGAGCCGTCGAGGCCGGTGCCGCCGATGTGCTGGACGAAATGCCCGCGTTCTTCGTTCCAGAAGTTGCTCCAGATGTCGGCGTAGATCGCTTGACGGGTCTGGTCCCAACGGGCGAACGGGGCGGGCAGCGAGCGTTTGGAGGCCAGCCGGATGGCCCGATCCAGCGCTACCCAGCACATCAGTCGCGAGTGCAGGAAATGATGCTGCTCGCCGCGCATTTCCCAGATGCCAACGTCCTTTTGCTGCCAGGTTTCGCAGACCTGATCGACCACTTCCACGGTGTGTTTCCAGCCTTCGTGGGAGATCGCCTCACCGTACTTGTTGACCAGGTACACCGCGTCCATCAGCTCGCCGAAGATGTCGAGCTGGATTTGTTCGTAGGCCTGATTGCCGATGCGCACCGGCGTCGCGCCGCCATGGCCGGACAGGTGCGAAAGTTCGGTTTCCGGCAGTTCCTGGCGGCCATCGATGGCGTAGAGAATATTGAGTTTCATCGGTTTACCCCGGCAATCACTGACCCTGCCGCGCAGCCAGCGCATGTAGGCGTTGGCTTCCTCGACGAAGCCCAGGCGCATGAAGGCGTAGACGGTGAACGAGGCGTCGCGGATCCAGGTGTAGCGGTAGTCCCAGTTGCGTGTGCCGCCAGGTGTTTCCGGCAGGCCGAAGGTGGCGGCGGCGAGGATGGCGCCGTGTTTGCGCGAGGTCAGCAGCTTCAGCGCCAGGGCCGAGCGATTGACCATTTCCCGCCAGCGCCCGCGGTAATTGGACTGGCCGATCCAGTTGCGCCAAAACTTCAGGGTGCGCTCCAGGCACAGATCGGCGGCGCCTTCCTTGAAGCGCGGATCGTCAACGCCGCCGAGCAAAAACTCGGCGCTCTGGCCCTGTTCGAGGGTGAATTCGGCAATCGCTGCGTTGCCCTCGACGCGCAAGGGCTGATCCGCACACAGCTGCATGGGCGGCTGACCGGTGGCCTCGAAATACACACTGCGGCCGCGCGCCCGCGCCTTGGTGTGAGCCCGCGCATAGTCATGACGCAGGTTGCACAACATCTGAATCGTCGCCCGACCGCTGACCACGCGCACCCGGCGCATCAACATCGGCAAATCATCCTCGCTGTCGCCGATGGGCAGCAGGTCGGTGACTTCGACCACCGCATGATCGCTGAGCCAGCGGGTTTGCAAGACGTTGGTGTCGGGCAGGTAAATCTGCTCGCGGCGGGCGTCGGGCAGGTCCGGAGCCAATTGGAAGATGCCGGCTTCGGGGCTGTCCAGCAGCGCGCAGAAGATCGACGGGCTGTCGAATTCCGGCCAGCAGAAAAAGTCCACGCTGCCCTTGTCGTTGACCAGCGCCGCGCTGCGCATGTCGCCAATGATGCCGTGGGCGTCGATCGCGCTTTGTCGTTCGGAAGGATCAGCCATTGCCGCAGAACTCCGGGAATCGAGGGCCTAACCAGCTGACTGGTTAAAGCCACAGAGAGTTCATTTGGCGCCGAACCGGCGTTCACACTCAACCTACAATTCGACGCTTTCCCGCAGACCGACGCTGTGGCAAGTTGCAGGCCCTTGTTGAGGCCCGATCCCATGGCAAACCCCTACCGCGAGCTGTTCCACGCCCCAGGCGCCCGTGCCTTTGTGCTGGCCGGGATGATCGCGCGCATGCCGATTTCCATGACCGGCATCGGCCTGATCACCATGCTCTCGCAGCTCCAGGGCGGTTACGGCCTGGCGGGCTCCGTCGCGGCGACTTTTGCCCTGGCCACGGCGTTTTGTGCGCCGCAGGTTTCGCGGCTGGTGGACCGTTTTGGGCAAGGCCGGATCTTGCCGCTGTCGGCGCTGGTCGGCGGCGGGGCGCTGTTGATGCTGTTGCTCTGCACCCGCTTGCAGGCGCCGCACTGGACGTTGTTTGCGTTTGCCGCGCTGGCCGGTTGCATGCCGAGCATGTCGGCGATGGTGCGGGCACGCTGGACCGAGTTGTATCGCGGTCGCCCTGAGTTGCAAACCGCCTATGCGCTGGAGTCGGTGCTGGATGAGGTGTGTTTTATCGTCGGGCCGCCGCTGTCGGTGGGGTTGTGCGTGGTGGCGTTCCCCGAGGCGGGGCCGTTGGCGGCGTTGCTGATGCTGGCGATCGGGGTCACGGCGCTTGTGTTGCAGCGCGGCACCGAGCCGCCAGTGCATCCCCATGAAGAACACCATCAGGGTTCGATCATCCGCTCGAGCGAGATCCAGTTGTTGATGCTGTTGATGGTTGCCATGGGCACTATTGTCGGTGTGGTGGATGTGGTCAGCGTTGCCTTCGCCGCGCAGCAGGGGCAACCGGCGGCCGCGAGCATTGTGCTGTCGGTGTATGCCATCGGTTCATGCCTGGCCGGGTTGGCGTTCGGCGCGCTGCGCTCGAAACTGCCGCTGCCGTTACTGTTTCTCTATGGCGGGGTAGCGACGGCGGTGACCACGTTGCCGTTGCTGCTGGCGGCGAATATTGTCGGCTTGTCGCTGGCGGTGTTCGTTGCCGGGCTGTTCTTCGCTCCGACCCTGATTGTGGCGATGGCGCTGGTGGAGCGCATCGTGCCGCCGGCCAAACTCACCGAAGGCCTGACCTGGCTGGTCACCGGTTTGAGCATCGGCGTGGCGATCGGCGCGGCCAGTTCCGGCTGGCTGGTGGATGCGTTCGGGGCGCGCAGCGGGTTCTGGGTGTCGATTGCCGCGGGTGCCGTGGTGTTGGGGGCGGCGGTGCAGAGTTTCCGTCATTTGAAATAGCCCGCTGCTCCCGTAAGGGATTACCAGCCTCTTCCCGAATTCACCCAGAAATTCACCGACAACGATGTCGAGACCGATTCCACCTGATGGAACCAGCCTTCGGGCAGAAACAGCAGGTCGCCGGCCTCCAGGGTTACTCGCAGAAACGTCACGTCTTGCGCGCCGGGGAAACGCTGGTAATCCGGCGCATCCGGGTTGAAATCACAACCGTCGAGCCCGCCCTGCGGGGCTGTCGACCAGGTGCCGAGGGCTTCACGGTGATGGGGCGCGGCGAGGGTGAAGGTTTTCTGGCCCCAGACCTGAGCGAACAGGTTGTCGGTGTCGTCGCGGTGCAGCGGTGTCAGCGTGCCCTTGGGGCCGATCCAGATGCGGGGCGGGATGAACAGCGCTTGATCGAAATAGGGCGGGTACTTGATCTGCTCCATCAACTGCGCCGGCAGGATGTTGTTGCCCATGTACGCCGGAGGTTCGCCATCGGCGCTTTTCACTGCCGGGGTGTCCAGCGAAGCGATGAACTCGGCCATGGAGGTGGAGCGGAAATCCCGCTCCGTGGAGAAGGTTTTCTTCACGTAATCGCCGTGGCGGGTGATGCCTTGCAGTTCGGCGAAATGCACCAGCGATTCTTCGCGGCTGAGCTTGAACAGGGGCCAGTCTTGCAGGGCATCGCTGATCACCAGCGGAATCCCGTGGGGCAGGTAGCGCGTTTCGAACTCCAGCACTGACAGTTCGCGACGTGGCCGACGCTCCACCGAGCGTTGGGGCGACAGGCTGGCGGAGACCTTTTCGCTGAAACGCGGCGGGGTCGGGTAGCGCTTGTTCATGTCGACCTTTTCCACCACGCCGCCACCATGGCGGGCGTGATCGATGATCTGCGGCAGCATCGTCGCCAGGCCCATGTTGCCGCCGATTTTCAAGCGGCCGCTGGCGAACAGTTCCTCGACATTGGCCATGCCGCCCATGATCCCGAGAAAGTCCTGTTCCGCGACTTCGATGGTCACGTCGGGGCTGGCATGACGGCCGGCTTCGGTGCGGCTGCTGGCCTTGACCTCGGACCAGTACGCCTGATGCGGGCCGAACACGAATTGAAAAACCCCTTCGATGCCGACGGCACCGGCATTGGCGAACAGTTTGCCCAGGATGGTCTGCAGGTCCACGGCGACGCCTCTTGTTGGTTTTGGTCTGAGCTGGTTTTGGTTTGAACTGATTCTGGTTTGAAGAGAAACGAGCACCTGCAGCGGAGATTTAACCGACGCTGACTAATTTGCGCTGCTGGCGGGTCGTCTTCCCATACAGACGACTTTTTGAGGTAAACGTGGTGACCAAGCTGACCCTGCTGTGCCTGCCGTATTCTGGCGCCAGTGCCATGGTCTACAGCCGTTGGCGACGCAAGTTGCCGCAGTGGCTGCAGTTGCAACCGGTGGAGCTGCCGGGGCGGGGCGCACGGTTTGGCGAACCGCTGCACACCGACATGCGCGCGCTGGCGATGCAATTGGCCAGGGAGTTGCGTTCGACGCTCAAGGCGCCCTATGCGCTGTTTGGCCATAGCCTGGGCGCCTTGCTCGCGTGTGAGCTGGCCCACGCCTTTCGTGCGCTGGGTTGTCCGGAA
Organism: Pseudomonas sp. GW821-FHT03E01; assembly: GCF_059420765.1. Classification (NCBI taxonomy): domain Bacteria; kingdom Pseudomonadati; phylum Pseudomonadota; class Gammaproteobacteria; order Pseudomonadales; family Pseudomonadaceae; genus Pseudomonas; species Pseudomonas sp. GW821-FHT03E01. The sequence goes on along the minus strand of NZ_JBWKUI010000005.1, from coordinate 210,931 downwards.
CCGGTGGCGCTGTTTGCCTCGGGGACGGCGGCGCCAACGATGCGCGCCGACTACGATCGCGGCTTTGCCGAGCCCAAAACCGATGCGCAGTTGATCGAGCAGCTACGCACGCTCAATGGCACCAGCGAAGCGGTGCTGGCCAATGAAGAGCTGATGAGCCTGACACTGCCGATTCTGCGTGCGGATTTTCTATTGTGTGGGCGTTTTCAGCCGGTGCAGCGGCCATTGCTCAAGTGCCCGGTGCATGTGCTGGGTGGTAAGGCCGACAAGGCCACCACCGAACAGTTGATCGGCTGGAGCAGGGAAACCCTCGGCAGCTTTTCGGTGGACATGCTGGCCGGTGGGCACTTCTTCATTCATGAGCACGAAGCCAAGGTGCTGCGGGTGATCAAGGATCAGCTGGAGGTTCACCATCGGCGGCATGCCTTGGCGGCTGTCGGTTAACACGATGCTTCAGTTTGGTGATCTCTGTGGCGAGGGAGCTTGCTCCCGCTTGGTTGCAAAGCAACCCTAAAACCTGCGACCTCGCTGTGTCAGGAATACCACATTCGCCGGTTTACGATTGCTGCGCAGCCGAGCGGGAGCAAGCTCCCTCGCCACAGGTCTGTGTTCGGCCGTCATTTCTTCGCCGCACCGCCGATTCCAGCCGCTTCGACCTCCCTTCCTGATACTTGTTCTCAAACGCTAATTTTTCCGGTCTGCATTCGTTTCATAGGGACGACGTGCCTTTGTGCTTCCTGCCTACTGATCCGGATGCTAAGAAATGAATGCTGAAGACTCCTTGAAACTTGCTCGCCGGTTTATCGGGTTGCCCCTGGAAAAGCGCCAGATGTTCCTTGCGGCCTTGCACAAGGAGGGCGTGGACTTCGCCCGTTTTCCGATTCCGCAAGGGGTCGAGTCCGAGGACCGGCAAGCGCTGTCCTACGCCCAGCAGCGCATGTGGTTTCTCTGGCAACTGGACCCGCACAGCGGCGCCTACAACTTGCCGGGCGCAGTGCGCCTGACTGGGCAACTGAACCTGCCGGCCCTGGAGCAAGCGTTCGCCAGCCTGGTGGCGCGTCATGAAACCCTGCGCACGGTGTTCCAGCGCCAGGCCGACGAGTCCCTGCAACAGGCACCTGCCAGTGCGCCGTTGGTGATCGAGCAAATTGATTTCAGCGCGCTGCCAACCCTTGAGCGCGAACAGGCCGTGGCCGAGGCCGCCCAGCAGCAATCGTTGCTGCCGTTCGATTTGGCCGTCGGGCCGCTGCTGCGGGTCAAGCTGCTCAAGCTCGCCGAGCAGGAGCACGTGCTGCTGCTGACCCTGCACCACATCGTTTCTGATGGCTGGTCGATGAACGTGTTGATCGACGAGTTCATCCGCTGCTACGACGCCCATGATGCCGGCGCGCAACCGCAGCTCGCGCCGTTGCCGATTCAATACAGCGACTACGCCTTGTGGCAACGCCGCTGGCTGGAGGCCGGCGAGCAGGCGCGGCAGCTGGAATACTGGCAAGCCCAATTGGGCTTCGAGCATCCGGTGCTGGAGCTGCCCACCGATCACCCGCGCCCGGCGATGCCCAGCTATCGCGGCACGCGTTATGAGTTCGGCGTCGACGGCCCATTGGCCGAGCAACTGCGAGCCACCGCGCAGAAGCACAACATCACCTTGTTCATGCTGTTGCTTGGTGCGTTCAACGCGTTGCTGCACCGTTACACCGGGCAGACCGACATCCGCGTCGGCGTGCCGATCGCCAACCGCAATCGCGGCGAAATCGAAGGCCTGATCGGTTTCTTCGTCAACACCCAAGTGCTGCGCACCCGGCTCGACGGCCAGACCCGCGTGGCGGATTTGCTCAGTGACATCAAGGAAACCGCCCTCGGCGCCCAGGCCCATCAGGACTTGCCATTCGAGCGGCTGGTGGAAGCATTGAAGCTGGAACGCAGCCTCAGCCACACGCCGTTGTTCCAGGTGATGTACAACCATCAGCCGCAGGTGGCGGACATTTCCACGGTGACCACCGCCTCAGGCCTGGAGCTGGGCGTGATCGAATGGGAAGGGCGCACCACCCAGTTCGACCTGACCCTGGACACCTATGAAAAGGCCGGCACACTGCACGCCGCGCTGACCTACGCCAATGACCTGTTCGATGCGCCGACCATCGAGCGCATGGCGCGGCACTGGACCCATTTGCTGCACGGCATGGTCAACGACAGCCAGCAGCGCATCAGCGATTTGCCGTTGCTTGAAGCCGAGGAATACCAACGCATCGTCCATGACTGGAATCGCGCTGACGAAGGTTTCGCCGATGATCTGTGCATCCATCAATTGATCGACCGCCAGGTCGCCGCCCAACCGGATGCGCTGGCGGCGACCTTCGCGGCCAAACAACTGACTTACGCCGAACTCGACAGCCGCGCCAACCAACTCGCCCACAAGCTGATCGAGTTGGGCGTGGGTCCGGAAGTGCGGGTCGGCGTGGCGATGCAGCGTTCCGACAGCCTGCTGGTAGCTCTGCTGGCGGTGCTCAAGGCCGGCGGCGCCTACGTGCCGCTGGACCCGGATTACCCGGCCGACCGCGTGGCCTACATGCTCGAAGACAGCCGTGCATTGGTGCTGCTGACCGAGCAGGCCGTTGCGGCAACATTGAGCATCGCTGCCGAGACACAAGTGTTGTTGATGGACAGCGCCGAGCCATGGCTGGCCGCTTACCCAAGCAGCGCTCCGGTCACTCGCGTCACGCCGGATAACCTCGCTTATGTGATCTACACCTCCGGCTCCACCGGCAAGCCCAAAGGCGTGGCCATCACCCATCGCAACGTGCTGGCGCTGATCGACTGGTCGCAATCGGTGTACAGCCGCGACGATATTCAGGGGGTACTGGCCTCGACTTCGGTGTGTTTCGACCTGTCGGTGTGGGAGTTGTTTGTCACCCTGGCCAACGGCGGCTCGCTGATCATCGCCCGCAACGCCCTGGAGTTGCCGCAACTGCCGGCCCGCGATCAGGTGCGCCTGATCAACACCGTACCGTCGGCGATCAATGCGCTGCACAGTGCCGGGCAGATCCCGCCGAGCGTGCGCATCATCAACCTCGCCGGTGAGCCGCTGAAGCAGTCGCTGGTCGACGCGCTTTATGGGCAGCCGACCGTTGAGCATGTCTACGATCTTTATGGCCCGTCGGAAGACACCACCTATTCCACCTGGACCCGTCGCGAAGCGGGTGGCACGGCGAACATTGGTCGCCCGCTCAAACACACCGCCAGCTATTTGCTCGACGCCGATCTGCAACCGGTGCCGCAGGGCGTATCGGCTGAGCTGTACCTGGCCGGCGCGGGCATCACCCGGGGTTACTTGGCGCGACCGGGCATGACCGCCGAGAAGTACGTGCCGAACCCGTTTGCCAGCAACGGCGAGCGTCTGTATCGCACCGGTGACCTGACCCGTTATCAGGTCGATGGCGCGTTGCAATACGTCGGTCGCATCGACCATCAGGTCAAGGTTCGTGGTTTCCGCATCGAGCTGGGTGAGATCGAAGCGCGCCTGTTGCAGCAGGACGTGGTCCGCGAACTGGCGGTGCTGGCCCAGGATGGCGCCAGCGGTCAGCAACTGGTCGCCTACATCGTGCCGACCGATGCCGCGGTGTTGGCGGACGATGCCGATGCTCAAGCGAGCCTGCGCGAAGCCCTGAAAGCCGCGCTGCGCCGACATTTGCCGGACTACATGGTCCCGGCGTATCTGCTGTTCCTCGAACAATTGCCGTTGACCCCCAACGGCAAGCTCGACCGCAAGGCCTTGCCTGCGGTCGACGGCTCCCAGCAACAACGTGAACACGTGGCGCCGCACACGGCGCTGGAAAAGTCGCTGGCGGCGATCTGGCAAGACATCCTGGCCATCGACAACGTCGGCCTGGAAGACAATTTCTTCGAGCTGGGCGGCGACTCCATTGTGTCGATGCAAGTGGTCAGCCGCGCGCGCCAGGCGGGCATCCTGTTGAGCCCCAAAGACTTGTTCCAGCACCAGACTATCCGCGGCCTGGCGCAAGTGGCCCGCAGCGGCGAACAGAACCTGATCGATCAAGGTCCGGCTGTTGGCGCGGTGGCCTTGGCGCCGGTGCAGCACTGGTTCTTCGAGCAAGCCATCCCTGAGCGTCATCACTGGAACCAGTCGCTGGTGCTGGTGCCGCGCGAAGCGCTGGATGCCGGGGCGCTGGATCAGGCGTTGGCGCAGTTGCTCCAGCATCACGATGGGTTGCGTCTGCGTTATCAACAGACCGACGCCGGTTGGCAGCAGGCCTATGACGCAGCGTCTGTTGAGTCGGTGTTGTGGCAACGCTCGGCGCAATCGCTCGAAGAGCTGAATGCATTGTGCGACGAAGCCCAGCGCAGTCTTGATCTGGGCAACGGCCCGTTGCTGCGAGCGTTGTCGGTGCAGATGGCCGATGGCACTCAGCGGCTGCTGCTGGTGATTCACCACTTGGCGGTGGACGGTGTGTCGTGGCGGGTATTGCTCGAAGATCTGCAGCAGTTCTATCGTCAGGCACGCGACGGCTCGACGCTGACAACGGCGGCGAAAACCAGTTCATACCAGCGCTGGGTGGCGCGTCTGCAAAGCCACCTGCCAACGTTCCACAACAGTGTCGATTATTGGCAGGCGCAACTGCGCGATGCGCCGCAAACCGACTTGCCGTGCGACCGCCCAGACGGTGCACTGCAAAACCGTTTCGAGCAGAAAGTCGAACTGACCTTCGATGCCGAACAAACCCGCAAACTGCTGCAACAGGCGCCGGCGGCTTATCGCACTCAGGTCAATGATTTGCTGCTGACCGCGCTGGTGCGGGCCGTGTGCCGCTGGAGCGGGCAGGGCAGCACGTTGATCCAGCTCGAAGGCCACGGCCGTGAAGACCTGTTCGACGATATCGATTTGACCCGCACTGTCGGCTGGTTCACCAGTCTGTTCCCGGTCAACCTGAGCCCGGTCGGCGACCTCGGCGCATCGATCAAAACGGTCAAGGAGCAACTGCGCGCGGTGCCGGACAAAGGACTGGGCTACGGCGTGCTGCGCTATCTGGGCGACTCGCAGGTTGGCGCCGCACTGGCAGCCATGCCGCAACCGCGCATCACCTTCAACTACCTGGGGCAGTTCGACCGTCAGTTCGACGAAGCGGCGTTGTTTGTGCCGTCCAGCGAAGGCAGCGGTGTGGCCCAGGATCCGTCGGCGCCGTTGGCCAACTGGCTGACGGTCGAAGGCCAGGTGTACGGCGGCGAGCTGTCGATGAGCTGGGCCTTCAGCCGCGAGATGTTCGACACCACGACCATCCAGCAGCTGGTTGATCAATACGCTGTCGAACTCAACGCATTGATCGAGCATTGCTGCACCCTCGATGCTCCACAGGCCACGCCATCGGACTTCCCGCTGGCGCGCATCACCCAGGCACAACTCGATGCATTGCCGGTGGCCGTCGGCCAACTCGACGACCTCTATCCGCTGTCGCCGATGCAGCAGGGGCTGTTGTTCCATACCCTGTACGAGCAGGCGGCGGGTGAATACATCAATCAGCTGCGGGTGGAGGTGCAAGGCCTCGAGCCGGAGCGTTTCCGCGCCGCTTGGCAGGCCACGGTCGATGCACAGGACATCTTGCGCACAGGTTTTGTCTGGCAAGGCGAACTGGAACAACCGGTGCAGATCGTCCACAAGCAGGTGCAGTTGCCGTTCACAGTGCTCGACTGGCGTGAGCGTGACGATCAGCTTCAGGCCTTGAATGAACTGGCCAATGCCGAGCGCCAACAAGGATTCGACCTGAGTCAGGCGCCGTTGCTACGACTGGTGCTGGTGCACACCGCAGCCGATCGCTGGCAGCTGATTTACACCCATCACCACATCCTGATGGACGGCTGGAGCAACTCGCAGTTGCTCGGCGAAGTCTTGCAGCGTTACAGCGGTCGCGTACCGATGGCCACCGGCGGGCGCTATCGCGATTACATCGCTTGGTTGCAGCGTCAGGATGCGCAACTGAGCCAGGACTTCTGGCGCGAGCCATTGGCCTCCTTGCAAGAGCCGACCCGACTGGCGCGGGTGCTGTCCGGCAATGAAACCCTGAGTGGGCACGGCGATCATTTCCAGACCCTGGACATCAGTCGCACCCAACACCTTGAAACTTTTGCCCGGCAACAGAAAGTCACCCTCAACACCTTGGTGCAAGCCGCGTGGCTGCTGTTGCTGCAACGCTACACCGGACATGAAACCGTGGCGTTCGGCGCCACGGTGGCCGGGCGTCCGGCAGACTTGCCCGGCATCGAGCAAGCGGTCGGCTTGTTCATCAATACCTTGCCGGTGATCGGCACGCCGCGTCCGGACCAAAGCGTCGGCCACTGGTTGCAAGCGGTACAGGCGCAAAACCTCAGCCTGCGCGAGTTCGAGCACACGCCGCTGGCGGACATTCAACGCTGGGCCGGGCAGGGCGGCGAAGCGCTGTTCGACAACATTCTGGTGTTCGAGAACTACCCGATTGCCCAGGCGCTGCAACAGGGCGCGGAGCAAGGCGTGGTGTTCGGCGACGTCGCCAACCTTGAGCAAACCCATTATCCGTTGAGCGTCGCCGTGACATTGGGCCAGACCCTGGCCCTGCATTACAGCTTCGACCGGGCGCATTTCTCAACGTCCGCGATCGAACGCATCTGTGCGCACCTGCTGCAACTGCTGGAGCAGTTCGCCGAGTCGGCCGAACGCAATCTTGGTGAAATTGCCCTGGCCAGCGCCGCCGAACGGGCGCAGCAACAGGCCGATAACCAGCCGCAGCCGTACCCGGTGAATGTCGCCGTGCACCAACGCATCGCCGAACTCGCCGCCCAACGCCCCGAGCGCACAGCGGTGATTTTCGCCGGTCAGCGGTTCAGCTATGGCGACATCGACCAACGCGCTAATCAGTTGGCCCACGCCCTGATCGCGCGGGGTGTCGGCCCGGAAAGCCGGGTCGGCGTGGCCTTGCCGCGCAGCGAAGGGGTGATTGTCGCGCTGCTGGCGGTGCTCAAGGCCGGCGGTGCCTACGTGCCGCTGGACACCAGCTACCCGCGCGAACGCCTGGCCTATCTGATCGAGGATTCGGGGCTGGCGTTGTTGATCACCGATTCGTCGGTTTCTGCGCAGTTGCCGGTGGATGATGCGATCCCGGTGCTGGAGCTCGACCGTCTCGATCTGCGCAGCCAATCCCTTACCGCGCCCAAGGTGCCGCTCGATCCGCAGAACCTCGCTTACGTCATTTACACCTCCGGCTCCACCGGTAACCCCAAAGGCGTGAGCGTCGCCCATGGCCCGCTGGCGATGCATTGCCAGGCCATTGGCGAACGCTATGAAATGCGTGACAGCGACTGCGAATTCCACTTCATGTCCTTCGCCTTCGACGGCGCCCACGAGCGTTGGCTGACCAGCCTGACCCACGGTGCCTCGCTGCTGATTCGCGACGACAGCCTGTGGACCCCGGAACAGACCTACAACGCCATGCGCGAACACTGCGTGACGGTGGTGGCGTTCCCGCCGGTCTACCTGCAACAACTGGCCGAACACGCCGAGCGTGAAGGCCACCCGCCGAAGGTGCGGATCTACTGCTTCGGCGGCGATGCCGTGCCCAACGCCAGTTTCGAACGGGTCAAGCGTGCGCTCGATCCGGACTACATCATCAACGGCTACGGCCCGACCGAAACCGTGGTCACGCCGCTGATCTGGAAGGCCGGGCGCGACGTGCAGTGCGGCGCGGCCTACGCGCCGATCGGCAGTCGCATCGGCGACCGCAGCGCTTACGTGCTGGACGCCGACCTGAACCTGCTGCCCCAAGGCATGGCCGGTGAGCTGTACCTGGGCGGCACCGGCCTGGCCCGGGGTTACCTGAACCGTCCCGGCCTGACGGCGGAACGCTTTGTCGCCGATCCGTTCAGCGCGGTCGGTGGCCTGCTGTACCGCACCGGCGACCTGGTGCGGCAGCGTGCCGATGGCACGTTCGATTACCTGGATCGCATCGACAACCAGGTGAAAATTCGCGGTTTCCGCATCGAACTGGGGGAAATCGAAGCGCGCCTGCAAGCCCTCGAAGGTGTGCGCGAAGCCGTGGTGGTTGCCCAGGAAGGCACCGCCGGCAGCGGCAAGCGCCTGGTGGCTTATGTGGTCGCCGATGCGTTCAATGCCGAACGGGCCGATTTCGCTGACAGCCTGCGCGAGCAACTTAAAGTCGCGCTGCCGGCGCACATGGTCCCGGCGTATTTGCTGCTGCTTGAGCATCTGCCGCTGACCCCGAACGGCAAACTCGACCGCAAGAACCTGCCCAAGCCGGACGTCAGTCAATTGCAGCAAGCCTATGTGGCGCCGCAAAGCGTACTGGAGCAGCAACTGGCGACGATCTGGCAGGACGTGCTGAAACTCGATCAGGTCGGTTTGAGCGACAACTTCTTCGAACTGGGCGGCGATTCGATCATCTCGATCCAAGTGGTCAGCCGCGCCCGTCAGGCCGGCATCCGCTTCACGCCAAAAGACCTGTTCCAGCACCAGACCATCCAGGCACTGGCCACGGTGGCGCGGTTGGGTGAGCAGGCTCAGGTCATCGATCAGGGGCCGGTCACAGGCGATCTGGTGTTATTGCCGGTGCAGCAGGCGTTCTTCGAACAGACCATCCCCGAGCGTCAGCACTGGAACCAGGCGGTGATGCTCAAGCCGACGCAAATACTGAATGCCAATCTGCTTGAGCAGGCGTTTGGTGCGCTGGTTACTCACCACGATGGCTTGCGCTTGAGTTTCGTCGAACAGGCCGAGGGCTGGCAGGCGCAATACCGTGCGCCGGGCAGCCAGACCGAGGCGTTGCTCTGGGCGGTTGACGTCGCCGACGCCACGGCACTGGAAGCGGTGGCCAATGAGGCGCAACGCAGCTTGAACCTGCAACACGGGCCGCTGCTGCGCGCGGTGCTGGCGAACCTCGATGACGGCACTCAGCGCCTGTTGCTGGCGATCCACCATCTGGTGGTGGACGGCGTGTCGTGGCGGATTCTGTTTGACGATCTGCAAACCGCTTACCGTCAGCTGTTGAGCGGCGAGCCCCTGCAATTGCCGGCCAAAACCAGTGCGGCCAAGGTCTGGGCCGAGCACCTGCAAACCTACGCCCGCAGTGCTGAACTGCGCAGCGAACTGGCCTGGTGGCAACAGCAGTTACACGGCGCCGACGTGGCGTTGCCGGAGGACAATCCCGAGGGCGGGCAACAGAACAAGCATGCACTGACGGTGCGCACGCAACTGAACAAGGAAATGACCCGGCAACTGCTGCAAGACGCCCCGGCGGCGTATCGCACGCAGGTCAACGACCTGCTGCTGACCGCTCTGGCCCGCGTCATGGTGCGCTGGACCGGGACCGACAGCGCGTTGATCCAGCTCGAAGGTCATGGCCGTGAAGAGCTGTTCGACGGCGTTGACCTGACCCGCACCGTCGGCTGGTTCACCAGCCTGTACCCGGCCAAACTGACGCCGGTCGCTGACCTCGGTGGCTCGCTGAAACAGATCAAGGAACAGCTGCGCGCGATCCCGAACAAGGGTCTCGGTTTTGGTGCGCTGGCCCATCTGGGTGACGACGCTGCACGTCAAATCCTCAGCCAATTGCCGGTGCCGTGCCTGACCTTCAATTACCTGGGCCAGTTCGACGGCAGCTTCACCGAAGCCGACGGCGCCTTGTTCGTTCCGTGCAGTGACGCGGCCGGTGATGAACTGGATGCTCGTGCGCCATTGGCCAACCAGTTGGCCCTCAATGGTCAGGTGTATGGCGGTGAACTGAACCTGGGCTGGACCTTCAGCCGCGAACGGTTCAATGAGTCGACCATTCAGGCGCTGGCCGACGATTACGCCCAGGAACTGCAAGCGCTGATCGCCCATTGCTGCCGGGCCGGGCAGCACGGCGTTACTCCGTCGGACTTCCCGCTGGCGCGCTTGAGCCAGGCCCAACTGGACGGTTTGCCGCTGGCGCCGCAGTCGATCGAAGACCTGTATCCGTTGTCGCCGATGCAGCAGGGCATGTTGTTCCATGCCGTGTACCAGGAAACCACCGGCGATTACATCAACCAGATTCGCCTGGACGTCGACGGGCTCGACCCCGAGCGTTTCCATCAGGCCTGGCAAGCGGCGGTGGAGTCCCACGACATTCTGCGCACGCGCTTTGTCTGGCAGGGCGAACTGGAAAACCCGGTGCAGGTGGTCAGCAAATACGCGCAGATGCCTTACAGCCTGCATGATTTACGCGCCCATCCGCAGCGCGATCAGGCCTTGCAGACGCTTGCCGACACGGAGCGCCAGGCCCTCAACTTGAGCGCACCGACCTTGTTGCGGTTGGTGATTGCGCGCATCGACGACCACCGTCATCACCTGATCTACACCAACCATCACATCCTGATGGACGGCTGGAGCAACTCGCAGTTGCTCGGCGAAGTGCTGCAGCGTTACAGCGGCCAGTTCAACGCCGCTCACAGCGGACGTTACCGCGATTACATCGCCTGGTTGCAACGCCAGGACGCGGCTGCCAGTGAAGCGTTCTGGACCCCGGCGCTGCTGGCGCTGGAAGAGCCGACGCGCCTGGCCCAGACCGTCGCAATGCCGCAAGCGTCTACCGAAACCCAAGGTTACGGCGATCACTTCCAGGTGCTGGAGGCCGATCAAACCCTGCGTCTGGGCGAGTTCGCCCGGGCCGCGAAAGTCACGGTCAACACGCTGGTGCAGGCGGCCTGGTTGCTGCTGTTGCAACGCTACACCGGTAAGAACACCGTGGCCTTCGGCGCGACGGTCGCTGGTCGTCCGGCGGACTTGCCGGGTGTCGAGCAGCAGATCGGGCTGTTCATCAACACCTTGCCGGTGATCGCCAGCCCACGGGCCGAGCAATCGCTTACTGGTTGGCTGCAAGCGGTGCAGGCGCAAAACCTGGCCTTGCGCGAGTTCGAACACACCGCGCTGTTCGATATCCAGCGCTGGGCCGGGCAGGGCGGTGAAGCGCTGTTCGACAACATTCTGGTGTTCGAGAACTACCCGATTGCCCAGGCCCTGGAGCAGGGCGCCCCGCAAGGGCTGCGTTTTGGTCCGGTGGCCAGTCAGGAGCAAACCAACTATCCGCTGACCCTGCTGGTGAGCCTCGACACGCAACTGTCGCTGCACTTCAGCTATCAACGCGGCAGTTTTGCTCCAGCGACAGTGACGCGACTGGCGGTTCATTTGCAGCACCTGTTGAGCCAGATGATCGACGCAGGTGAACGCTGCCTCGGCGAGCTGGTGCTGTTGGATGAGAGCGAACAGCAGCAAGTGTTGCTGGATTGGAACCCTGCTGACGAAGGTTTCGCCGATGATCTGTGCGTCCATCAATTGATCGACCGTCAAGTCGCCGCCCAACCGGATGCGCTGGCGGTGACCTTCGCGGCCAAGCAACTGACTTACGCCGAGCTCGACGCCCGGGCCAACCGTCTGGCCCACAAGCTGATCGAGTTGGGCGTGGGTCCGGAAGTGCGGGTCGGCGTGGCGATGCAGCGTTCCGACAGTCTGCTGGTGGCGCTGCTGGCGGTGCTCAAGGCCGGCGGCGCCTATGTGCCGTTGGACCCGGATTATCCGGCCGACCGCGTGGCCTACATGCTCGACGACAGCCGCGCGTTGGTGCTGCTGACCGAGCAGGCTGTTGCGGCAACATTGAGCATCGCTGCCGAGACACAAGTGTTGTTGATGGACAGCGCCGAGCCATGGCTGGCCGCTTACCCAAGCAGCGCTCCGGTCACTCGCGTCACGCCGGATAACCTCGCTTATGTGATCTACACCTCCGGCTCCACCGGCAAGCCCAAAGGCGTGGCCATCGCCCATCGCAACGTGCTGGCGCTGATCGACTGGTCGCAATCGGTGTACAGCCGCGACGACATTCAGGGTGTGCTGGCCTCGACCTCGGTGTGTTTCGACCTGTCGGTGTGGGAGCTGTTTGTCACCCTGGCCAACGGCGGCTCGCTGATCATCGCCCGCAACGCGCTGGAGTTACCGCAATTGCCGGCCCGCGATCAGGTTCGCCTGATCAACACCGTACCGTCGGCGATCAATGCGCTGCACAGTGCCGGGCAGATCCCGCCGAGCGTGCGCATCATCAACCTCGCCGGTGAGCCGTTGAAGCAGTCGCTGGTCGACGCGCTTTATGGGCAGCCGACCGTTGAGCATGTCTACGATCTTTATGGCCCGTCGGAAGACACCACCTATTCCACCTGGACTCGCCGCCAGTCGGGCGGCAGCGCCAACATTGGTCGCCCGCTCAAACACACCGCCAGCTATTTGCTCGATGCCGATCTGCACCCGGTGCCGCAGGGCGTATCGGCCGAGTTGTACCTGGCCGGTGCCGGTATCACCCGGGGTTACCTGGGCCGGCCGGGCATGACCGCCGAGAAGTACGTGCCGAACCCGTTTGCCAGCAACGGCGAGCGTCTGTATCGCACCGGTGACCTGACCCGCTATCAGGCCGATGGTGTGCTCGAGTACCGAGGCCGAATCGATCATCAAGTGAAGATCCGCGGCTTCCGCATTGAACTGGGTGAAATCGAAGCGCGCCTGCTGGAGCAGCCAGCGGTTCGCGAAGTGGCGGTGCTGGCGCAGGAAACCCTGGGCAATCAGCAACTGGTGGCCTACGTGGTCGCTTCACCACTGGAGCTCGATGATCAGCAGTCCCTGCGCGATGAACTCAAGGCACGGCTCAGGGAGTCTTTGCCGGAATTCATGGTCCCGGCGCACCTGCTGTTCCTCGAACAATTGCCGCTGACGCCCAACGGCAAACTCGACCGCAAGGCGTTGCCGACGGTGGAGGGCGGTCATTTGCAGGGGCGTTATGTCGCCCCGCAGAGCGAGCGCGAGCAGCAGGTCGCGGCGATCTGGCAGCACGTACTGCAAGTCGAACGTGTCGGCCTGCTGGATCACTTTTTCGAACTGGGCGGCCACTCGTTGCTGGCCGTCAATGTGGTTTCACGCCTGCAACTGGAACTGGGCCTGAAACTGACCCCACAACTGATTTTTCAACACCCCGTACTCACGGATTTCGTCAGCCGTCTGGCAACCGCAGGTGAGCAGGTCGATACGTTGAAACTGAGCAAGCTGGACGCCCTGCTTGATGAAATGGAGGAAGCTTGATGGATACCAATGTCGCTTTGAAGATCGCCCGGCGCTTCATTACTTTGCCGCTCGACAAGCGCAGGGTCTATCTGCAGAAGATGCTCGAGGAGGGTGTTTCGCCGGCGAACCTGCCGATTCCCGAAACCCAGTCGCAGTTCGATCCGGTGCCGCTGTCCTTTGCCCAGGAACGCCAGTGGTTTCTCTGGCAGATGGACCCCGACAGCGCCGCCTACAACATCCCCAGTGCCATGCAGTTGCAGGGCGAACTCGACATCGCGGCACTCGAGCGGGGTTTCAACGCGCTGATTGCCCGTCATCAAAGCCTGCGCACCACGTTCCGGCAGCAGGATGAGCAAGCGGTGCAAGTGATTCATCCGCACATGAACCTGACCGTCGCCGTGCATGAACTGGATGAACGCCCCGATGCCCTGTCGCCAGAAGCGCAGATTCAAGCGTTCGTCGCCGAACAGGCCGGGCAGCCGTTCGACTTGGTCAACGGGCCGCTGTTGCGCGTCAGCCTGCTGCGCCTTGGTGCGCAGGCGCACGTGCTGACCCTGACCCAGCACCACATCGCCTCGGATGGCGCGTCGATGCGGGTCATGGTCGATGAACTGCTGCAACTGTACGGCGCTTACCGCCAGGGCCAGGAACTCGCTTTGCCGGCGCTGTCGATCCAGTACGCCGACTATGGCATCTGGCAACGGCACTGGATGGAAGCCGGGGAGCGCGAGCGGCAGCTGGAGTATTGGCAGGCGCACTTGGGCAGCGAACATCCGGTGCTGGAGTTGCCCACCGATTACCCGCGTCCGGCGGTGCAGAGCCTGCGTGGTGCTCGTCATGAACTGGCATTGCCGCCGACACTGGGTGAGCGCCTGAGGGCCTTGGCCAAAAGTGAAAATGTCACCCTGTTCATGCTGTTGCTGGCGTCGTTCCAGACCTTGTTGCATCGCTACAGTGGCCAGGCCGAGATTCGCGTCGGCGTGCCCACCGCTAATCGCAACCGGGTCGAGACCGAGCGGCTGATCGGCTTCTTCGTCAACACCCAGGTGCTCAAGACCGAGTTCGACGCTCAGGCCACGTTCAGCACGCTGCTGGCCCAGGTCAAACAGACCGCGATGGCCGCCCAGGCGCATCAGGACCTGCCTTTCGAGCAATTGGTCGAGGCCTTGCAGCCGGAACGCAGCCTGAGCTACAGCCCGCTGTTCCAGGTCATGTACAACCACCAGAGCACCGGCGCCAGCCAAAGCCGCCAGGGCACGGGCGAGTCGGCGCTGACGATCCGCCACTTGCATCAGCCCTCGCGCACCGCGCAATTCGACCTGACCCTGGAAACCTTCGACGGCCCCGAGGGCCTCGGCGCACAGCTGACCTATGCCACCGACCTGTTTGACGGCGCGACCATCGAGCGTCTGGCACGGCATTGGCAAAACCTGTTGGGCAGCATCGTTGCCGATCCGCAGCAGCGTGTAGGCGAACTAGGTCTGCTCGACGAAACCGAACAACAGCAGGTGCTGGTCGACTGGAACCGCAGCGCCGCCGAATACCCGACTGACCGTTGCATTCATCAATTGATCGAAGCCCAGGCGATGCGCACGCCAGAGGCCACGGCGTTGGTGTTCGACGGGCAATCCCTGAGTTATGCACAACTCAATCGCCAGGCCAACCAGTTGGCCCATCGGCTGATCGAACGGGGCGTCGGCCCGGATCAGTTGGTCGGTATCGCCATCGACCGCAGCCTGGAAATGCTGATCGGGCTGTTGGCGATTCTCAAGGCGGGCGGTGCCTACGTGCCGCTGGACCCGCAATACCCTGAAGACCGTCTGGCGCACATGATCGAAGACAGTGGCTTGCAACTGCTGCTGACCCAGGCGCATTTGATCGGGCAATTGCCGATTCCGGCCGGCGTGCAGACCCTGTTGCTCGACCCGCAAGGCGAGCACGCTCGCGGTTACAGCGAGGCCGATCCGCAGGTAGCGCTCAGCGGTGAACACCTGGCGTATGCGATTTACACCTCCGGCTCCACCGGCAAGCCCAAAGGGGTGATGGTGCGCCATCAGGCGCTGGTGAACTTCGTGGTGAGCATGGTCAAGGCGCCGGGCATCGAGGCCCAGGACCGCATGCTGTCGCTGACCACGTTCTCGTTCGATATTTTCGGCCTGGAAATCTACGGCCCGCTGCTCAGCGGTGCCGGTGTGGTGTTGGTGGACAAGCACACCGCCCAGGATCCGCAAGCGCTGCTGGAGATGATCCGGCAACAGCAAGTCACGGTGGTGCAAGCCACGCCGTCGACCTGGCGCATGTTGCTCGACCATGAACAGGCGCCCACCCTCCAGGGTTGTAAATTCCTCTGCGGTGGCGAAGCGCTGGCCGATGACCTGGCCCAACGCATGCTCGGTCTGGCGGGGCAGGTCTGGAACCTTTATGGCCCGACCGAAACCACCATCTGGTCGGCGGCCTGGCAGCTGACCCGCGAGCAGCGCCAGCCGTACCTGGGCAAACCGATTGCCAACACCACGCTGTACATTTTGGGTGATGACCTGGCACCGAACCCGGCGGGCTCGATTGGCGAACTGCTGATCGGCGGCGACGGCCTGGCCCGTGGGTATCACGACCGAGCGGCAATGACCGCCGAGCGCTTCCTGCCCGACCCGTTCGGCAACGGCGCGCGGCTGTACCGTACCGGCGATCTGGCACGCCATCGTCATGACGGCGTGCTCGAATACATGGGGCGTATCGACCATCAAGTGAAGATCCGCGGTTTCCGCATCGAACTGGGTGAAATCGAGGCGCGTTTGCTGGAGCAGCCAGCAGTCCGTGAAGTGGCGGTGCTGGCGCAGGAAGCCCTGGGCAGCCAGCAACTGGTGGCCTATGTGGTCGCGCCGCAACTGGACCTCGATGCCGCCGACGAGCAACTGCGTCTGCGCGATGAACTCAAGGCGCGGCTCAAGGAATGCCTGCCGGAATTCATGGTCCCGGCGCATCTGCTGTTCCTCGCCAACCTACCGCTGACACCTAACGGCAAACTCAATCGCAAGGCGTTGCCAGCGGTGGACGCGAGCCAGTTACAGGCGCGTTATGTCGCCCCACAGAGCGAGCGGCAACAGCAAGTCGCCGCCATCTGGCAGGACGTACTGAAGCTGGACCGCGTGGGCCTGACCGACAACTTCTTCGAGCTGGGCGGGCACTCCCTGCTGGTGACCCAAGTGGTGTCGCGGGTGCGTCGGGTGCTGGGCATTCAGGTGCCGTTGCGCAGCCTGTTCGAGCACAGCACCCTGGAGGATTTCGTCCAGGCGCTGGGCGCCGAGCCGGGCGAACAGTCACCGCCGATGACCCGGGTCGACCGAGACCAACCGCTGGCACTGTCCTTTGCCCAGGAGCGCCAATGGTTCCTGTGGAAAATGGACCCCGACAGCGCCGCCTACAACATCCCGACCGCGCTGCGGATGCGCGGCGCGCTGGACAAAAACGCCCTGCAACGCAGCTTTGAGGCGCTGGTGGAGCGCCACGAAAGTTTGCGCACAGCGTTCGTCGAGGAAGATGGCCGCACCTGGCAGGTGATCCGCCCGCAAGGCCGCATCAGTTTTGTCGAGCAACGTCTGGCTGCCAGCGATGAAGCGAGCATCAAGGCCTTCGTCGAACAGGAGACGCAACGCCCGTTCGATGTGCTCGACGGCTCGTTGGTGCGCTTCGTTCTGCTGCAGGTGGGCGAGCAGGATCACGTGCTGATTCTGACCCTACACCACATCGTCTCCGATGCCTGGTCGTTGCAGGTGATGACCGATGATTTGATGGCCCTGTATGCGGCGCTCAGCCAGGGCCGGCCGGCCGCACTGCCGCCATTGCCGGTGCAGTACGCCGACTACGCGGTGTGGCAGCGTCAATGGATGGCCGCCGGCGAACGGGATCGGCAGTTGGCCTACTGGCGCGAAAAACTCGGCAGCGAACAGCCGCTGCTGGAGCTGCTGGAGCTGCCACTGGATCATCCGCGCCCGGCGCAGCAAAGTTTTCGTGGCGCGCGTCTGCCGATTGCCCTCGACGAATCCCTGAGCAATGCCCTGAAGGCCTTGGCCCGACGGGAAAACGTCACGCTGTTCATGCTGTTGCTCGGCTCGTTCCAGACCTTGCTGCATCGCTACAGCGGCCAGGTCGATATCCGCGTCGGCGTGCCGATTGCCAACCGTAATCGGCTGGAAACCGAGCGTCTGATCGGTTTCTTCGTCAACACCCAGGTGCTGCGCGCCGAGTTCGACGGCCAGCTGACGGGCGCGCAATTGCTGCAACAGGTGAAGCAGACGGCCATGGCGGCGCAGATGCATCAGGACCTGCCGTTCGAGCAACTGGTCGATGCGCTGCAACCGCAACGCAACCTGAGCCATAGCCCGCTGTTCCAGGCGATGTTCAACCATCGCAGCGAAGCGGCCTCAACGCTGGCCGAATCGTTGCCGGGCATCGAGCTGGCAAACCTCAGTTGGGAACACCGCACCGCGCAGTTCGACCTGACCCTGGACACCAGTGATAACCCGCAAGGCCTGCACGCGTCACTGACCTACGCCACTGATTTGTTCGAGCCATCGACCATCGAGCGCATGGGCCGGCACTGGCTGAATCTGTTGCAGGGCCTGGTCGAGGACATCCACCGTCCGGTCGGGCAATTGGCGTTGCTCGATGACCGCGAGCGGCAATTGACGGTCGCCGGTTGGAACGCCACCGCTGTCGACTACCCGTTGCATCGCAGCGTGCAGGCGCTGATCGAAGAGCAGGTCGGTAAAACCCCGCAGGCGTGTGCGCTGGTGTTTGCCGAGCAACGCTTGAGCTACGCCGAACTCAATGGCCGCGCCAACCAACTGGCTCACGTGCTGATCGAGCAGGGCGTCGGCCCGGATGTGCTGGTGGGCATCGCGGTCGAGCGGTCGGTGGAAATGGTCGTGGGCCTGCTGGCGATTCTCAAGGCGGGCGGTGCCTATTTGCCGTTGGACCCGGAATACCCACAGGAACGTTTGGCCTACATGTTTGAAGACAGCGGCATCCAGTTGCTGCTGACCCAGAGCCATTTGCTTGAGCAATTGCCGATTCCGGCCGGCATTCGCAGCCTGGTGCTGGATCAGGACGGCGACTGGCTGGAAGGCCGCAGCGATGCCAACCCTGGCGTTGATCTCGACGGGGAAAACCTTGCCTATGTGATCTACACCTCGGGCTCCACCGGCAAACCCAAAGGCGCGGGCAACCGTCATTCGGCACTGATCAATCGTCTGTGCTGGATGCAACAGGCCTATCGGCTCGACGCCACGGACAGCGTGCTGCAAAAGACCCCGTTCAGTTTCGACGTGTCGGTCTGGGAGTTCTTCTGGCCGCTGCTGACCGGTTCGACCCTGGTGGTGGCCGCGCCGGGTATTCATCGTGATCCGGCGCAGTTGATCGAACTGATCACCGCGCAACGCATCACCACGCTGCACTTCGTACCGTCGATGTTGCAGGCGTTCCTGCAAGACCCTGCGGTGGGCCAGTGCCGCAGCCTGACCCGGATTGTCTGCAGCGGCGAAGCCCTGCCAGTGGACGCGCAGCAGCAAGTGTTTGCCAAGCTGCCGAATGCCGGGCTGTACAACCTCTACGGCCCGACCGAAGCGGCCATCGACGTCACGCACTGGACGTGCGTCGACGAAGGGCGCGACAGCGTGCCGATCGGCCAGCCGATCGCCAACCTGGGCACTTACATTCTCGATCACGAGTTGTCGCCGGTGCCGGTGGGCGTGATTGGTGAGTTGTACCTGGGCGGCGAAGGCCTGGCCCGGGGTTATCACCGTCGTCCATCGCTCACGGCGGATCGCTTCGCGACCAGCCCGTTCGGTGACGGCCAGCGTCTGTACCGCACCGGCGACCTGGCGCGTTATCGCGCCGACGGGGTGATCGAATACGCCGGGCGCATGGACCATCAGGTGAAAATCCGTGGCCTGCGCATCGAATTGGGCGAGATCGAAGCGCGCCTGGCCGAACACGCCGAAGTCCGTGAAACCGTGGTCATCGCCCAGGACGGCACGCTGCTGGTGGCGTATGTGGTGCCGGCCCGTGACGCGTTGCTGCACGCCGACGATGAAACTCGCAACGCCTTGCAGCGCAGTCTCAAGGAACACCTGAGCCAGACATTGCCGGACTACATGGTCCCGCAGCATTGGCTGTGGCTGGAAAAAATGCCGGTCAGCCCCAACGGCAAACTGGAACGCAAGGCGTTGCCCAAGGCCGACACCACGGCCAGCAGCAAGGCTTACACCGCCCCGACCAGCGCTATGGAACAAGCGCTGGTGGAGATCTGGCAAAGCGTGCTGGGTCGGTCGCAGGTGGGAATCAGCGACAACTTCTTCGAGCTGGGCGGCGATTCGATCATCTCGATCCAGGTAGTCAGCCGGGCGCGTCAGGCGGGGATTCATTTCAGCCCCAAAGACCTGTTCCTGCACCAGAACGTGCAAAGCCTCGCGGCGGTGGCGAAGGTCGGCGACAGCGACTTGCGCATCGACCAGGGCCCGGTCACTGGCGATACGCCGTTGCTGCCATTCCAGCAGTTGTTCTTTGAACGCGAGATGGCCGAGCCGCACCACTGGAACCAGTCGGTGCTGCTCAAGTCCGCCAAACCACTGCACGCCGAACACCTGGAGCGGGCGTTGCAGGCGCTGGTCAGCCATCACGACGCGTTGCGTCTGGCCTTCACCCGTCAGGGTAATAAATGGACCGCGCAGCATCGCTCCCTGGCCGAGCAACAGGCGCTCTGGCAACAGTCGCCGCTGCTGTGGACCGCCGACGTTGCTGATGCGGCGGCACTCGAACAGTTGGGCGAACAGGCACAGCGCAGCCTCGAACTGGCGAACGGTAATCTGCTGCGCGCGGTGCTGGCGAACATGGCCGATGGCAGTCAGCGACTGTTGCTGGTGATCCATCACCTGGTGGTCGACGGCGTGTCCTGGCGGATTCTGCTCGAAGACCTGCAACAGGCCTGCGAGCAGTTGCAGGCGGGCCAAACGCTCACATTGCCGGCCAAGACCAGCGCCACCCAGGCCTGGGCGCGACGCTTGCAACAACATGCCGACAGCCCGGCGATGCAGGCTCAGCTGAGGTTCTGGCAAGAGCAGTTGCAGGGTTCACGCAATGACTTGCCCTGCGATCGACCCCAGGGCGAGTTGCACAATCGCCACGCCTTGCATGTGCAGACCCGTCTGGACAAACAGCAGACTCGCCAGCTGTTGCAGGAGGCGCCGGCGGCCTATCGCACGCAGGTCAACGACCTGTTGCTGACGGCGCTGGCGCGGGTGATTGCGGACTGGACGGGTGAAGCCTCGACCCTGATCCAGCTCGAAGGCCACGGTCGCGAGGCGCTGTTCGACGAACTCGATTTGAGCCGCAGCGTGGGTTGGTTCACCAGTCTGTTCCCGGTTCGGCTGACCCCGGCGAGCACGCCGCAAGACTCGATCAAGACGATCAAGGAGCAACTGCGGGCGATCCCCGATAAAGGCCTGGGCTTTGGCGCGCTGCGCTACCTGGGCAACGACAGTACCCGGCAAATGCTGCAAGCCTTGCCCGTGCCGCGCATTACCTTCAACTACCTCGGCCAGTTCGATGCCGGGTTCGGCGACGAGGCGGGCGCACTGTTCACCCCGGCCAGCGAATCGGCGGGCGCGGAGCAAAGTCCGCTGGCACCGCTGGACAACTGGCTGACCCTCAATGGCCGGGTGTATGGCGGCGAATTGAGTATTGGCTGGACGTTCAGCGGGCAGATGTTCGATCCGTCGACCATCGAGCGATTGGCGCAGGCTTATGCGCGGGAACTGGGGCTGTTGATCGAGCACTGCTGTGAGGCTCGGCATCAGGGCCTGACACCGTCGGACTTCCCGCTGGCCGGGTTGACGCAACGCCAGCTTGATTCATTGCCCGTGACGCCACGCCAGGTCGAAGACATTTACCCGCTGTCACCGATGCAGCAAGGCATGCTGTTCCACACCCTCTACGAGCAGCAGGCCGGCGATTACATCAATCAGCTGTGCGTGGATGTCGAAGGCTTGAACGTCGAGCGTTTCCGCGAGGCCTGGCAAGCGGCAATGGATGCGCACGATGTGCTGCGCAGTAGTTTTGTCTGGGACGGCGAGTTCAAGCGTCCGTTGCAGGTGATTCACAAGCAACTGGCCGTGCCGTTCACCTTCCATGACTGGCGCGACCACAGCGATGTGGCCCTGGCGCTCAGCGAACTGGCGGCCGCACAGCGCCAGCAGGGTTTTGACCTTGCCGCCGCACCGTTGCTGAACCTGACGGTGGTGCGTCTCGACACCGCGCGTTTTCACCTGATCTACACCAGCCATCACATCTTGATGGACGGCTGGAGCAATTCGCAGCTGCTCGGGGAAGTGCTGCAACGCTACAGCGGCCAGGTGCCGGCGAACACGGCGGGGCGTTATCGCGACTACATCGAATGGCTGACGCAACAGGACGCGCAGGTCACCGAAGGTTTCTGGAAAGGCCAGTTGGCCGGGTTCGATGAGCCGACCCGGTTGGCCAAAGCGCTGGTGTGGACCGGCAGCGAAGCGGCCAACGCCGCCCAGGGCGAGCATTTCCTGACCCTGGACCTGGCGCAGACCGCCGGGCTCAACACGTTTGCACGGGAACAGAAAGTCACCCTCAACACCCTGGTGCAAGCCGCCTGGTTGCTGCTGTTGCAACGCTATACCGGGCTGGACACAGTCAGCTTCGGTGCCACGGTGTCCGGACGTCCGGCGCAATTGGCCGGGGTCGAACAGCAGATCGGCCTGTTCATCAACACCTTGCCGGTGGTCGCCAGCCCACGGGCCGAACAGCCGTTGGCGCAGTGGTTGCAACAGGTGCAGGCGCAGAACCTGGCCTTGCGTGAGCAAGAACACACCGCGCTGTTCGACATCCAGCGTTGGGCCGGGCAGGGCGGCGAAGCCCTGTTCGACAACATTCTGGTGTTCGAGAACTACCCGATCTCCGAAGCCCTGCAACAGGGCGCACCGCAAGATCTGCGCTTCGGCGAAGTGGGTAACTTCGAGCAAACCAATTACCCGTTGACCCTGTCGGTAAACCTCGGCGCTGAGTTGTCGTTTCAACTGAGTTTCGATCGTCAGCAGTTCGATGACGCCGCGATTGAACAACTGGCCGGGCATCTCGCGCACCTGCTGTTGCAGATGGTCGAGGCACCTGCCGCCAGTGCCGTGGGCGATCTGGCCCTGGTCTCGACCGCTGTGCGCGAGCCGCTGGCGCTGCCGGTCGATGACGTGTGCGTGCAGCGTTTGTTTGAACGGCAAGCCGAACGCACGCCGCACGCGCTGGCGTTGATTTTCGACGAGCAACGCCTGAGTTATGCCCAGCTCAATGCCCAGGCCAACCAATTGGCCCGCGTGCTGCTGCAACACGGCGTCGGCCCCGAAGTGCTGGTGGGCATTGCGGTCGAGCGTTCGACGCAGATGATCATTAGCCTGCTGGCGGTGCTCAAGGCCGGTGGCGCCTACGTGCCGCTGGACCCGGAGTACCCGGCCGAGCGACTGGGCGCGATGATCGAGGACAGTGGTCTGCGTGTGCTGTTGACCCAAAGCCACCTCGTGCCGAAGTTGCCAGAAGCTGCGGGTGTGACCGTCCTGAGCCTGGATCAACTGGATTACCCGACCCGGACCGACAATCTGCCGCAGCGCAGCGGCCCGCAAAACCTGGCGTATGTGATGTTCACCTCGGGCTCCACCGGGCGCCCGAAAGGCGTTGGCATCACTCAATCGGCGCTGACCCGTCATGCCCGGGTGGCCCTGGATTTCCTCGGCCTCACGCCGCAGGACCGCTCGCTGCAATTTGCCACGTTCAACTTCGATGCCTTTGTCGAGCAGCTTTACCCGGCACTGATTTGCGGTGCCTCGGTGGTGCTGCGCGGGCCGGATATCTGGGACAGCGAGACCTGGTATCGCGAATTGCGCGACAAGCAGTTCAGCGTCAGCGACCTGACCACTGCCTACTGGAATATGTTGGCCAAGGACCTCGCGGCGGCGGGTTATCGTGACTATGGTGCGTTGCGCCAGGTGATCGTCGGTGGCGAAGCCATGCCGCCGGAAGGTGTTGCCGCCTGGGGCCAGGCCGGGCTGGGCCATGTGCGCCTGCTGAACACCTACGGCCCGACCGAAGCCACGGTCAGCGCCACGCTGTTCGATTGCAGCGACTACGTGTCCGGCCGCGACCCGTTGCCGGTGACCATGCCGATTGGCCGGGCGTTGGGCGGCCGGGCGATTCATGTGCTCGACACCCAGGGCCAACCGGCGCCGGTCGGTGTGGTCGGGGAATTGGTGATTGGCGGTGAGCTGCTCGCACGGGGCTACTTCCAGCGCCCGGAATTGACCGCCGAGCGCTTCATTCCCGACCCGTTCGATCCACTGGGTGGTGGCCGCGTGTACCGTACCGGCGACCTCGCGCGTTATCGCGCCGACGGCGTGATTGAGTACGTCGGGCGGGTCGATCATCAAGTGAAGATTCGTGGATTGCGCATCGAGCTCGGTGAAATAGAAACCCATCTGCTGCGGGTTCCTGCGGTGCGTCAGGCACTGGTGGTGGCGCAACCGGGCGCCATCGGTCAGCAATTGGTGGCGTACGTGGTGTTCGACGATCCGGCGCAAGCCAGCGCCGATTCATCCACGCTGGCGGCGTTGCGCGGTGACATCAAGGCACGCTTGAAGGCCAGCCTGCCGGATTACATGGTTCCGGCCCATGTGCTGTTCCTCGAAGGCCTGCCCCTGAGCCCGAATGGCAAGATCGATCGCAAGGCCTTGCCGGGCGTCGATGCCAATCTGGCGGCGTTGGACTATGTCGCGCCTGAAGGTGCACTGGAACAGCAGATCGCTACGGTCTGGCAGGACGTGCTGGAACTGCAACAGGTCGGCCGCGACGATCACTTTTTCGAACTGGGCGGGCATTCCCTGCTCGCCACGCAAGCGGTCTCGCGCCTGCGCAAACTCACGGCCTGTACGTTGAGCCTGCGCGACCTGTTCGGCCATCCGCGACTCAAGGACCTCGCGGCGTGGATCGCGCGGCAGCAGGGCACACCTGAGCCGAACGGCCACGGTGTGGTGCTCAAGGCCCATGGCACCCGGCACAGCGCACCGTTGTCGCTGGTGCAGCGTCGCTTGTGGATCGCCGAGCAATTGTCCGGCGGCACCGCGGCCTATGGCATGCCGATGGCCTCGCGTTTGCGTGGTGAGTTGTCGGTGGAACGGCTGATCAGCAGTTTCGCCGAGGTGGTGCGCCGCCATGAAGTGCTGCGTACCGCGTATACCCAGGACGATGAAGGTGACCCGATTGCCGTGATCGCCGAGCAGGTTGAACTGGATTTCCCGGTGATCGATTTGTCCGCTCTGTCCCGCAGTGCCCAGGAAGAATGGGTGGCGCAAGCAGCACTGGAAAACGCGCGCACCCCGATTGATATGGAACACGCACCGCTGTTGCGTGGACGGATCCTGCACCTGGGGCCGACCGAGCATGTGATGCTTTATGCGATGCACCACATCATTTCCGATGGTTGGTCGATGGGCTTGCTGGTCAACGAACTGGTGCAGATTTACCACCGCACCAAGGCCGGTGACCTGACCCCGTTGCCGGCGCTGGAGGTGCAGTATTCCGACTTCGCGCTGTGGCAGCAGGAACTGGAACAGCAAGGCGTGCTGGCGCGCCAGGCCGAGTACTGGAAAGCGCGGCTCGCGGGCTATGACGGGCATCTGAAGTTGCCATCGGACAACCCCCGTGGCTTGACACCGTCCTATGCGGGTGACTCGGTGCAGTTCCAGCTCACCACGCCACTCAGCACGGCCTTGCGCCAGTTGTCGATGGACGCGGGCGTCACGCTGTACAGCACGCTGCTGGCCTCGTTCCAGGTGTTGTTGCACCAGATCAGCGGCGTTGCGGATGTGTTGGTCGGCGCCGACGTGGCCGGGCGTGAACAGCCGGAGCTTGAACGGTTGATCGGCTTCTTCGTCAACGTCTTGCCGTTGCGTTCGCAGTTCGACGCCACCACGCCGTTCGCCCGATTCCTGGGCCAGACCCAGGAATCCCTGCTCAGTGCCCTGGAGCATCAGGACCTGCCGTTCGACATGATCGTCGACGCCTCGGACGTGCCGCGGCACAAGGGCATGAACCCGCTGGTGCAAGTGTTGTTCGTGATGAACAACCTGCCGGGACGCACCCAGGCCATCGGCGGTTTGAGCGTGGAATCGCTGCCGGCGCTGGAGACCCATTCTAAATTCGACATGGCGTTGTTCGTTGACGATGAAGCAGGGCAATTGCTGGGTAATTGGCAATTCGCCACAACCTTGTTCGGACACGAGCGCATCCAGCACCTGGTGAAGGCCTGGATAGCCCTGTTGGAACAGATCGTCGCTGATCAGGACATTCAATTGGGAGCTATCAGCATGCCAGTCGACAATTTAGCGGTGGCCGCCAAGCCTGCCGTCCCCGGACCCAAGGCCGACAAACTCGGTAAGTTCCTCAAGCGTGGCGCCGCCCCGGCGGCCAAGGCCCGACCGGCGCCAATACGCGAATCGCTGATCGCCGCGCCACAGCCGTTCCCGCTGCTGCTGGAACCGAACGAGCCGCACCTGGACTTGATCGAGTGGATCAACAACAACCGGCCGCTGATCGAAGAAAAACTCGCCAGGCATGCCGGGATTCTGTTCCGTGGTTTCGAACTGGATGGCATTCAAGGCTTCGAGGCGTTTGCCGAAGCGATCCAGCCAGGGCTTTACGGCCAGTACGGCGATCTGCCGAAGAAAGAGGGCGGCAAGAACACCTACCGCTCCACGCCGTACCCGGAACGCAAGATGATCCTGTTCCATAACGAGAGCTCCCATCAGGATCGCTGGCCGCGCAAGCAGATGTTCTATTGCGAGCAAGCCGCGTCCATTGGCGGTGCGACTCCAGTGGTGGATTGCCGGTTGATGTACGAAAAACTGCCGGCGGACCTGCGGGACAAGTTCGAGGAAAAAGGCCTGCTTTACGTGCGCACCTTCACCGACAACCTCGACGTGTCCTGGCAGCATTTCTTCAAGACTGAAGACCGTGCTGAGGTGGAGGCCCGTTGCCGGGCCGGTGGCATCGAATGGCGCTGGCTCGACAACAACGAATTGCAAACCCGCACCCCAGGGCCGGCCATCATTCGTCACCCGGTGACCGGCGCCAAATCGTTCTTCAACCAGGTGCAACTGCATCACATCTATTGGCTGGAGCCGGACGTGCGGGAAGACCTGTTGTCGATGTTCGGCCTGGACCGCTTGCCGCGCCACGTGTTCTACGGCGACGGCACGCCGATCGAAGACGAAGTGATGCAACGCATCGGTGACTTGTACGAAGAATGCGCGGTGCGTTTCGACTGGCAAAAAGGCGACGCCATCCTGCTCGACAACATGCTGGTGGCCCATGCCCGTGATCCGTTCGAAGGCCCGCGCAAGATTGTCGTGGCCATGGGCGATATGTTCGACCGCAGCGCCCTTGAACGCGAAATGAACACCGAGGAAACCGGAGCATGAACGAGGTATCGATGGACCAGCAGGACCTGGGTTACGCCTTGACGCCTGAACAGCAACGGTGGCTGGAGCAGTTGCCCAAGGCCCCGGCCTGTGGTGATGCGCTGCATTTCCTGGAGGTCGAGATCAGCGGCGCCCTCGATCCGCAGCGGGTGCAAAACGCACTGGATCGCTTGCTGGCGCAACAGCCGATGCTGATTGCGCGGCTGGGCAAGGCGCCGGGATTCCATGGTGTCCGACAGTTCGTCGGGGGGGCGGAGCGCTTCCCGCTGAGCGTGCAGGCGCGGGTCGATACCCCGGCCGGTATTCAGGCTCAGCTCAGCGAATGGGCGGAACGTGCTTTTGTCGTCGGTGAATCCGAAGGCGCGCAAGCGGTGCTCTATCGCCTGGCCGATGATCAATGGAAATTGGTCTTGGGCCTGGCCCGGCACAGCCTCGATCAAAGCGGCGTGCGGTTGCTGTATCAGCAATTGGTGCGGGCCTATGGGCAACAGTCGGCGGCGGACGACGAAGAGACCGGTGAATTCACCCAGTACCTGGAATGGCGCAGTGAAGTGGTGCTCGACGAAGACGCGGCCGGCGCACGTACTTACTGGCAGGAACACCTGCAAGGCGCCGATCCCGATTTGAGTACTCCGTGGCTGGCCTATCGCAACGGGAATCCTGGATTGTCGTCGGCCACTGAATCGCTGGCGCTCACGCTCGATCCGGCACTGCGCAGCGGTTTGCAGCAAGTGGTCGGGGCGTTGGAGCAATCGCCGAGTGTGGTGCTGCAAGCGGCCTGGTGGCTGTTGCTGGGTCGGCTCAGCGGGCATCAACAGGTGCTGGTCGGGGTGCGGCATGACAGTCGCGAAGATTACCAATACTTCAGTAATGCCGTGGGCGTGTTCGAGAAAACCCTGCCGCTGAACCTGTCACTGACGGCGAATGCAGCATTCAGCACTTGGGTGGCGGAGTTGGCGGCGCGCCTGGATGAGCACCGTACGTGGCAGGAATACTGGTCGCCTGAACTGGCGCCGACGGCGGCTCGCCCGGCCTATGGTTTTGCCGTGTGCCGGGCCATGCAAGCCGCGACGTCCGCTGATCTGCAATGGACTCCGCGTTTGGCGGTGCGCGAAGCACGGTTTGAATTAATGCTTGAACTGGAAACGGACGAGGCGGGCAGCGCCCACGGGTTCCACCTGCATTACACCCCGTCCCGTTACTCGGTTCAGGCGATGGAAGGGTTGCTGGAGCAGCTGCGCGTATTGCTCGAAAACATCGTTGCCAATCTTCACGCCGAACTCGGTCAACTGAACGTGTTGGGAGCCGCCGAACAACAGCGCTTGCTGTCGATAAACCCGCCAGCGCGAGCACGGGTCGATAGCCGGTTCTTGCCGCAGCGCATTGCCGACTGGGCCCGGACCACGCCGCAAGCCATCGCCTTGACTGACGGCGATCGACGCCTGAGTTACGGGCAGTTGCAGACGAAGGTCGAGGTGTTGGCCCAGGCATTAAAAGCCCAGGGCATGGCGCCGGGGGCTATCGTCGCGCTGGCCTTGCCACGCTCGGCGGAGCTGGTGATCGCCATGCTCGCGGCGTGGCGCATCGGCGCCGCGTACCTGCCGCTGGACCCGCAATGGCCGCAAGCCCGTCAAGCCTTGATGCTGGAACAGGCCGGCGCTGCGTTGCTGCTGGTCGACGCCGGGCACATCGCGCAATGGCACGATTATCCGTTGCCTCTGGCGACCGTGGATCGTGTGCTGCAATCGGCCCCGGCGAGCACGTCGGCCATCACCCACGATACACAGGGCGATCAGGCGGCGTATGTGCTGTTCACCTCCGGCTCCACCGGTATGCCGAAAGGCGTGGTCATCGAGCATAGGCAATTACTTAATTACACCGCTCACGTCAGCCAGGCCCTGGGGCTGGATCAATGCCAGCAGTTCGGCTTCACCTCCACGGTGGCGGCGGACCTGGGCAACACGGCGCTGTTCGGCGCCTTGTTCAACGGCGCCGCACTGCATGTGGCCAGCGATGAGCAAATGCAGGACGGCAATTTGTTTGCCGACTTCCTGCAACGGCAAGCCATCGATTGCCTGAAGATCGTTCCGTCGCACCTGGCCGCGCTGCTCGACAGCGAACGCGCGCAACTGCCGCGCACGCTGGTGCTGGGTGGCGAGCCGATTGCCCAGGCATTGGTGCAACGGATCGCCGGTTTGCGCAGTGATTGCCGGGTGTTCAATCACTACGGCCCGACCGAGGCCACGGTCGGCGTGCTGGTTCATCCGCTGGATCTGGAGGCGGCGGTGCCTGACGCCGGCGTTCTGTCCCGGGTGTTGGGCAACAATCAGGTGTTTGTACTCGACGATAACCGGCAACTGGCGCCGGTCGGTGTGCTGGGCGAGTTGTACCTCGGCGGCGCGCAGTTGTGTCGCGGCTACGTGAATGTCGAGGCCGATTCGCAAGTGTTCATCCAGAGCCCGTTCAATCCGCAGGAGCGCCTGTACCGCACCGGCGACCTGGCCCGCTATCGCCCGGATCTGGCGATTGCGTTGCACGGTCGGCGCGATCAGCAAATCAAGGTACGGGGTTTCCGTATCGAACTGGCAGAGATCGAAGCCGAGTTACTGCGTGTGCCGCAGGTCGCGCAAGCACTGGTGTTGCCGGGGCCGTCCGCGCAAGACGGGATGCTCGCGTTCATCGTGCCGCATCAGGCGCCTTCGGCGACTTTGCTCGATGCCGTTCGCGACGAACTGGCGCTGCGTCTGCCCAGTGTGATGCTGCCGCAGCACTTGCAGTTGATCGACAGCTTCCCGCGACTGGCCAACGGCAAGGTTGACCGCAAGGCCTTGCAACAACTCGCGTCCACCTCGGCTGACGATGAAGGCATGCAACCCCGCGATGCTCTTGAGCAATTGCTGGTGACGCGCATGGCGCAGTTACTGGGGGTTGAGCGTCTGGGCATCGACCGGGACTTTTTCGCCGCTGGGGGCCATTCCTTGCTGGTGATCAAACTGGTGGCCGGCATTCGCAAGTTGTTGCAGTGCGAAATCCAGCCGGGCGTGGTGTTTGACCATCCGACCGTGGCGGGGCTGGCGGCGGCGTTGCGCTCCCGGGAAAGCAGTCCGGGTCAGTTGGAGAAAATCGCCCAGGCGCGGTTGCGTCTGGACAACATGAGCCCCGAAGAAAAAGCGTTGCTCACCGAAAAAGCCCGGCACCTGCAAAACGCCAAGGCTGCACAAAACGGTTGAAGTAGCAGAAAAAAAAGGCCGACGCCCAACGCGTCGGCCTTTTTTTTAAGTTTTTGCGCAAATGATAAATAAACTCATTCCGGTTTTTGCGTGGTGCTGCGTCTTACCTACGTAAGCAGATAAATCGAGCCGGGCAGGGTAGCCACTGGGCTCAGGTTTTCCCAGCCGTACACATTTTTACCGCTGCCCGGACAAACGATCGAGCCCGGGGAGGGGCCGGTCATCAACTTGCGACACGTTGCCCGAGAGGCAGCCGATCCAGGTGGTTCACAGGTCCAGGCAGCGGCAGGGCACTCGGTTGCCCATGGATCCTATCCATTTCAACTAAAAAATAGAGAGCACGATGTCAGCAATTCATGAGTTGAAACCTCTGTTCAAGGCTTTGGTCATTGCCCGAACCCTGCGCTCGCGTCGCTCGTTGGCCGGCCTGGGCATGGCTTGCCTGCTGCCGCTCAGCGCGCAGGTCCACGCGGAAGACTTCACCCTCGACATTCCTGCCCAGCCTTTGCCCCAGGCGTTGCAGGCGTTTGGCACGCAGACCAATCAGCAGGTGATCTACAGCGCCGATGATATGACCGGCCTGCGCAGCACACGCGTCAGCGGCAAGTTGAGCAGCGAAGCGGCGATTGCCCAATTGCTCAAGGGCACGGGCGTGCACTACAGCTTTGAAGGCAACACGCTGATGCTGGTACGCGGCAGTTCGACCGAGGGTCTGGAACTGGGCGCCACCACCATCAACGCGCACCAGGTGGGCGCGACCACCGAAGGTTCGAATTCCTACACCTCGAATGCCGTGACCATCGGCAAGGGCACCCACACCCTCAAGGAAATCCCGCAGTCGGTCACGGTGATGACCCGCAAGCAAATGGATGATCAGGATATCGTCGATCTCAAGGACGCCGCCAACAAGACCACCGGACTGGTCGGTGCCCAAGGCGTCGGCAGAGGTTTGATCCTCTCTTCGCGCGGTTTCCAGATCGATGACTGGCAGTACGACGGTGTGCCGATCCCGCGCAACACTTACGCGCTGGGCAACTGGGCCACGCAGGACTTGATTTTCTTCGACCGCATGGAAGTGCTGCGTGGTGCGTCGGGCTTGCTGCAAGGCACCGGCAGCCCGGGTGGCGCGGTCAACCTGGTGCGCAAGCGCGGTCAGGCCACACCGACCGTGACCCTGACCGGCAAGGCTGGCTCCTGGGATCACTACGGTCTGCAACTGGACGCGGGCGGGCCGTTGAACCAGAACGGCACCATTCGTGGACGTTTCGTGGCCGACCAGGACGACACCCACACATTCGTTGATTCCGAATGGTACAAGACCACCTCGCTGTACGGCGCGCTGGACTTCGATCTGAGCGAAGCCACCACCGTGGGCGTGGCGGTCAGCCAGTCCGACGGCGAATCGCGCGCGAATGTCCGCGGCTTCCCGCGTTACTCCGACAGTAAACCCATCGACCTGCCGCGCAGCACGTACACCGGGGCGAAGTGGAACCATTCGGATATCGACGTCACCACGCTCTACACCGATCTGGAACATCGTTTCAACGACGACTGGGCCTTCAAGATCGGCGCCGTGCGCATGACGGAAACCAACAAGGCGAAGAACCAGCGGGTGCAATCCACCGGCGATGGCATCAATCCCGATGGCAGTGGCGTGCAATACGCTGACTTCGTGACGGACATGGACTCCACCAAAGTCGCGCTGGACATGAACCTCACCGGCAAGTTCGAAGCCTTGTCCATGCCGCAGGAAATCATGGTGGGCGGCAACTATTCCAAATACACCTCGGACGACAAATACGCCCGAACCTTCAATGACAGCTCCGACAACATCTTCGACATTGATCACAACCGTCCGGAGATCAGCTACGAAGGCTTGATCAATAGCCCCGGTGGCCGTGGGACTCCCAGCCAATACGACATCCGGCAGAAAGGCCTGTACGGCAGCTGGAGGGTCAAGCCTGTTGAAGACCTGACCCTGGTGCTCGGCTCGCGGGTCAGTTGGTACGACTACAATTACAAGTCTTCGACCCAGACCGCGAGCGGCATTACAGAAGATCCAAAAAGCACCGCCACTGAAACCGGAGAAGTCACGCCCTATGCCGGTATCGTCTATGACCTGAGCCGCGAATGGGCGGTCTACGCCAGTTACACCGACGTATATACACCGCAGACCGAACGCGATACCGCCGGCGCGGTACTCAAACCGATTATCGGCAGTAACTACGAGATTGGTCTCAAGGGCGAGTTGATGGATGGCCGGATCAATACCTCCGTGGCCCTGTTCCGTTACGACCAGGAAAACCGTGCCGTTCTCGATACGCAGGGTGCGCAAACCTGCGACGGTTGGTTCTGCTCGACGGCATCGGGCAAAGTGCGCAGCCAGGGTCTGGACGCCGAAATCAGCGGCGAAGTGATCGACAATCTGCAACTGTTTGCCGGCTACACCTACAACACCACCAAATACCTCGACGACCCTGACAACGAAGGCAAAATCTTCAGCTGGTGGACGCCTAAACACATGCTGCGTGTGTGGGGCAATTATCAGTTGAGCGGCGACTGGAGCCGTGTGAGTACAGGCCTGGGCTTTACCGCACAAACCCACACGATAGGTTTCGACCACTCCGTCAACGTTCCGGGTTACACCGTGTGGAATGCCCGCGTCGGTTACCAGCTCACCCCGGAAATCGAGCTGGCGATGAATGCCAACAACCTGTTTGACAAGACCTACTTCGCAGCGGCCTACAACCAGATCAACGGCAACAACAACTACGGTGATCCACGCAACGTGATGTTCAGCGTGAAATACACACCGCAGTTCTGAGTCCTTTGCACTAGCGTCAATGTCCCGGCCCGCGCCCTTTTACCAGGGGCGCGGGCTAATCTTGTAGCAGCTGCCGAGCAGCGCGAGGCTGCGTTCGGCTGCGCAGCAGTCGTAGACCCTAAATGCACGGTGTATCTGACAGACTGCAGTGCCTGATTTTACGACTGCTTCGCAGCCTCGCGCTGCTCGGCAGCTGCTACGGTATTGCCGGAAGTACAAACAAAAACGCAGAAGCCATGGCTTCTGCGTTTTTTTTGCCGTCGCTCGGTCAGCTACATGACTCGCCCGCGCTGCCGAGGAACACTTCGGTAAACGACTCCAGTAGCGACTCGGTGTAGATCATGCTGCGGTGCGGCAGTGGTGAGTGGATCGAGGTGTGCAATTGGCCTGTCACGTTGTGGGCCCTGAGCAGTTGTTCCGAATACAGCACTTGCTCCAGGGTTTTATGCGACAGCGACCACCAGCAACTGGCCTTGACCTTGAGCAGCGGCAGCGAGAAGGCATTGAACGCGTCCACCAGGCGATCGTGAATCGCATAGGCCTGGGCGTTCATGACTTCCTGCTTGATGCCTTCCAGGGTCGCGATCATCTCTTGCTCGCCGGTGGCCGTCTGTTCGCTGGCCCAGCGATAGAAGGTCTTGAGGTCGGCCGTCGGGTTCCGGGCGATGAAGCTCGCCGCCGCCGGTTCCAGATGCGCGAACATCAGGTTGAAGACTTCGAGTGCTGCCAGCAGTTCGTTTTCCGCGCTGAGGTGGTTCGGGTTGTCTTCTTCCAGAGGCTTGCGCGGCAGGTCGGCGGGCAAGGCATGTTCGGGCAATGTGCTGTCGACGAGGCCGAGGAAGGTCACTTCCTTGCCCTGGCGCTCCAGGTGGGCGGCGACGTCCATGGCAATCGCGCCCCCCAATGACCAGCCCATCAATCGGTAAGGGCCGTGTGGCTGCTTCTCGACGATCTGTGCGCTGTAGTCGGCAATCATCTCGGCCCATGTCTGAGCGTTCGAGTCTTTGTCGGCAAAGCCCTTGTGCATCACGCCGAAGGTCCGGGCATGGGCACTGAGTTTTTTCGCCAGCGGCTGATAACAGAACACGATACCGCCGCTGGGGTGCAGGCAGAACAGCGGCGGCGCCGACGCTGTCGAGGCGTTGAGTTCGACCACGCATTGCACATGCTGCTGATGCTCCAGGGCGATGAATCTGGCCAGTGCCTGGACATTGGGGTGAGCCAGCATGTGTTGCAGCGCCAGTTTGATGCCCAGGCGCGCGTTTAGGGTCGAGATGAATTGAATGGCCAGAATCGAGTGGCCACCGAGTTCGAAAAAGTTGTCGTCCAGGCTGACACGCTCGACCTGCAATGCTTCTTGCCAGAGTTCGGCGAGCGCCTTTTCCAGGGGCGTTTCGGGAGCAATGAAGTGGCGCTGCGTCTGGCTGAGGTCGGGCTGCGGCAGGGCCTTGCGGTCGAGCTTGCCGTTGGGGCTCAACGGCATGGCGGCCAGTACCAGCAGATGGCTGGGCACCATGTAGTCCGGCAGATTGGCCTTGAGCTCAGCCTTGAGGGTTTCGCGCAGGTCGAGTTGTTGCTGTTCGCTCAGCGAGTCGCTTTGGGCCACGACATAGCCGACCAGTTGCAAACCCACCGCGCCTTCCCGGGCAACCACCAACGCCTCGCGGACCTGCGGCGATCGCAGCAGGCATGACTCGATTTCCCCGAGTTCGATGCGGAAGCCGCGAATCTTCACCTGGTGATCCAGCCGGCCTGCATACTCGATCACACCGTCGGCGCGATAGCGCGCCAGATCGCCGGTGCGGTAGAGACGACCGCCGCCCTGAACATCGAACGGGTCGGGGATGAAGCGCTCGGCCGTGAGCTCAGGTCGCTTGAAGTAGCCGCGTGCGAGCAGGTCGCCGGCAATCATCAGTTCACCGACGACACCTACTGGCACTGGCTGGCCGCCGGCATCGAGCAGGTAAATCGCCCGTCCGGCCAGAGGCTGGCCGATCGGCATGCTTTTGGGCAGGGCGATATGCCCTGTCACGTAGTCGCTGCAATCAAGCACCGTGGCGCTGACTGTCGTTTCCGTCGGCCCGTAGGTGTTCAGCAGCTTCACGTGCCCGAGCCCGGCCTTGCCCCAGGCCGCAACGCCCTCCGGTGGCATCGCTTCGCCACCGACGATCACTTGCCGCAGTGCACCGTAGTCGCGCTGACCGGCAGCGGCGAAGTCCTTGGCCAGCATGTTCCAGTAGGTGGTGGTCAGGTCGCTGACGCTGAACTGTTTGTCGAGCAGTTCGCGGTACCAGGTTTCACTGTCCCAGATATCCGGCCCGCGCAGCACCACCGAGGCGCCGCAGATCAACGCCGGGTAAAGCTGCTCGACAAAGGCATCGAAGTTGAACGTGGCGAACTGCAGGGACCGGTCCTGTGCGCTCAGGCCGAGAAACTCCAGCGCCACCTGGGCGTGACGGGTCAACGCCGCCTGGGTGATGCCGACCCCTTTGGGGCGACCGGTAGAGCCGGACGTGAACATCACATAGGCGAGGTTTTGGCCGGTGGTGCGGCAGGGCGGGTCAAGTGCGGGCAGCGTCCCCCGGACATCGATGTCGTCGACGCAGCGTCGCTGGACGCCGGGCATCGATGGCAGCCGATCAAGCAGCGAACGCTGGCTCAGCAACACGCTCAGGCCACTGTCTTCGATCATCCAGGCCAGGCGTTCCTGCGGATAATCGGGGTCCAGCGGGACATAGGCGCCGCCGGCCTTGAGCACCGCCAGCAGGCTGACAATCATCTGCGCCGAACGCTCCACGGCAATGCCCACCAGCACCTCGGGGCCGACCCCGCATTCAATCAGGGTGTGGGCCAGGCCGTTGGCCGCATGGTTGAGCTGCGCATAACTGAGCTCAAGGTCGTTGAAGATCAGGGCCACCGAGTCGGGGGTTGCCAGCGCCTGGCGTTCGAACAATTGATGCACGCCGTCCTCAGGCATCGCCGACGCGGGCGGATTCCACTGCTGCAACTGAACCTGGCGTTCGTCGCTTGCCAGCAACGGCAATTCGCCGAGCGCACGCAGCGGATCTTCCGTGAGTGCATGGAGCAGGTTCAGCCAGTGCCGGGCCAGGCGTTCGAGGGTGGCAGGGGCGTAGAGGTCCTGGCTGTATTCGAGACTCGCGTGGATGCCCTCGAGCGAATAGCCGACGTCCAGGGACAGATCGAATTTGGCCTGGCCGGGACCCGCGCCGAGGAACTCCAGCGCCAGCCCGTCCAGGTCGATCCGGTCCGGTTGCCCGGCTTCGGTGCGCCAGTTGAACAGCACCTGGAACAGCGGATTGGCGTGTTCGCTGGCGTGCAATTGCAATGCGTCGAAACTCAATTCCAACGGGTAATCGCCATGGTCCAGCGCCGCCAGCGATTCGCGCCGCAGCCGCTGGAGAAAGTCTGCGCAGGACAGCAGCGGATCAATGCGCGCCCGGTACACCTGGGCGCTGACGAAAAAGCCGACCAGGTTCTGGGTTTCGCTGCGATTGCGGGTGGCGTTGGGTACGCCGACGGTAAAGTCGTATTGGCCACTGTAGCGGCTCAATAACAATTGCCAGGCCCCGAGGGCCACGACGAAAGGCGTCAGTTTTTGCTGCTGGCAGAAGCGGTTCAGGGCTTGCGCGAGGGGGGCGGGCACACTGAAGTCATACTGCCCGGCGGGGTGGCTGTGCCGGGCATTTCGTGGGAAGTCCACCGGCAGATCGAGGGCCGGCAATGTTTGCCCCAGATACTCTTGCCAGTATTCGGCGCTGCTGGCGCAGATTGCACTGTGCAGGTATTCGCCGCGCTGCCAGGCGGCGTAGTCGGCGTACTGGATGGCCGGGCGTGGCAAGGGTGATGTATCGCTGCTGCCGGCCTGGGCAAAGGCCCGTGTCAGGTCTTGCATCAGAATGGCATTGGACCAGGCATCGGAAACGATGTGGTGCATGTTCATCAGCAACAGATGCTCGTCGACCGAAATCTGCAGCAGTGTCGCCCGCATCAGCGGCGCCTGGCGCAGATCGAACGGCGTGCCGGCCTGGGCCTCGATACGTAGCGCGATCCGGTTGGCGCGGGCTTCGTCCGACAGGCCCGACAGGTCTTCATGGCCGAGCACCAGTGTTGCCTGCGCATCGACCACCTGCATGGCGCAACCATCGATTTCGACGAAGGCACTGCGCAAAATATCGTGACGCTCAAGCACCTTGTTCAGGGCTGTTTCCAGCCTCCGGGGCGCCAGGGGGCCGGTGATGCGCATGACACGGGGCAGGTTGTAGGCGGCGTTGTCCGGTGACAGTTGTTGGAGAACCCACAGCCGCTGCTGGGCGAAAGACAGCGGCGCCGGGCGCTGGTTGACGCGGGCGGTTATCCCTTGGGGTTGATCACCGGCATCGGCCAGCAACAGCGCCAGTACATCATCATCGATCAAATCGTTCATCGGGGCTCTCGTAGTCGGCGGTGGATCGTTCAGGCGGTCGCCAACGGTTTCTTTTGTGCGACGAGCTTGCCGCCTTCCATTCGCACCAATTGGTCGGCGACATCGAAGTAACGGTCGTCGTGGGAAATGACGATGATGGTCTTGCCCAGGTATTTGAGTTCCGGCAACAGCTCGGTGTAGAAGATGCGCCGGAAGGCCGGGTCCTGGTCGGCCGCCCACTCGTCGAACACCAGCACCGGGCGTTCTTCCAGCCAGGCGTTCAACAGGGCCAGGCGTTTGCGCTGGCCGGTGGACAGGTCGGTGGTGTTGAAGGCGCCATCGCGGATGCAGACCTTGTGCGAGATTTCCAGGCGTTCCAGGTAACGGTTGGCGTCTTCGGGAACGTTCTGCTCGCCTTGTACCAATTCGTCGAACAGGTAGTAGTCGGCGAAAATCGTGGTGAACAACTGGCGATAGTCGTCGCGGTTATGCGCCAGCACCGGCTTACCGTTAAGGATGATTTCCCCGCCCTGGGGCGCATACAGCCCCAGCAGCAACTTGATCAGCGTGGTCTTGCCGCCGCCATTCTCGCCGACGATAAACACGATCTCGCCCTGGGCGATGGACAGGTTGACCGGCCCGAGGGCGAAGGGCTTGCTGCCGTCCACCGCCGGGAAGGCGAAATGCACGTCGCGCATTTCAAGGTGTTCGACCACCGGTTTCGGCGCGTCTTTGTCACTGAGCAGCAGGTGCGGTTCCGGCGAGGAAAACTGCTCCGCCAGGTCGGCAATGCGCTTGAACGCAATGTTGGCGCGGCTGACCACCGGCAGGGTGGTGACCAGGTATTCCATCGGGCCTTTCATGTACAACAGCACCAGCACGAACCCGCTGAGCACCGCTTTATCGGTGCCCAGCCACAGCGATTGCAGGGCCAGCGCCAGGCCGATCACCACGAAAAACAGCATCGAGCCAAGGGTCTTGGCCACCACGAAGGTGTTGACCGCGCGGATGTGCGTGTTGCAGATGAAGTCAGCGGTGCCTTCGATGCGCTGGCTGAACATGCGTTGGCGGCGCGGACGATGGATGCGCAGTTCCTTGGCGCCGGCGGCAATCGCGCTGTAGTGCTTTTGCAGTTCGTCCTCGGCTTCGCGAGCCGCCTGGAAACCCTTGATGCCCTTGGTCCGGGCCACGTATTGCAGCGCGGTGCCGATCACCAGGGCCACCAGCAGCAAGGCAAACATCGGCAACGACAGGTAGGCCAGGTAGCTCAGGCAGCCGAGGGTGACGGTGAACGCAATGGCCAGCGGCGCGAAGGAAAAGGCGAAATCACTGACGGTGTCGACGTCATGGGTCAGCACCGGAATCAGTCGATAACTGCGGAAGCGCTCGATCTGTTCGATCGGTGCCAACAGGACTTTTTCCCCCAGGGATTTACGCAGCCCGGCAATGATGTGTTGCCCGACATGGTTGGTGCCGATGTCCGACAGGATCGACGTCAGCAACGCCACCGCGCACAGGCCGATAAACGTTGCCAACACCCGGGTCGACGGGGTGTCGGCGGCGTTCAGCGCGTCATTGATGGTCGCCAGTAACGCGGTGATGCTGAGGCCACCGAGCATGCCGAGCATGATCGACACCACAACGATGACCCGGAAAGGCCTGAGCAGGCCGAGGACTTCACTGAAGGCTCCGCGGGATTTTGAGGTCATGGAAGTTTCCGCTTCAAGTGCCGCTAAAGGGCAAAGGTTCAAGAGTTTGGCTGCTTAAAAGACGAAACCCGTGGGCGGCGATTTAGCCGCGCACGGGTTTGTTGCAGGTCATGCGACAGGAGGTGGGAGCCTCAAAGATCCCGCGCGACGCGAAAACCGAGCCAGTCGCCACGGGTGTCGGGGTAGGTGGCATTACGGTTGCCCGAACGCGAGAACACCGGTGCTTCACCCCAGTCATTGCCGCGAATGCGCCGGGCGGTGCATTCGCCGGTCAACCAGGCGCTGCCATCGCTCGGTGCGCCGACGTAGTTGTCGTTGTAGCAATCGGCGGTCCACTCATAGACGTTGCCGTGCATGTCGTACACGCCGAAGGCGTTGGCCGGGAAACTGCCCGCCGGTGAGGTGAAGTTGTAGCCATCGGCGGCGCCGTAGGTGTTGGCGTGTTTGGCGATGCTGTATTCCTTGCCTTCATCGAACGGGAAGGGGAACGGGCCGCTGCTGCCCGCGCGAGCGGCATACTCACGCAGCGATTCGCTGACCAGTCGATAGTGCTTGCCGGTCTTCTTCGAGAGCCAGGCCACATAGGCATTGACCTCGGGGAAGTTCATGCACACCGCCGGATGCCTGGCCGTGCGTTCATAGCGCGGCACGCCAGCCTTGCACTCGCGGCCCGGCCGGGTGTCGCCGTCGGGCATGAGGTAACCGCTGTCGCGCAGGTACGCGTCCCACTCGCCGGCCAGCACCTGAAAGCGGCTGATGGCCAGCGGTTTGGCGAAGGTCACCGGGTGCAACGGACCTTCATCGGGCTCGCGGCCCACCTCATTGTCCGGAGTGCCCATGGTGAAGGTCCCGGTAGGCAGCACGACCATCTCCGGGCAGTGCTTGCAGTCCTTGAACACTTTGCCGGGCGGGGCGGGGGCGGCGGCCTGAGCGGCACCCGGCAGCAGGCCTGCAACCACGGCGGCGAAGGCCAGTGCGGGGAGCGTCATCAGGGGAAAGCTACGCAGCTCACTGTTCATCATTGCTCTCGATAAAAAGTTAAAGGGAATCTGGGAGGCAACTTCCGCCGCGACGCAAATCTCCGTAGCAGCTGGCGAAGCCTGCGTTCGGCTGCGAAGCAGTCGTGAATCCGACTGACGCGGTCTGCCAGACACACCGCAATCTCTGGTTTTACGACTGCTTCGCAGCCGAACGCAGGCTTCGCCAGCTGCTACAGATCGCATTACGACATTAACCATGGGGCTGGCGATCAGAGCTGTTTGCCGAGCAACGCGATGAAGCGGTCGACTTCAGCTTCGGTGTTGAGCAGCCCCGGCGCCGTGCGGATCACCGGGCCCACGTCGCGCTCCACGGCATCGGCGATCACGCGGTTTTGCATCAGCCAGGCGGCGATCTTGTCGCTGCTTTTGCCCTTGACCCGAAAGAAGCTGAAACCGGATGACAGCTCGGGACTCACGGGCGTGACCAGTTCGATCTGCGGGTGCGCTTGCAGGCGTTTTTTCATATGGCTGTTCAGGGCATGGATACGCGCCTGAACATCGGCCTTGCCCCATTGCAAATGCAGCTTGAAGGCTTCGTTCAGCGCCCAGCGGTGCTCGAACGAGTGGTAGCCGCCCGGTGTCATGGTGGTGGAGAACGCCGTGGCTTCGGAGAAGGTCGGGATGATCGGCGTGACGTATTTGACCTCTTCACTGCGGCTGCAAACGATGCCGGTGCCACGGGGACCGAACATCCATTTATGGGTGCCGGCGATGAAGAAGTCGCAGTTCATGGCGGGAAAACTCAAGTCCTCGACACCAAAGCCGTGCACGCCGTCGACCAGGTAAATAATGCGGTCCTGATCGGCGCGATTGCGGTTGTGCTTGTCCACCAGCGCGCCGATGTCGGCGATCGGCAGTTTCACGCCACTGCCGGAATGCACCCAGGTCATGCCGAGTACACGGGTTTCGGGTTTGATGTTCTGCTCGATCGAGGCCAGGATCTCCGCTTTGGACACCGTCTGCGGATCCTTGAACAACCTGATCTTGCGCACCCGAGTACCGTCCCGTTGGGTGCGCAGATCGAGAATGGTGTGGGTCGCGTAATGCTCGTGGGCGGTGGTGAGGATTTCCTGGTCCGGGCGTACATGAACGCCGCCGTAAATCATCGCCAGGCCTTCGGTGGTGCTGCCGGTCAAGGCGATCTGTCTGGCATTGGCTTGCAGGTAGCGACCGGCCCAGACACGTACCTCTTCTTCACGCTGCTCGATAACGCCGAGGTCCCAGTCCATCGCCAACCCGGGGTTTTTATCGAGGGCGGCACGGTGCATCTCGATCGCTTCACGCACAGGCTTTGGGTGCGAGGTGATCAGGAAATTGGAGAAATGCAGGTAGTCCGGATCCTGGTCGAACAGCTGCCGCAGTTGCGCCCATTTGTCCCCGGGCGGCGAGAGCACTGGCGTGGCGTTGGCGACGTTGTCCAGGCCGGCAGTCAACGGCAGGCCGGCGGCGAGGATTCCGGCCTGTTTCAGAAAAGTGCGACGATCGCTCATGGTGTGCTCGTGCCTTGTTGTGAAATCAGCGCCGGCTTGGCGGCTTTCTGCACCTGATCCCAGACCCGCAGGAAGTTGCCGCCCCAGAGCTTGGCGATGTCTGCTTCGGAGTAGCCGCGCGAGATCAGTTCTGCCGTGACATTGCGAATGTCACCGACGTTTTCCCAGCCTTTGACGCCGCCCCCTTCGTTGAAGTCGGAGCTGATGCCGACATGGTCAATGCCGATTTTGCGCACCGTGTAATCGATGGCGTCCCCGAGGTCCTTGAGGCTGGCTTTGGGTTCTTCTTCGAGAATCGCGTAGAGACGGCTGGCGTACTGGCCGAATTTTTTCTCGGGCCAGGCAGCGATGACCGGATCGCCCGGCATCAATGCCATGGCGAGGTTCGGCAGGGGCGGCAGGTCGAACGCTTTGCGCAGTTCGTTGAGTTTGTCCTGGGTGGTCTGGGTCAGCGGGCGCAGGTATTGGGAGAAACCGACCACCTGCACCACGCCGCCGCTGTTCTTGATCAGCTGCATTTCCTTGTCGCTGAGATTGCGCGGGATATCGACCATCGCCCGTGGCGCCGAGTGCGAAGCGACCATCGGTGTGCGGCTCAATTGCGCGACTTGCTCCAGGGCCTTGGTCGACATTTGCGATACGTCGATGATCACGCCCAGATCATTCAAACGATGCACCGCTTGCTTGCCCAGGTCCGAGAGGCCGTCGAGGGCATCCGGCGAATCGTTGAAAAACGGCAAGGGACGCGAAGAGTCGGCCCAGTCGTTATTGCCGATGTAGCTGAAGCCGAACATGCGCATGCCGCGTGCCGTCCACAGGTCCAGCAGGTTCAGGTCGTGGCCCAGCGGGTAGGCATTGAGCATGCTGATGAAAATCGCGAACTTGCCTTCGCCGTGCAAGCGACGGAAATCGTCGGGGGTGTAGGCAATGGCGACCTGATTGGGAAAATCACGGACCATCCCGGAAATAATCTTGTAGCGGATCTCCTGCTGGTTGCGTGCCTCTTCGACAAAACCGGCGGTGGGCTTGTGCGGCGCGTTGGCGCCATTCCACAGTTCCGGCCAGCCGAAAATCGTCAGGGCCGCACCGGACAGGCGTCCGCGGTTGGCCTTGACCAGGTCGAACTGCCCCGTTCCGTCCTTATCGGCTTCGTTGCCCTGGGTGCCGAAGTTCTGCATCAGGCTGATGTGGCTGTCGAAGGAGAGCATGCGCTCGTGCAACTCGTCGGCCTGTTGCATGACCTTGATCGGGTAACCGGGGGTGTCCGTGAATCCGTAATACCAGACTGCGAAGCCCGCGCCGGCGCTGATCGCCAGGGCCAGCGGCAGGCCGATGTAAAGAGCCTTTTTCGAACGTGGTTTTGTCATTGCCATCTCTGTCAGGTTCGCCGCCCCGGTGCAGGCGCAGGGGCCTTTGCTATCTGGGAGGAACGAGTGGCTGGCAGAAAAAATTAGGAGATAGCGAGATACCTGTGGCGAGGGAGCTTGCTCCCGTTGGACTGCGAAGCAGTCCTGAAACCTGCAACCTCGTTCTGCCAGGCACACCGCATGCGCCGGATTTACGACTGCTTTGCAGCCGAGCGGGAGCAAGCTCCCTCGCCACAGGGGAATGTGTTTGGCACGCTTAAATTTCCCCGCACAACAAACGTTCTAGCTTGGATAAAGCCTGCTTCATGGCTGACACAGGTAGGGCAATGACGATTTCTCGACGATGGTTCATGGCAGGCCTGGCGCTGACTGGCGCTGCCGTGCCTGCGGCTTATTATGGGCATCGCGAATGGACGAAGCCGGACCCGACGATTACCCCCGGCGAGGCGACGGTCGACCTCGCGGACACCGCGGGTCAGCAGTTGGCCAACTCGCTGCGAGGCATCTGGGATATCCGCTTCGAAGGTTCGCAAGCGGGCCTCGACGGTTTACCGCAGCACGGGCTGGAGCTGTTTCTCGACATCGCTCAGCGCGGCCGTGGCCTGCGTGGCTGCCTCGATACCGCGCAGCAGTTACGCGGTGAAGCCGAGCCGCGTTATCGGGTGATCGGCGACCTGGTGTCGCCTGACGCCAGCCAGCTGTACTGGCGCCTGATCGATCGGCAATCGGCCAACGGCGCGCCGGCTTATGAGCTGGCGGTCACGTTCGATGAGGTCTGGGCCGATTTCGGCAATGCCGGCAGTGGCACCCTCAGCGGGCGGATCCTGCGCCTGGATCGCCCGCTCGGTTTGCTGGAACTGGACAATCGCTTTGTCGCGCGCAAACGGCTGTTTCCCGAAGCCCGTGAGCGTGTGGGGTTGAATCCGCCGTTGCTGGCGTGGCTGATTTCCCCCGAGCACCGTTTGTTCCACCAGCTCTGGCACGCCTCGCGGGACAAATGGCACAAACTCTCCAAGGACCAACAGGACGCCTTGCGCGGCATCGGCTGGCAGCCGGGCCCGCGAGGCAATGAGCGCGATGCCCGGGGGCCGCGCAAAGACCGTAATGGCTCGGGGGTCGACTTTTTCTTCATGCACCGGCACATGCTCGGCACGGCGCGTTCGATGCAGGACCTGCCGTCCTGGTCGAGCTTCCCGATGCCGCAGCCGGAGCTTGAACGCGACCGTCGGGGCTTCGCCCGCTATTTCGACAATCACGATGGCACGGCGCTGCCGCCCACCTGGCTGGCCGCCGAAGACACCGAGTACACCCAGTGGGTCAGCGACATCAAGACTGCCGAGACCTACCACAGCAATTTTCAGGTATGGGAGTCCCGTTACCGCGACCCGCGTTACCTGTCGAAGCTGACCCTGGGGCAGTTCGGTTCGGAGGTGGAACTGGGGCTGCACGACTGGCTGCACATGCGCTGGGCCTCGGTGCCACGGGATCCCTCCAACGGTCAGCCGGTGCCTTTTGCCCGGGATCCGGCGGACTTTGCCGCGCGCTGGTATGCGCCGGAAAACGACTTCCTCGGT
The DNA here is from genome assembly GCF_059420765.1 of Pseudomonas sp. GW821-FHT03E01. Taxonomy (NCBI): domain Bacteria; kingdom Pseudomonadati; phylum Pseudomonadota; class Gammaproteobacteria; order Pseudomonadales; family Pseudomonadaceae; genus Pseudomonas; species Pseudomonas sp. GW821-FHT03E01. The sequence goes on along the minus strand of NZ_JBWKUI010000005.1, from coordinate 166,613 downwards.
GACCCGTTTTCATCCCACGTGAACCCGGTGTTCTGGCACTTCCATGGCTGGATCGACGATCGCCTGGAAGACTGGTTCCGCGCCCACGAGCGTTTCCATCCGGGGGAGCTCAGTCGGCTTGAGGTCAATGGCGTGCCTTGGTTCGCCCCGGGGCGCTGGGTTGAAGTCGATGATCCGTGGCTCGGCCCGAGCACCCACGGTTGCAGCACTACGCCGGGATTGCAGGTCGGCAAGTCGGTGGAAATGGACCCGGAAACCATGAAGCTGGCGCTGCGCATTACCTTCGGTACGGATGAAAAGAAACTCGCGGGGCTGTTCCGGCGGGTGCCGCAGCGGCCGTGGTATGCGCGGAATCTGAAGGTCAAGCCGCTGAGTTCGTAAGCCAGGCACTTGTGGCAAGGGAGCAAGCTCCCTCGCCACACAGTTTTTGGTGACGGATAACCTCGATCAAAGCACCTGCCACCCCCCACCCAACGCCTTGTACAACGCAATGCTCGCCTGCAACCGCGACAACCGCAGTTGCACATTCGAGTCCTGCGCCGCATACAGCGTGCGCTGCGTTTCCAGCACCGTCAGCCAATCCTCGGCGCCAGCCTGATAGCGGCTTTGCGCAATGTTGAACGCGGCCTGGGCCTGGTTCAGTTCTTCGCGTTGCCACTGCCGCTGTTCATCCAGGCCGCGAATGCTGTTGAGGGCTTTTTCGACGTCGGCAAACGCATTGATGATCGCGCCTCGGTAGGCTTCCAGCAGTTCTTGTTGGCGGGCCGTGGCCTTGTCGCGCTCGGCACCGAGGCGGCCGTTGTTGAAGATCGGTGCGACCAGCCCGGCGGTGAGGTTGTAGAACGGGCTGCGCAGAATGTCGCTGGCCGTGTTGGCGCCCGAGCCGATGTCGGCGCTGAGGGTCACGGCGGGCAACATGGCTGCGCGTGCGACCGTGACGTTGGCCTGGGCGGCGGCCAGTTGCGCTTCGGCGCGGGCGATGTCCGGGCGGCGGCTGAGCAGTTCGCTGGGCAATCCGGCATCGATGGCAGGCCATTGCAGTTGATCGAAGGATTCGTGGCTGGGCGGAAGTTGCTGAACCGGTCGGCCCAGCAGGGCGGCGAGGTTGATCCGGGCGTCCTCGGCTTGCTGGCGAATCAGCGGCAGTTGCCGTTGTTGCGCCGCCACCAGGCTTTTTTGTTGGGCCAGTTCCAGCGCGGTGGCCGAGCCTGAGTCGAAACGGGTCTGCACCAGTTTCAAAACGTTCTGTGCATTGGCCAGGTTCAGCTCGGCAATGCGACTTTGTTCATCCAGCGACAAGGCTTGCGCGTAGCTGCTGGCCACGCCGCTGAGCAAGGTCAATTCAACCGTGGCCTGATCGAACTCGCTGGCGCGCAGCCCGAATTGCGCACTGTCCCGGGACGCACGTTTGCCGCCCCAGAAGTCGATTTCGTAACTGGCGCTGAGGTTGGCGTCAAAGTAGTCCACGGCCTTATTGCTGCTGTCGGCATCAAGTTGGCTGTAGCCGTTGCCGCGCAACAGTTTTTGGCGGTTGGCGTTCATGCCGGCCTTGATCTCCGGCAGCTGCGAGCCGCCGGCAATCACTGTGTCGGCCCGGGCCTGATGCACCCGAGCGATGGCGGCGGCGAGGTCATAACTGCCGACGCGGGCCTGTTCGATCAGGCGATCAAGCTGCGGGCTGCCGAACTGCGTCCACCATTGTCGACTCGTCCGGGAGGCACTTTCATCGTGTGGTGATTGCCAGGCCGGCGGTGGTTGAATGCCGCTGTCCGGGCGCGCAGCCGGGTGGCTGCAGGCGCCGAGTAACAGGCAAAGGGTCAACAGGCTCAGTTGCGGTTTCATAGATCGATCATTCACTGGTAAGGGCCGTGACCGGGTCGAGTCGGGCAGCTTTGCGGGCCGGCATGAAGCCGAAGACAACGCCGGTGATCAGTGCGCAGGCGAAGGCGCCGATGACGGCCGCCAGGGAAAAGGCCACCGCGACTTTGCTGAGCACCAATACGCCGCCGACGATCAGCGCCAGGGCGATGCCGGCGATCCCGCCGACCACCGAGAGCATCACGGCTTCAGTGAGGAACTGGCGCAATATGTCGCGCTGACGAGCGCCGGTGGCCATGCGGATACCGATCTCCCGGGTCCGTTCGCGCACGGTCATGAGCATGATGTTCATCACGCCGATGCCGCCCACCAGCAGCGAGATCGCCGCAATCGAACCGAGCATCAGCGACAGCGTATTTTGCGTGCGCGCCTCGGCCTGAATCATCGCGGCGTTGTTGGTCAGTTCGAAATCGTGTTTGCCGTCGTGCAGGCGCAGCATCAACTGCTCGATGGCCTTTTCGGTCTCTTTGACCTTGCGCGCGTCGGCCGCGGCAATGGCCACGTATTCGGGGTTGTGGGTGCCGAACAGCCGGACACTGGCGGCCGAGTAGGGCACGGCAATCCGGTTGTCGCTGTCGGAATCGCCGGAACTGGCGCCTTTTTCCGCGAGCACGCCGACGACCTGAAAGGGCACGTTTTCAATCAGGATGTATTGGCCGATGGGGTTGGCGACGTCCTTGAGCAGTTTGCTGCGCACCTTGTGGCCGATCACCGCGACCGCCGCGGCGTTGCGCTCATCGGCCTCGGTGAAGTAACTGCCCTCGACCACCGGCCAGTTGAAGATCGCCGGAAAGTTGGTGTCGTTGCCGCCGACGTAGCTCAGGTGGTCGAGGTTGCCGAAGCGCACCCCGGCTTCGGCGCCGTTGACCGGCATGATTCGCATGACTTGCGGCAGGCTGGCCAGCGCGGCGACGTCATCCAGGGTCACGATGCCGGGCGGCGTGCGTGGATTGGGAGCGGAGCCGCTGAGGTAAATGATGTTCGAGCCGAACGCGCCCATCTGCGCCATGACCTGACGCTTGCTGCCTTCGCCGACCGCCAGCATCACCACCACCGAGGCGACGCCGATGATGATCCCCAGCAGCGTCAGGGCGGTGCGGAAGCGGTTGATCCACATCACCCGCCAGGCCGCGTGTATCGCATCCACCAATTCGCCTTTCCAGGCACAGGTGGCCTCGCTGCCTTCGCTCAGCCGCTTGCGCAAATCCACCGCTTGCAGCGCACCGGGATTGGCCGAGGCCTGCACGGCGGGGTTGTCGCGGGCGCTGTCGCTGATGATCAGGCCGTCGCGGATCTCGATCACGCGTTTGGCCCGGGCCGCCACGTCGCGGTCGTGGGTGATGAGGATCACCACATGGCCCTGGCTTGCCAGTTCGTCGAGCAGCGCCATGACCTCGGCGCCGCTGTGGCTGTCGAGGGCGCCGGTGGGTTCGTCGGCGAGGATGATGTGGCCGCCATTCATTAATGCGCGAGCGATGGACACCCGTTGCTGCTGGCCGCCGGAGAGCTGGTGCGGACGGTTGCCGGTGCGTGCTGCCAGGCCGAGACGGTCGAGCAGGGCGGCGGCGCGGGCGTGGCGTTCGGCCGCTGGGGTGCCGGCGTAGATCGCCGGCATCTCGACGTTTTCCTGGGCCGAACCGGACGGAATCAGGTGATACCCCTGAAACACGAAACCGAATGCCTCGCGGCGCAGCCAGGCCAGCTCATCGCTGTCGAGTGCCGCGACATTTTCGCCGGCGAACCGATACTCGCCGGACGTTGGCCGGTCGAGGCAGCCGAGGATGTTCATCAGCGTCGATTTGCCGGAGCCGGAAGCACCGACGATCGCCACGAACTCCCCGGCGTGGATCGACAGGTCGATGCCGCGCAACACATGAACTTCAGGCGCGTCGCCGCCACCGTAGGATTTACGAATGTCCTGCAGGTCGATCAGAGGCGTTTGCATTCAACCTCCACTGCCGTCGGCAGGGCCGATCAACAGGTGATCGCCTTCGGCCAGTCCGTCGAGGATCTGCACCTTCAGGCGGTCGCTGATGCCGGTGCGCACAGTCCGTTGCTCGATGCTGCCGTTCTGGGCGACCACCCGAGCCGTTTGACTGTCGGCCTGCGGGCCGCCCTGCAAGGCGGCGACCGGCGCGGTAAGGACGTTTTTTGCCTGGTTGGAAACGAAGAACACTTGGGCGGTCATTTCCGCCATCAGCGCGTTGTCGGCGTTGTCGACGTCCAGCAGCACCGTGTACAGCACCACGCGAGCCGTCCCGCTTTTACTGGAACTGGCCGGATTGCCGCCGCCCTGGCTGGTCTGATCCAGCGGTTTGGGCGGTATCGGCAAAATCTGCCGCACCGTGCTGCTCCAACGCCGGTTACCGCCGCTGAGCGTGGTGAACCAGGCGCTCATGCCGGGTCTGACGTGACCGATGTCAGCCTCCGAGACCTCGGCCCAGACCGTCATCGGCGACAGTTTGGCGATGCGCAGGATCAGCGGCGTTTGTTGCTGGGCGTTGAGGGTCTGGCCTTCGCGGGCATCGAGGGCCACGACCGTTCCGCTCATCGGTGCGTAAATGCGCGTATAGCCGAGTTCGGCCTGATCGCTGCGCAGGTTGGCCTGGGCCTGGCGGATCTGCGCCTCGAACATGTCGATGCGCGCCTGAGTGGTGCGCAGTTCGGCCTGGGCCGTTTGCACGTCTTCGTCCCGTGTCGCGCCGCCGGCGGCGAGGTGCTGTTGACGCTGATATTTCTGCCGGGCCAGGTCGTGCTGTGCCCGCTGCTCCTGCAGCTGCGCCTTGAGGTTGTCGATGGAAAAACGCCCGGCGTCGAGTTTGGCCTGTTGGGTGGAGGGATCGATTTCCACCAGCAACTGGCCTTCCTTGACCACGTCACCGACCTCCACATGGATCTTGTGGATCTGCCCGGAGGCCTGGGCGCCGACATCGACATACCGCCTCGGTTGCAGGGTTCCCAATGCCGTGACGCTGCTTTCAATGTCGCCGCGCGCGACCTGGACCGTGGCGAACCGGTCACGACCCGCAGGCAAAACCTGCCAGGCCGCGATGGCGATAACGGGGATCAGACAAAGGGCAACAAGCAGGGCGCGTCGGGTGTGACGGGGACGTTTCATGCAGGGTTCCGGCCAAAAGGATTCGGCCCGTCATTCAACTTGCGCGCAAAACCTGGCGACAGCTGAACGCTGTCGGTGGGCCGACAGACACGGGGAGCTGTCCTGTAAACGAGGGAAGGGGCGGGGAATTTAAGCGTTGAGGCTTTGAGTGACAGACAAAGTCAAAGGTATAGGACAGCACTATTTAGCAGGCAAATAGAAACAGCGCTTTAAATCTATATGAGAATTACTATAAATTACACACTCGAAATCGCCATCATCGTGCCATTGCCTACTTGGGCGGTGGCAGATCTGGTTCAAGGATAGAAACCGCACCCCGTGCGGCCGGGAGTCATGTTGGAAAACTACTATCGCGAGCTGGTGTGTTTCCTGAACGCCAGGCTAGGCAACCGCCAGGTGGCCGAAGATGTGGTGCATGACGCGTATCTGCGGGTACTGGAGCGTTCCAGCGACACGCCGATCGAGCAACCCCGGGCGTTCCTTTATCGCACCGCGCTCAACCTGGTGATCGATGACCATCGACGCAATGCCTTGCGTCAGGTCGAGTCTCTGGATGTGCTCGACAGCGAAGAACGCTACTTCATCCCTTCGCCCCACAACAGCCTCGATCACGGTCAGCGCCTGGACATGCTCCAGCGCGCGCTGGCGGAATTGCCACGGCTGTGTCGCGAGAGCTTTCTGCTGCGCAAGATCGAAGGCCTGTCACACCCGCAAATCGCCGAGCACCTGGGGATTTCCAAGGCGCTGGTGGAAAAACACATCGTCAATGCCATGAAGCATTGCCGGGTGCGCATGCGCCAGTGGGACGTCGCTTAAATCAGTCCTTGTTAAATTTTTTTTCATGGTCCTCGTTCCTATTCAACAGACGATCTGCTGCCGCCAAAGGCCGGTCAGGTCACCCAGGCTTTATCCCCGCAGCTGCGGGGTTTATCCAGAGGACACTGGAAATGACACAGGCAATTGCATCGCCCATCGTTCACGACCTGATCGGCGTTGGTTTCGGCCCTTCGAACCTGGCCCTGGCCATCGCCCTGCAAGAGCGCGGGCCGAGCCAGGGCGAGCTGGATGTGCTGTTTCTCGACAAGCAGGCGGACTACCGCTGGCACGGCAACACCCTGGTCACCCAGAGCGAACTGCAGATTTCTTTTCTCAAGGACCTGGTGACGCTGCGCAACCCGACCAGCCCGTATTCCTTCGTCAACTACCTCAAGCACCATGGTCGTCTGGTGGACTTCATCAACCTCGGCACCTTCTATCCGTGCCGCATGGAGTACAACGACTACCTGCGCTGGGTCGCTGGGCAATTCACCGGGCAGAGTCGCTACGGCGAGGAAGTGCTGACCATCGAGCCGGTGCTGCATAACCAGCAGGTCGAGGCGTTGCGAGTGATCTCGCGTGATACCCAGGGTTTGCAGCATGTGCGTACCACCCGTTCGGTGGTGGTCAGCGCCGGCGGTACACCGCGGATTCCCGAAGCGTTCAAGGCACTGAAGGATGACGGTCGGGTGTTCCACCATTCCCAGTATCTGGAGCGCATGGCCAGGCAACCGTGCGTGAACAACCAACCGATGAACATCGCGATCATCGGCGGCGGGCAGAGCGCGGCGGAGGCCTTCATCGACCTCAACGACAGCTTCCCGTCGGTGCAGGTGGACATGATCCTGCGCGGCTCGGCCTTGAAACCGGCCGATGACAGCCCCTTCGTCAACGAAGTGTTCTCGCCGGAGTTCACCGACCTGGTGTTCCAGCAGGCCAGCAGTGAACGCGAGCGTCTGGTCAACGAGTACCACAACACCAACTATTCGGTGGTGGACATCGACCTGATCGAACGCATCTACGGGATCTTCTACCGGCAGAAAGTCTCGGGCGTTGCGCGCCATGCGTTCCGCACCCTGACTACCGTCGAAAAAGCCACCGCGACCGAGCGCGGTATCGAGCTGGCGATGCGCAACAACGCCACCGGCGAAGTCACGGTTCACCGCTACGACGCCGTGGTGCTGGCCACCGGTTACGAGCGGCAGATGCACCGCAAACTGTTGGCGCCGCTGGAACAATACCTGGGCGATTTCGAAGTCGATCGCAATTACAGGCTGATCACCGACGAGCGTTGCAAGGCCGGCATCTACATGCAGGGTTTCTGCCAGGCCAGCCACGGCTTGAGCGACACCTTGCTGTCGATCCTGCCGATCCGCGCCGATGAAATTGCCGGCTCGTTGTATGACCATGGCAAATCCCGCGGGCATGGCCGGTCGGTCAGGGACTTGTTGTTGGCTACTGCCAGCTAAGATTTTGTGGCGAGGGGGCTTGTCGGAACGCCCCCTCGCCACAGGTTTGCGATCAACCTGAACCCTTCCTGAAGAACCCCGAGATTCCCCCTGCAACACCCCTGCGCAGCGTTTACTCTCTAGATATCGCGGCGTAAGCTTCACGCGTTTTCATCAATTAGCGGAGACCCACAGTGGGTACTTGTTCGAGTGACAGTTGTCGGCCGGTCTCGGTAACCGGCATTTTCCCGGCAAGATAACGCGCAGCCTTTTTCTGCCGTTGTCTCGCCGTAAAGCGAGCAGCGGCATCCCGATCGTGGCCGGTTTTGGCCCGACTCCCGACGTCCTCTCATCGACGCTGAACAGCGTGTGATGTTCGACCCCGTGTCGTCATCGCAGCGCCTCGACACGCCTGCTCGACGGTTTCCCGGCTGACCCTGGGGGGCACTGCCATGAACCTGACCTGGCTGAAAGAATTCTTCGCCGGATTCCTGCGAAACCGTCACATCGCCCGGCACTTCCGTCGACTGGCGCTGCTGGAAAGCTTCACCGACACCACGGTCAGCCGTGAAGTCCCGCCGACGCTCGCGCAAACCCTGGTCGCCGCCGCCAACAGCGGCACCGGTCAATTGCTGGATAACCTCGGCAGCCACACCGACGGCCTGAGTGAAGCCGAAGCCGATGCCCTGCGCGAGCAATATGGCCTCAATGAAGTCGAGCACGAGCAACCGCTGCCGTGGTGGACGCACCTGTGGCACTGCTACAAAAACCCGTTCAACCTGCTGCTGACCTTGCTGGCGGTGATCTCCTGGCTAACCGAAGACATGAAAGCCGCCATCGTGATTTTCTCGATGGTGGTGCTCTCGACCTTGCTGCGTTTCTGGCAGGAAACCAAATCCAACCAGGCCGCCGACGCGCTCAAGGCGATGGTCAGCAACACCGCCACGGTGATGCGTCGGGAGGTGGCGAACAACGGTGCGCAACGCCTCGAATTGCCGATCAAGCAACTGGTGCCGGGTGACCTGATCGTGCTCTCGGCCGGTGACATGATTCCTGCCGATTGCCGAGTGCTCAACGCCAAGGACCTGTTCGTCAGCCAGGCCGCGATGACCGGTGAATCGATGCCGGTGGAAAAATTCCCACGTCAGCAGGACAACCACACCCACAACCCGCTGGACCTCGACAACATCCTGTTCATGGGCACCAACGTGGTGTCCGGCACGGCCATGGCGCTGATTCTCACCACTGGCAACAACACCTATTTCGGCGCGCTGGCGCAGCGGGTCGGTGCCACCGATCGTGCGCCGACTTCGTTTCAGACCGGAGTCAACAAGGTCAGCTGGTTGCTGATCCGCTTCATGTTCGTCATGGCGCCGCTGGTGTTGTTCATCAACGGTTTCACCAAGGGTGACTGGACCGAAGCGTTGCTGTTCGCGCTGTCGATCGCCGTGGGCCTGACCCCGGAAATGTTGCCGATGATTGTCACCTCGACCCTGGCAAAAGGCGCGGTGTTCCTGTCGCGCAAAAAAGTCATCGTCAAACGCCTCGATGCGATCCAGAACTTCGGCGCCATGGACGTGCTCTGCACCGACAAGACCGGCACGCTGACCCAGGACAAAATCTTCCTCGCGCGCAACGTCGATGTCTGGGGCAACGATTCCGATGACGTGTTGGAAATGGCCTACCTCAACAGCTACTACCAGACCGGCCTGAAAAACCTGCTGGACGTGGCCGTGCTGGAGCACGTGGAGATCCACCGTGAACTGAAAGTCGGCACGGCGTTTCGCAAGGTCGACGAGATTCCGTTCGACTTCACCCGTCGGCGCATGTCGGTGGTGGTGGCCGAGCGTGATCAGCCGCATCTGCTGATCTGCAAAGGCGCGGTGGAAGAAGTGCTGGCGGTGTGCACCCGGGTGCGCCACGGCGATGCCGACGAGGCGCTGAGCGATGAATTGCTGGCACGGATTCGCCAGGTCACCGCCACCTTCAATGCCGAAGGCCTGCGGGTGGTGGCGGTGGCGGCGCGGCCGATGATCGAGGGCCGCGACACTTACAGCTTGGCCGATGAACAGGCGCTGACGCTGATCGGTTATGTGGCTTTCCTCGATCCACCGAAGGAAAGCACCGCGCCGGCACTCAAGGCCCTGGCCGCACACGGTGTGGCGGTGAAAGTGCTGACCGGCGACAACGAACTGGTGACCGCGAAAATCTGCCGTGAAGTCGGGCTGGAACAGCAAGGCCTGCTGATGGGCAACGACATCGAACGCATGAGCGACGCCGAGCTGGCGGTGGCGGTGGAGACCACCAACGTCTTCGCCAAACTCACGCCGTCGCACAAGGAACGCATCGTCCGCCTGCTCAAGGGCAACGGTCACGTGGTCGGCTTCATGGGCGACGGCATCAACGATGCGCCGGCCCTGCGCACTGCCGACATCGGCATTTCGGTGGACAGCGCGGTGGACATCGCCAAGGAAGCGGCGGACATCATCCTTCTGGAAAAGAGCCTGATGGTGCTGGAGGAGGGCGTGCTGGAAGGGCGGCGGACCTTCGCCAACATGCTCAAGTACATCAAAATGACCGCCAGCTCGAACTTCGGCAACGTGTTCTCGGTGCTGGTGGCCAGTGCGTTCATTCCGTTCCTGCCCATGCTGCCGATGCACCTGCTGGTGCAGAACCTGCTCTACGACATTTCGCAGATCGCCATCCCGTTCGATAACGTCGATGAAGACATGCTGAAACAGCCCCAACGCTGGCAGCCAGCGGACGTCGGACGCTTCATGCTGTTTTTCGGCCCGATCAGTTCGATCTTCGACATCAGCACCTTTGCCTTGATGTGGTACGTGTTCGATGCCAACACCCCGGACCACCAGACCCTGTTCCAGTCCGGCTGGTTCGTGGTCGGGCTGCTGACCCAGACGCTGATCGTGCACATGATCCGCACGCCGAAGGTGCCGTTCCTGCAAAGCCGCGCCGCCATGCCGCTGCTGGTGATGACGGGCATCATCATGGCCGTGGGGATTTTCCTGCCGATGGGGCCGCTGGCGCATTACTTCAAACTGCAGGCGCTGCCGTCGCTGTATTTCGTGTTCCTGCCGGTGATTCTGCTGGCGTACATGGCACTGACCCAGGCGGTGAAAGGCTTCTATATTCGGCGGTTTGGCTGGCAGTAAGGCTGCCAAAAGTAGGAGCTGTCGCAAGCTGCGTCAGCTCCTACGAAGGCCGCGATCTTTTGATCTTTAAGTCGGACAGAACCCTCGATTTTTAGGAAAGGTCCTACAGAACGCTTCTCGGGTCTTCCGTAGCCTTGCCGCCTCACTCATCAGCCATCGACCTGAGGCCCGTGATGATCAACAAAGCCTTGCGCATCCTGATCGCCGACCAACAGCATTTTTACCGGATGAAAACCGAGCGGTTGTTCAACCAGCTCGGTTATTACCGAGTGGCGCCGGTGCAAAGTCTTGCCGACATGCTGAATCTGGTCGAGTACGGATGCGAGCCGTTCGACCTGGTGATCATCAATGCCTCTCTGGCGGCAGGGGCATTGGATCTGTCCGGGTTCTTGCGCGATAACCGCCAGGTTCACCACGCCTTGATCTACGAAGACCACGCGGCGCTGCCGGATTTAGCCGCCATTCGACGGCTGATGGAGCTCATCGATCCGCCTGCGTGTGAAGCTGCATCGCCACTGGATCAGGAGCGGAGTCGACAACGGATGGGTTGAGTTCAGGGTTACCGTTCGTCGGTACTATCATTTCTGATAGGTACATTTCTCCTGCTTTCCGTGCAAAAGTCATTGCGCAGCCGCTGCGTCTATCCCGGTGGTTACCGGCGGGCAATCGTTGAGTTTTTGCAAAGGAATTGCCATGAAGAAAGCGCTGATTGTGGACGATCATCCGGTGGTACGTGCCGCAGTCACACTTGTACTCGAGCGGGAAGGCTTCAAACTCATTTTTGAGGCGTCCAGTGTTGGCGAGGCCTTATCGATACTTCGTGAGCATGCAGTCGATCTGGTGATACTGGATCTGGTTATGCCCGGTGGCGATGGGCTGGAGCTGCTGGACCGGATCAGGGCCAATGGTTGGCTATGTCTGGTACTGGTTTTCACTTCCCTGGATCCGCTTTTTTTTCAAGAGCGTTGCATGCGCGCCCGGGCCATGGCTTATGTCGCCAAGACCCGCTCCTTGCAACAATTGCAAAAAGCCGTGCACGCCGTCATGGCCGGTTACACCTTTTTCGCGCGGTTGCCTGCGGGATCGCAGGACCCCCGGCAACGCAGCGAAAAAGAGATGATCGATAAACTTTCCAACCGCGAACTGACAATCCTGCGGTATTTGGCCCAGGGTATGAGTAACAAGGCCATCGCCGAGCTTACGCACCTGAGTCACAAAACCGTCAGCACCTACAAGACCCGCTTGATCGAAAAACTGGGCGTGAACGCTGCGGTACACCTGCGCGATTTCGCCAAGCGCAATCATCTGATCTGAATGAACCCGACCGTGCGCATCTTCCTGTGGGTGTTGATCCTATGTCTTGCATCGCAGGCCCTGGTCGCGGTAGCCGACGAGCCTAAGTCATTGCGCCTGCTGGGGCGCTCCACGGTGGATGGCTATGCCGTCCAGCTGGGCATGGATGACCGCAATTGGCTGGTCAGCAAACGGGTGTTGCGCGTCGGAGTAACGGGGCCGGACTACCCGCCCTTCGAATTGACGCGCAATCACGATGAGCTGGAGGGCATTACCGCCGATTACGTCGAGCTGCTTGCGCAACTGCTGCACGTCAACGTCGAGGTGCTGCGCTACGGCACACGCGAGTCGGCGATGGAGGCACTCAAACGCAAAGACCTGGATCTGCTGGGAACCTCCAACAGCTTCGAGGCCGCCGATCCCGAACTGAATCGAACCAGCGCCTATGCCGAAGATCAGCCGATGCTGGTCACCAGACTGGACGAGCGCATGCCCGAGGATCTGGCGGGTAAACGCATTGCCATGGTCGCCGACTATCTGCCGGAGCAGACCGTCAAAGCCTTCTATCCCAAGGCTGATCTGCAACGTTACCCATCGGCGCTCGATGCACTCGGAGCCGTGGCATACAGGCAGGCTGATGTGTATCTCGGGGACCTTATCAGTGCCAATTACCTGATCAACAACAACTACCACAATAACGTTCAGTTGATGGGGCCATCCGGCCTTGACGCCAACCCGTTCGGTTTCGCATTGGTGCGGGACAATACGCGCCTGAAAAACATCGTCGACCAGGCACCGGCGGCGATCCCGATGGAGCAACGCTCTGCCATCGAGCAACGATGGAGTGCCGGCCGCGCCAATCGACTGGGTCTGCAGCGGGTGAGTCTGAGCGCCAGTGAACAGCACTGGCGGGATCAGCATCCGACGGTGAGGGTCGGAGTGGTCGGGGACTTTGCGCCTTTGACTTTCTATGACGCCGAAAGGCGATTCAGCGGGTTGACCGCGCAATTGTTGACGCTGATCAGCCAGCGTAGCGGTTTGAACTTTGACGTGCAGCGGGGCCAATCCCTGGACGAGCAGATCCAGCGACTCAAGGCTGGCGAGATCGACATATTGCCGGCGCTCATCCCCACGACTGAAGGTGTGGCCGGGCTGCGTTTTACCAGCCCTTACGTCACCAATCCATACACGCTGGTCAGTGCAGTCACCCCCGGCAGCCCGAGAACGCTGGACGATCTGGCCGGCAAACGCCTGGCGATTTATCACAGTCATCCCATGCGCGCATTCATTCTTGCCAGGGCACCGCAGGTGCGGATGCTGGATGTGCAAAGCCCGGCCCAAGGCCTGGAAATGGTCATGAAGGGGGAAGCCGATGCCGCGCTCAGTTCGTTGTTCATGACCCGCTACCTGATTGCCCGGTATTACAGCGGGCGTCTGCGCATCAGCAGTACCGTGGGCGATGAACCGGCACGCATCGCTCTGGCGACCGGAAGTGATGCGCTGGAGCTGCACTCGATTCTGAACAAGGCATTGCTGAGCATCTCGCCCCAGGAGATGGACGATCTGGTGGCCCGCTGGAGCAATGACGTGGTGGTGGATGACAGCTATTGGTTGCGTCATCGCCAAGGCATTGTTCAAGCGTTTGCCGTGGCGGGAGCCTTGCTGTTGCTCGCCTTGGGCTGGATCGCCTGGCAGCGTCGGCAGATCCGCCAGCGCCAGCAATGGTTGCGGCAATTGCAGGACGCCAAGGCTGAGGCGGAGGATGCCAATGGCGCCAAAACCACTTTTCTGGCGACCATGAGTCACGAGCTACGCACACCGTTGTACGCCCTGATCGGCATGCTCGAACTGGCCTTGAAGCGTGCGGACGAGGGCGTCACCGACCGTAGCGCCATTGAGGTGGCGTCCAGTGCCGCACAACAATTGCTGGCGCTGATCGGCGACATTCTGGATATCGCGCGTATCGAGTCAGGGCATTTATCCCTGACCCCTGAGCGCGCCAATCTGCGGGGGCTGGTGGAGTCGGTGTGTCGGGTTTTCGAAGGCTTGGCACGGCAGAAAGCGCTGGCGTGGCGAATCGATCTGGACGAACACAGTGACTGTGATGTGTTGATCGATCCCACACGCTTCAAACAGGTGCTGTCCAATCTGCTGAGCAACGCCATCAAGTTCACCCATGAGGGTGAAGTGAGCCTGACGCTGCGAGTGGCGGCCGTCATGTCAGGACATCTGGCGGTCAGCGTGCAGATTGAAGACACCGGCATAGGCATCAGCACCGTCGACCGACAACGGTTGTTCAGCCCGTTCATCCAGGCCGATAACGGCCGACAGTCAGCCCGAAGCGGCTCTGGCCTGGGGTTGGTGATCAGCCGCACGCTGTGCGAAATGATGGGCGGGCGGTTGCAACTCGACAGCGTCCTTGGACAAGGCACGCAGGTCGACATCAATCTTGAGCTGATCGCATTGCCGTCGTTGCCTTCCATTGAGGCCGTGGAGAGCGGATTGCAGGCGCCAACGCGGCCACTGACGATTCTGGTGGTTGACGATCACCCGCCTAATCGACTGTTGCTTTCACGGCAACTGAGCCACCTTGGGCATCATGTTCTGGAGGCCGAAGAGGGCGCACGGGCGCTTAAGCTGTGGCGCAAACATGAGTTCGATCTGGTGGTTACCGATTGCAATATGCCCAGGCTCAGCGGTTATGAACTGGCGGGTGCAATCCGCGATGAAGAGTGTGCCAAGGGATTGCCACCTACATTGATTCTGGGCTGTACCGCCAATGCGCAGCCCGAGGAGAAGGCCCGATGCCTGGAGGCGGGCATGGACGACTGCCTGTTCAAACCGATCCTGCTGGCGGATCTGAACACTTGGTTGGCCTCCAGGTTTTTGAACCAGACGCCAGAACCTGTCGCAGAGCCCTTGACGCCGGAGATTGACCTCAGTGGCCTGGAGCAATACGTCGGTGCGGACCGCACGTTGATTGATCGTCTGGTGCGCGAACTGACGGTGACCAACCGGGTGGATCGGGATGATCTGCTCCAGGCGCACGCCAATGGCAATCACTGTGTGCTGCGCGACCTGGCGCACCGCATCAAGGGCGGTGCGCGCATGGTTCGGGCGCAGCGGCTGATCGAGCATTGCGAGCAACTGGAGCGTGTCATCGATGAGGGGAACACGATGCTACTCGACGAAGCCGTCGATCAATTGCAGCACGCGATGTCATCGCTGGATCAACACTTGAGCCAAGATTTAAGTCAGGGCTGAAACTCAATCCCACTGTGGTGCAATGCCGTTGGGGCTGGTCAGTCGCTGGCCGCGATCCAGGCCCGCGATCAGCGCCATGTCGGCGTCGCTCAGGGTCAGGGCGCAGGCGCGCAGGTTGCTTTGCAGGTTGGTGCGTTTGGTGGAAGAGGGGATCACCGCGTACCCCAGTTGCATGGCCCAGGCCAGGGTGACTTGGGCCGGTGTCGCCTGCAGGCGATCGGCGATCTGCTGGATGAGCGGATCTTTCAGCACTTCGCCGTAGGCCAGGGTCATGTAAGAGGTGATCTGGATGCCCTGGCTTTGCGCGAACTCGACGACCTTGCGGTTTTGCAGGTACGGGTGCAGTTCGATCTGGTTGGTGGCGATGTTCTCGGCGCCGACCGCAGCGATGGCTTGCTTCATCAGGTCGACCGTGAAGTTGGACACGCCGATCCGACGGGTCAGGCCCAGTCGTTTGGCCTCGAGCAGCGCCCCCATGAACTCTTCGACCGGCACCTGATCTTCCGGTGACGGCCAGTGGATCAGGGTCAGGTCCAGATAGTCGGTTTGCAGCTTATCCAGGCTCTCTTTGAGGCTGTCGATCAACCGGTCTTTGGCAAAGTTGGCGACCCAGATTTTGCTGGTGATGAACAACTCTTCACGGGCAATGCCGCTGGCGGCGATGGCCTGGCCGACCTCGGCTTCGTTTTCGTAGATTTGCGCGGTGTCGATGACCCGGTAACCCAGCTCAAGACCGGTGCTTACCGAATCGATGACCACTTGGCCTTGCAGGCGAAACGTACCAAGGCCGAATGCGGGAATAGACATCAAAGACTCCAGGGGTTGCAGTGGGAATGGGCGGGAGTATCCCCGGCTGCACCCTTGAGAAAAACCGCTGGTTTGGCAAAGCACTGTTTACCGCAAGTCATGAATGGGTTGTTGGAAGATCAAAAAATCTTCCTCCATCGTTCTCCAGATAGAACGATGAGGCTGATTTTTGCAGTCTAGTGCGCCAAAGGTCATGGTTTTAAGCTTTATCCATCGCGTCACACAACAGATTCAGAGGCCAAGATGAAAAACATCATCGGTATCTACACCAGTCCACGACCTCATTGGGTCGGCGACGGTTTTCCGGTTCGCACGCTGTTTTCCTACGACAACCTGGGCAAACACATCAGCCCGTTCCTGCTGCTGGATCACGCAGGTCCCGCCGAATTCACTCCGACCACCGAGCGTCGTGGCGTGGGTCAGCATCCGCACCGCGGGTTCGAAACCGTGACGATCGTCTACAAGGGCGAGCTGGAACACCGTGACTCCACCGGCAGCGGCGGCAAGATCGGCCCCGGCGATGTGCAATGGATGACCGCAGCCTCGGGGATCATTCATGAGGAGTTTCACTCCGAAGGTTTCGCCAAAACCGGCGGCACCCTGGAAATGGTGCAGCTGTGGGTCAACTTGCCGGCCAGGGACAAGATGGCCGAGCCCGGTTACCAGACGATTCTCGACGGCGACATTGCGCGTATCCCGCTGAAAGACAATGCCGGCAGCCTGCGCTTGATCGCCGGTGAGTTCGACGGCCACAAAGGCCCGGCGCGCACCTTCACGCCGATCGACGTGTGGGATGTGCGCTTGAACGCCGGCAAGTTGCTGACCCTGGATCTGCATGAAGGACGCAACACCGCACTGGTGGTGCTGCGCGGTACGGTTCAGGTCAATGGTCAGGAACTGGTGCGTGACGGGCAGTTGGCGTTGTTCGAACGCAACGGTGATCAGCTCAGCCTCGAAGCCGACAACGATGCAGTCGTGCTGCTGCTCAGCGGCGAGCCGATCGACGAGCCCATCGTCGGCCACGGCCCGTTTGTAATGAACACCGAGCAGGAAATTCATCAGGCCTTCAGCGACTTCCAGTCGGGCCGGTTCGGCCGGATGAGCGGTTGAATACGACGCAGTAGTGGGTTGCTCTGCAACCTGGTATCTCCCACATTGGTTTTGTGGTGTTTTGCAGATCGCAGGCTTCGCCAGCTCCTACAATCTGTGAGATCTTCACGCCATTGGCCATTGTTGGAGTCGCTTGATGCTGTCACTGCTCACCAATCACCCGTTGCTTAGCGCGCTGATCCTGATCCTGATAGATCTGGTGTTGTGGCGTTTGATCACGGCCAGTAGCAGCAACTGGAAACTGGCCGCGCGGGTGGTGATTTTCGCGTTGTTCAGCGTGCTGCTGTTCAACGAAGGCTTGAACCCCATGGCGCCGGCGCCCTGGGCCGACAATGTGCCGTTGCACCTGGCGGCAACCGGTTTGCAGATTGGCTGGTGGCTATACGCAGCGCGCACCCTGACAGTATTGCTCGGCGCGGTGATGATGCAACGGGTCGGGCACACCGGGCGCTTGTTGCAGGACCTGCTCGGCGCGGTGATTTTCCTGATCGCGGTCATTGCTGCCCTGGCGTACGTGCTCGAATTGCCGGTCAAGGGCGTGCTGGCGACATCCGGCGCGTTGGCGATCGTCGTCGGCCTGGCCTTGCAAAGTACCCTCAGCGACGTGTTTTCCGGGATCGTCCTGAACACCACCAAACCCTATCAACTGGGTGACTGGATCTCCATCGATGGCACCGAAGGTCGGGTCACCGACATCGATTGGCGCGCTACACGCCTGCAAACCTCCCAAGGCAGCATGGCGGTGATCCCCAACTCCCTGGCGGCCAAGGCCAAGATCATCAATTTCAGCCGGCCCAGTGATATTTTCGGCGTCTCGATCAGTTTGCAAGTGAGCCCCCACGCGCGTCCGCAAACGGTGATCGATGCCCTGGAGCGGGCCATGCAGGGGTGCCGCTTTCTGTTGGACAAACCGGCACCGTGCGTGGCGTTGAAAAGCTCCGGCAGCACCGGCGTGGAGTATGAAATCAGCGGCTTCGTGGTCTCCATGGATCAGAAACGCATGGTGCGCAATCTGCTGTTCGACCTGGCGTTCCGGCACTTGCAGGCATCCGGCGTCATCCTGTTGTCGAACGTCGAGCCCAACGCTCCTGCGGCCTTGTCACGGCAACGGGCGTTGTTGGACAGCTCGAACATCTTCTCGACCCTGCGTCAGGAAGAGAAAGAAACCTTCAGCCAGAACATGAAGCTGCAAACCTTCCGCGCCGGAGAAATGATCCTGCCAGCGGGGGAGGTCAGCGATCATCTGTTCATCATTGAATCCGGCGTCGTGTCGGTGGAGCTGAGCCGCGGCGGGGTCAAGATCGAAAGCGGGCGCATGGGGCCGGGAGAGGTGATCGGCGAGGGCGGGATTTTGTCCGATATGGCGATGCCGGCGGACTTTAAAGCCAAGACGACCTGCAGCTTGTACCGGATTGAAAGGGAATACCTCCAACCGTGCCTGGATGCGCGGCATGACATCGGTGAAGCGATGAAGACGTTGCTGGATTTCCGCTTGAACAAGGCTCAGGCGCTGAGTCAGGAAACACCCAAGGTGGTGGAGAAAAAAGGGTTTTTGCAGTGGTTGCGCAATCGTAGTCACCAATAGGTTGGTTGCCTGTTCCGGCGCCTTCGCGAGCAGGCGTCGGCGTCGGCACTGTCACTGAAATTCTTCTGGTCTATTGGCATCCTCAACTTCCCAATAATTGGCTATTTGTTCAACCTCAGGTCCGCATTAACGTAGCGCCAACACCCATTGTGATTGGAGCTCGCCATGCAAACCCGTATCGATTTCTACACTGCCTCCCCAGACGCCTTCAAAGCCATGATGGCCCTGGAAACCGCTGTCTCGAAACTGCCCCTGGAAAAGTCGCTGATCGAACTGGTCAAGCTGCGCGCCTCGCAGATCAACGGCTGCGCCTTCTGCATCGACATGCACACTGCCGATGCCATGAAGGACGGGGAAACGCCACGCCGGCTGTTCGCCGTGACCGCCTGGCGCGAGGCACCGTTTTTCACCAATCGCGAGCGCGCCGCACTGGCCTGGACCGAGTCCATGACCCAAGTGAGCCTGACCCACGCGCCGGACGAAGACTATGCGCTGCTCAGCGCCGAGTTCAGCCCCAAGGAAATGGTCGACCTGACGGTGGCGATTTCCACCATCAACAGCTGGAACCGCCTGGCTGTGGGTTTCCGCAAGATGCCTCAGGAGTAACAATCAGACTCAATGAGCATCGGCACTCGGCGCGGCTGGTGGTTGTACCTTGCGCATCAGGGGCACCATCGCCGTGGCGAGAATGAAGCAGACCATGATCATCAGGAACGCGTCGCCGTAGGTTTGCGTCTGCGCTTCGCGATACGTCAGCAGCCACAGCTGACGCAGGCTGGCGGTGACGCCGATGTCACCACTCTGGCCGAGGGCGGCGAAGTTATGGCCGACCTGGGACAGCCACTGATTGAGTGCTTCGTTGGTGCTGTTGAGGTTCTCCGCCAACCGGGTGAAGTGCAGGTTGGTGCGGTCATTGAGGATGGTCGCGCACGCGGCGATCCCCATCGCGCCGCCAAGGTTACGCATCAGGTTAAATAACCCCGAAGCATGTTTGAGCCGCGACGGTGCCAACCCGCCAAGGGTCAGGGTCACCGCCGGCGGCACCGCCAGTTGTTGCGCGATCCCGCGCAAGGCTTGCGGCAGTATCAATTCCCTGGCGCCCCAGTCGTGGGTGATCGGGCTGAAGTCCCACATCGACAGGGCGAACAGCCCAAGGCCGGTCATCATGATCCAGCGCAGGTCGATGCGATTGGCCAGAAAGGCGTACAGCGGAATCGCCATAATCTGGAACACCCCGGTGGAAAACACTGCCAGGCCAATGTCCAGCGCGCTGTAGCCGCGTACCCGGCCGAGAAACAGCGGCGTCAGGTAAATCGTCGCGAACAAGCCGATCCCGGTGACGAACGAAAAGAAACAACCGAGGGCGAAGTTGCGGTCTTTCAAGGCGCGCAGATCGACGATCGGGTTGGCCACGTACAAGGTTCGACCGATGAAGGCCAATCCGGCCAGGCCGCTGATCCACGCAGTGGTCAGAATCGTGCTGTCGCTGAACCAGTTCCAGCGCGGGCCTTCTTCGAGGGTGTATTCCAGGCAACCGAGAAACACCGCCATGAACAGCATGCTCAGGTAGTCGGCGCCTTTGAGCAGCGACAATTCCGGCTGGTCGATTTTCACCAGCATCGGCACTGCCACCGCGACGAAAATCCCCGGCACCAGGTTGATGTAGAACAGCCAGTGCCAGGACGAAATGTCAGTGATCCAGCCACCGATGACCGGCCCCAGCGTCGGCGCCAGCGAGGCCACTGCGCCGATGGTTGCGGCGGCGATCACCCGTTGCTTGCCGGTGAAGAAAAAGAAGGCGGTGGTGAACACCAGCGGAATCATCGAGCCACCGAGAAACCCTTGCAGGGCGCGGAAGGCGATCATGCTCTGGATGTTCCAGGCCACACCGCAGAGCAGGCTGGCCAGGGTGAAGCCAATCGCCGAGGCGCAGAACAGCCAACGGGTCGAGAACACCCGGGACAACCAGCCCGACAGCGGAATCACGATGATTTCGGCGATCAGGTAACTGGTCTGCACCCAGGCGGTTTCGTCGGTGCCCGCCGAGAGCCCGCCGCCGATGTCACGCAGCGACGCCGAGACGATCTGGATATCCAGCAGCGCAATGAACATGCCGATGCACATCGTGGCGAAGGCGAACACCTTGGTCGCCGTCGCCATGTTGGCGGCGTTGAACGGTTGCGCAGGGGCGACGAGGGCGCGGCTCATGGCGCGCTGGCCACGGTTGGGGTTTGCGCTTCAGGCTCGGCGCGGGTGTCCACTTCGGCCGTCACCGACAGGCCTGGACGCAGATGACCGAGTACGCCATCCGCCGGGTCGAGCAGGATCCGCACCGGCACCCGCTGGACGATTTTGGTGAAGTTACCGGTGGCGTTTTCCGGTGGCAGCACGCTGAACTGCGACCCGCTGGCCGGCGCCAGGCTGTCCAGATGCCCGTGGAACTCTCGCCCCTTGAGCACGTCGGCATGTACGATCACACGTTGGCCCGGCGTCATCCGCGCTAGCTGATCCTCCTTGAAATTGGCATCGACCCACAATCCGCTGGCCGGCACCAACGACAACAGTTGCGAACCGGCCTGGGCGTAAGCGCCGACCCGCGCCCGACGATTGCCGATCACGCCGTCGACGGGGGCTTTCAACTCGGTGTAGCCGACGTTCAACTGCGCCAGATCACGCTCGGCCCGCGCCTGTACCAATGCGGCACGGGCTTGTTGTTTCTGGGTTTCGATCACGTTCAACTGGCGTTGCGCGGCCAGCAGTTCGGCCTGGGCCCGGGCACTTTGCGCCTGGGCCGTCTTGAAGGTGGCGTCGGCACGTTGCGCGCTTTCCACCGAGACGGCATTGCTGCCCACCAGGCGTTTGTAGCGGGCATTGTCGTCCCGCGAGCGCGCGGTTTCGGCGCCCGCGGCATCGATGCCGGCGCGGGCCTGGCCGATCACCGCGTGTTGCAGTTGTTCGGTGGCGTCGAGGTTGGCGAGCAATGCTTCTTCAGCGGCCACCGCGCCTTCAGCCTTGGCCAGGTTGGCGCGATAGTCACGGGCGTCGATCCGGATCAGCACATCGCCGGCCTTGACCCTCTGGTTGTCGGTCACCAGCACTTCTTCGATATAGCCGGCGACTTTCGGGCCGATCACCGTGACGTCGCCACCAATGTAGGCATCGTCGGTTTCTTCGATGAAGCGCCCGGCAGTCCACCAATGGTTCGCGTACAGCCCGATGAACACCAGGGCTGCGATGGCTGCCGTCAGCAGCACCAGCCGTTTCAGCAGGGGAGGCTTGGGTGGGGTCGCTGCGACGGCAAGGTCGGGTTCAAGGCTGGGCATGCTGGTCATGGAGAAATACCTGTGGGAAACGAGGCGTTATTATGGGTATAATATGACGTAGGTAATATTTTGTGGCAACGGGTTTTGGCTACCGGTCGTCTGGTGCTCCCAAGTGGAATCCATTGCTTCCGGTTAATAGGAAGCATTACTATTTGCACTTCATCCCTACAGCACGCCGCAATGACCCCCAAGCTGCCCCGCAGACCTGGCTTTTTCGAGCATTATGAAGAGTTGATCGGCACCTGGACCCGTCGTCTGAGAAATCGTCAGCAGGCCGAGGACCTGGCCCATGACACCTTCGTGCGGGTGCTCGAGTCCGATTCGGCGGCGGTGCAGCAACCTCGGGCGTATTTGCACCAGACCGCGCGCAACATCGCGGTGGACGGTTATCGGCGTGAGGATCGGCGGGGCGCCATGGAGTCGGAGGCGATCGATCACAGTGTGTCGTCGTCCGGCGACCCGGAGCATTTCATGCACGCGATCCAGTTGGCGGATTCCATCGAGCGGGCGCTCACCGAGTTGCCGCTCAACTGCCGCAAGGTGTTCGTCTGGCAGAAGATCGAAGGCCTGACCCAGGCCGAAATCGCCGAGCGCCTGGGGCTGTCCAGGAACATGGTGGAAAAGTATATGATCCGCACCCTGCGGCATCTGCGTGATCGTCTGGACGGGGCACAGCCATGATGGATACTCGTGATTGTGCGTGCGGGCAAACAACGGTTCGCGACGACGCGGCGCGGTGGTTTGTGCGTTTGCAGGAACCTGCCGCCAGCGCCGAAGAGCAGCGCCGCTTCGAGAGCTGGCTGGACGAACACCCTCAGCATCGCAACGAATATCAGATACTCCAGAACCTGTGGGTGGCGGCCGATCGATTGCCGGCCAAGCGTCTGCACGCCTTGTGTGAAACCCCGGCGGTGCGCAGTAAACGTCGTCCGCTGGTGCGTTACGCGGTGGCCGCCAGCGTGTTGGCGGTGGCGCTCGGCCTGGGGCTGTTCAGCGGCTTGAACCCTCCGGCGACCTACACGGCTGAATATTCCACGGCCCTTGGCGAGCGTCGTCATGTGGCGTTGCCGGACGGTTCGGTGATTGATCTGAACAGCCGCAGCCGGGTGCAGGTGCGCTATGAAAAGGACCGTCGCGGCATCGAGTTGACGCAAGGCGAGGCGATGTTCAGCGTCGAGCACGACAGCAGTCGACCGTTCGTGGTCGAGGCGGGCAGCGGCAGGGTCACGGTCACCGGCACCCGGTTCGATGTGCGCCGCGACAGCGCCGAAACCCGGGTCGCGGTGGAGCAGGGCACGGTCAGGGTTCAAGGGGGTGGCGATGATTTCGTCAGCCTCACCGCCGGCTTCGGCACTCGCATCAATGCCCAGGGCAAGGTGGCCACCGCCTATATGGTCAACCCTGCGGAACTGACCGCATGGCGCAGCGGCAAACTGGTGTTCAACAACGCCAGCCTCAGCGAAGTGGCCGAAGAAGTGTCGCGTTATCGGGAGAAACCGCTGACAGTCGGCAGCGCCAACGTGGGCAACCTGCGCCTGACCAGCGTGTTCAAATCCGACAACACCGATGCGCTGCTCAAGGCCTTGCCGAGCATTCTGCCGGTGGCCATCCGCACCCTCGATGACGGCAGCCAGGAAATAATCTCCCGATAGATTCAGGTTTTTTTCGAGTTCTTCGTCTTCTTGTCCAACTGCAACTGGTTTGCATTAACAGACACGCACTCTTGCGATCCACAGGACAACGTTTGACGTGAAGAAAACCACCGCTAAAAATAACAAATCATCCTGGCTGCCCCTCGCGCTCGCCCTGTCGGTCAGCTCGGCGCTGCCTCAGGCATTCGCCGCCGACGCCATTCATATTCAGGCTCAGCCACTGGGCCAGGCCTTGAGTCAGCTGGGCCAGCAAACCTCGTTGCAGGTTTTTTTCAGCCCGGAACTGGTGGCTGGCAAACAGGCACCGGCAGTCGATGGCAACCTCTCGCCGGAACAGGCCTTGCGCCAATTGCTGCAAGGCAGCGGTCTGCAATACCAGATCGATGAGGGTTCGGTCACGCTGATGCCGGCACCGACTTCCGCCTCAAATGGCCCGCTGGAACTGGGCGTGACCGACATCAAGGTGGTGGGTGACTGGCTCGGTGACGCCGATGCCGCCGTGGTGCAAAACCATCCCGGCGCGCGCACGGTTATTCGCCGTGAAGCGATGGTCGAGCAGGGCGCCATGAATGTCGGCGACGTATTGCGGCGTGTTCCCGGCGTGCAAGTGCAGGACGCCAACGGCACTGGCGGCAGCGACATCTCCCTGAACGTCGGTGTGCGCGGCCTGACTTCGCGCCTGTCGCCACGCTCCACCGTACTGATCGACGGTGTGCCGGCTGCCTTCGCCCCTTACGGCCAGCCACAGCTGTCGATGGCGCCGATTTCCTCCGGCAACCTCGACAGCATCGACGTGGTGCGCGGCGCCGGTTCCGTGCGTTACGGGCCGCAGAACGTCGGTGGCGTGATCAACTTCGTCACCCGCGCGATCCCGGAGAAAGCCACCGGTGAAATCGGCACCACCATGGAAACCACCCAGCGCGGTGGCTGGAAACACATCGACACCGCGTTTCTCGGCGGCACCGCCGAAAACGGCATGGGCGTGGCGCTGTTGTATTCCGGGGTGAACGGCAACGGTTATCGCAAAAGCAACAACGGCAATGACATCGACGACGTGATCCTCAAGACTCACTGGGCGCCCACCGATCAGGACGATTTCAGCCTCAATTTCCATTACTACGACGCCAGCGCCGACATGCCCGGTGGCCTGACGCAGAAGCAGTACGACGCCGATCCGTTCCAGTCCGACCGCGACCACGACAATTTCAGCGGCCGCCGCAAGGACGTGTCGTTCAAATGGGCGCGGCAGATCGACGACCGGACCCAAGCCGAAGTGCTGACCTACTATTCCGACAGCTTCCGTGGCAGCACCATCGCCGCGCGTGACCAGAAAACCCTCAACTCCTACCCGCGCACGTACTACACCTTCGGCATCGAACCGCGGGTGTCCCATGTGTTCGACCTGGGCCCGACCACGCAGGAAGCCAGCGTCGGTTATCGCTACCTGAAAGAAGGCATGCACGAAGAGTCGAGCCGTCTGGCGCTGGTGAACAATCAGCCGGTGGTCAGCAAAACGTCCGATGGCCATGTGTTCCAGGACCGCACCGGTGGCACCGAGGCCCACGCCGTTTACATCGATGACAAGATCGACGTCGGCAACTGGACCGTGACCCCCGGCATCCGTTTTGAAAGCATCAGCACCGAATGGCACGACAGGCCGGTGCTCGACACCGCCGGCAAACCGGTGCAGGAAAAACGCCGCAGCATCGACAGCAACGAGCCGCTGCCGGCCCTGAGCGTGATGTATCACCTGTCCGAGGCCTGGAAGCTGTTCGCCAACTACGAAACCTCGTTCGGCAGCCTGCAATATTTCCAGCTCGGCCAGGGTGGTTCGGGTGACAACACCGCCAATGGCTTGAGCCCGGAAAAAGCCAAGACCTACGAGCTCGGTACGCGCTACAACGATGACGTGTGGGGCGGGGAAGTGACGCTGTTCTACATCGACTTCGATGACGAACTGCAATACATCAGCAACGACGTGGGTTGGACCAACCTCGGCGCGACCAAGCACCAGGGCCTTGAAGCGTCGGTGCATTACGACCTGTCGGCGCTCAACCCGATGCTCGATGGCCTGACCGCCAACGCCGGTTTCACCTACACCCGCGCCACGTATGAAGGCGAGATCCCGGGCTTCAAGGGCCGTGATCTGCCGTTCTACTCGCGTCAGGTGGCCACCGCCGGGCTGCGTTACGACATCAACCGCTGGACCTACAACCTCGATGCCTTTGCCCAGTCCAGGCAGCGTTCACCGGGGACCGGAGTGAATGCCGATGGCAGCTTCAGCGGCAACTACATCACCGAAGGTTCCGCAGACGGGCAGTACGGTGACATTCCGGGTTACGTGACCTGGAACGTGCGCGGTGGTTATGACTTCGGTTCGCAGTTGTCGAACCTGAAAGTCGGCGCCGGGGTGAAAAACATCTTCGACAAGCAGTATTTCACCCGTTCCAGCGACAACAACTCGGGGATGTACGTCGGTGCGCCACGCACGTTCTTTGTGCAGGCCAGCGTCGGATTCTGATGAGTGACTGGTCGGCAATTCCGGGTTGCCGATCAGCTTCTGATAGGTGTCGACACAGGCTTACGGGGCGGCATCTGGCAGTCGGAAGTCGATGACAGGCGAAGGATTGCCTGCCATGTCCACGGTCTTGAGGCAGATTTTTTTCTCGCCGTCGCTCGTGTCCACTTCAAAATCCAGCAGTGGCGGCCTGACCTGCTTATATCCCTCAGCTTGTTGGCAATCAATCGTGGCCGATGTACCGATCTTGTATTGATGCCCTGCTACATCCAGATCGGGCGTGACCTGAGAAGGCGCTACAGAATAGACGCCCTCTCCTCTATTCGTGATGTTGAATACTGGCGCCATTTGAGCGGGTTCTGCCAATACCCACCGCCAAAAAATCCTGGCGTTTCGCGCATCCCATTTTCCGGGTGGTCCCGCCTGATGGTTTTGCCCCATCACGCACAAGAAATACAGCCCTGGTCCTTGGCGCAGTTCATAGCGTAACTCGCTCTCGCCGCCTGAGTCAGTGGTACGCACCTCACTGTAATCCCTGATATCCGCACAATTTTCGGCAGTGCGCGTGTACTTGAAGCGAAAGAAGGGTTGGTTGCTCGAAAAACGATGCTCCCACAACAACGGCAGGTAGTTCCCTTGTTCATCTCGGGGCTGTTTGAGGAAGTGATCGCCATACTTCGAGCCGAATTCCGACACGGGCCCCAGTACACAGGGCTCGCGGTCCCCAACGAAGCGCCCCCCTCTAAAACAGGTATCCAGGCCATTGGCGGGCGTCGAGTAATTGGTGTCTTGCGCTTTATTGGGCATGCCTTCGATGACTTCGCAAGGTGCGCTGATACTGCATCGCGATCGCCCGCTGTCGCGCGTGGTGGTGCCAATCACCGCGACGATTTCGTTGGTGTAGCGATTCAGAAGTGGAGAGCCAGAGATTCCATTGATGACCCCCAGGCATCGATTGCTGATTTGATCCACCCAAATCCACCCGGCTTCGAGAATTCCTGCGCGGTGTTCCTGCGGACATGCCGAACGCTGGATAAAATCATCGACAGCGGCGCCAACCACCAGCGTATCGGTGCCTTCGGTCAGGGCATGGCTCGCAACTTTCAAGGGCTGGATGCCATCGTTCATCACTTGGCCGAGGGTGCGATCGAGTACCAGCAGCGCAATGTCCTGGCCACGCAGGGTGCTCCAGGCGATTCTGGTGATGGGATAGTTTTTTTGTTGTGGCGTCGTGTCCCGGAAAAAATTGAAGGTAGCCTGTCCGGACGCAGGCTCGTTCACGATAAATCGACCGACATTACCTTTTGCACAATGACCTGAGGTGAGCACATACGCTGGGCCGCTGCGATCATCGTTTGCTCCACGGGTATCGATCAGGCTGCCGCTGCAGATCCGGCCTTCATCAACCTTGACCCTGGCGATGGACTGCCAATGGTTGTATCGCCCGTCGGCATTGGACAAGAGACGTGCCGGTGCGAAATTTTCAATACCTTCGCCCCAGTCATGTTGGGCAAGCGGCGATTTGCTGCAACCGTTCGCGCCCATCAGCAGCAACAAAACCAGCAGAACCTTGAGGTTGAACGTGTTCATGAGGAGCTCACCCGCCTGGGATATTCAACTCATGGTCGATGCGCAGCCAAAACGTGTCTACTGTCAGAACTGATAGTAAAGCGGCGAAAAATACGACCTCCTGTCGTTTTTCGTGCTGCTGAGCATTAGACCTTCAGCACTTTCCCTCCAATCGCCACCGCCACCAGCAGGCCCCCCATTAGACCGAACGCGAAGCTCAGGCTGCTGCCATGAGCCACAAAACCGATCACCGCCGGTCCCGCCAGAATCCCGGCATAACCCAGGGTCGTGATGGCCGGCACCGCGATGCTTTGCGGCATCACCGTCTGCTTGCCCACGGCGGTGTACAGCACTGGCACGATGTTCGAACAACCGGCACCGAGCAGCGCATAACCGAGCAGCGCGGCTTGCCATCCCGGTGCGAAGGTCGCCAGAAACAATCCTGCCGCAGCCATCAGTCCGCCGAACAGAATCACCCGCGTGGCGCCCAGGTGCCGGACAATCGCGTCACCGGTCAATCGCCCGGCGGTCATGGTCAGCGCAAATGCCGCATAACCCAGCCCGGCATACGCGGTGTCGATCCCGCGTTCCTGCGCCAGGAACACCGCGCTCCAGTCGAGTGCCGCGCCTTCAGCCAGGAACACGATGAAGCACATCCCGCCGATAAACAGCACGATGCCATGGGGCACGGCAAATGCCGGGCCGGAGCTTTCACTGCCGTAAGGCAACAGGTGCGGCGCGGCTTTAAGCAATGCCAGCACCAGCACCACGATCACCACGCACATCGCCCCCAGCGGCGAAAAACCCAGACCGAGCAGGCCGCTGACACCCGCCGCGCCGACGATCCCGCCGAGGCTGAACAGCCCATGAAAACCCGACATCATGGTCTTGCCGCTGGCCCGCTCGACGATCACCGCTTGCAGGTTCACCGTCGAATCCACCGTGCCCAGGCCGGCGCCGAACATGAACAATGCCGCGATCAACGCCGGAATCGAGGATACCGTCGCCAACAGTGGCAGCGCCGCGCAGATCAACAAGGTGCCGCCGCTCAACACCCGACGGCAGCCGAAACGCGTCGCCAGAATCCCGGCCATGGGCATCGCCAGAATCGAACCCACCCCCAGACACAACAGCAACAGCCCGAGGGTGCCTTCATCCAGCCCGGCCCGCGCCTTGGCGTAAGGCACCAGCGGCGCCCAGGCCGCGATGCCGAAACCGGCGATGAAGAAGGCGATGCGCGTGGACATCTGTTCCAGACGTCCGGGGACGAAGGTGGCTTGGGTGTTGAGGTTGGTCATATCGATCCTTGGCAAAAAACGTCGCGTCCCAAAGGACAGTGAACAACCGCAAAGGGTTCGATCACCACGTTCAGGCGGGGGCAGCAGTCACGCAGAGTGACATCCTTGCACAGCCAGCCGTTGTTTCGCGATATTGTCGACGCATCAATTGTTCATAGGGGGGGCGCCATGACGCGGATGTACGATGCTCGAGGCAATATCTACGCGGTGGTGGCGCCTGACGCCCTGCGCGATAGCGGTATCGAGCTGCCTGAACAGGCCAGCCAGGCGGCGCAAACCCGTGAGGCCTGGGCGTTGTCGGCTATCGAGGCATTCTGCGGCTGGGCTCCCGGGACACAACCGCCCGGCAGCAAGGCGCATCGTTGCGATGGCTTGCTGGTGGGGCCGTTTCAATCTTCGCCGCCGTTTGACCTGCTGATCGTCAACACCGACGGCAGCCTGGCCGAGCGCAGTGGCAATGGCCTGACGATTTTTTCCCAGGCCCTGAGTGAACAAGGGCTGATACCGAGGGAGGAGGCTTGCCTGCTCAGGGTTCATCACGACAAGTGCGATGCGCTCTCGCCAGTGGCGACTTCGGTGAAACCCGCCGAAATCGATGGCGTGCAAGGGTTCTGGCTGGACTTGGGGCAGCCTTCGTTCGGGCCTGAAGCGGTGGGTGCGCAAGGGGTCGAAGCCGTCGTGTTGGACGGGCGTGATGTCAGTCACGTGCGGCCATTGTCGACGCTCGACCCAGCCTGGAACCGCAGCCAGTTCGTGCGCATCGGTAACCCCCATTGTGTGACGTTAGTGACAGGCGCCGATGCGTTGCCGAGCAACGCACAAATGCGCGAGCCGGAGTTGTCTGGAGGGTTGACCCGCATCGCTTACGCCACGCCGACCGGGGCGGGGCAGCCGTGTGCGGCCGGGGTGAACCTGCAATGGGCGATGCTTGAATCCGAAGGGCGAATCGTTGCGCGGGTGTTCGAGCGTGGCGAAGGGCCGACCGCGTCGTCGGGTACCAGCGCCAGTGCGGTGGCGTGCGCGGCGTGGCGAGTGGGTTGGGTGGCGGCGGGGGAAGTGCAAGTGGTCATGCCCGGCGGCACGGCGCCGATTCTGCTGGAAGAACGGGAGGGCGAATTGAGTCGGGTCAGGTTGTTTGGGACGGCGCGGTTGATGGGGTGATTTTGAGACCGTCATCGCGAGCCTGCTCGCGATGACGCCCGAATGGTCAGCGAAGATTCAGAGCCGATCCGCCCACTCAACCACCGGCATCTGTCGCTTCATCAACACCTTGCCCCCGCGAATCGAATACAGCGGCAGACCCTGGCTGCGGATCACTTCGTAATCGCTGTCCGCCGACAGGATCAGCAGATTCGCCGGCCGGCCCCGTTCCAGACCATAGCGATCGCCCAGGTTCATCGCCTTGGCACTGTTGTCCGTGACCAGGTCCAGCGCACTCTGCAAATTGCGATAACCGAGCATGTGGCAGATGTGCAAACCGGCCTCGAGCACCCGCAGGATGTTGCCATTGCCCAGCGGATACCACGGGTCGACGATCGAGTCCTGACCGAAACACACGTTCATCCCCGCTTCGAGCAACTCATTCACGCGAGTCACGCCACGGCGTTTCGGGAAGTTGTCGAAGCGGCCTTGCAGGTGAATGCTTTCGGTGGGGCAAGAAACAAAACTGATCCCCGAGTGCCCGAGCAAGCGAAACAGTTTCGCGCAGTAAGCGTTGTCGTAGGAGCCCATCGCCGTGGTGTGGCTGGCGGTGACGCGCGAACCCATGTCGCGGCTGCGGGCCTCTTCGGCCAGCACTTCAAGGAAGCGCGAGTGCGGGTCGTCGGTTTCGTCGCAATGCACGTCCACCAGACACCCCGTGCGTTCGGCCAGGTCCATCAGGAACTTCACCGAGCTCACGCCCTGGTCCCGGGTGTATTCGAAATGCGGAATGCCGCCGACCACATCGGCGCCCAGGCGGATCGCTTCTTCCATCAGCTCGCGCCCGTTGCGGTACGACTCGATGCCTTCCTGGGGGAACGCGACGATTTGCAAGTCGATCAGGTGGTGGCTTTCCTCGCGGACTTCGAGCATCGCCTTGAGCGCGATCAGTTCCGGGTCGGTGACATCGACGTGGGTGCGCACGTGCTGAATGCCGTGGGCGGCGAGGGTCTGGATGGTTTTTTTGGCGCGGGTCTTGGTGTCTTCCTGAGTGATGGTGGCCTTGCGCTCGCCCCAGCACTCGATACCTTCGAACAGCGTACCGCTCATGTTCCAGCGCGGTTCGCCGGCAGTCAGGGTGGCATCGAGGTGAATGTGCGGTTCGACGAAGGGCGGCACCACCAGATTACCGCCGGCGTCCAGGTCATCCGGCCCCAGTGACGGGGCTTCGGTTTGCCGGGCGATGCTGTGAATCAGGCCGTTTTCCAGGTGCAACTCATGCAGGCCTTCTTGGTTGCGCAGGCGGGCGTTGATGATATGCATCAGGCGAGTCCTTTTAGAGATCTTGTAGTGGTGCTTCGGCGGTACGGGCACCCAGTACGCCGGTCAATAACACATACGTTAGCGCGGCAGTGGCAATCCCTACCAGCGGCGCGATCCACGGCGAGCTGAATGCTGCGACGGTGCCGACCGCATAAGCGCTCAGGCCAGGCCAGTTGAACGCCGGCAACCGGGCATCGGCCAGGCGTGGATATTGCCCACGGTAACGGAAGAAAAAGTCCGCCATGATCACCCCGCCAATCGGCGGAATCACCGTGCCCAGCAGAATCAGGTAAGGCACCAGCATGTCGTACATGCCCAGCAGCGCCAGCAGCGTGCCGATCACCGCGCCGGCCAGGGTCACGGTTTTGCGCCGGCCGGTGCGCAACAGATTGCAGCCGGCGACGGCGAAGTTGTAGATCGTGTTGTCCTGGGTGCTCCAGATGTTGAGCAGCAACATCGCCATCGCGGCCATGGCGAAGCCTTGCAGCAACAGCACTTCGACTACGTCCGGTTGCTGATAGACGATCGCGCCATAGGCACCGATCAACACCATCAGGCCGTTGCCGATGAAAAAGCCGATCAGGCTCGCCAGCACCGCGACTCGCGCCGAACGGGAGAAACGTGTCCAGTTGGTCGCCTGGGTCGCGCCACTGACGAAGGTGCCGAACACCAGGGTAATCGCGGTCGACCAGTCCAGTGTTGCCGTCGGCACCACGGCGAGCAAACCCTCGAGCCCGCCGACCTTCACCGTCGCGACCCACATCGACAGCATCAGCAGCAACATCATGGCGGGTACGGCGATGTACGACAGAATCTCCAGCCCGCGATAGCCGATGTACGCCGTGGCGCAAAAGCCCAGGCCGAACAGCACCATCAGCCCCAGTACGGTGCTTTCATTCAGTTCGAAATATTTGCCGAGTACGACGGCTGCGGTCGCGGTGCCCCAGGCGTACCAGCCGATCTGGGTGAAGCCGAGGATCAGGTCGCTGAGCTTGCTGCCCACTTCGCCGAAGCAGAAACGGCCCATCAACACCGAATTGAGGCCGCTTTTGAAGGCGATGTAGCCAAGCCCGGCTGCGTAGATTCCCAACAGCAGATTGCCGGCGATGATCACCGCCAGCATCTCGCTGAAACTGAACGCCACCCCGAGCTTGCCGCCGGCAAACATGGTCGCCGTGAAGAAGGTAAAACCCAGCAGCACCATGGCCGTGGAGGCGAGCCCCTTGCGGGCATGCATCGGGACTTCGCTTAAAGGGTAATCGTTGCCCGGATCGTTCTGCGTCATGTGGCATTCCTTGCTGGATGGAGGACGCGAGGGTGTTGCAGTGCTCGTGCCAATGGCGCGAGGGTGTTGTTCTTTATAGCCGAGCCGGCGGATTTAGCCTGAAGAGGGGCACGAAAGCAGTGCGGCAGTGGTTCAAATTGGAACGCAGCAATCAGGTAGTCACAACGTCCTGTGGCGAGGGGGCTTGCCCCCGTTTGAGTGCGTAGCGCTCACAAGATCTTTGGTATCTCAGAGATTTTGGGGCCGCTTCGCGACCCAACGGGGCGATGCGGCGTTCCGACAAGCCCCCTCGCCACAGGGTCTCCGTCGCTCAGGCGTTCTGTGCCAACGGCAAAAACCGCAATATCGCCGCCATGATCGCCTCCGGTGCATCCTCCTGCACCAGATGCCCGGCATTCGCAACGGGATGAAACTGCGACCCCGCAATCATCTGATGCAACGCCCGCCCGCGTTCAATGGGAATCCACTGATCGTCTTCCCCCCAGAGAATCTGCACCGGGCAGCGAATCGTCGGGTACAGCGTTTCGATCTCGCGGGTATAACGCTCATCCATCTGCGCGATCTGCCGATAGAACGCCGCTTGCCCCGGATCACCCAGCCAGGGCTGCACGTAAGGCGCCAGCTCCTGATCGGAAATCTCGCGCTTGATCGCGCCACGAATATAGGTCGGCACAATCGCCCGTTGAATGTAATCAGGCAGCCCGCTGAACGCCGCTTCATGCTGACGCACATGCTGCACGAACGGCGAACCCCAGGGCGACAGCGCCACCGGGTCAATCAGCGTCAGGCTGCGGTAATCCTTGCCATTGAGCAGATGCGCGCGCAACACAGTGGCGCCGCCGAAATCGTGGGCTACCACGTCTGGCCGTTCCAGGCCCCAGTGCTCCAGCAATTGCGCCAACAGTTGGTTCTGTACGCCCAGCGACACATCGCCGTCTGGCTGTGCGGACTGCCCGTAACCCAGCAAATCGAAGTAATACACCCGGTGCGAGGTGATGAAGTGCGGCGCGATCCGGTGCCACACATGAGAAGAGAAGGGCGTGCCATGCACGAACACCAGCGGCGGGCCGTCGCCACGCACGGCGTAGCGAACGGAGTGCCCGTTGAAGCGATAGGTCTGAGCCAGCGGCCAGTCAGTCATGGGTGCGTCCTCTTGGCGTGTGCGAGCCCAAAAGCATAGGCATAAAAAAACAGCCATTGAAGGCTGTTTTTCATATCACTGACGAAACGCATTCTCCTTGTGGGATTTACGTTTACTCGCCGCGATAGATGCAACCGCTGGTGCAGGTTTCGTGGATGCGGATCGCGCTGAGTTCCGGCAACAACGGCTTCAACTCATTCCAGATCCACTTGGCCAGCACTTCGCTGGTCGGGTTTTCCAGGCCGGGAATGTCGTTCAGGTAATTGTGATCGAGGCGCTCGTAGAGCGGCTTGAAGATCTCTTTGATTTCCGAGAAATCGCGGATCCAGCCGGTGTGCGGATCGAGGTCGCCGCTCAGGTGAATCGCCACTTTGAACGAATGACCGTGAAGGCGGCCGCACTTGTGGCCGTCCGGTACGTGGGGCAGGCGATGGGCGGATTCGAAGGTAAACTCTTTGAATATTTCCACAGTGATGTTCAGCTCTTTCAGGTGGCGATCGCCGCGGCGATGTGGGCAGGTGGCGAGTTTACCAGAGCTCCGGGCAAAACACTGACTAAAGGGTCAGCAAGCGCTCGCCGAGGCGACCGTTGGCGGTCAGTTCAAGGAATTCATCGCCCAGGCGACGGCTTTCATCCATCGTTGCGCGCCAATACTTCTGTCGGCTCGGGGCATCGCCCATGAAGCGCTTGAAGTCGTTACGGTCCGGCAGCTTGCCGTAGGGCAGGCGTGCCAGGTATTCCTTCGACGGTGCCAGCAGCAGAACATCCTGCAAGCGCTCAGGGCAGGCGCGGCGCCATGGCAGCGTCTTGTCGAACCAGCCGGGGATCACCCGGTCGGTGAAATGCGGATACAGCACGATGTCGTTGCCGCTGTAGGGCAGGTCGAGGTGATAGTCCAGCAGACCACCATCACGGAACGTCCCCGCGCCGGCCCCCGGCAAGTCGCGCACGCCTTGCATGACCATCGGGATCGAACCCGAGGCCAGCAGGGCCTGGCGCAGGTTGCCGGCATTCAGTGAGATGAAGCGCGACGGGAAGTCGTTCAGCGTGTTGACCGGTGGCGTCAGGCGCGGGTCGTGGATGATCAGCCGCTCGAAATGCCGCGACAGCCGTGCGCGACCGCGCAGGTTGTCGGCGATCACCGACGACAGGCCCAGCCCCAACCGGCCGCGATGATCGCCCGCCAACAGGCCGTGGCTTTTGACCACCATGATGTTCAGGCGGTAGTGGGCGTTATCCAGAATCGAAGCATCGCGGCCGTCGAGCAAGTCATCGAGCATGCGTCGGGAGCTCTGGCTGATCTGCGCCATGGTCACGCCTTTGGCGAAGTTCTGCTCGGTGTACAGATGACCGAGGCGGCGGATGCCTTCGGCGGCATCCGGCAGGCAGGCGCTGGCGAACCGCCAGGAACCCACCGAGGCGCCGATCAGCGAACGCTCCCGGGGCGCCGCCGGCAGCCATTCGCCAAACAGCGCCAGGTCCAGACCCTGAATCCCCAGCGCTTTCGGGCCACCGGCGGCGCCCGGCAACGTGCCCACATCGGCAGCGTTCAAGCCGTTGGCACGGATGCGCGCCAGAGCGCGCGGGCCGGCCTTGAGGGTCAGGGAAGGGAACTTGATGTGGATAGCGGTCATACCGGTCTCGATGTCTGGCAAGCAGGGATTATAAGCACCTCTTGGGCTGCGATTGTCCCCGATCAATGCAGGGGCTGCCGAAGGCTGCGATGCTTTGATCTTTGGCTGCGTCATGCACGCAAAAAATCCAAATCAAAAGATCGTCCGATCGCGGCCCGAGCCTTCGGCAGCTCCGGCTTATGCGTAAGCTATTCCCAATGATGGCAATTCAGTTTCAGTTAAGTTCGAATCGCTAAGGTCGCGCCGTCGGCAACACATAAGAAAATACGGAGCCACCCCATGAAAATCCTGACTGCCCTGTTCACCGCGTCCCTCATCTGCCTGACCGCCAGCCTCGCTCATGCCCGCGACCTGGGCCCCGACGAAACCCTGAGACTGCACGACGCTGGTACCATTGTGTCTTTCGAGAAGCTCAACGCCACCGCTCTGGCCAAACACCCCGGCTCGACCATCACCGGCACCGAGCTTGCAGAAGAGTACGGCAAGTACAAATACCAGATGGAACTGCGCGACCCGCAAGGCATTGAGTGGGATATGGAATTGGATGCGGTCAGCGGGCAGGTTCTCAGGGATCATCAGGATACGTAATGAAGGTGCTTTCATTTTCAAGCATGGCGCTGG
Organism: Pseudomonas sp. GW821-FHT03E01; assembly: GCF_059420765.1. Classification (NCBI taxonomy): domain Bacteria; kingdom Pseudomonadati; phylum Pseudomonadota; class Gammaproteobacteria; order Pseudomonadales; family Pseudomonadaceae; genus Pseudomonas; species Pseudomonas sp. GW821-FHT03E01. Next base: position 130,620 of record NZ_JBWKUI010000005.1, on the reverse strand, counting down.
TGCTTCTGGCTTTTTGCTCGGTGGCCGTGGCCCGCGACCTGGATCAGGACGAAGCCCTGCGCCTGCGCCAACAGGGCGTGATCCTGCCGCTGGAGCAGCTCTTGCAGCAAGCGCTGGACCGCTATCCCGGGGCCAAGTTGCTGGAAGCCGAGCTTGAAGAAAAACACGACGTCTATGTTTATGAAGTCGAGCTGCTGACCGCCGAAGGCGTGGTGCGCGAGCTGGACGTCGATGCCACCACCGGCCACGTGCTGAAAGACAAGGAAGATTGATCGATGCGTTTGCTCCTGGTGGAAGACCACGTGCCGCTGGCCGACGAATTGATGGCCGGCCTCAATCGGCAAGGCTACGCCGTGGACTGGCTGGCCGACGGCCGCGATGCGGTGTACCAGGGCAGCAGCGAGCCTTATGACCTGATCATCCTCGACCTCGGCCTGCCGGGTTTGCCGGGGCTTGAGGTGCTGGCGCAGTGGCGGGCCGGTGGCCTGGCCACGCCGGTGCTGATTCTCACCGCACGCGGTTCCTGGGCCGAGCGGATCGAAGGCCTCAAGGCCGGCGCCGACGATTACCTGAGCAAACCCTTCCACCCGGAAGAACTGCACCTGCGCATTCAGGCCTTGTTGCGCCGCTCCCACGGCCAGGCCAATCAGCCGACACTCAAGGCCGCCGGGCTGCACCTGGATGAAGGTCGCCAGTGCGTGACCCGCGACGGCGCCGACATCCAGCTCACCGCCGCCGAATTTCGCCTGCTGCGCTATTTCATGCTGCACCCCGAACAGATCCTTTCCAAAAGCCACCTCGCCGAACACCTCTACGACGGTGAAACCGAGCGCGACTCCAACGTGCTAGAAGTCCACGTCAATCACCTGCGCCGCAAGCTCGGCCGCAGCGTGATCGAAACCCGTCGCGGTCAGGGTTACCTGTTCGGCGGGCAAGCCCAGTGAGGTCGATCCAGCGTCGCTTGAGCCTGGGCCTGATCAGCGTGATGGTGATCGTCGGCCTGGTGCTGGCGCAAACCAGCCTGTGGCTGTTCGAAATGGGTTTGCAGCGCTACCTCGAAGCCGGGTTGCGCAACGACAGTGAAAACCTGCTGGTGGCGCTGGTGCGTGGCCCGCAGGGGTTGCAGCTGGATGAGCGCCATCTGTCGCCGGCCTATCAGCGCCCGTTTTCCGGGCACTATTTTCGTATCGACTTTGCCGACAGCCATTGGCGCTCCCGCTCGTTATGGGATCAGGACCTGCCGCGGCTCGAACACCCGGGCCTGAACAGCAACCTGCAACTGGGGCCGGAAGGGCAGCAGTTGCTGGTGCTGCGTTCGGACTACCGGCGGCTGGGCCAGGCGATTTCCATCAGCGTCGCTCAGGACTACACGCCGGTGCGCGAGAGTTTCTGTCGCATGCAACAAGTCGGTCTCGGGTTGGGGCTGGCGGGGCTGTTGCTGATTTTGCTGTTGCAACGGATCACCGTGCGCCGCGCCTTGCGCCCGCTGGAAAAGGCCCGCGAGCAAATCGCCCAGTTGCAGCAGGGCCAGCGTTCGCAACTCGACGAAGCCGTGCCGGTGGAGCTGGAACCGCTGGTGGCGCAGATCAACCATTTGCTGGCCCACACCGAAGACAGCCTCAAGCGCTCGCGCAATGCCTTGGGCAACTTGGGGCATGCGTTGAAAACCCCGTTGGCGGTGTTGTTGAGCCTGGCTTCCAGCGAGAAGCTCGATGCGCACCCGCAGCTGCGCAAGGTGATTCAAGCGCAACTGGAGCAGGTCCAGCAACGACTCAATCGCGAACTCAACCGCGCCCGGTTGTCCGGCGATGCGCTGCCGGGTGCGTTGTTTGATTGCGATGCCGAGCTGCCGGGGTTACTGGCCACGCTGAGCATGATTCACGGTGAACACCTCGACCTGAGCTACCGCGCACCGGCCGGTTTGCAACTGCCGTGGGATCGCGAAGATCTGCTGGAGTTGCTGGGCAACCTGCTGGACAACGCCTGCAAATGGGCGGATGCCGAGGTTCGGTTAAGCGTGGTTGAAACGGCTGAAAGTTTTCAGTTGAGCGTGGAAGACGATGGGCCGGGGATTCCCGAAGACCAGCGTGACCAGGTGTTCAGCCGCGGTACACGGCTTGATGAACAGACCGATGGGCATGGATTGGGATTGGGCATCGTGCGCGACATCGTCGACACGTGGGGCGGGGTGTTGAGGCTGGAGGAAAGCGAGTGGGGCGGGTTGAAAGTGATGATCGAACTGCCCAAACGCTGACACAGAGCGGAAGCCAACCCATAACCCTGTGGGAGCGCAATCCGTTAAATATCGGCAATAGCCGTTCGCTTTGACAAGGGGACGATGCTGCGGCACAGTGCGCGCCCTCTAATAAAACCCTCTCTTCAATCCGCTGGCGGCGCTTGTGCGCACTGCCGGACGGACTCTTTCCGCTTGCCTTGAGGTAACGATGATTAATGCAGTAATTGCCGCGGTCGGCATCATGCTGATACTCAGCCTGTCCCGCGTGCATGTGGTAATCGCGCTGATTGTGGGCGCGCTGGTCGGTGGTTTGACCGGTGGCCTGGGGATCGATGCGACCCTCAAAGCCTTCAACAGCGGCCTCGGCGGCGGGGCGACAGTGGCGTTGTCCTACGCCTTGCTCGGCGCGTTCGCCGTGGCCATCGCCAAGTCCGGCCTGGCCCACGCCCTGGCGGACAAAGCCCTGGCCATGGTCGATCGCCAGCACACCAACGGCGGCGGCAATGTCAAATGGCTGCTGATCGGCCTGCTCTGGGTGGTGGCCATCGCCTCGCAGAACATTTTGCCGATTCATATCGCGTTTATCCCGTTGCTGGTGCCGCCTCTTTTATATGTGCTGACCAAACTGCAACTGGACCGGCGGTTGATCGCCTGCGTGATGACCTTCGGGCTGATCACGCCGTACATGTTCCTGCCGGTGGGCTTCGGCAACATCTTCCTCAATGAAATCCTGTTGGCCAACGTCGCCCGTAGCGGGGTGGACATCAGTGGCATCAACGTCACCCATGCCATGGGCATTCCGGCGCTGGGCATGGTGTTTGGCCTCGCGGCAGCCTTCATCAGCTACCGCAAGAAGCGCGTTTACGACCTGGAAAAGATCGAGCAAGTCGAACAGGTCGCGGTGCAGTACAACCCCTTGAGCCTGATGGTCGCCGGTCTGGCGATTATCGTGGCGTTCATTATTCAGCTGTTGCTGGACTCGATGATTATCGGGGCGCTGGTGGGCTTTCTGATCTTTTCGGCGTCGGGCATCGTCAAGTGGCGTGAAACCGACGACCTGTTCACCGAAGGCATGAAGATGATGGCGATGATCGGCTTCATCATGATCGCCGCATCCGGTTTTGCTGAAGTGATGAAAGCCACCGGTCATGTGCAGACACTGGTGGAGTCCTCGGCCTCGTGGATCGACCACAGCAAAGGCATCGGGGCGCTGTTGATGCTGCTGGTGGGCCTGTTGGTGACCATGGGCATCGGCTCGTCGTTTTCCACCGTACCGATTCTGGCGGCGATTTTCGTGCCGTTGTGCGTGCAACTGGGCTTCAGCCCGATCGCCATCGTGTGCATCGTCGGCACGGCCGGCGCGCTGGGCGATGCCGGTTCACCGGCGTCGGACTCGACCCTGGGCCCGACCTCCGGTCTGAACATCGACGGCCAGCATCACCACATCTGGGACACCGTGGTCCCGACCTTCCTGCACTACAACCTGCCGTTGCTGGCGTTCGGTTGGGTGGCGGCGATGGTTCTGTAACCACTCTACCTTGTGGGACCGCGTTCAACTTTTGATCTGGCGTGCCGTTATAGCCTTTAACCACGCCAATAAAATCAAAAGAGTGAACGTCATGCGCATGAGCCTGAAGGCCAAAGTCCTGTCCCTTGCCGTCCTCCCGGTGTTGCTCTTTGCGCTGGTCATCAGCCTGACCACGCTGTTCATTCTGCAGGAACAGGCCCGCAAGGAAGTCGAGGAAACCCGTCAGCGCCTGCTCAGCGATGCCAAGGCAACCCTGCAAAGCTACGTTGCCGTGGCCATGACCGCGATCAAACCGCTCTACGACGCGGCCGCTCCCGGCGATGACGCGGCGCGGGCGCAGGTGATCAAGTTGCTGTCGAGTATCACCTACGGCAAGGACGGCTACTTCTTCGGCTACGACTCCAACACCGTGCGCCTGTTCAAGGCCAACAGCCCCGAAGGCGTGGGCCAGAGCTTCAAGGACAACCGCGACCCGAACGGCATCTACGTTAACCGCGACCTGGTGAAAGTCGCCAAGGACGGGACCCACTACCTGCAATACAGCTCGCCACTGCCTGGTAATACCCAAGTACAGGTGCCCAAGCTCGGCTACACCGAATATCTGTCGAAGTGGGACATGGCGGTCGGCACCTCGGTCAACCTCGACGGCATTGAAGCGCAAGTGGCGCTGGTCGAGATCAAGGTCCAGGAACGCATGCAAGGCGTGGTGCTGAGCATTGTCGGGATTGCCGTGCTGGTGCTGTTGGTGATCGCCGCGGCCGGGATGCTGCTGGCCAATACCATTCTGCGTCCGCTGAACCTGATGAAAGCCAACCTCGACGACATCGCGGCGGGCGAGGGCGACCTGACCCGGCGCCTGACCATCACCAGCCAGGATGAACTCGGCGAACTGGCCGGCTCGTTCAACCGTTTCGTCGACAAGATCCACAGCCTGGTGCGGCAGATCACCGAAATGACCTCGCAACTGACCGGGCTGGTGAATCAGGTTTCCGATCAGGCCCAACGCTCGGATCAGGCCATGGAGCGCCAGCGTCACGAGACCGATCAGGTGGCCACGGCGATCAACCAAATGTCGGCGGCGGCCCAGGAAGTGGCCAAGAGCGCGCAAAACGCCGCGGTCGCTGCCCAGCAGACCGACGAAGAAGGCCAGGCCGCCAAGCGCGTGGTGGCCGGCAGCATCGTGAAGATTCATGCACTGGTGAACGACATTCGCAGCAGCGGCGTGTCCCTCGACAGCCTGCAGAAAGACGTGTCGTCGATTGTCAGCGTGCTCGGGGTGATCCGTTCGATTGCCGAGCAGACCAACCTGCTGGCGCTCAACGCCGCCATTGAAGCGGCCCGCGCCGGTGAGGCCGGACGTGGTTTTGCGGTGGTCGCCGACGAAGTGCGGGCGCTGGCCAGTCGCACGCAAATCAGCACCCAGGAAATCCAGGGCATGATCGACCGCTTGCAGGCCGGCACCCAATCGGCGGTCGAGTCCATGCGCCGCTCCAGCGAGGCCGGCGACGGCACGTCGGCCCAGGCCAACGAGGCCGGGGCGTCGCTGGACGCCATGGCCCAGTTGATCGGCACCATCAACTCGATGAACGCGCAGATTGCCAGCGCCGCCGAAGAGCAAACCGCCGTGGCCGAAGAGATCAACCGCAGCGTGCACCAGATCGCCGTGGCGGTAGACAGCGTCGCCGACGAGACCCAGCGCGGTGCGCAAACCTCGCGCAGCCTGGCCGATCTCGGTCAGCGCCTGGGGCAATTGGTCGGGCAATTCCGTATTTGATTGATGTCGCTGAGAGCGTTTTGCGATCTGCAGCAGCTGCCGAGCCCGCGAGGCTGCTGCTACGGGGGAGCCACATCGCGACTACCCTCAATAGTAAGCAAACTCCGTCCAGGCATCTGTTTGAACCGGTTTCCGCAACGGGCGGTCATTTGCTTCAGGTGCCGCGCACCCGCGGCACCCGGACGACCCTAACCATGGAGTCAGACTCATGAACGACGGTACCTGCGACTGCCCGAAATGCTCCTGCAAACTGGGCGATCACCCCATCGTGCGTCACGGCAAGCACTATTGCTGCGAAGGCTGCGCCAAACATCACGAACACGGCGAAGAATGTTCCACCAAAGGCTGCAAGTGCGCTAAGCACTGACCGCTCATCCAAAAAAAGTGGAGCCGCTGCGGCTCCACTTTCAGTTCGAATATTCACCCTCCCGTTCAACGTTCAACTCGTCGGCCGCCAGGTCACGTTCTCGACGCCGAATTTTTCCGCCACAGGTTTGCTGGTCTTTTGCACCCGCTCACGGCCAAAACGAGGGATCCGGCCTACGCCGGCATCGCAACTGGCCCAGTGCCAGGCTTCTGCGTTGTCCATTTTGTCCTGGCGGATGATGAAAGACTTGGGCTTGCCATGAAGTGTGTATTCAATGACGAAAAGCTTTGCGTTGTTCATAAAGCCTGTATTCCTCCCTGTTGTTATAGAAGGATCGTGAGGCGCGCGAAAAATTCCGTCGGATTGTCAGTCGGTTACAGCGACTGGCGACACGTCGCACGCCTCGCTACCATGGAGCCTTTCCGTCCCCTAATGATCCTAGCCTATGGCCAAGGCCGCCCCCCCTGATTTAAGCGATACCGATGTGCCCGTGCAACCGCTGGCGCGTACTTACCCACGTGGGTTGTATATCGAGCCTCACGAACATGCGTGGGGCCAGTTGCTGTACGCGATGAGCGGCGTGATGTGGGTCGAGACGCCCAATGAAGCACTGGTGGTGCCGCCGCAACGGGCGGTCTGGCTGCCGCCGGGTGTGCCGCACGGGATTCGCGTGGTCTCTGACTTGCAGATGCGCAACATCTACCTGCGGCCGTCATTGGCGGCGACACTGGACGACAGTGTGCAAGTGATTGAAGTCGGCGGCTTGCTGCGCGAACTGATCGTCGGGTTGGTGGAGCAGGGCGACGACGGTGCCCCGGATTACTACGACGCGCTGGTCGGCCTGGCCTTGCTGGAGCTCAAGCGCGCCCGGCGCTCATTGCTGAAAATACCGCTACCGGACGATTCCGACCGGCGGCTGATGAACCTGTGCCAGGCGGTCATGGCCTCACCGTCGCTGGACATTCCCTTCGAGCAGCACGCCGAAAATGCCGGTGCCAGCGTGCGTACCCTGGCGCGGTTGTTCAAGGACGGTTTGGGCATGGGCTTCGCCGAATGGCGGCGGCAGGTGCAACTGGCGACCGCGGCGGCCGAATTGATTCAGGGCGTACCGGTCAGTGCGATAGCCCGGGAACTGGGTTATTCGCCGAGCAGCTTCAGCGACATGTTCCGCCGGGAACTGGGTGTCGCGCCTTCGCAGTTTTGCGTGAGCCAGCAACGGGGCGGCGCGCCTGCGGGCCTTCGACGACGATACCGGCGAAATCACGCCCGGGAATCCGCGGCAATGTGGTGTAGGGAAAGCGCCCCAGTACGTTTTTCACATCGCTGGGATTGAGGCCCGCCGCCTTGATCTGGACCAGCACTTCGTCAGCGCCGGGAACGGGGGTGGGCACCTCAACGTAGCGCAGGGCCGAGAGGTCGCCGGTTTTGTCGAATTGCAGTGCTGATCGGCCAGGAAGTCTGGGGCACCGGCCGGGAGCTGGGCTTCTTTGCCGACGGTTCCCACGCGCAATTCGTCAAACTGCCGGCCAATGGCGTGGCGCTGAAGCCGACGCATCTGAGCTTTGCCCAGGCTGCCAGCCTCGGTGTGCCGTACACCACGGCGTGGGATGCGCTGGAGCGCAGTCTTGTCACGACCGGAACGCGGTTGTTGGTGATCGGCGGCGGGGCGGTGGGCAGCGCAGCATTGGCGCTGGCCAAAGTCCGGGGCGCCCAAGTGCTGGCGGCGGCGCGGCGGCCGGAGCAGGTCAAGGATTTGCAGGCTCAGGGTTATCAGACGCTGCAACTGGATAAGCCTGAGGACCTGGGCGCACAGGTCAACGCCGTGTATGCCGGCGGTGCCGACGTGATCTTCGACACCACCGGTTTCTGGCTACCGGCCTCGGTCCCGGCGCTGGCCGCGTTCGGTCGCATCGCAATCATCGCCGCGCCGGCGGATGGGCATGTGCAATTGCCGGCCCTGGCGCTGTATCGCAAGGGCGGTTCGGTGGTAGGGATCAATTCGTTGCTGTACGGGGTTCAGGCGTGTGCGGCGATGCTCGAACAGTTCGGAAGCTTTTTCGATCAGGGCCTGTTGCCGTTGCCGGAAGGGCTAGTTGAATCGCCGTTGGCCGAGGGGCTGGAACGGTATGCCGAGGTGAATCAGGGCAGTGGCGACAAGGTGATTTTGTTGCCGTAAAGAGCTTCGCGGGCAAGCCTCGCTCCTACAGGTTGGTGTCGATTTCGAACCGTAGGAGCGAGGCTTGCCCGCGAAAGCGTCCTCAAGCCGAACTCAAACCTCAGGCACGCCTTTCTCCCAAGCCGACCAATTCTTTAAAATCTCCTGCACCAACGGATTCCCCGTGCGGTACAGGTTCTCCAGTGCCGGCACAAACCCGCCCTGATCGGCGTATTTGAGCAGGTTATCCACCTCGCTCTGGCCCGGCGCGGGCCGGTCGAAGTCGGAACCGGCGCGTACCACCGCCAAACGGCGGACATCCACCAGACCTTCGCGACTGGCCCGCAACAGTGCCTCGTAGGTGGAGTTGTCTTCCTGCTGAGTGGTGCAGTAGACACCTTCGTTGTTGGTCAGCAATTTTGTCCAGACTTCCGCCCGCTCACTCAAGCGCGTCCCGGAAAACCAGGTATTGCCCGCCAGCGTGTCGCACTGCGTCACCACCGGCGGCTGATTGGCCGGGGCCGACGGATACTTCAAGCGCCACGCCGCCGACTCCTTGCTCTCGCTCAGCTCGACCTTGTGGCTCAGGGCGAAGGCCTTGGCCTGCAGCTTTGGGTTGAGTTCGAAGACTTCGGTCTTGTAATCCAGCGGTGGTTTTTCGTTCGGGCCTTTGGTGTTGATGCCCAGGTAACCGGTCGGCCAGTCTTTCGGCGCGTCCCGGGAGTCCAGTTCCCACTGGGTGCCGAACTCCACCAGGTAGTGCGCCCACGCGGTGGTGCCGATGGTCCCGTGTTTCGGGCTGATGCCGGCAATCCCGGCGATCAGGAAGTAACTTTTGCGCAGGTCGAATTTTGGCGACAGCGCCAGGGCCAGGGTTGAGGCCGCCGCATTGGTCTGGCCCATGCCGGTGACCATCAGGCATACCTGTTCGATGTTGCAGCGAATGTTCGGGTACTCGGCGGAGAGGCCCGGTACTCGCACTTCCTGCTTGAGTTCCAGGCGATCGATCCAGTTCTGCGCCTCGGGAGCGAACATGGTGATCAGCATCACTTTCGGCTGGATCGGCGCTTCTACCGCCCAGGCAGAGGAAGAGAGCAGGGTGCTTGCCGCAAAACCGACAGACAGGGAAAGACGCGTCATTGCTTTCATAAAACCTCCTGATTCAAATGAGCCTTAAAACTGATAGCCGACACCGGCGTAGTAACCCCAGCCGTTGGAACGGGCGCGGAAGTCGCCGTCGCCGAAATTCAACTCACTGCCGTCCTCCCAGTTGCCGCCGTTGTGGAAGTAACGGCCGACCAGGGTGAAACGCAAGTGGGTGAAGGCGTAGAGCAACACGTTGGTGGCCACGGTGGCATTGGCGGTGCGGGCCGGGTTGTCCTTGTGCAGATCGGAGCCGAAGTCGAAGTTGGTGAAACCGATGTAGGTCAACGAAGCGCCGTTGCTGAAACTGCTGATGGGCACGATGTATTTGAGCTGGGCACGGTAGCCGTCCCACGAATACTCGTTACTGGCGCCGTAGTTTTCCCACTGGTAGCGACCGTAGAAGTTGGCCGACAGGTTGACCCGCGAATGGGTGTCGATGTCGGTGCCGAGGCCGCTGTACAGCGTGTTGGCGCGGTTGGCGCGGTTGCTGCCGTGGTCGTAGATCCAGTCGAACGCCACGTACCATTCCTTGAACGGCCCGACGGCCAGGCTGCGGCCGGAGAGGTAGTCGATGGAAATCCGCGGTTCGTGCTCCATGAACACTGGCGAGCCGTGGTCCCATACGCCTTTGTCATGGCTGTTGCCGATGTCGAAGATCTTCGGAATGTCGATGTAGCCGTACAACTCGAACGGCCCCTTGCGGCCGAAGTACTCGTATTCCAAGTAGATGTCGTCGGCCGGTTGCGGGCCGAAACTGATGTCCTTGCTGCCGATGACGGTCAGGTCCTGATTGAACCAGTCCGACAGGTACGCGCCTTTTTTTGGTGGGTTGGCTTCAGGACTGAGGGCTTCGCCCTGGGCGGACTCTTCGGTGGTGGCCGGTTGGGCCAGCGCGGAGCTGCTGAGTAGTCCTGTAACGCTGGCCAACAGCAAGGAAACAGCAAACGTGCGCGAGCAAGTCACGCGACTGGGGGTGCAATGCATTAAAAGTCCCTTTTCGTGCGGATCGAAGCCCCGGTGGTGCGGGCTTGTGCGGTTTAAGTGGCGAACAGGCCGGTATCGGCGGCTCGCAAACGTTTGCATAAGCTATACCAATTTTCGCAATGCGCTGAAAAGCCGGAGGAATTGGCGGTTTTGCTGTCCTTTTGGTCAAGGATTTCGAGGGGCGGGGGAAAGGCGGGGGAGCTGAATGCACCAAAGTGAGTTTCGCTGCACAAAGATCGTTCTTACGCGGCTTCTGCCAAATGGGGTTGCTGTAGAATCCTCGCCATTGACTTCACAAGGTGCATCCCATGAGCGAGCCGATACGTCTGACCCAATACAGCCACGGCGCAGGTTGCGGCTGCAAGATTTCGCCCCAGGTGCTGGAGGTGATTCTGGCCGGCAGCGGGGCGCAGAACCTGGACCCGAAACTCTGGGTTGGCAACGCCTCGCGCGATGACGCGGCGGTGTATGCCATCGATGAAGAGCGCGGCGTGGTGTCGACCACTGACTTCTTTATGCCGATCGTCGACGATCCGTTCGATTTCGGCCGTATCGCCGCCACCAACGCCATCAGCGACATTTACGCCATGGGCGGCGATCCGTTGATGGCGATTGCGATCCTCGGCTGGCCGGTCAATGTGCTGGCGCCGGAGATTGCCCGGGAAGTGATTCGCGGCGGGCGGTCGGTCTGCGATGAAGCGGGAATCCCCCTGGCCGGCGGCCATTCCATCGACGCACCTGAGCCGATCTTCGGCCTGGCCGTGACCGGACTGGTGGAAAAGCGCCACATGAAGCGCAACGACACTGCCACCGCCGGATGCCTGCTCTATCTCACCAAACCCTTGGGCATCGGCATCCTCACCACCGCCGAGAAAAAGGGCAAGTTGCGCAATGCCGACATCGGCCTGGCCCGCGACTGGATGTGCACCCTGAACAAACCCGGAAGCCGTTTTGGCAAGCTCGATGGCGTGACCGCAATGACTGACGTCACCGGTTTCGGCCTGCTCGGGCATCTGGTGGAAATGGCCGACGGCAGCAACGTGACCGCCCGCATCGGCTATGACCGTGTGCCGCGCCTGCCGGGCGTCGAGTATTACCTCGATCAGGGCTGCGTGCCCGGCGGCACACTGCGCAATTTCGACAGCTACGCCAGCAAGGTCGGTCGGCTCCAGGAGTTGCACAAACGCGTGCTCTGCGACCCGCAGACCAGCGGCGGTTTGCTGATTGCGGTCAAGCCCGAAGGCGACGCAGCGTTCCTGGCGGTGGCGGCCGAACTTGGGCTGGCCCTTCAGCCGATCGGCGAACTGGTTGAGCGACAGACCCACGCGGTTGAGGTGGTTTGATGTCCAGAGACTTCACCGATTACCGCGACATCTTCCTCAACGACCGGCCGATGATGGATGTGCGCGCGCCGATCGAATTCCTCAAGGGCTCATTCCCTGGTGTGGTCAACCTGCCGCTGATGAATGACCACGAGCGGCAACGGGTCGGCACTTGCTACAAGCAACACGGTCAGCAAGCAGCCATCACGCTGGGGCATCAATTGGTGGCCGGCGCGACCAAGGCCGAGCGTATCCAGGCCTGGGCCGATTTTGCCCGGGCGCATCCGGATGGTTATTTGTATTGTTTTCGCGGTGGGCTGCGTTCGCAGATCACCCAGCAGTGGCTCAAGGACGAAGCGGGCATCGACTATCCGCGGGTCGGTGGCGGCTACAAGGCCATGCGCACCTTCTTGCTCGACACGCTCGACCAGGCCGTTGCCCAGTGCGATTTCGTTTTGCTGGGCGGCATGACCGGCACCGGCAAGACCGAGGTGCTCACGCAATTGAGCAACGCGCTGGACCTTGAAGGTCATGCCCATCATCGCGGCTCCAGCTTCGGCAAACGCGCCACCGGCCAACCCTCCAACATCGACTTTGAAAACCGCCTGGCCGTGGACGTGCTGAAAAAGCGTGCCAGCGGTATCGAGCAGTTTGTGCTCGAAGACGAGAGCCGCGCGATCGGCAGTTGTGCGCTGCCGTTGCCGCTGTATCAGGGCATGCAGCAGTTTCCGATGGTCTGGCTGGAAGACAGCCTGGAAGGGCGCGTCGAGCGGATCCTGCGCGATTACGTGGTGGATTTATGCGCCGAGTTCACCGAGGTGTATGGCGATGAAGGCTTCGCGCTGTTTTCCGAGCGGATGTTGGCGAGCCTGAACAATGTCCAGAAACGCCTGGGCGGCGAACGTCATCGGCGGATGCTGACCTTGATGGAGGATGCGCTGGCGGAACAGGCCAATAGCGGCGCGGTGGATTTGCACCGGGGCTGGATCGAAGGGTTGCTGTGTGAGTATTACGACCCGATGTATGTGTTTCAGCGGGAGAAGAAGGGGGCGCGGATCGAGTTTGTCGGGGATCGGGGGGCGGTTCTCGAATATTTGCGGGAGCGGGGTAAGCAGCGGGGGTGATGTTGTTTTTACTGGCCCCTTCGCGAGCCTGCTCGCGATGAGGCCTGGCAGGTGCCCGACCGCTTACGTCGGACAAGTCTCCGGGCCGTTATTGAGCCCTTGCTTATAGAGGTGGCTCTGCAGGCTGGCCTTGCCGTTGTGCCAGGTCAGCGTGAGCACGTACAGCGAGTCATAGTCGCTGGATGCCCAGTCATCGGTGATGCGCTGTTCTGAGCCGACGGCTTCCCCGGCGACCTTGTTGATCAGCTCGGGCAGGTAGCCATGAGACCAGGCGGTATAGATGATCGAGTTGTGATACTTGTCGCGAAGCAGTTCATCGGCCAGGTCGCTGGTGTCGTTGGCCGAAAATTCGATGTTCACCGGCAAGCCGAGCTTGATCGCGCTGGGGCTGATGGTCATCAGGGGGCGAATGTAACTGTAGGAATTATCCAGTTCGCCTTCCTCTACATTGCGCGTCGGGTTGGCGGCAAACACGTAGTTGGCCTTGCCGAATTTTTCCGGCAGCAAGGTGGCCAGGTCGATGGCGCGGTTCAGTCCCTGACAATTGAGCTGACCCAGGCCGCCGGCCGGTTTTTCCGCGTGACGCAAAAACACCAGCGTCTGTGTACCGTCCACCGGTTGGGCGCGGCTTACACTGGACTCCAGTGACAAAAACAACGCGCTGGCCGCCAACAGAGCGGGCAGGAAGATATAAGCGCGATGTTTGAAGCGGTTGGTGAGTTTCAAAGGATTCATCATCGAATAGGTAATCTTCAGCGCATTTGGTTAAGGCCGACAAACCTTGACACCTCAAGTGCCTAGCATAGGGTGTTTGCCATGTCGTTGACCCGGTCCATTTCTAACAGGGCAATGCTCAGAGTCCGCTGAAGCCCTTTTGGTTCGATTCGAGCTTCGATCCGGGCCAGGTGCCTGGCACTTTAGCGGCAACCTTGAACGGATTGGGGGGAAGGTTATCGACAGGATGTTTCGGATTGATGGGCACAGTACACATGTTAGCCCCGTCCCCCTTATGATCTTCACTCCGACTTTCCCGTGGAAGCTCCCGATGACCGATTTGTCTGCATTCCCCATCACTCGAAAATGGCCGGCCCAGTACCCGGAGTGGATCCAGCTCTATTCCTTGCCAACGCCCAATGGCGTCAAGGTTTCGATCATGCTCGAAGAGATCGGGCTGCCCTACGAGCCGCATCGTGTGAGCTTCGACACCCAGGATCAGCTGTCCCCTGAGTTTCTGTCGCTGAACCCCAACAACAAGATTCCGGCGATCCTCGACCCCCACGGCCCGGGCGACCAACCGCTGGCGCTGTTCGAGTCCGGGGCGATTCTGATTTACCTCGCCGACAAGAGCGGGCAACTGCTGGCCCAGGAGTCGGCAGCGCGTTACGAGACCCTTCAGTGGCTGATGTTTCAGATGGGCGGTATCGGGCCGATGTTCGGCCAGCTCGGCTTTTTCAACAAATTCGCCGGCAAGGACTACGAAGACAAGCGTCCCCGTGATCGTTACGTCGACGAAAGCAAGCGCTTGCTCAAGGTCCTCGATGGCCGTCTGCAAGGGCGCGACTGGATCATGGGCGAGCGCTACACCATTGCCGACATCGCGACTTTTCCGTGGGTGCGTAACCTGATCGGCTTCTACGAGGCCGGTGATCTGGTCGGCATACAGAATTTCCCCAATGTCACTCGCGTGCTGGAGCGTTTCCTGGCAAGGCCGGCGGTGATTCGTGGGCTGGAAATCCCCAAGCAATCCCTTTGAATCCCTCATCACCAAGGCAGGCAATGAGCTCATTCGATTTCAAGCAAGTAGATGTCTTCAGCCACGTCGTGCTCAAGGGCAACGCGCTGGCGGTGGTGTTCGGCGCAGACAAGCTCAGCGATGAACGCATGGCGGCGTTCGCGAACTGGACCAACCTCAGCGAAACCACTTTCGTGCTCGAACCTCGAGACCCCCGGGCCGACTATCGGGTACGCATCTTCACCACCCTGCAAGAGTTGCCGTTCGCCGGTCATCCGACGCTGGGCACCTGCCATGCCTGGCTCGAGGCCGGTGGGGTGCCCAAAGGCGAGGAGATCATTCAGGAATGCGGTGCCGGGTTGGTGCGAGTGCGTCGGCAGGGGGCGGAGCTGGCGTTTCTCGCGCCACCGTTGCTCAGGTCCGGCCCGGTGGACGCCGGGCTGGTCGAGCGTGTACGGCTGGGCCTCGGATTGGCGCCGGGAGCGATTGTGCGCACGCAATGGGTCGACAACGGTGCCGGTTGGCTGGCGGTGATGGTCGAGGACCGCCAGCAGATTCTGGACTTGCAGCCGGATCATGCACAGATGCTCGGCCTCGCCGTCGGTGTCATCGCGCCATGGCACCCCGAGCGCGATGGTGCTGAGGCGCAGTTCGAAGTGCGTGCATTCATCTCCGGCGACGGCATGCCGGAAGACCCGGCCACCGGCAGCCTGAACGCCGGAATCGCTCAATGGTTGCTCAGCGAAGGGCTGGCCCCGGCATCTTATGTCGTCAGTCAGGGCCTGACCATGGGCCGCGCCGGGCGGATTCGGGTGGAGCAGGTGGGAGATGAGATTTGGATTGGTGGTGCTGTCGTGACGTGCATTGCCGGAACGCTGACGATCTAACCTGTGAGAGCAGGCGGTATTCGATGCGGGCGATTGTTGCCGTCGCGGTAACGTTGTCTTGAGCGATCGAGGTTTGTGTCCCGCACCTTGCAGGGCATAAGCTCTGCGCCCTACGAATTTCGTCTCTTCAGGAAGGTCCATGTCCAGTCAGTTCCCCGAAGCACGTCCACGCCGTCTGCGCCGCAATGCGAGCCTGCGCAGCCTGTTCCAGGAAACCGAGTTCAGCTTGAATGACCTGGTGCTGCCGATTTTCGTCGAGGAAGAGATCGACGATTTCGTGCCGATCAAGAGCATGCCCGGGGTGATGCGCATTCCCGAGTCGAAACTGGCCGGCGAGATTGAGCGTTACGCCCGGGCCGGGATCAAGTCGGTGATGACCTTCGGCGTGTCTCATCATCTGGACAGCAACGGCAGCGACACCTGGAACGATAACGGCCTGGTGTCGCGCATGTCGCGCATCGCCAAAAACGCCGTGCCGGAAATGATCGTGATGTCCGACACCTGTTTTTGTGAGTACACCGACCACGGCCATTGCGGCGTGTTGCACCAGCACGAAGTCGATAACGACCAGACCCTGATCAACCTCGGCAAACAAGCCGTGGCCGCCGCCCGGGCCGGCGCCGATGTGATCGCGCCGTCGGCGGCGATGGACGGGCAGGTCCAGGCGATTCGCCGGGCGCTCGATGCGGCGGGTTTCAGCCAGACGGCGATCATGGCCTATTCGACCAAATTCGCCTCGGCGCTTTATGGCCCGTTCCGCGAAGCCGGCGGCAGTGCGCTCAAGGGTGACCGCAAAAGCTATCAGATGAACCCGATGAACCGTCGTGAAGCGGTGCGTGAGTCGTTGCTGGACGAACAGGAAGGCGCCGACGCGCTGATGGTCAAGCCGGCCGGCGCGTACCTGGACATCATCCGCGACATCCGCGAAGCCTCGCGTCTGCCGTTGTCGGCGTATCAGGTGAGCGGTGAATACGCGATGATCAAATTCGCCGCCCAGGCTGGGGCGATCGATGAAGATCGCGTCGTGCGTGAGAGTCTGGGGGCGATCAAAAGGGCGGGGGCGGATTTGATCTTCACCTACTTCGCAATGGACCTGGCCCTGGCCGGGATCTAACAAATCAAAAGATCTTCAGGTGATATAAGGCCGTATCCCATGATCGCGGAAATACCGTTCGATCACCTTCGGATCGGCGCTGTAATCGGCGATCGCCACATAGGTATCGGGGCGCAGCAGGTAAAACCCGTTGCGCGCCAGTCCCACGGTTTCAAACACCGGTCGCCAGTCGAACACCTGCAACGGCAGGTGATGCGCGCTGCACCAGGCGATCATCTCGTCGCTGGTTTCGCCATACACATGCACCTGCCAGGTCAGGTATTTCAGCGATTCGAAGTTGTCCCCTTCATCGTCGTGGGCCCAGGGCAGGCGATCACCGCCGTGAATATGGCCGGTAACGCCCTCACTCAACGGCATGCCGCGATAGTTGAGGGTGGTCTGTGACACCGTGCGAAACAGGAACTCCCGGACGGCCTCGAACGAGATCATTTTCGGGATCAAAAAGGGCGCCACGCGCATGCGCATTACGTCGGCAATTGGCCCATCGGCCGTGACAAAATTGAACACCCGATCAGTGGTGGCCACCAGGCGCTGGGCAAAGGCGATGCGTTCGGTTTCATAACTGTCGAGCAGTTTGGCCGTGGCGCTGCCGCTTAACACCGCCGCGAGCTTCCAGGCCAGATTGATCGCGTCGCCAATCCCGGTGTTCATGCCCTGGCCACCCGCCGGGCTGTGGACATGGGCGGCGTCACCCAACAGAAACGCGCGTCCGGTACGAAAGTGATCCGCTACCCGGTGATGCACGCGGTAGGTCGAGAACCAGTTCACCTGATCGATCTGCACCTTTAAATTCTCGATGGCCCGCCTGCTGACGTCTGCAAACTGGAGGGTTTCGGCGCGCTCGGCGCGTTCGTCGCGAACCGTGCCGATCAGTCGGGCGCGACCTTCGCTGGACAAAGGAAAAATGGCGAGAAAGTCGGCTTCGTCGAGGTCCACATGCAATTCACCGTTGAACGTCGGGCCGCGGGCCTGCACATCCGCCACGTAGAAAATCTGTTGGTAGGTGCCCCCCGGAAAATCGGTGTCCAGGGATTTGCGCACGATCGAGCGGGCGCCGTCGCAGCCAGCGAGGTAGCAGGCCTGGCAGGTTTGCTGCTGGCCATCGGGCAAGCGCAGCGTTGCGGTGATGCCATCGCCAGTTTCCTCGAAACTGTGCAATTCGGTGTTGCGCTCCACCGTAATGCCAAAGGTCTCCAGGCGTTCGATCAGCAGTTGTTCATGCTCGTCTTGCGGATAGATTTCCAGGAACGCATAGGGCGTCAACCCCTCGCCGATGGCGCTCAGCGGCAGGTGTGCGACCGGTTCGCCCTTGACCCAGAAATTCGCGGCGCACACTTTATGGCCGTTCTGCACCACGGCGTCGCTGAGGTCGAGCTGGCGATACAGCTCCAGCGTTCGGGCCTGTACTGCCAACGCGCGTGAGGTAGTACCGGGGGCCGAGGTCTTGTCGATAATCCGCACCCCAATCCCCAGCTTGCTCAGCCACAGTGCCAGGACCAGCCCGGTCGGGCCGGCGCCGATGATCAGCACGTCGCTACGGTTCATGAGCCTGTCCTCCTCGGTGTGTGGATCAAGTATGGTTCAACCGGGGGGCACTCGCAGGCTCGACAGCTGCTACGGCGAACGAGTTGCTACGGAACAGGGAGAGGTCGGGATAGTCATAGCCTGCGCCATGCCATTGATCGTATGGTTAACCCGGCTCAACGGATTTGATGGAGCACCATGCAAGCCAATCGATTGATCATGAGCGTGGCCGCGCTGTTGGTACTGGCCGGTTGCGGCACTCAGCGCCCTCAGGAACCGCCGGCCCGCAAGCCTGCCGAGGTCAAGGCCGAGATCGTCAGCCTGCTGCCGGCCAAAACGGTCGACCGTCAGGGCTGGGCCACGGACATCTACGCAGCATTTGCCGCGCAAAAGATTTCGCCGACCACGCAAAACCTGTGTTCGGTACTCGCGGTCGCTGAGCAGGAGTCGACGTTTCAGGCTGACCCGCTGGTGCCAGGCCTGGGCAAGATCGCCCGGGATGAAATCGACCGCCGCGCCGATAAGGCCCACATCCCCGGCTTGCTGGTCAGCGGTGCCTTGCAGGTGCGTTCACCCAACGGCAAAAGCTACAGCGACCGGCTGAATGCCGTGCGCAGCGAAAAAGAGCTCAGCGAGATTTTCGATGACTTCATCGGCATGGTGCCCATGGGCCGGACCTTGTTCGGTGGCTTCAACCCGGTGCACACCGGCGGGCCGATGCAGGTCAGCATCGACTTTGCCGAGCAGCATGTGCGGGATTATCCCTACCCGGTGAACGGCTCGATTCGTCACGAAGTGTTCACCCGTCGCGGTGGCCTGTATTTCGGTATCGCCCACTTGCTCGGCTATCCGGTGAGCTATCAGCAGCCGCTGTATCGCTTCGCCGATTTCAACGCCGGTTGGTACGCCAGCCGCAATGCGGCGTTTCAGAACGCGGTCAGTCGTGCGACGGGTATCCCGCTGGCGCTGGATGGCGACCTGGTGCGCTACGACTCGATCATGCCCGGCACCACGGAACTGGCGGTGCGCACCCTTGGCAAGCAATTGGACATGCGCAACCCGACCATTCGGGATCAACTGGAGGAGGGCAAAAGTCTTCAGTTCGAGGACACCACGCTCTATCAACGCGTCTTCGCTTTGGCCGAACAGGCCGAAGGCCGGCCATTACCCCGGGCGGTGTTGCCGGGGATCGTGCTGCAAAGCCCGAAAATCACCCGAAAACTCACCACGGCGTGGTTTGCCAAGCGGGTCGACGAGCGCTATCAGCGCTGTATGAAGCGCGCGGGAGGGTAACCGGGCAAGCTCGCTCCCACATGGTTCGTGCGCAGTCTTTGGCATCTGCTACAAAGAGAGAGTCGCAGAGGAGATTTAGTCATGTACCAGCTCTATGGGCATCAGAATTCGGGGGCGGCCGCCATCGAAGCCGCGCTGGAACTGTGCGAGGTTCCTTATCGCTTCATCGACGTTTCATCGTCCCCGCAGGCGCTGCATGCGCTGGAGAAGCTCAACCCGCTGAAGCAGGTTCCCACTCTGCAACTGCCTGATGGCGGCGTTCTTACCGAGAGTGCGGCCATCCTGATTCACCTGGGCCTTACGTTTCCGGAGTCGAATCTGTTGCCGGAAAATCCGATCAAGCGCGATCAGGTGATTCATGGCCTGGTGTATATCGTCAGCAATTGTTACACCGCCATCGGCATCATCGATTACCCCGAACGCTGGCTGGCCGAGGCGGACGAGTCGTCCCGGCAAAACCTCATGGCCGGTGCCCGCCAACGCCTGCATTGGCATTGGGAGGTGTTTGCCGATCAGTTCGCCGGCAAGTTGTACCTGGACGATGGAAAACCGGGCGCGCTGGATATTCTGGCAGCGGTGGTAACGCGGTGGGCGGGCACCCGGGAACACTTGCGCATTGCGCGGCCGGGGTTCTTCGCCTGGCTCGAACGCTTCGACCGCCACCCTGCATTGGCGCCGGTCTTCTCTCGGCATTGGCCATAGGAACACCGCCAAACACATGTTGTGGGGGAGGGGCGGGCTTATCTGTGGCGAGGGAGCTTTTGTGGCGAGGGGGCAAGCCCCCTCGCCACAAAAGCCCCCTCGCACAGTGTGCAATCACTCGCCGCGAATGTACTGCTCCAGCTGCCGAATCAGTTCAGCCTGTTCGGCAATGGCTTCCTTGACCAGGTCGCCGATCGACAGCAAGCCCATCAGCTCACCGTCCTCCACCACCGGCAAATGCCGCAGGCGTTTGTCGGACATGATGCCCATGCAGGTTTCGACGGTTTGATGGGTGTCCACGGTGATCACCGGCGACACCATGATGTCGCTGACCGGTGTGCCGACGGAGGAGCGCCCCTTGAGCACCAGTTTGCGCGCATAGTCCCGCTCACTGATGATGCCGACGACCTTTCCGTCTTTGAGGACCGGTAACGCGCCGACGTTTTTGGCGGCCATCACCATCAGCGCTTCCAGCACCATTTGATGAGGCGCAATGGTGTGGACTGCCTGATTCTGTTGGGCCTTTAACTTGAGCAACTGGGCGACGGTTTTCATGACGGCTTCTCGGGTGTTGTCGTTGTTCTTGAAGAATCGTAGAGACACGCTCACAGAGCAAGGGAGAAAGCGGCAGATAACACGCAAATAGCGTCATTCAGGCTTTTTTTTCATAACCCCCCCCGATTCATCGAGAGAATGTGTCGATTAGCAGGATAGGCTCAGGCCCGGAGGGCGTTCAGTTTTGTCGCGTGTCGACCGGGGAGACCGGGTAACGGGGATTATGGGTTTTTTGGTTAATACCTTGAAATAGAGGGAGGAAAATCGAATAAAGAAATTCGGGTAGGCTCATACCTCTAATAAGTCATGGATGACTCGTCATTATGTTTGATGCTCTAACGGCTGCTGAATCTACGCAGCGTTCACTTCCTGAGTCTATGACTCAGAGTCCGCACATACCTTTTATTGCCAAGTCTATTCCAGACTGGCTATTGAGCACCCGTGCAGAAAATCGCACCGCTTTAAAACAGAATGTTGGACCTGCCATGCCCTGGTATGACATGGCGTCGGCGCAATTACGTGGTGAGATGAAAAGGGCGTTTGAGGACAGTTGGGTATCACAAAACGAAACTGATAGAACCCTGAACAAAATTCAGGAAGTCGAAACGTTCGCAGAACAGCTTTTAATCACTGCGCTGAAAGATAAATACGGCATTACCCTGGATGTCAAAGCGACCTACCTGCGGCTTTACTGCCCCAAGGGCATTGTCGTCGGGTTTGATGTGCGGACGCTGTCACTGCTTGAGGCCTCGCTGCATAACTTCGAAGTTAAAGAAACCCGAGCGGGTTATTTCGACAGGGCGAGCGACTTCATTACGAAGCCTTCCGCTTCCGGGCAATTCGACGTCGTGCCGATCAAACATAAACTGTCTGTCGAGGCCTTTGCAGCGCTGTGTCGTGAACTGGATATCGGGGCTCGATACCAAGCTTACCTGAAGGCATTCATGGGGTTCACCAACCCGGTGGCAAGGGCGGTGTTACAACATAAAGTACAGGCCAGCCAACAGGATGCGTTGCGTGCGGCCAGTGTTCTGGCGCTCATGAAACAAGACATCGATCACGATACTCACCGCATGCTGTTGAATCTGGTTGCGGGGCATCAAGCACTGACTTTGCAGGGCCAACCCATGCACTGTTACGAGTTGAGGATGATGGATACGGCCCTGACAGGCATTGTTCTGATTGCGGCGGACCTCGATAGCAGCCGTCAGATTGAACAAGTCATCGCCTATGTCCCCCATGATCCGGAACATCCGGTCAAACAATACCCCTCCCTGGCCAGCTTCCATAGAGAACTGATCTCACAATTACGCGTGCCTGAGTATCAGCGCTTTTTCAGCCGGTTTGTCCCTCATCAACAGCGAGGCACCTTCTTTTTCCAGCTCAATAACCGGCTTTCAAGCATTCAATGGCATGCATCCTTGCCGTTTGAACAAAAGCCGGCGTGGCGTGAGGAGCCGAATATCAATCCTGATTTGCGGATGACCTATCTGCGAAACAGCGGTGACTTCTGGCCCCGTGACTTTCACCAGAAACTGAACAAGATCCTCAATGACGCTCGGGCGATGGCGGTTCCCACTGGCGATGAAGATGAAAAAACTCGTTGGGCGCGTTGGGATAGTTTTCAAAAGGTCGCCGCAGTCGTTCTTGAAGCGGCCACTTTTGTGGCGACGCTCTTTGTACCGTTACTTGGCGAGCTGATGCTGGCCTATACCGCCTATCAACTGCTTGATGAAACGTTCGAAGGGATTGTCGAGTGGTCAGAGGGACAGAGAAGCGAAGCTGCCGGGCATTTGATCGGTGTGGCTGAAAGCCTGATCCAGTTGGGTGCATTCGCGGCAGGAGGCAAAGTAGTGGGCACCCTGTTGCCGCTCAAGTCGTCGCCCTTTATCGAGGGCATGAGGGTCGTAGAAAAGAGCGATGGCAGGTCGCGGTTATGGGACGCGGATCTGCAGCGCTACGCACAGTCGATTACCCTTGATGAGTCTGTCCGGCTGGATGAAAAGGGCATTTATCGACATTCCGGACAGGAGGTGCTGCCGCTCGATGGCACGCAGTTTGTGATTGAGCCTGATCCTGGATCGGATCAGTACCGCATCCAGCATCCCCGTCGGGGCGACGCCTATGCCCCCCGTCTTGTACACAATGGCGTTGGTGCGTGGGCGCATGAGGCTGAGCGCCCTCAGACCTGGCAGGGCGTCACCCTGATGCGACGCCTGGGACATCGCGTCGATTCGTTTTCCGATCAAACCCTGGAGCTGATCCGGATCGTCAGCGGTGTTGACGACGCGGTATTGCGCAAACTACATGTCGAGCATGAGCGGCCGCCGGCGTTGCTGGTGGCAACCATCAAGCGTTTTACCGCTGACCAGGAGGTTAAAACTTTCATCGAGCGAATAAGTAGCCGTGACCCGCAGGTGTATGGTCAGGCCGATGTGCAGACTCAACTGAAGCTGCTGACGGGTCATCGCAAATGGCCCAAGAACCGCACCGTGCAGTGGCTCGATGCGCAAGACAAGGTGCTCTGGCAATCTTCGCCAGACCTGGGCGAATCGATCATCAAGGTCAGATCCGGGCAGACCGGTTACCACGATCTGGCCGCAACGATGCTCTCCCAACTGCAGGAACAGGAGGTCAAGACGCTGCTGGATGAAGCGTTTGGCAATGGAATCATCGCCCTGGATGTGCGGGCGGCCAGACTGCGTGCGCTTATCGCCACGGCGGCCAGTGAGCAAGAAACGACGTTGGTGGATGCTCGTTTCAGCCTTGATGAAGCTCCTGTCGGCCCCGACGTTGCGGCGCACGTTGGATGGTTGCGTAGTGAGTTTCCTCAATTGCCGGGTGCCATCATGGATGAGCTGCTGGTCGGTATCACCGAGGCGGAACAAAGACAGATGAGCGATCGACAGCATTTGCCGTTTCGTCTGCGGCAGGAGGTCCGCACGGCGATGCGCGAATGGCGGATTGTTCGGGCGTACGAGGGGCTGTATTTGCCCTCGAGCGCGAATCTGGATACCAGTCGGCTGGCGTTGCACAGCCTCGAGCGCCTGCCGGGCTGGTCGCCCGAGGTACGCATCGAAATTCGCAACCAGTCATTCGAGGGACCGCTGCTCGACAGTATCGGGCCGGAACGCGTGTCCATTCGCAAAGTGCTGGTGCGAACCATGGAAAACACCTTTCAGTCCCATGACGAAGAGGGTAATACGCTGCATGGCGGCGACGATTTCTATACCGCCCTGTTACAAGCCTTGCCTGACGCCGCGCGCAGAAAACTGGGCCACGAAATCGGCCAGGGCATCCAGTTGCGACAGACATTACAGAACGCACCGCTGACGCATGCGGCGTTGCGCGAAATTCTCCCGGATCCCTCCATTCGACATGTAATGGACACCGCGGCCGCAACCCGTTTGCGCGGAGCCGTTCAGGGGTATGCACGGATCAATGAGCCTCTGCTCGGTACAGGGGGGACCTTGAGTCTGGAGGATCGGTTCAAGGTGCTGTACCCGCAGGCGAGTGCGGATACGTTTGCCGATTTTGTCCGCTCATCCGGCTCGCAGACTCAGGCGTTGCGGGGCATCGGCGAACGGGAATTGGAGTTCGAGGAACTGACCAAAGCCCTGGATAGCTGGGTGGCGATCGAGAGAGGCGAGCTTCTGCCCATGGATCAACGCTACCACAAGGGACGTTTTGCCAAGGCGATCAAGCAATGCTGGCAGGCTGCACTAACTTCGGGGCCGGACGGCTACGCCCTGGATCTGAATTTTCACTGGACGAGTGATTTTCTGGAGTATCTGCCAGCATTGAATGCTGATTTCCGGCATGTCAGTTCGCTACAGTTCCGCCATGTCGAACTGCGTACCGATATCACCGGTTTTCTTCGTTATTTTTCCAACTTGAGGGCGCTGGATTTGAGTGATAACGCGCTGGTCGCCGCCCCTCGCTTGCAAGAAAGTCTGCCGGTGCTCGAGCATCTGAACCTGTCCAATAACCAACTGACGCTGACCGCTGACAGTGTGGCGGATCTGGCTGGTCTGACTCGTCTGCAAACACTGAGACTGGCCGGCAACCCGGCGCTGTCGCAGCAGCCGGATGTCAGCCGGATGGCTGAACTCCACCTGTTGGATTTGCACGATACCGGTATCACGGAGTGGCCCACCGGCCTGCTCACGCTGCCGCGACCGCGCGCCTTTGAACTGGATCTGCAGGGCAATCCGATCGAACAGGTCCCCCAAGTGACACCCGGTTCGGAGCAGGCACGGCTTGTTGCCCGCACCCGCTTGAGCCGCGACCGGTTGTCAGATCAAGGTCGTGAACAATTTCAGAGCTATATGCGTTCTGTAGGGTATGACCCGGCACGCAGTTACCCGCCCAAAGGCGAGGAAACCAGTGTGTACTGGCTGGAAGGTTTGTCTGGCGCAGAACGACAAAGCAGGCAAACGTTGTGGGATGAGCTTGAAGGGGAGCCGAATGCCCAGGGGTTTTTCGAGGTGCTGGAGCAACTCGCCGACTCAGCCGATTACGTCGAAGAAGCCAGTCGCCCGGAGCTGACACAACGAGTGTGGCGCCTGCTCGATGCCGCTGCCCAGGATACCCCGCTGCGCGAAGAACTGTTTCGCCTGGCGAGCAACCCTGATTCATGCGCCGACGCCGGTGCGCAGATTTTCAATGAAATGGGGTTCAAAGTACTGGTTCACGAAGCGTATCTGGCCGGCAGCCCTGAGCAGATCGAAACCAGCCTGATCAGGTTGGCGAAGGGCAAGTCCCGTCTGGATCAGGTCAATGAAATCGCGCGCGCCACTGTCCAGAGCCGATTGCAGGCCGGTGAAAGCTTTATGGCGGTCGATGAAGACGGGGACATCACCGGTACCATCGACGAAGTGGAAGTTTATCTGGCGTTTCAGACCGGTCTGGCGGATCGGCTTGATCTGCCATGGCAATCTCGGGGCATGTTGTTCCGGGAGATGGCCGAGGTCAGTGATGCGCAGATAGATCAGGCGCATGAATCGGTTTTGACGCTTGAGGCGGGTGAGGGGCTGGTGAACCGGATTATTGAGCAGCGGTTTTGGTGCAAGTACCTGAAGAGTCGCCATGCGCAAGCATTCGCACAGAATTCGACGGCGTTTAATGCTCGCTCAGAGGAGCTGCTCAATCGGCATTTGGCGGGCACCGTCTCACAGCAGGTATATGAGCGCGAACTTCTTGAGTTGGCCGAGGGGCGTAAGGGATTATTGAGGACGCTGACAGCGCAGGTGTGGAAAAAGGCCGCATAGCCTGCACGGTACCGCATCGCATCACGCGACCGGTCTGTCGTTGCGCACAGACCGGTTTTTTTGGGGCCGTTAGCGTGTTTGGCTCCAGAAGGATATTGCCCTACCGGTATTCCACTATCGCGCTGTTCCACTGGGACCGAGTCGTCGCCGTTCTCCCCGTCAAGACATCAAAGGCTGATGTATTGTCGTAGGACTCAAGCAAGATATGGGTGCAGTTGAAACAAGCGGGAAAGGCCTGCGCTGCTATCGCCCCTTGTAGTTTTTGCGTCACCACTTGAATGAGCGCCGGGTCGGTTGTCCCGGTCTGCGCTTTCTGGATATAAAGCGCCAGATTGGCCGCTTGAACTTCTGCGTGGGCGGCAGGGAGTCCACTGGATTGGGGCAGGTCACCTTCGCTTGCCGCTATATGACCTTGAATACGGTTCTTTATCAGCGGGTGAAGTGGCGTTTGTTCATACTCTATGCCGGCCAGGTCAATCGTTTCAGATGTCGTCCCTCGGTAGATTTTTACAGGAAGCGCAGGATCTTTGATTCGCTCGATATACCGGTTGCTCAAATATTCCGTATATCGATCAGGGTCGGTGAATCTCAGGATGCCACCTGTGACCGGATTGTCTCTACCGAGGCTATCATCCGCCTGTCTGTGCATCTCTACGCCATGTTTGGCTTTAGTGAGCGTTATATTTCTTTCCAAAGGGATATTGAAAAAGTCGGTGATGTAAATGGCATCGTCAGGTGTTGAGCCTTCAATCGCTACTCCCGCATGTGCGACAGCGACCTCGGATCTAAACGTTTTTGAGAACCGCGCATCTGGATGTGTCTTAAAGTGTTCTTCGCTTGCAGCCAGTTGTTTTGTCGCGGAGCCTTTCACTTTAGGCACCGGATGAGTGCGCGGCACCTCAAGCATGGCGGTGGTTCGGGCACTTACCCTCTGGTTAAGCGCGGCTCCTTTGGTAAGCCCAAGCCTATCGACAAAACTCATCGGGTTACTACCCACCATCTCATACAGATTCAACCCGTCCACTGTTCCCGCCGGGTCGGCACTGATCCAGCGTTGCAACCACGACGCGAAATAACGCCGTCCGTAGTAGTAAAGTCCGCTGTCATCCCGCTCCTTGCCCGAATAGCGGATGGTTTTATAACTGACTTCCCGCACCGAATCCGCTCTCAGCGAGGCCGTGCCGCCGAAGGGATAATAGTCCTCGTGACTGATCAGGCGGCCCGCTTGATCGAGCTCGATGAGGCTGGAACCCAGGCTGTCGTCGAGGCAGTAGCGCACCTGATTGGCATCAATGTCTTCCGGTTTACCCTGGAGCCAATGCAGGCAGCGTACGTTGCCTATTACGTTCGGCAAGGTGATGACGTGCAGCTCTTCACCCGTGTCGCGGCAGCGTATTTCCAATCCGGGAAGGTAGCGTACTTCGTGGAAATGGCTGGTCGATGATGTATGGGTTTCGTGGCGTTTATAGACACGTACGCCATTGCTGTAGCGAAAGGTTTCCGTATCGTGGAGGCCATTTTCGCGCTCGATCAGCGTGATGGAGGCCAGCTCATCATGGCTGTTCCATTGCAACGCCTGGCCCGGTTGCAAGGCCTGGAGATTGCCATGGCGGTCAAACAGCTTTGAAAAATCGGGTTCAGGATCCCCTTCTTTCCAGCGCACGCCACGGTTGCTGGACGGATCAATGCGCATCCGATGGGTGTAACCGCGTACCGCGCGGCTATGAGTAATCTTGATCAGGTTGTTGCCTGTATCGTACTCGAAGGTTTGTGTGTACTTCAGGAAGTTGTTGGGGTCGTTGGGCAGCGGCCTCCCCGGCATGCTGGACGGCGGGGGGCTATCATGACCGGTGGCGCTGACCAACCGGTACAGGGGGTCATATATGAATTCGCGGGCTCCATCAATGTACTGGTTGGCCAAGAACACCGGATTGAAGGTGTGATCCTTTATGCTCAGTACGTTACCGACCTTGTCATAGTCATATTCCAGATCTTGCCGCAGGTTCTGGCCAGGCACTCCCGCCTTCATGCGTGTCAGCCGACCATCCGCCTGGTCGTAGATCCAGGTTCTGGTCATGCCGTTGCCGAGTTGTTGCTCGATGACCTGGCCGGCGGCGTTGTACTGCGCGTTCTTGAGGATGTCCTGAGCGGAGTCGCTGGCATTGATTTGCAGTGTCACTTGCTTGAGTTGCCCGGCAACGTCGTAGCGTGAATGCTGCTGATGGTTGCCGGCATCTGTCTGGCTCAGCGCCTTGCCGTCTGCACCGTAGCGCCATCGTGTGGTGTAGACGCAGCCATCGAATAACGTGCGGGTTTCTTCTAAAGGCAGGTAATGCAAACTAAAGGAATCGAATGCAATCGAACCCGAAGGATCGACTTTCTTGATCAGCTGACCCCGCAAGTTTTTCCCGGGATCCGCATCGCCCCGCCCATAGGTCAAGACTTCGACGTTCGGTTGCGCATTGGCGTCAACCGCCAACATGCGCAGTTGATCATCGTAGGTATTTCGCCATTGATTGCCGCGCTCATCCCAGCGGCAGAGGACTTCACCGGCCACCCCGAGCAAGCTCAGACGCCAGCCGGAATCGACGCTGTCGACCTTCAGCGGTTGGCCGGTCAGCCCATGGACCGTCGTCAGGGTGGGCCTGGAGCCATACAGACGCGGATCCCAGTGTTCCACCGGTCTGCCGGTGACGTCATGACGCTGTCGGGTGATGAGCGCTTCCAGAGGCTCGCGAGCGCTATTGCGCAGGTAGGCCACATGGCGAACCGCCAGGCCGCGGCCATCATTGGCAGTAATCGAAGAGGTGTTCCGATGCACGGTGAGATCCATCTCTCTATCTCCTTCAATGCGTAGCATCGGTCACGGCAAGGATTTTCTCCAAGGCTCGATGCTATCAACGTACGAGGGGTGTGTAACCTGTCAGATATGACAGGTGACAAGGGACGCACCTATCCCAACGCATCCACACGGTTGCCCAATGACGCGTAGAATCACCCCTTGAATCAAATCGTTGAGGTCGCAGTGGTGGATTTACAGCAGGGCTTCGTCCTGACCCGGCATTGGCGCGATACCCCGGCCGGCACCGAAGTCGAGTTCTGGCTGGCGACCGATGCCGGTCCCCGGCGCATCCGCCTGCCGCATCAACCGTCGGTCGCGTTCATTCCACAGGCCATGCGCGAGCAAGCCGAAGCGGTGTTGCGCGGCGAAAAGAACGTTGAACTGCGGCCGTTGGCGCTGCTGGACTTCGAGCACCGCCCGGTGCTGGGCCTGTATTGCCAGCAGCACGGCCAGCTGATGCGCCTGGAAACCGCACTGCGCAAATCAGGCGTCGAGGTGTTTGAAGCCGACATCCGCCCGCCGGAACGCTACATGATGGAGCGGTTCATCACCGCGCCGGTTTTGTTCGGTGGCACGGCTGGCGCCGACGGCCTGCTGCTCGACGCGCAAATGAAACCCGCCCCCGGCTATCGGCCGAACCTGCGGCTGGTCTCGCTGGACATCGAAACCACCGCCCAGGGCGAGTTGTACTCCATCGCCCTGGAAGGCTGCGGCGAGCGTCAGGTGTATATGCTCGGGTCGCCCAATGGTGATGACAGTGGGGTGGATTTCCAGCTCGAATACTGCGATTCGCGAACCCTGCTGCTGAAAAAACTCAATGAGTGGTTCGCCCGGCATGACCCCGACGCCATCATCGGCTGGAACGTCGTGCAGTTCGACCTGCGCGTCCTGCACGAACATGCCCGGCGCCTGGCGGTGCCTTTGAAGCTGGGGCGTGGCGGCGAAGAAATGCAGTGGCGCGAGCACGGCAGCGGCAATCATTATTTCGCCTCGGCTGCCGGCCGGTTGATCATCGACGGCATCGAGTCGTTGCGCTCGGCCACCTGGAGCTTCCCCTCGTTCAGCCTTGAAAACGTCGCGCAAACCCTGTTGGGCGAGGGCAAGTCGATCGACAACCCGTACCAGCGCATGGATGAAATCAATCGCATGTTCACCGAGGACAAACCGGCCCTGGCCAAGTACAACCTCAAGGACTGCGAACTGGTGACGCGAATCTTCGCCAAGACCGAGTTGCTGACTTTCCTGCTGGAGCGCGCCAGCGTCACCGGATTGCCGGCGGATCGCAGCGGCGGCTCGGTAGCGGCGTTCACCCATTTGTACATGCCGTTGATGCACCGCCAGGGTTTCGTCGCACCGAACCTTGGCAATAAACCACCGCAGGCCAGCCCCGGCGGTTTTGTCATGGATTCGCAGCCGGGGTTATACGAGTCGGTGCTGGTGCTCGACTACAAAAGCCTCTATCCGTCGATCATCCGCACCTTCCTGATCGACCCGGTGGGCTTGATCGAGGGGCTCAAGCATCCTGACGACAGCGAGTCGGTGCCAGGCTTTCGCGGCGCACGTTTCTCACGGACCCGGCATTGCCTGCCGGCCATTGTCGCCCGAGTCGCCGAAGGCCGCGAAACCGCCAAGCGCGAACACAACGCGCCGCTGTCCCAGGCGCTGAAAATCATCATGAATGCGTTTTACGGTGTACTGGGTTCCAGCGGTTGTCGCTTCTTCGATACCCGGTTGGCTTCGTCCATCACCCTGCGCGGGCACGAGATCATGCTGCGTACCCGCCAACTCATCGAAGCTCAGGGCCACGCGGTGATCTACGGCGATACCGACTCGACTTTCGTCTGGCTGCGTCGCCCCCATGGTCAGGCCGAAGCCGCGCAGATCGGTCACGCGCTGGTGGACCACGTCAACCAATGGTGGCGCGAGCATGTGAAGCAGGAGTACGGGTTGGAAAGTGCCCTGGAGTTGCAGTTCGAAACCCACTACAAACGCTTTCTGATGCCGACCATTCGCGGTGCCGAGGAGGGCAGCAAGAAGCGCTATGCCGGATTGGTTACCCGTGCCGATGGCTCCGACGAGATGGTCTACAAAGGCCTGGAAACCGTGCGCACCGACTGGTCGCCGCTGGCCCGGCAATTCCAACAGGAGTTGTACCTGCGCATCTTCAACCGCAAGCCCTATCAGGATTACGTGCGTGACTATGTGCGCAAGACGTTGGCCGGTGAGTTCGATGAGCGCCTGATCTACCGCAAACGCCTGCGTCGGCCCCTCGATGACTATCAGCGCAATGTGCCGCCCCATGTGCGGGCCGCGCGGATCGCCGATGACTACAACGACCAACAGGGGCGGCCGCGGCAGTATCACAACGGCGGCTGGATCCGTTACGTGATCACGGTTGCTGGCCCCGAGCCGCTGGAAGTGCGCAGCACGCCGATCGACTACGACCATTACATCACCCGGCAGCTGCAACCGGTGGCGGATGCCATCCTGCCGTTCGTGGATGACGATTTCTCAACGCTGATTGGGGGGCAGCTGGGCCTGTTTTGAGTCCAGCAGCGACAGCGTCCAGTCATCCGGTATGCCGTGAAAGTACTGATCCAGCGCCTGATGGAACAGGCTGCCTTTTGGCGAAACCTGGGCGAACAGCGTCATCGATGAATGAAACTTGAGGTTGTCGGGGTGCCCGAAAATCTTGGTGATCGAACGTTGAGGAGCATCCAGCACCAATTGCGTGCAGGTGCGCAAGCGCGGCCCCAGCAACGGATGCTCGAGGTACGCCGCGGCCTCTTCACTGGAGCGAATGGCAAAGTAGCGGGACATTTCGCTGTCACCCAATCCGGCAAACTGCGGAAAGATGAACCACATCCAGTGTCGGCGCTTTTGGCCGGCGCGCAGTTCATCCTGAACCCACTCGAACACAGGATCCTGCGCCTGGACGAAGCGTGGCAAATTGAAAGAGTCGAGCTGATCGGTACTTCTCATGCCGATGCCCTCTGATAGATCCGCGATGGCTCAGACCATGGCCAACCGCTGCTTGCGTTGTGGCGCGCGAAACGCTTGGTCCAGCGCCTCCAGATCCCCAGCCTCCAGACGCAATTGCGCCGCTTGTGCGTTGAGCCGCACATGCTCGGGGTGGACCGCTTTGGGGATGGCGATCACTCCGTTCTGACGCAGAATCCATGCCAGCGCTACCTGCGCGGGTGTCGCCTCGTGACGGGCGGCAACTTGTTTGAGTATTGGATTGGCCAGCATGTGTCCGCCCTGGCCGATCGGACAGTAGGCCATCACCGGCATCTTTTGCCGTTGGCTCCAGGGCAGCAGATCGAATTCGATGCCGCGCTCTTCCAGGTTATACAGCACCTGATTGGTGGCGCAGGCCGGTGAGGCCAGCTCTTCCAGATCATCCAGATCGAAATTGGACACGCCCCAACGGCCAATCTTGCCGTCTTCGCGCAGGCGTTCGAAGGCCTCGACGGTTTCCTCAAGGGGATACTCGCCGCGCCAGTGCAACAGATAAAGATCGATGTAATCGGTATTCAACCGCCGCAGGCTGCGTTCACAAGCCTGGGGGATGCCTCTGCGGCTGGCGTTGTGAGGGTAGACCTTACTCACCAGGAAAACCTGGTCGCGCAGGCCTGTGATGGCTTCACCCACCACCTCTTCGGCGCCCCCTTCAGCGTACATCTCAGCGGTGTCGATCAGGGTCATGCCCAACTCGATACCCAGGCGCAGCGCTGCAACTTCCCTGGTGTGTCGGGAGCGTTCCTCTCCCATGTGCCAGGTGCCTTGGCCGATGACCGGCACAGGGCGGCCGGCCAGCTCAAGAGTCCGCATGAATCCTCCTTGTCGAAGTCCGATCGATACTACAGTTGGCAGCAAAATAGCAGGGTGGTTCCGTCGTCATCATGAAAGATCGCAGCCTGCGGCAGCTCCTGCGAGGGCGGGGCACACCCGCGATATCACGGGTGTATCCAGCCCCCTGGAGCTGCCGAAAGCTGCGATCTTTTGATCTACCGGGCGGAGAACCTGAACACGGTGGTCTGGGCATAGGTCTTGCCCGGATCCAGCCGCGTGGACGGGAAGCTCGGCTGGTTCGGCGAGTCCGGATAATGCTGGGTTTCCAGAGTAAAGGCACCCCAATGCGGGTAAATCTTGCCGGCCTTGCCCTTGACCGAGCCGTCGAGGAAGTTGCTGGTGTAGAACTGTACGCCAGGTTCGGTGGTGTAGAGCTGCAAGCGACGGCCGGATTGCGGATCGCTGACATCGGCGGCGAGTTTGCCCAGGTCACCCTTGGCGTCCAGCACCCAGTTGAAGTCAAAACCGCCTTGTTTCGGTTCGGCGAATTTCAACTGTGGGTGATCGGCCTTGATGTGTTGACCGATGGCGGTCGGTTGAGTGAAGTCCATGGGCGTGCCGGCGACCGGGGCCAGTTCACCGGTGGGGATCAGTTTGCCGGTGACTGGCGTGTAATGGGCGGCGTGCAAGGTCGCCAGCTGCTTCAGCACATCGCCGTTACCCGCGCCGGCCAGGTTGAAATAGCTGTGGTTGGTCAGGTTCAGCACCGTGGGCTTATCGGTGCTGGCCTTGTAGTCGATGCGCAGCTCATTGTTCTCGGTGAGGCTGTAGGTGACCTCGGTTTTCAGGTTGCCGGGGAAACCCATTTCGCCATCCGACGACAGGTACGTCAGCGTCACGCCCACCGAATCCTTGCCCTTGCTCGGTTCGGCTTTCCACACCCGCTTGTCGAAACCTTGGGCCCCGCCGTGCAGCGAATTGCTGCCGTCGTTGAGCGGCACTTGAAAGCGCTTGCCATCCAGCTCGAAGGCGCCGTTGGCCAGGCGATTGCCGAAGCGGCCAATGGTCGCGCCGAAAAACGCCGTGCCACTTTGATAACCCTGCACGTCGTCGAAACCGAGCACCACATCGTCAAGCTTGCCGTTTTTATCCGGCACTTTCAGCGACTGGAGAATCCCGCCGTAAGTAATGACCGTGGCCTGCAGGCCATGGCTGTTGCGCAAAATGTATTGCTCGACGGGCGTGCCGTCATTGGTTTTGCCGAAGGCTTTTTGTTCGCTGGACAAACCAGTGGCGTGAGCGGAGAGGGTGGCGATCATCAGGGACAGTCCGAGGCCGGAGAGCAGGTGTCGGGATTGAAGCATGGTTGACCTTCCTTTTTGTTGTTTTTAAGAAGTAGTCATACTAATGATCGTGTTTAAGTGCGATCAAGGAAGGATTTATAGCTTATGTCTTGAACATTGCAATTAAAAGTATGACTAATAAGAGATCGCTTTCATGGTGACCAGAGCTTACGGACCACCGGCACTGCACTTTTTCAGCTTTCACGGTTCTATCCTTGGCCAGCCCGCGGCGATCCCCACTGCCGGCCCATGCCCAAGTTCAAGAACCCATGGCTCGAGTTTTACCCCGTTTTACCCTGCACATTCGCCGTCATTGCTTGCTGCTGATTAGCCTGTCGATGCTCCTCGCCAGTGGTTGCAGCCATCAGCCGGGCAACGATGTCATCAGCCAGTTTCGCGATGGCAAACCCCAGGAACTCCTCCAGACCAGCGTCGACCGCATGGCGACCCTGACGATGCGCGACAACCTCGAAAGCCTCTACCTGCTGATGAACAAGCTCTACCTGCGCAACCCGCAGGAGCTGAAAAAATCTGGCTTCCTCGATGTCGGCACCGCAGAAAAACAGGTGCGCATGGCCATCGAACAGCAAGAGCCGCTGCCCACCCTCGGCGGCAAAAAAGACCTCGCGGCGCTGAGCTTCGCCATGAGCCCGGAATTCCTCGGTGACCGGGTCGGCGCATTCATCTATGCGATTGGCAGCATGCTGGTGACGGCCCATGGCAATCGGCTGGAGTTCTACATGACGGATGCGCTCAACCCGACCTTCGTCAGCAATGCCGCGCGCAACATCGAAAAAGCCACCTGGATCTTGAGCCAGCGGCAAAACAGGCAAGGCGAGCCTTTGCTGTTCTCCAACGAAATTTCGGAGGAGGGCAGCAACCTGAGTTTTGCCGTGGAGTTCGGCAAAATCGTCGCGCGACTGGACCTGCTGACCCAGATGCTCGATGAGCGGTACCGGCGGATCGGCCTGAACTACGCCCAGAGTCTGCTGTTCCTGAATTTTTTGCCGGTGCAGTGAGATGTCGGATAAAGCGCAATTCTTGTGGGGTTGGTATTGAGTGGGGAGTCGCTGTTTCAAATCGGTGAATTGGCATAACGATAGACCGCATCGATATATGTGGTTATAAGAAAAATCGCTATGCTGCTGACCGGTTTGTTTCCTGCGAATTTCTGGGCGTATTAATGGATTTCGGTAATTTCGGGTTGGTCGTAGCGGGTCTGGTGGTCGGCTTTATTGTCGGCATGACCGGTGTTGGGGGCGGTTCGTTGATGACGCCAATCCTGCTGTGGTTCGGCGTTAACCCGGCCACGGCGGTGGGCACGGATTTGCTGTACGCGGCCATTACCAAATCCAGTGGTGTGCTGGTTCATCGCAAGAACAAGAACATCGACTGGGCAATCACTGGTTGGCTGACCCTCGGCAGCGTGCCGGCGGTAGCCCTGACGCTGTGGTTCCTGAGCACTTTGCAGACCTCGCCCGAGGCGATGAACGCCGTCATCAAACAGGCGCTGGGCTTCGTATTGTTCGCCACGGCGCTGGCGATTTTCTTCAAGAAACGCTTGCTCGATTTCGCTCACAAACGGGCGGGCGGTCACTACAACCCCAGCGGTTCCCGGTTGAATGCACTGACCGTGATCACCGGTCTGGTGCTAGGCACCATGGTGGCCCTGACCTCCATCGGCGCTGGCGCCCTGGGCACCGTTGCGCTGTTCATTCTGTATCCGCTGCTGCCCACTCGTCGCCTGGTCGGCACCGAAATCGCCCACGCGGTGCCCCTGACCCTGGTCGCCGGCCTGGGCCACGCGAGCATGGGCAATATGGATTGGCACGTCCTGGGCTTCTTGCTGGTCGGTTCGCTGCCAGGGATTTACCTGGGCAGCCATTTGACCGGGCGCATCTCCGACGAACTGCTGCGTCCGTGCCTGGCCACGATGCTGGTGCTGATCGGCTATAAACTGGCGTTCTGATCCGATACCGCTTCCCGAGTAAAAATCTCCAGCAGATGCCCGTCCGGGTCATCGAAATACACCCGCCGGCCACCGGCGTAATCGTTGATCTCGTTGGGCCGCTGCTTACCGGGGTCGGCCCACCACGGCTGCTTGATCGCCTGCAGGCGAGCGAAGGCCGCATCGAAGTCGTCGTCTCCAATCAAGAACGCATAGTGCTGGGACGCGATGGGCGGGTCGTTGTTGTAGAAATCCAGCGACACCCCGTTATCAAACTTGACCACCAGCATCGGCCCGAACGGCTCGGGATCGGGCAGGCCGAGGAGGTCGGTCAGGTAGCGTGCCGAAACCTGTTTGTCACGGCACCAGACGATGGTGTGGTTCAGCTGAGCGCTCATGGATAAACCCTCACGATGAATCAGCTATGAGATTAGCTCAGGCTGTTGCGCAATGACCGCCCTGACCTAAGCTTGGGCAAGGCGGAACACAATCGCGGTGCATCGCCCGGAACGATCACCGCGATGCGCAATCATTAGAGCGTGGATATCAAAAGGAGATGCGCATGCTCATCAGGTCTTTGACCCTGGCTACCCTGTTGGCTTTCGTCGGTCCTTCATTTGCCGCCGATGACGATTCCCCTCTGGTTAAAGACGTGGGCCGGGCTCGTCCCCTGATAGTCATCGCGCCCAGTTCGGTGGACCCGGTTTGGCTCAACCTGAAAAAGTCACTGGACGACTCTGCCAACCGCAAAGGCTTCACCGATCGAAACATGGTGCTGTACACCGTGATCAATACGATGGGCCAACGGGACGGCAAAGACCTCGACCCGCAATCGACGATGGCGTTGATCCGCTCACTCAAGCTGGGCGCCGGGGCGAAGAGCAAAATCATCCTGATCGGCAAGGATGGCGAAAAGAAGCTTGAGCAGTCGGATGCGGTCGAGTTGAAAGAGATATTCAACACCGTCGACCAGCTGCCGACGGCCGAGAAGGAAGCAACAGTACCGGTGCCAGCGCCGGTGGCTGAAGTCGCACCGGTCAAAGGTGCTAAAGGCACCAAAGGCAAACCGGCGAAGCCCGCCAAGCCGGCTGAGCAGCCGGATGATTGAATTGAGCTGAGTAGTGGTGAGAAGGCTTACCCCAATGGGCGACCCGACAGGTCGCCCATTTTGTTTGCCAACGGAAATCCGAAACTTGGTGATCCATTGTGGCGAGGGAGCTTGCTCCCGTTCGGCTGCGCAGCAGTCGTAAACCCTGCACCCTAGGCCTATCTGATGTACCGCGGTGACTGGTTTGGGGCCGCTGCGCAGCCCAGCGGGAGCAAGCTCCCTCGCCACAGGTTCTGTGCCAATCCGGCCAATGATTTCCAGGCTCGGCAGCTGCTACGGAATTGGGGCGTCCTAGGACGTTAAGTCTGCGCCTTCGTTTGCGTCGGACATTTCCTGCAAGACGTAGCGCATTCCATGAACTATCGCCCCGTCGACTGCCCGGATAACCTTCTTCTGCCGCTGCAAAATCAGTGGTCGGATGTGGAAGTCCGTGGTCAGAGATACTTTCCAACGCTTGTAAAGCGCATGGCGACATTTTTTATGTCAACATTGCCGCGTTATGGCGGCTGTGCGCGGGAGCACCTTCGGGTGCGCCGGGTTTTGGTGAGTTTCCCTGGTCTTCCACACCTGCGTACAGCTGCCACCCTCATGTGGAAGTGAGATGGGTAGCTCCCCCTGAAACTCAACAGAGTACTTCCCATATGAAGAAACAAACGCCTAACCCTCCCGAAACCCAAGCCGATGATGATTCCCTAGATCCCGTCGAACTTTCCGAAGTGACCGAACCCGCCATCAGCGCTCGCTTACGTAACCCCAGGCGCGCCGACCCGATCAGCCACATCTTCACCATCGTCCCCGGTGTCCACACAGAAACCCTGCTAAGCCACGCCTGCGAAACCCTCGCGTCCCTGAATGTCCTGATCACCGATCTGGCCTGCAAGCTGGAAAGCTCCAACCGCAACGTGGCGCTGACGATTCAGCAGTTGGCGGTAGTCGCCGAATTGTTGGTGAACCGCGCACTGGACACTATCGATCCGCCCGAAGGCGCAACTGCAGTTCAGCCAGGCACTCAACATTGATCAGGGAGGTTCAGTTATGGCTCGATACATGCCGATAACGGGCATCGACTGCAAAATCCCGTCGTTGCTGATTGATACCGAAGCACCTGTGGATGTGTTGCATGACACGGCGGCCTACCGCATCAGAAGCGTGACTCAACTACTGGAAACCCTCTCCATCGGCGAGGGGATCAGCCGCGATGCATTGCTGTTGCAGGACTTCGCGCGGGTGCTGGCGATTCCGCTGCGCGACGGCTGTGATTTGATGGATGTGATCGGGCGACGATTGCAGGCACAGATTTAAATGCAGTAACGAAAATGGGCGACCTCAACAGGTCGCCCATTTTGTTTACCAACGGAAATCTGAAACTTGGTGATCCATTGTGGCGAGGGAGCTTGCTCCCGTTCGGCTGCGTAGCAGTCGTAAACCCTGCACCCTAGGCCTATCTGATGTACCGCGGTGACTGGTTTGGGGCCGCTGCGCAGCCCAGCGGGAGCAAGCTCCCTCGCCACAGGTTCTGTGCCAATCCGGCCAATTATTTCCAGGCTCGGCAGCTGCTACGGGGCGTCGCCCTCGGCTATTTGGTCAGCGCACTCAGAATCTGGTAGGCGATTTTGATCCGCTCCGGGTTCGGGTAGTTTTTGTTGGCCAGGATCACGATGCCGATGTCCTTCGCCGGGATAAAAGCGACGTAGGCGCCAAAGCCGCCGGTTGAGCCGGTTTTGTTGATCAGCACGGTGTCGCGTTGAGGTTGTGGCGGGGTCAGCCACCGGACTTCATGGGCCTCAAGCGCCATCTGCGACGAGTTGCCGGCCAGTAGGGTGTCGAGCGTCACCGGGTAGTTGTAGAGCTCCCATCCCAACCCTTGAGTCATCTCGCCAACCCGGTAATACCCGGTGTGAGTGCTGGCGATGGCTTGCTGCAAAGGCTTTTCCAGCGACGCGGGATTCATGTTCGCCTCAACATAGCGAAGCAGGTCCGCGGCGCTGGTTTTCACGCCGTACGCTTCGGAATCCAGCGCACCCGGCTCGACCCGCACAGGCTTGTCATCCTTGCTGTAACCCTGGGCGTAAAGCGCCATCTGATCCTGCGGCACCTTGAGGTAGCTGTGCTTGAGGCCGAGTTTCGGCAGCAAGGTTTTCTCCATCAGCTCATCGAACGGCGCCCCCATGCTCTGGGCTGCCAGATAACCGAACAGCCCGAGGCTGGGGTTTGAATACTGGCGATGAGTGCCGGCGGCGTAGGTCGGTTTCCACTGCTTGAAATAGCCGAGCATCTTGTCCTGACGGTCTGCCTCGCCAGGGAATTGCAGGGGCAGGCCGCCGGCGGTGTAGGTGCCGAGTTGCAGCACGCTGATGTTATCGAACGCGCTGCCGCGCAAGGCCGGGAGTACCTGGCTGGCGTTGTCCGACAAGGACAGTTTGCCGCTCGCCTGGGCATAGGCGGCGAGGGTGGCGGTGAAGGTTTTGCTCACCGAACCGATCTCGAACAGGGTGTTTTCGGTGACGGCTTTACCGTTTTCTTTCGAGGCCACGCCGTAGTTAAAGTAATGCGGCTGACCATGGACGGTGATTGCGATCGCGAGGCCGGGGATCTTCTGTTGCTGCATCACCGGTTCGATGGCGGCTTTAACGATGGTTTCGATGCGCTCGTCAGCAAAGCTGTGGCTGGCACCGAGGAGAAGTGCGAAAGCGCTGTAGGATATGAGTTTCTTCTGATTTTTTTTACGCATGATTGAGACGCTGTCCATGATTGTTCGTGGTGTTAACCGCTACACTCCGAGCGGTTTTTAAAGGCGGTCCGCTGTTGGGCGAGCCAAATCTAGGCAGTTTGGCGAAGACCGGCAAACGACGATATTTCGGATGAGCCATTAGAAAATTTTGGGGGCTGGCATGATTCGACCTCATTTGCCGCTGAATGCGTTGCGTGCTTTCGAGGCTTCGGCGCGCCATTTGAGTTTCACCCGGGCGGCCGTGGAGTTGTGCGTCACGCAGGCGGCGGTGAGCCATCAGGTCAAAAGTCTTGAAGCCCAGCTTAACGTGACTTTGTTCAAACGCCTGCCCCGCGGCCTGATGCTGACCAGCGAAGGTGAAACCCTGCTGCCGGTATTGCGCGAATCCTTCGACCGGATTGCCGAAACCCTGGAGCGTTTCGAGGGTGGGCATTTTCGTGAAGTGTTGACGGTGGGCGCCGTGGGGACGTTCGCGGTCGGTTGGCTGTTGCCGCGATTGGCGGATTTTCAGAAGAAACATCCGTACATAGATTTGCGCCTGTCGACCAATAACAACCGGGTGGATGTGGCCGCTGAAGGCCTGGATTACGCCATCCGCTTTGGCGCGGGGGCGTGGCATGGGATTGAAGCGGTGCGGTTGATCGAGGCACCACTGTCGGTGCTCTGTGTGCCGGAGATCGCCCGGCAATTGCAGGCGCCAGAGGATCTGTTGCAGCAAACGCTGTTGCGCTCCTATCGCACGGATGAGTGGCCGGAGTGGTTTCAGGCGACCGGTCTTTCGGCCCATGCCGTGCTGCCCCGGAGCATCGTCTTCGATTCCTCGCTGGCGATGATGGAGGCTGCGTTGCAAGGTGCAGGTGTGGCATTGGCGCCACCGCTGATGTTTGCCCGGCAACTGGCGGCGGGCGCAATCGAGCAACCGTTCGCCATCGGGATCACCACCGGCAGCTACTGGCTGACCCGCTTGCAGTCGCGTCCCGAAACGTCGGCGATGGCTGCGTTCCGGGGCTGGCTGCTGCAAACGGCCCAGATGAAATAGTGGAAACACCACTCCTTGTGGGAGCGGTGTTTCCAGAGGTTTAGCGCACCAGGCACGGCCGCTTGTTATCGAACTTCCATCCCGGAATCAGAAACTGCATCGCCACGCTGTCATCCCGCGCGCCGAGCCCCATGCCTTGGTACAGCTCATGGGCCTTGGCCAGTTGATCCATGTCCAGCTCAACCCCCAGGCCAGGTTTTTTCGGTACTTGCACGCAGCCGTCGACGATTTGCAGCGGTAACTGGGTCAGGCGCTGGCCGTCCTGCCAGATCCAGTGGGTGTCGATGGCTGTGATCTCGCCCGGCGCGGCGGCCGCGACGTGGGTGAACATGGCCAGGGAAATATCGAAGTGGTTGTTGGAATGCGAGCCCCAGGTCAGGCCCCACTCGTGACACATCTGTGCTACCCGCACCGAGCCCTGCATGGTCCAGAAGTGCGGGTCCGCCAAAGGAATGTCCACCGACTGTAGCTGGATCGCGTGGCCCATTTCCCGCCAGTCGGTGGCGATCATGTTGGTCGCGGTTTTCAGGCCCGTGGCACGACGAAATTCAGCCATGACTTCGCGGCCCGAGTAACCGTTTTCCGCCCCGCAGGGGTCTTCGGCATAAGCCAGAACATGATGCTGATCACGGCACAGGCGGATCGCTTCCTTGAGCGACCAGGCGCCATTCGGATCGAGGGTAATGCGCGCATCGGGAAAGCGCTCGGCGAGGGCCGTGACCGCTTCGATTTCCTCGTCGCCGCTCAACACGCCGCCCTTGAGTTTGAAGTCCTTGAAGCCATAGCGGGCGTGAGCGGCGACCGCCAGGCGCACCACGGCGTCGGCGCTCATGGCTTTTTCGTGACGTACGCGGAACCAGTCATTGTCGGCATCCGGTTCATCGCGATAAGCCAGATCGGTTTCGTTGCGATCACCGACGTAAAACAGGTAGCCGAGCATCTTCACTTCATCACGCTGCTGGCCTTCGCCGAGCAAAGCGGCGACCGGCACGTCCAGGTGCTGGCCAAGCAAGTCGAGCAGGGCCGCTTCCAGGCCGGTGACCGCGTGAATGGTGATGCGCAGGTCGAACGTTTGTAAACCGCGACCGCCGGCATCGCGATCGGCGAAGGTCTGGCGCACTTGATTGAGGATCTTCTGGTAGGTGCCGATCGGGCTGCCGACCACCAGTGCGCGCGCGTCTTCCAGGGTCTGGCGAATGCGCTCGCCACCGGGTACTTCGCCGACGCCGGTGTGACCGGCGTTGTCCTTGAGGATCACGATATTGCGGGTGAAGAACGGGCCATGGGCGCCGCTCAGGTTGAGCAGCATGCCATCGTGGCCGGCCACCGGCACAACCTGCATGCTGGTGATGATCGGGGCTTTTGCGGCTTCTTGTGGGTTCATTTTTTTGTCCTTTCAACCAATATTCAAGCGTGATTCGGCGCTGGTTTGCCCAGTGCAACGGCCGGTGCGGGTTTCGGTTTATTGCGCGCGGCGAAGACGATGATCGCGGCGATGATCGAGGTGGCGGCCAGGCCGTAGAGCCCGCCCTGGATTGAACCGGTGTGCTCTTCCAGCAAACCGAAGGTGGTCGGCGCCACGAAGCCGCCGAGGTTGCCCACCGAGTTGATCAGCGCGATCACGCCGGCAGCGATCCGCGCATCCAGGTACGCCTGGGGAATCGGCCAGAACAGCGACGAAGCCGATTTGAAACCCAATGCGGCGAAGCAGATCGCAACGAAGGCGAAGATCGGCCCGCCGGTGGTGGACATGAACATTCCCGCCGCAGCGATCAGCAGGGCAGTGGCGACCCAGGCTTGCTGGTGCTTCCATTTGCCCGACAGCGAGGCAAAGGCGTACATGCCGACGATCGACAGCAACCACGGAATCGAGTTGAACAAGCCGACCTGGATGTCGCTCAGGTCGCCCATTTTCTTGATGATGCTCGGTAGCCAGAAGGTCGCGGCATAGATGGTCAATTGAATGAAGAAGTAGATCAGGCAGAACAGGATGATCTGGCGGTCCTTGAGCAGTGTGCCCAGCGACGGTTTGATCGGCGTCGCGGCTTCGCGGGCCAGTTGTTCGTCATCGATGGCTTTGACCAGCGCGTCCTGTTCAGCCAGGGTCAGCCATTTGGCGTCGTGGGGTTTGGAGTCCAGCCAGCACCAGACGAACACGCACAACCCGACCGAGAACATGCCCTCGATGAAGTACATCCACTGCCAGCCGTGCATGCCCCAACCGTTGATTTGCAGCAGCAGCCCCGACAGCGGGCCGGAGATCAGCGAAGCAATCGCCGAGCCGCTGAGGAAGATCGCAATCGCCTTGCCGCGTTCCACACCGGGCAACCAGCGGGTGAAGTAATAGATCACCCCGGGAAAGAACCCGGCTTCAGCCACGCCGAGCAGAAAACGCAGGATGTAGAAGTGGGTTTCGTTCTGGATGAACGCCATGCAGGCGGCCACCAGGCCCCAAGTCAGCATGATGCGGGTCAGCCAGATTCGCGCGCCGACTTTTTGCAGGAGGATGTTGGAGGGCACTTCGAACAGCGCGTACCCGATGAAGAACAGACCGGCCCCGAGGCCGTAGGCGGCAGCGCCAATCCCTAAGTCATGTTCCATGTGGGCGCGGACGAAGCCGATGTTCACCCGGTCGATGTAGTTGACGATGAACATGATCACGAACAGCGGCAGGACGTGGCGTTTCACTTTCGAGATGGCGGACTTCAGGACCGAATCGGCGCCATCGTTCATCCCGGATATGGATGTATTCACTTCGTTTTCTCCCACTCGTTATTTTTATGCGGGGTGTGGCTGGGTATTGCGATGTTGATAGACATCATACAACTGAATTTTTCGATTCGACAAGCACTGTAGTCCAATAAAATGGCTATTTGTCGGATGATTTCTATGCTTTTTTGGGTCGGGTGTGGGGTTGTGATGGTGTTCGAATGGTGAATTTGTTGAGTGTTGTCATACAAGTTTGAGGCTGTTTTCTGGGGATTCCAATCGATTCCGGTGCTACGATCCGGATAGCCCTGCCTTACGGATAATCACCATGCAAGAAGACATCGACGCACCCGCCCGCAAGCGCGCTCACAACCTGGCCCATGATCTGGTGGCCAAGCTGACCCAGAGCATTTTGCTCGGCCAGATGCTGCCGGGGGACAAGCTGCCTTCGGAGAATTCGATTGTTCAGGAGCATGGGGTCAGCCGTACGGTGGTGCGCGAGGCGATTTCGAAATTGCAGGCTTCAGGGCTGGTGGAAACCCGTCACGGCATCGGCACCTTTGTCATCGAGCGTGCGCCGGAGCAGGGGTTGCGGCTGAATGTCGATACCGCGCTGGGGGTGCGCAGCATTCTGGAGTTGCGCATGGGCCTGGAAACCCAGGCCGCCGCGCTGGCAGCGGTGCGTCGTACCGATCAGCAATTGGCGCAGATGCGTGAAGCGCTGGATGACTATCAAAGTTTGCTGGCCAACAACGACAGCTGCGTCGAGGCCGACAAACGTTTCCACCTGCTGATCGCCGAAGCCACCGGCAATGTATGCTTCACAGAGATCATGCAGCACTTGGGCAATGCGATGATTCCCCGCACCCGCGTCAATGCCGCCGAGCGCGGGTCAGCGGATTTGAGCAAGCTGGGGCAACTCGCCAACCTTGAACACGAGGCGATTCTCAACGCCATCAAGCGCCAGGATCCGGATGCGGCGCGGGCAGCCATGTGGTTGCACCTGACCAACAGCCGCGACCGCTTTTCGGCGGGCGGCAGCTGATTCGTCAGTGCGTAGGAGCGAGCAGTGCGGCGATCCGACTTGTCCGCGAAGAATACACCGCGTTTTTTCA
The DNA here is from genome assembly GCF_059420765.1 of Pseudomonas sp. GW821-FHT03E01. Taxonomy (NCBI): domain Bacteria; kingdom Pseudomonadati; phylum Pseudomonadota; class Gammaproteobacteria; order Pseudomonadales; family Pseudomonadaceae; genus Pseudomonas; species Pseudomonas sp. GW821-FHT03E01. The sequence goes on along the minus strand of NZ_JBWKUI010000005.1, from coordinate 86,277 downwards.
GGTATTACGCGTCATCGTTCTTCGCGGGCAAGCCTCGCTCCTACAGGGGCGCTATATCGCGCATCAGCAATCCATAACGCAAATCCACCGCATCCGGAATCGGCAAATACACCGTGTGCCCATCCCCAGGCGCCACTTCAATCGCCTCGCCCCTGAGGTTCTGCAGTTGATGCAGGTCGAAGTGGAAGTTGCCCTTGGGCGTCATCAGTTCCATGTGATCGCCCAGGCCAAAACGATTCTTCACCCGTACCTCGGCCAGCCGGTCGCGGCGTTCGCCGGTCAACTCCCCAACGAACTGTTGGCGCTCTGAAACCGAGCTGCCGTTCTGGTAGTTCTGGTATTCGTCATGCACGTGCCGGCGTAGAAAACCTTCGGTGTAGCCGCGCTGAGCGAGGGACTCCAGATCAGTCATCAAGCTGCGATCGAACACTCGGCCAGCCACCGCATCGTCGATCGCGCGGCGGTAAACCTGGGTGGTGCGCGCGCAATAGAAATGCGATTTGGTCCGGCCTTCGATCTTCAGTGAATGCACGCCCATCTGTGTCAGGCGCTCGACGTGCTGGACGGCGCGCAGGTCCTTGGCGTTCATGATGTAGGTGCCGTGTTCATCCTCGAACGCCGGCATCAGTTCGCCGGGGCGATTGGCCTCTTGCAACAGGAACACCTGATCGGTCGGCGTGCCGAGGCCCAGGGTCGGTTCGGGAGAGTGGTGCTGGACGATTTCACCCAGTTGATTTTCGCTGGCCGGTGTCGCCGAGTATTTCCAGCGACAGGCATTGGTGCAGCTGCCCTGATTGGCGTCACGCTTGTTCATGTAGCCCGACAACAGGCAGCGCCCGGAATAGGCCATGCACAATGCGCCGTGCACAAACACTTCCAGCTCCATCGCCGGGACGTGCTGGCGGATTTCGGCGATTTCTTCCAGCGACAGTTCGCGGGACAGGATGATCCGGCTCAAGCCCTGTTGCTGCCAGAACTCGACGCTGGCCCAGTTCACCGTGTTGGCTTGCACCGACAGGTGGATCGGCATCTGCGGGAAGTGCCGGCGCACCAGCATGATCAGGCCGGGATCGGACATGATCAGCGCGTCCGGCGCCATGCCGATCACCGGTTCCAGATCCTTGAGGAACGTTTTCAGCTTGGCGTTGTGCGGGGCGATATTGACCACCACATAAAAACGCTTGCCCTGAGCCTGGGCCTCGGCGATGCCGAGCGCGAGGTTGGCGTGATCGAATTCGTTATTGCGCACTCGCAGGCTGTAGCGCGGTTGGCCAGCGTATACCGCATCGGCACCGTAGGCGAAGGCATAACGCATGTTTTTCAGGGTGCCGGCAGGGGCGAGCAGTTCCGGGGGGATGAGTGGCATGGCGCAAGTCATGGCAGTGTCGATCGCAAAAGCCGGCAAGGGTAAGCGGCCTGCACGCGGGGTTTATTGATCTGGATCTATGCTTGACCAACAAACAGATGGCACTCGCGCCAACCGTGGCGGACTAAACATAAGGACGCGAATTTTCGCCTCTGCGCATTGGCATGGACCGGACATGAACGAAACGAAGCTCCAGAACACTTCGCTGATGGTCTTGCTGGCTGTGGTGACCGTTGCCTTCGTCTGGATTCTGCTGCCGTTCTACGGTGCGGTGTTCTGGGCGGCCATCCTCGGCATTCTGTTTGCGCCCTTGCAGCATCAGTTGCAGCTGAGATTCGGTTGGTCACGCAACCTGACGGCCCTGTGCACCTTGAGTCTATGTGTGCTGATTGCGATCCTGCCGGTAATCATCATCAGTACCTTGCTGGTTCAGGAGGGCGCGGCGCTTTATGGCCGAATCGAAAGCGGCGAACTGGACATTGCCGGGCATGTGTCGCAGTTCAAACACAGCTTGCCGCCGTACTTTCAGCACTTGCTCGATCGTTTCGGCATGGGTGAACTGAGTGGGCTTCGCGAGAAAATCATCAAGAGCATGATGCAAGGCAGTCAGTTTCTGGCGTCCCAGGCGTTCAGTTTTGGCCAGGGGACGTTCGATTTCGTGGTGGGTTTTTTCATCATGCTGTATCTGCTGTTTTTCTTTCTGCGGGACGGGTCTGAACTGGCGCGCAAAGTGCGCGCGGCGATACCGCTGGAAGATAACCAGAAGCGTCGCTTGCAACTCAAATTCAATCGGGTGGTGCGGGCCACGGTGAAGGGCAGTTTGCTGGTGTCGATCACGCAAGGGGCGTTGGGCGGGTTGATTTTCTGGTTTCTGGATATCCCGAGCGTGCTGCTCTGGGCGGTGTTGATGGCATTCCTGTCGCTGTTGCCGGCGGTGGGGGCGGGTATCGTCTGGGTGCCGGTGGCGGCGTATTTCCTGCTCAGCGGTGCGATCTGGCAGGGCACGGTGCTCGCGTTGTTCGGGGTGTTCGTGATCGGGTTGGTGGACAATATCCTGCGACCGATTCTGGTGGGCAAGGACACCAAAATGCCTGACTACCTGATTCTCATCTCGACCCTGGGTGGCCTGGCGATTTTCGGCCTGAACGGTTTTGTCATCGGCCCGTTGATTGCCGCGTTGTTTATGTCGAGCTGGGCGATTTTCGTCGATACCAAACAGCGGGTTCAGCTGCCTTAAGCGTTGAGCTGGCCTGAGCCGATACGTTGCGACAGGGCTTGGGCGTCGGGAAGCGAAGTGAGCGGGCCGCTGATCGGTTCGCCGTCCTGTACGAGATACCAGCAGGCAAGCAATCCCAGTGCTCTGAGCGGTGCGGGAACGGCGCTGCCGATAACGGACATAATCTGAACCTGAGCCATAAGTACCTCCATCAATCTGTGGGGTTACCTTACGGATCGGACGCTTGAGTGGAAAATCAACGCTTTCGATAGTCGTCATTGATGCCAGTGAGTGTTGGCGATCAGTCCACGACTTGATCGAGCATATGCACGACTTCCTGTTCATTGAGCAGGCCTTTGCGCACCAGGTTTTCCGCCAGCAGCGAGAGAAACTTGGCGCTGCGATGGCCTTCTAGGTGCTTGAGCTCGGTCAGTGCGTTGTACACCTTGCTGGATGTGCACAAGCCGACAATGCGGTGCGGGTTTTGTGTGGGCATGAGGTCGTCCTTGTTTTTATCAACCTGTTGTTTATGGACAGATCAAGCTTGCGGGCCTGTCATGACATAAATATGACCGACTTTACCTGCCGGTACTGTCCCGACAGCGACCTTGACGAGATTTATTCAGACTCCGTTCGCCTTGCGGCCACAAAAAAGGCCCCGCTGTTGAGGCGGGGCCTGATGAGTCTGTTACCAGCGGTCGTCACGGTAATAACCATGGGGATGGCCATAGTAGCCGCGCGGTGGGCCATAGTAGCCGCGTGGTGGACCGTAATAAATCGGTGCCGGGCGGTAGTACATCGGTTGTTGGACATAGACCGGCGCCGGTTGGTAGTAAACGGGCGGTGGCTGTACGTAAACCGGTTGAGGCTGAGCGTAAACCGGTTGCTCTACATACACCGGCCGGTCGCGGCCGATAATTGCCGAGCCGATGATTGCCGAGCCGACGATCGCACCAAACACAGCCGGACCTTCCCAGCCACGACCACCTGCTTCTGCCTGCCCTGCGATAGCGAGAGCACCGATCAGCAAGGCTACTGTGGGGATTTTACGGATCATGATAAGTCCTCGGTTCTTCGACCCGGCGCTTGGGTCTGCAATAGACACAAGTTGTCGCGGGGATACTTCTAAGACAGCAATTTTTTGAAAATCAGCACAGCCGTTGGGTAAATTTTGTGTAAGGTCTGTACCGGTTTCTTTACGGTGCTGTCTGGTACAGACATACCCTTATGATCGACCACAATCCGGTGGAATTGTTAATTCCGTCCATCTGAAAGTGCTACTGAAGGAGATTCGGATGCAGATGAACCCCAACAAAGACACCCAGTTGTGCATGTCACTCTCGGGCCGTCCCGGCAATTTCGGCCTGCGGTTTCACAATCATCTGTACGAACAACTGGGGCTGAATTTTTACTACAAAGCCTTCAGCAGTCAGGACCTGACGGGGGCTGTCAGCGGCATTCGTGCGTTGGGTATTCGGGGTTGCGGCGTGTCGATGCCGTTCAAGGAGGCCTGCATCGCGCTGGTCGATGAGCTGGATGCATCGGCCGAGGCTATTCAATCGATCAACACTATCGTCAACACCAACGGCCACCTCAAGGCCTACAACACTGATTACATCGCCGTCGCCCAGTTGCTCGAAACCCACCAGGTGCCCAAGGATTCGACCTTTGCCCTGCGCGGCAGCGGCGGCATGGCCAAGGCTGTGGCCAGTGCCTTGCGCGATGGCGGCTACAAAAACGGCTTGATCGTGGCCCGCAACGAACGCGCCGGGCGTGCCCTGGCCGAATCGCTGGGTTACCAATGGCAGGCGGAACTGGGTGCTCAACGCCCGCAGATGCTGATCAACGTCACGCCGATCGGCATGACCGGTGGCCTGGAAGCCGATCAACTGGCGTTTCCCCCTGAAGCCATCGCTGCCGCCGAAACGGTTTTCGATGTGGTGGCGATTCCCTCGGAAACACCGCTGATCGTGCGTGCTCGTGCCGAAGGCAAACGGGTGATCACCGGGCTGGAAGTGATTGCCATCCAGGCGCTGGAGCAGTTCGTGTTGTACACCGGCGTGCGACCGACCGATGAGCAGTTTCAGAAAGCCGTGGCGTTTGCCCGGAGCTGAATTCCGATTATCGGTTGGACCTGTGGCGAGGGAGCTTGCTCCCGTTGGGTCGCGAAGCGGCCCCAAAGCAGTCAGCACACCGAGTTTGCCGGCCTTGCGACTGCTTCGCAGCCGAACGGGAGCAAGCTCCCTCGCCACAGGGAACTCGGTACATCGGGAAGGGTTATTCGAGGCGCGCCAGGCGTTCTTCCAGTGCCGCAATCCGCGCTTCAAGCTCTTCGATTCGCTCAACCGACACACCGCCACCGGTGCCACGTTCCACCGGATTCTGTCGGGCCGCGAGGATCGCTTCGATATCCGCCGGATCACCCAGCGCATGCATGTAACGATCTTCGCGCTGACCGGCCTGGCGCGGGATCAACAGCGCCAGGCCTCGGGCGATCAAACGCTCCAGTTGATGCACCACTTGTTCGGCATCTTCGAAGTCATGCATGCGGCCGCTGCGGGTCAGCAGTTCGTTGACCGTCTGCGGACCGCGCAGGAACAACAGCCCCGTCAGAATCACCTGCGCCGGCACCAGTTCCAGCGCCTTGTCGACCCGATGTTCCCAGCGGTCGGCACGGCTGCCCATCACCAGCCGGGTGAAGCCGCGACCTTCAAGGGCGCGCAGGCTCTGGCCAACCTGGCCCTGGCTGAGGTTCATCACCGGTTCGCGGCTGGTTTTCTGGTTGCAGGCAATCACCAGGGCATTGAGGGTCAGCGGATAGGTTTCCGGGCTGGTGGCCTGTTTTTCGATCAACGAGCCCAAAATGCGGATTTCCGTGCTGTTGAGCCGCGGTTCGTCGAAGGTCGTCTCTTGTTCAGTGCTCATCGCGCTTTTCCCTAGGCAGTCGAGCCGCCTAGCCTAATCCTTGCTGGATAAAAGACAAGTCGCAGGGCGCGCCGGCATGGCTATAATCGCTCCACGTTTTTTACTCCCGTCACCACACGAGACTGCCATGACTATTTCCCTGTACGCCGCATCCGTTCCGGTTTTCCAGCAAATGCTCAACGCCCTGAGCAACAACCTGAGCAAGGCCGAAGCCCACGCTACCGCGAAAAACATCGACCCGAACGCATTCCTGCAGGCCCGTCTGTACCCGGACATGTTCCCGCTGGTGCGTCAGGTGCAGATCGCCGTTGATTTCGCCAAGGGTGTTTCGGCGCGTCTGGCTGAAATCGAACTGCCGAAATACGACGATACCGAAACCACCTTCGCCGAACTGCAAGCGTTGATCGCCAAGGTTCTGGCCTTCATCGGCGAGATCAAACCCGAGCAAATCAACGGCAAGGAAGGCATCGAAATCGTGACCCGTCCTGGCACCCCTAAAGAGAAGCGCTTCACTGGCCAGGCTTACCTGCTGAGCTACGGTCTGCCGCAGTTCTTCTTCCACGTCACCACTGCCTACGCGTTGCTGCGTCACAACGGTGTGGAAGTGGGCAAGCGCGATTACATGGGCGCGTTCTAAACCACCCAGGTACAAAAAAGCCCGCCAAGGTGTAAGCCTTGGCGGGCTTTTTCGTTTTCGTCGGTGCGTTTACGCCAAACGCTGCGCCTTCAACTCTTCACCCTGGCAAGCCGCCGCGGTGAACAGCACGTCGGTGGAGGAGTTCAGCGCGGTTTCCGCCGAGTCCTGCAACACACCGATGATGAAGCCGACCGCCACCACTTGCATGGCGATTTCGCTCGGGATGCCGAACAGGCTGCACGCCAGCGGAATCAGCAACAACGAACCGCCCGCCACGCCCGAGGCGCCACAGGCACAAATTGCCGCGACGACGCTGAGCAGAATGGCCGTCGGAATATCCACGGCGATGCCCAGGGTGTGCACGGCGGCCAGGGTCAGCACAGTGATGGTGATCGCCGCGCCGGCCATGTTGATGGTCGCGCCGAGCGGGATCGATACCGAATAGGTGTCTTCATGCAGGCCCAGGCGTTTGCTCAATTCCAGGTTGACCGGAATGTTCGCCGCCGAGCTGCGGGTGAAGAAGGCGGTGATGCCGCTCTCGCGCAGGCAGGTGAGTACCAGCGGATACGGGTTGCGGCGCAGTTTCCAGAACACGATGACCGGGTTCATCACCAACGCGACGAACAGCATGCAGCCCAGCAGCACCGCCAGCAGGTGCATATAGCCGATCAATGCGCCGAAACCGGAAGTGGCGAGGGTCGAAGCCACCAGACCGAAGATCCCCAGCGGCGCAAAGCGAATCACCAGGCGCACGATCACGGTCACGCCATTGGACAGGTCGCCCAGCACTTCGCGCGTCGTCTCGCCAGCATGGCGGATCGCAATGCCCATGCCGATCGCCCACGCCAGAATGCCGATGAAGTTGGCGTTCATCAGTGCGCTGACCGGGTTATCGACCACGCTCAGCAACAGACTTTGCAGCACTTCGCTGATGCCGCCCGGCGCGGTGACCGCAACGTCCTGGGTCGACAGCACCAGGCTCGACGGAAACAGCGTACTGGCGATCACTGCAACCACGGCTGCGGCGAAGGTGCCCAGCAGATACAGAAACAGGATCGGCCGGATATGGGTTTCCTGGCCGTGCTTATGATTGGCAATCGAGGCCATGACCAGCACGAACACCAGAATCGGCGCGACAGCCTTGAGCGCCGACACGAATACTTTGCCAATGAAGGCGGTGGACTTCGCCACCTCAGGCGCGAACAGGGCCAGGGCAATCCCGGCGATCAGGCCGATGATGATTTGCGTGACCAGGCTGCTGCGTTTCAGGCGTTGCAAAAGAGAAGGGGATGAAGCGGTCATAACGGTATCTCTGATTTTATTAGGGTGCAGGGTTCCTTGGCTCATGCAGCAAAAAGCCGGGCAGGCTACATGGAGGGAACCGAAGGGGTCGCCACATCAATGCCAATCAATGGCCGATGAGCAAGGTGTCAATCTCGCGGGTCGCGGACTTTATCACAGCGTAGCCGCGATCCTTCAGACCTGTGACGATCTGCCACCCGATTGTTCAACGCGATTTGCAGGTTCGTGCAACTTCGTTTGGAAACACTCTGTTAAGCTTCGCCATCCTCATTTTCTAGTTCTGCCAGTGGGCCTTCGGGCTGTCGCTGGTGTCGTCGTTTTCCTGGAGTTCTGCATGCTGTTGCCCATTCTTCTGTTGTCCGCCGCCGGTTTCACGGTGCTGACCACGGAATTCATCATCGTCGGCCTGTTGCCGGCAATCGCCCGTGACCTGGACGTCAGCATCCCTCAAGCGGGTTTGCTGGTGACCCTGTTTGCGTTCACCGTGGCCGCGTTCGGGCCGTTCCTGACAGCGTATTTCGCAAGGTTTGAACGGCGCAAACTGTTCATCAGCGTGTTGATCATGTTCGGCCTGGCCAACACGCTGGCGGCGTTTGCGCCGAACATTTGGGTGATGGCCATTGCCCGGTTGATTCCGGCGCTGGGGTTGCCGGTGTTCTGGGCGTTGGCCAGTGAAACCGCGGTGGACATCGTCGGACCGGACTACGCCGGGCGGGCGATTGCCAAGATTGGTTTCGGCATCGTCTGCGCCACCGTATTCGGCATTCCGGTCGGCACGTTGATTTCCGATGCGTTCGGTTGGCGCAGTGCTTTCGGCATTCTGGCGGTGATTGCGTTTGCCAAGGCGCTGCTGCTGTTTATCTATTTGCCGAAAACCAGCCTGCACCAGCATCAGGTGAGTTTTCGTTCGCAATTCAAGATCTTGCGCAGCCCGCTGATGCTGGGTCATGTTCTGCTGTCGATCCTGGTGTTCAGCGGCATGTTCACCGCCTACACCTACCTGGCCGACATTCTTGAACGCCTCGCCGGTTTCAACGGCACCGTGGTCGGCTGGTGTCTGATGGGCTTCGGCGCGGTCGGGCTGATCGGCAACTCGCTGGGCGGTCGCGCGGTGGATCGTCACCCGCTGATCGCTTCTATGACGTTTTGCGCATTCATGATTGCCGGCATGGTGACGCTGGTGCCGAACATTCACTCGCCGCTGGGGCTGGCGGCGGCGATGGGGATTTGGGGGGTGACCCAGGCGGCGTTGTTCCTGGTCAGTCATGTGCGGTTGATGAAGGCGGCGCCTGAAGCGCCGGCCTTCGCGGCGTCGTTGAACATTGCCGGGGCCAACCTCGGGATCGGCCTGGGCGCCATGGTTGGCGGCCGGGTGATCGACAGTGTGGGCCTGGGTGGACTGGGTTTCGCCGCAGCCGGTTTTATCCTGGTTTCGATTCTCCTGGCCATGGCGCTGATGACCTTCAAACCTCGCGAAGTCTGCGCCTGAGGCTTTACATCTCGGTGAACAGCTCGCGTCGGGCACCTTCGGTAATGGCGACAATGCCGGGGTGCTTGACCTTGCGTTCCACCGAAATGGCATAGAACGACTCGCGCACCGCGTCGGTCTGGCCGATCAACTCCACACCGCATTGGCGTTTCACCTCGTCGGCAATCACGCTCGGGCCGATGAAAATCCCGCTACCGGATTGGCCGAAAGCCTGCATCAAAGCGCTGTCGTCGAACTCGCCGACGATTCGCGGCTGGATCTGCTGTTCGGCAAACCAGCGTTGCAAGCGACTGCGCACCACGGTTTCCGGCCCGGGAATCAACAACGGGGCGCCGTGCAGGCTGCGGGGGAAATCCTGGCCGTATCGCGCCGTCAGTTCAGCGGTGGCAAAGAAGCTGATACCGCATTCGCCGAGCTTCTGGCTATAGCCCTTGATATCCAGATGCGAGGGCATCGGGCTGTCGGAAATCACCAGGTCGAGGCGTTGAATCGCCAGGTCGGCGAGCAATCGTTCCAGTTTGTCTTCGCGGCAGGTGATGCGTAGCGGCTCGTTCAACTCCATGGTCGGCGCGATCAGGCGATAGACGATGGATTTGGGCACCACATCGGCGACGCCCACCCGAAACAGAATCTGTTGCTCATTGGGCTGCGCCCGCAGCATCAGCTCCAGCTCGCCCCCGAGTTGAAACATCTGCTCGGCGTAGGGCAGGGTCTGACGCCCGGCTTCGGTGAGTTCTAGCTGCCGCCCGACCCGGCGAAACAATTCAATGCCATAGGTTTGTTCGAGCAGGGAAATCTGCCCGCTGATGGTCTGTGGTGTCAGGTTCAACTGCTCGCAGGCGCGCACGATGCTGCCGGTCTTGGCCACCACCCAGAAATAATGCAGCTGTCGATAATTCAGCATTCATGTTCCCCGTAGCGTGTGTTTTGCTATGGATTCGTAAAAACCGAAGTATAACCGCTGAAAATACGAATTTTCCTGAAGTGTTTGCCTCTTTAGACTGCCTCGCTATCGACGGATCGCCTTTCGGGTTCTGTCTGTCCTATCGAGGAAAGCATCATGAAGCTTAAAACCACCGCGCTGCTGATCACCTCTTTACTGGTGTTGGCCGGTTGCGACCAGGCCGAGAAAAGTGCTCAGCAATTGATGGGCAAGGCCGCCGAAAGCGCCAAACAGGCGATTGACGATACCCACAAAGCCGCCGAACAAGCGTTGAGCGAGGCCACGAGTGGCCTGATCAGCAAGAAAGAACAACCGGCCAAAGAGACGGGCAAAACCGACTCTTCGTCCCAGGAAATCTAAACCGTCTACAACGAGTCAGGACTGACCCATGGAATACCTTTTAGAACTCGCTGCAAGCCCCACCGCCTGGGTCGCCCTGGCCACGTTGGTGGTGATGGAAATCGTGCTCGGCATCGATAACCTGATCTTCATCTCGATCCTCACCAATAAGCTGCCCGAGCAGCATCGCCAGAAGGCGCGGCGCATTGGTATCGGCATGGCGTTGATCCTGCGCCTGGCGCTGTTGAGCACCATCGCGTTTATCGTCCAGTTGACTGAACCGGTGATCGACATTCTCGGCCACGCGTTCTCCTGGAAGGACATGATCCTGATCGCCGGCGGCCTGTTCCTGTTGTGGAAGGCGACCACCGAGATTCATCACAGCATGGACCCGTCGCCGGTAGACCCGACGTCGGCCACCTCGACCGTGACCCTGGGCTTTGCCGCCGCCATCGGTCAGATCCTGATGCTCGACATGGTGTTCTCCATCGACAGCATCATTACCGCTGTCGGCATGACCGAGCATTTGCCGATCATGATCATCGCGGTGGTGGTGTCGGTCCTGGTGATGTTGCTGGCTGCTGACCCGTTGGCCAAGTTCATCAACGACAACCCGACGGTGGTGATGCTGGCGCTGGGCTTCTTGATCATGATCGGCATGACGCTGATCGCCGAAGGTTTCGGCGCCCACGTACCGAAAGGCTATGTCTACGCGGCCATGGCGTTCTCGGCGACGATCGAAGGCTTGAACATGCTGTCGCGGCGGGCCAAACAGAGGCGCGTTGCCGCAGAAGCTTAATCGCCGATAAACGAAACGGCCGCCTGAACTTGCGAGAGTCCAGGCGGCCGTTTTTTGTTTGTACGACTGAAAAGCGCCAGTCAGTGCGCGGTGATGGGGTGTGTAGCCGGTTTATCGGTTTTGGCCGCGGGCGCCGATTTAATCGGGTGGTGATGGTGCCGACGGGTAATGCGCAAAACGCCCCACAACATGGCGGCGGCCACTGCCAGCCAGCCGGAAATCAACATCACAATGGTCATTGTCAGGCTCATCAGTGCCTCCTCTTTGCCCTGCCGCGGGCGCACACTCTTCCTTGGTAAAGGACAGTCTAGCCGTTGCTGTGTTTCAGGCTATTGACCAAAGGTCGCCTGTCATCAACCCGTTCGCTCTATCAAATGCAAACAACTGCCGGTTAAGGCTATACCGCTGTCGCGCGGCATCCTATGATCGACGGCCAAGCCGGCTGCGTGATCGCCTGGCGTCTGAACAAGAGAGTGATGATGGTGCGGGTATTTTCTCGAATTCGATCTTTGGCACTGATCGTTGGCTGCGTTGCCGGCCTGGCTGGCTGCGCGGGGAGCGTAGCGCCTGAGATCAAGCGTCTGCCGGAGCGTGTCGAACTCAGCGGTACGTTCTACCGTGGGCAAAGTTATCAGAGCGGGCCTCAAGTGCTGGCCAGCCTGTTGTCCCAACAGGACATCGTGATAACTCCAGGGTTGCTCGAAAAGCCCCTGAATTTACCGGGCGCCGAAGACCGGTTGCAGCAGAACATGCAAAACCTCGCCCGCGAATACGGGATGGTGGTCTATCCCCTCGACAGCCAATTGCCGGCGCTGCTGACCCAGGTCGCAGCCGGTTATCCGGTGATGGTACGCATTACTGAAGGCTCGGCCTTCTGGGCCGGGCCGCGATACGCCATTCTTGCCGGTTACAACCGTCAGAAGCAGACCGTGTTGCTGCGCACCGGGATGGATCGTCGGTTGCTGATGGGGTTCAGCGCCTTTGAGTCGGCGCTCGAGAATGCAGGCGGTTGGGCCGTTTTGATCCAGAAGCCGGACCAGATTCCGGCCAACGTCGATCAGCAGCGCTGGCTGAAAGCGGCGAACGATCTTGCCCAGTCAGGTCAGGAGCAGGCGGCAGCCAGGGCGAAGAAGGCGCTGACCGCGCAGTAGTTTCCGTTTGTCATCCGCCGGGCACTACTCGACGTTGTTCGCCTCTGATGTAAAGGGCCCGGGTTTCTCGCCGGGCCGTGACCAGGAGGCGTCCATGGCTCAATCCAATACCCCCGTCGGCCCACACTCGTCCGAGCATTCGTCCGATAATGAGTTGGGGTTCGACCCCGACTCTCCGGACGTTGCTGATCCTCAGGTCGACCCCATCGGACCTGCCAGGGCACCCAAAGATATAAAACCGGGTGAAGAGGGCAAGAAGACACCGGCAAAGCCTTACGACCCGCTCGGTAATCTGAAACCCAAGTCTTAGTCAGAGGTGCATATGTCTACCGATTCGAGCTTCGACGACAAACATTCGGACCCTCCCGAAAACGTTCCAACAACCCCCGAGGCGGACCTGGACCCGGTGATGGATCCGGACAGCCCGCTAAGGGATCCCTTGGCCAGGCCGACCGTGGTGCCGACGAAGCATCCGCAGGGCTGGCGAGACCCGAGTGCCGGGGACGGCATTCCGGATGACGATCAGATGCCGTTGCCCAATGATTGACCGCCGGACAAAAAAAGCCCCGAATATTCGGGGCTTTTCATTTATGGATGTTTCGACCTTATTTTGAGGCTTCAATCACACCGCTCTGGCGATGCTTGAGGTTCTTGTCTGACTTGTATTGCAGGGCGACGGACGGCACGTTGGTGCTCTTGCCGGTTTCAACCCAGCTGCGAATACGGGTTGCATCGGCAAAGTGCGTGTACTTGCCGAAGGCATCGAGAATCACCAGCGCAACCGGACGGTTGCCCATGCTGGTCACCAACACCAGGCAGTGGCCGGCCTGGTTGGTAAACCCGGTTTTCGTCAGCTTGATGTCCCAGTTCGGCTTGTTGATCAAGTGGTCGGTATTGTGGAAACCCAGGCTGTAGTTGGGTTTACGGAATGTAACGGTTTTTTCCTTGGTCGTGCTCAGCTCGGTCAAGAGTGGGTACTTGTGCGCGGCGATCAGCAGTTTGCTGAGGTCGCGGGCGGTGGACACGTTGCGCGGGGAGAGACCCGTCGGTTCGACGAAATGGGTACTGGTCATGCCCAGCGCCTTGGCTTTGGCGTTCATGGCGGCAATGAACGCGACGTAACCGCCCGGATAGTGATGCGCCAAGGTTGCGGCGGCACGGTTTTCCGATGACATCAGGGCGATCAACAGCATCTCGCGGCGCGTCAATTCGCTTTGGAGTTTGACTCGGGAGAACACGCCTTTCATTTCCGGGGTGTCGCTGATGTTAACGGGAATATATTCGTCCATGTTCTGCCGCGCTTCTACGACCACCAGGCCGGTCATCAGTTTGCTGACGGAGGCGATGGGTACGACGACGTCAGGATTGCTGGCATAGATGACTTTGTTGGTTTGCAGATCCATCAGCAAAGCGCTGCCGGAAGCGATCTTCAGTTGTGCAGTGTCTCGTGGTGCCGCGGTGGTTTCACCGGCGTTGACCGTTGGCGTGATGAAAGTCCCTGTAACTGCAAAAACTAGGCTCAGGATGGAAAGACGGATTTTCACGCTGGCAGACTCATAAAGGGTGGATATGCCGTTCTGTAACGGGCTGTTTCTTAAAAACGACGCATTTTAGGAGTATGTGCCAGGAAAGCCATAGGCGCCTGCAAGACGGGGGGTAAAAGTGAAGAATATTTAATGCTGTAACTCTTTCTTTACTATTTGGCTTTGCAGTTGTCCGACCTCTGTGATCGAGCTGTTTGCTACAGGCAAAAAGAACCCCGCGATGGGCGGGGTTCTTTTGGGTGCAGCAGGGTGAGAGTTAACTCAGCTGTGCAGTGTTTCGGCGGCGTACAACGTGTTTTCCAGCAGGCAGGCGCGGGTCATCGGGCCGACGCCACCCGGTACCGGAGTGATCCAGCCGGCACGGGCCAGGGCGGATTCGTAAGTCACGTCGCCGACCAGTTTGCCGTCTGCCTGACGGTTGATGCCGACGTCGATCACGATCGCGCCTTCCTTGATCCACTCACCTTTGACCAGGCCCGGCTTGCCGGCGGCAACCACTACCAGGTCGGCGCGACCGACGTGGCCGGCCAGATCCTTGGTGAAGCGGTGGGTGACCGTCACGGTGCAACCGGCCAGCAGCAGTTCCATCGCCATCGGACGACCAACAATGTTGGAAGCCCCGACAATGACCGCGTCCATCCCGTAAAGATTGACGCCGGTGCTTTCCAGCAGCGTCATGATGCCTTTGGGCGTGCACGGGCGCAGCAGCGGAATGCGCTGGGCCAGGCGACCGACGTTATAAGGGTGGAAACCGTCGACGTCCTTGTCGGGACGAATGCGCTCCAGCAATTTGGAGGCGTCCAGGTGTTCAGGTAGAGGCAGCTGAAGCAGAACGCCGTCGATTGCCGGGTCGTCGTTCAGGCGATCGATCAGATCGGTCAGCGCTGCTTGAGTGGTGTCGGCAGGCAGGTCATAGGCTTGGGATAGGAAGCCGACCTCTTCACAGTCTTTACGCTTGTGCGAGACATAAACCTGAGAGGCAGGATCGCTGCCGACCAGGATCACCGCGAGGCCGGGTGTGCGCAGGCCTTGCTGGCGACGCTCGGCAACTCGTTTGGCGATCTGCTGGCGCAGGCTGGCGGCGATCGATTTGCCGTCGATTAGTTGTGCAGTCATTGCGCGTGATTAACCATCGAGAGGGGAAAAAAAGAGAGCGCATTCTCGCATGTCACGAGGTGAGGGCAAAGGCGCTTGGTCTGCAAATTCCCCTAACTCCTTTAATTAAATGAATTTTTTTCAAAAAGGATTTGACGACCTTCAGGGGGCTCTATACTATTCGTCGCACTTGTCGGGCACAGCCTAGCACTGGTTAAGAAGGTCGAGCGGAGTTACGGTTCCGCAAGGCTGAAAAGCACTTAGTTTGTAGTCCTTCAAGGGTACAGATTAACAAGGCGCCCGTAGCTCAGCTGGATAGAGCATCCGCCTTCTAAGCGGATGGTCGCAGGTTCGAGTCCTGCCGGGTGCGCCATTAGGCAGCATTGGCACAAGTAGCGCGATATGGTGGGCGTAGCTCAGTTGGTAGAGCACGGGATTGTGACTCCCGTTGTCGTGGGTTCGATCCCCATCGTCCACCCCATATTTCGAAAGGCGCCAGATTAATAGTCTGGCGCCTTTGCTTTAACAGCTTCAACCCGCGGATGTGGTGGAATTGGTAGACACACTGGATTTAGGTTCCAGCGCCGCGAGGCGTAAGAGTTCGAGTCTCTTCATCCGCACCAAATAAAGCTTCACTCATGCCGATTGGCATGATTGAGGTTCAACAAAGAAGTTGTTTGGCTTCTTTGTCACGCAATATGGTGGGCGTAGCTCAGTTGGTAGAGCACGGGATTGTGACTCCCGTTGTCGTGGGTTCGATCCCCATCGTCCACCCCCATATTCCGAAAGGCGCCAGATTTAACAGTCTGGCGCCTTTTTTGTTTCAGTGGTTTGAGTGCCGGTGGCTGCAGGTTGTGGGCCGCAGGGGCAGGTCGCTTCGTCGTATTTATGTTTCTCGATGATGCCTGATTTGCCCGCCGATCCCCTCGCGGGGTTGGCTGTCAGGGACGGATTGCCGATTCCTTCTATATATAGGAAGGTGGGTGCAGAGCCCTGGCTTGATTGGCTGTATTTGCTAACAGGGCGAGGCACAACCGTTTGTCCCCGCCTATAAATTGCCTGCTGTTTTTTTACCCGTTTTCAGTAGGGTGACTTCTTGAGTTTGACCCACTAGAATGCATGCCCTTGATTCTGGGGTCGGAAACGGCCGGCTAACGTCTGTGCAACGAGGAATATCCATGCAAGTTTCTGTTGAAAATACTTCTGCTCTTGAGCGCCGCATGAGCATCACCGTGCCGGCTGAGCGCATCGAGACTCAGGTCAACAAGCGTCTGCAGCAGACTGCCCAAAAGGCCAAGATCGCTGGCTTCCGTCCAGGCAAAGTGCCAATGAGCGTGATCCGTCAGCGTTTCGGGGCTGATGCACGTCAAGAAGCCGTGGGCGACGTGATCCAGTCTTCCTTCTACGAAGCTGTCGTCGAGCAGAAGCTGAATCCGGCTGGTTCGCCTTCGATCGAACCTAAAACCCTGGAAGCGGGCAAGGACCTGGAATACGTAGCCGTATTCGAAGTGTTCCCTGAGTTCACCGTTGCCGGTTTCGAAGGCATCACCGTCGAGCGCCTGAGCGCCGAAGTGGCTGACGCCGATCTGGACAAGATGCTGGAAGTCCTGCGCAAGCAGAACACCCGTTTTGAAGTGGCCGAACGCGCTGCCCAGAACGAAGACCAGCTGAACATCGATTTCGTCGGCAAGGTCGACGGTGAAGTGTTCGCAGGCGGTTCTGCCAAAGGTACTCAGCTGGTGCTGGGTTCCGGCCGCATGATCCCTGGTTTCGAAGACGGTCTGGTTGGCGCTAAAGCCGGCGAAGAGCGCGTTCTGAACCTGACCTTCCCAGAGGACTACCAGAACCTCGACCTGGCAGGCAAAACTGCTGAGTTCACCGTGACCGTGAACACCGTTTCCGAGCCTAAACTGCCAGAGCTGACCGAAGAGTTCTTCGCTCAATTCGGCATCAAGGAAACCGGTCTGGAAGGCTTCCGCACCGAAGTTCGCAAGAACATGGAGCGCGAACTGCGTCAGGCGATCAAATCCAAGGTCAAGAATCAGGTGATGGACGGTCTGCTGGCCACCAACCCGATCGAAGTGCCTAAGGCTCTGCTGTCCAACGAAGTCGACCGTCTGCGCGTGCAGGCTGTTCAGCAGTTCGGTGGCAACATCAAGCCTGACCAACTGCCGGCCGAGCTGTTCGAAGAGCAAGCCAAGCGCCGCGTCGTGCTGGGTCTGATCGTGGCTGAAGTGGTCAAGCAATTCGACCTCAAGCCTGACGAAGCCCGCGTTCGCGAGATGATTCAGGAAATGGCTTCGGCCTACCAAGAGCCTGAGCAGGTTGTGTCCTGGTACTACAAGAACGACCAGCAACTGAACGAAGTCCGTTCGGTTGTGCTGGAAGAGCAAGTTGTGGATACTGTTCTGCAGAAAGCTAGCGTGACCGACAAATCGGTCTCTTACGAAGAAGCGGTCAAGCCGGTAGAAGCTCCACAAGCCGACTGATTGGTTTTGCGGTAAGAAGTACACACCATAAGCCAGCCTTCGTGCTGGCTTATGCGTATTCAAGACATAACTATTTGGGAGTGACTGCGAGACATGTCCCGCAATTCTTATTATCAGAGCTCTGACATCCAGGCCGCAGGCGGTCTGGTCCCGATGGTTATCGAGCAGTCTGCCCGTGGCGAACGTGCCTATGACATCTACTCGCGCCTGTTGAAGGAGCGAGTGATCTTCCTGGTAGGTCCGGTAGAAGACTACATGGCCAACCTGGTTGCGGCGCAACTGCTGTTCCTTGAAGCGGAAAACCCGGACAAGGACATCCATCTTTACATCAACTCACCAGGCGGTTCGGTGACTGCGGGCATGTCGATCTACGACACCATGCAGTTCATCAAGCCAGACGTTTCCACCACCTGCATCGGTCAGGCCTGCAGCATGGGTGCCTTCCTGCTTGCCGGTGGTGCTGCCGGCAAGCGTTTCTGCCTGCCGAACTCGCGCATGATGATTCACCAGCCGTTGGGCGGCTTCCAGGGTCAGGCGTCGGACATCGACATCCATGCCAAGGAAATCCTCCACATTCGTTCGCGTTTGAACCAGCTGTTGGCTCATCACACCGGTCAGAGCCTCGAAACCATCGAGCGCGATACCGAGCGCGACAACTTCATGAGCGCTGAGCGTGCGGCTGAATATGGCCTGATCGACTCTGTGATCGACAAGCGTAAAATGCCCGCCTAAGCAGCCCAAATGTAGGTGGTCGGGGTAACTGACCGCCTGCGGGCTTGAAAAAGCCTGCAATTGCCTTCATCTTGTGTTGCAAGCCTATCGGATTTGGATCGATCGAATGACTGACACCCGCAACGGCGAGGACAACGGCAAACTGCTCTATTGCTCCTTCTGTGGCAAAAGCCAGCATGAAGTGCGCAAATTGATTGCCGGCCCCTCGGTCTTTATCTGCGACGAGTGCGTCGACCTGTGCAATGACATCATCCGTGAGGAGGTGCAGGAAGCCCAGGCCGAAAGCAGCGCGCATAAATTGCCTTCGCCTAAAGAAATCAGCGGCATCCTTGATCAGTACGTGATTGGTCAGGAACGTGCGAAAAAGGTTCTGGCCGTAGCGGTGTATAACCACTACAAGCGTCTGAACCAGCGCGACAAAAAGAATGACGACGTCGAACTCGGCAAAAGCAACATCTTGCTGATCGGCCCGACAGGCTCGGGTAAAACCCTGCTTGCCGAAACTCTGGCCCGCTTGCTGAACGTTCCGTTCACCATCGCCGACGCAACCACCCTCACCGAGGCGGGTTATGTGGGCGAAGATGTCGAGAACATCATTCAGAAGCTGCTGCAGAAGTGCGATTACGACGTAGAAAAGGCCCAGATGGGCATTGTCTACATCGATGAGATCGACAAGATCTCGCGCAAGTCTGACAACCCGTCGATCACCCGGGACGTTTCCGGTGAAGGCGTGCAGCAGGCCCTGCTCAAGTTGATCGAAGGCACGGTCGCTTCCGTTCCACCTCAAGGTGGTCGCAAGCATCCGCAGCAGGAATTCCTTCAGGTCGACACCCGTAACATCCTGTTCATCTGCGGTGGTGCGTTCTCCGGTCTGGAAAAGGTTATTCAAAACCGTTCCACCCGTGGCGGCATCGGCTTCAACGCAGAAGTGCGCAGCAAGGAAGAAGGCAAGAAAGTCGGTGAATCCCTGCGTGAAGTCGAGCCTGACGATCTGGTCAAGTTCGGTCTGATCCCGGAATTCGTCGGGCGTCTGCCGGTACTTGCCACGCTGGACGAGCTTGATGAGGCTGCGCTGATGCAGATTCTCACCGAGCCGAAGAATGCCCTGACCAAGCAGTATGCCAAGCTGTTCGAGATGGAAGGCGTGGACCTGGAATTCCGGGCCGACGCGCTGAAATCGGTCGCCAAACGTGCCCTGGAACGCAAAACCGGTGCCCGTGGCCTGCGCTCGATTCTCGAAGGTGTATTGCTCGACACTATGTATGAAATCCCCTCGCAGTCCGAGGTGAGTAAAGTAGTGATCGACGAAAGCGTTATAGAAGGCAAGTCCAAGCCTCTGTATCTCTATGAGAACAGTGAGCCGACTGCCAAGGCAGCGCCAGACGCTTAAGCGTCACACTGCTGGAATAAAGAAGGGGCCTTCGGGCCCCTTTGCTATTGTGGGAGACGGGGCAGCTAACCTGAATTTCTGGATGCGCCGGGATAAATGCAGGCGCTACCGTAAGCTCTGATTTTTTAAGTGATTCTTTTATCCGCTTGTTTTTTTTGAAAACAGCCCCCATCTTGGTTTCAAGCTTACTTCCATCTGTTTACGGCCTTATGGCCGCCGTAGAGGCGAAATCATGAAGACGACCATCGAATTGCCTCTCCTGCCATTGCGTGATGTCGTGGTTTATCCGCACATGGTTATCCCGCTGTTCGTGGGGCGCGAGAAATCCATCGAAGCTCTCGAGGCAGCGATGACGGGCGACAAGCAGATCCTTCTGCTGGCTCAGCGGAATCCTGCTGACGACGATCCCGGTGAAGAAGCACTTTATCGCGTAGGCACCATTGCTACCGTTCTGCAGCTGCTCAAACTGCCTGACGGCACCGTCAAGGTTCTTGTCGAAGGCGAGCAGCGGGGCGCCGTGGAGCGCTTCAGCGAAGTCGACGGCCACTGCCGTGCCGAAGTCTCGTTGATCGACGAAACCGAAGCGCCAGAGCGCGAATCGGAAGTGTTTGTCCGCAGCCTGCTGGCTCAATTCGAACAATATGTGCAGCTGGGCAAGAAAGTCCCCGCTGAAGTCCTGTCGTCGCTCAACAGCATCGACGAGCCGGGCCGCCTGGTCGACACCATGGCCGCGCACATGGCCCTGAAGATCGAGCAGAAGCAGGAAATCCTCGAAATCATCGATTTGTCGGCCCGGGTCGAGCACGTTCTGGCGTTGCTGGATGCCGAGATCGATCTGCTGCAAGTCGAAAAACGCATTCGCGGCCGCGTTAAGAAGCAAATGGAGCGCAGCCAGCGCGAGTACTACCTGAATGAGCAGATGAAGGCCATTCAGAAAGAGCTGGGTGACAGCGACGAAGGCCACAACGAAATCGAAGAGCTGAAAAAGCGCATCGATGCCGCCGGTCTGCCGAAAGATGCGTTGGCCAAGGCTCAGGCCGAACTGAACAAGCTGAAGCAAATGTCGCCAATGTCCGCGGAAGCGACCGTGGTGCGTTCGTACATCGACTGGCTGGTTCAAGTGCCATGGAAAGCCCAGAGCAAAGTGCGCCTGGACCTGGCCCGTGCCGAAGACATTCTCGACGCCGACCACTACGGTCTGGAAGAAGTCAAAGAGCGGATCCTCGAATACCTCGCCGTGCAGAAGCGCGTGAAGAAGATTCGCGGCCCGGTATTGTGCCTGGTCGGTCCTCCAGGGGTGGGTAAAACCTCTCTGGCGGAGTCGATTGCGCATGCCACCAACCGCAAATTCGTCCGCATGGCCCTCGGTGGCGTGCGCGATGAGGCGGAAATTCGTGGTCATCGCCGGACTTATATCGGTTCGATGCCAGGAAGATTGATTCAAAAGATGACAAAGGTGGGCGTCCGTAACCCGCTGTTCCTGCTCGATGAAATCGACAAAATGGGCAGCGACATGCGTGGCGATCCAGCGTCGGCGTTGCTGGAAGTGCTCGACCCCGAGCAAAACCACAACTTCAACGATCACTATCTGGAAGTCGACTACGACCTGTCCGATGTGATGTTCCTGTGCACCTCCAACTCGATGAATATTCCACCGGCGCTGCTGGACCGGATGGAAGTGATTCGTCTGCCGGGTTACACCGAAGACGAGAAGATCAACATCGCCGTCAAATACCTTTCGCCCAAGCAGATTGCTGCCAACGGCCTGAAGAAAGGCGAGCTGGAATTCGACGCCGAAGCGATTCGCGACATCATTCGCTACTACACCCGCGAAGCCGGTGTACGTGGGCTGGAGCGCCAGATTGCCAAGGTTTGCCGCAAGGCGGTCAAAGAGCATGCTCTGGAAAAACGCTTCTCGGTGAAGGTGACAGCCGAGATGCTGGAACACTTCCTGGGCGTGCGTAAATTCCGTTACGGCCTGGCTGAACAGCAGGATCAGATCGGTCAGGTCACCGGCCTGGCGTGGACCCAGGTGGGCGGCGAATTGCTGACCATCGAAGCCGCAGTCGTGCCGGGTAAAGGCCAGCTGATCAAGACCGGTTCTCTGGGTGACGTGATGGTCGAATCGATCACCGCAGCCCTGACCGTTGTTCGCAGCCGTGCTAAGAGCCTGGGGATTCCCCTGGACTTCCACGAGAAGCGCGACACGCATATCCACATGCCTGAAGGGGCAACCCCGAAAGACGGCCCTAGCGCCGGTGTAGGCATGTGCACGGCCCTGGTGTCGGCATTGACTGGCATTCCTGTAAGAGCGGACGTCGCCATGACCGGCGAAATCACCTTGCGTGGGCAGGTGCTGGCGATCGGTGGCTTGAAGGAAAAACTGCTGGCTGCTCACCGTGGCGGAATCAAGACGGTGATCATTCCTGAAGAGAACGTACGCGATCTGAAGGAAATTCCTGACAACATCAAGCAAGATCTACAGATTAAACCCGTTAAATGGATTGACGAGGTCCTGCAAATTGCGCTGCAATACGCGCCGGAACCCTTGCCGGATGTGGTTCCGGAGATCGTTGCAAAGGATGACAAACGCGAGTCTGACTCTAAGGAAAGAATTAGCACGCATTAGTACGCATTTGCCTGGGGGGCTTCCTTGACAGTTTTTTAGAGCCCTTGTTATAAAGCGGCTCTTAAGTGTCTGTAGGCCATTCAGCACTCGTTTTTTTGCTTTCACCAAAAAACTTAGAATCAAACTCAAATAGATATAAGGGGACTTAGAGTGAACAAGTCGGAACTGATTGATGCTATCGCTGCATCCGCTGATATCCCGAAAGCTGCTGCTGGCCGTGCGCTGGACGCTGTAATCGAATCCGTCACTGGCGCTCTCAAGGCTGGTGATTCTGTTGTTCTGGTTGGTTTCGGTACTTTCTCCGTGACTGATCGTCCAGCTCGCATCGGTCGTAACCCACAGACCGGTAAGACGCTGGAAATCGCAGCAGCCAAAAAACCAGGTTTCAAAGCCGGTAAAGCACTGAAAGAAGCTGTCAACTAAGTTCGATTCAGGTTTTTGCCTATCCGGGTCGGGGTCATTCCTGACTTGGCAGCGGAGCGGTAGTTCAGTCGGTTAGAATACCGGCCTGTCACGCCGGGGGTCGCGGGTTCGAGTCCCGTCCGCTCCGCCAGTTACGAGAAGGCGCATCCTCGGATGCGCCTTTCTTCTATCCGGATTCTACCCACGCTCCACGGTTGCCTAATTTTGAAGTTCAACCGTTTCTGGGGGACGCATGCTGCAGAATATCAGGGACAATTCACAAGGCTGGATTGCCAAGACCATTATCGGGGTCATCGTTGCACTGATGGCTTTGACCGGTTTCGACGCTATTTTCAAGGCCACGACGCACAAAAATGACGCGGCCAAGGTCAACGGCGAAGAAATCAGCCAGAACGAGCTGAGCCAGGCGGTCGATATGCAACGCCGTCAGCTCATGCAACAGCTGGGCAAGGATTTCGATGCTTCCTTGCTCGACGAAAAAATGCTGCGCGAATCGGCCCTCAAAGGCCTGATCGATCGCAAACTGCTGCTGCAAGGCGCAGAAAAATCGAAATTCGCTTTCTCCGAAGCCGCTTTGGATCAGGTGATCCTGCAAACGCCTGAGTTCCAGGTGAACGGCAAGTTCAGCCCTGAGCGTTTCGACCAGGTCATCCGTCAACTGGGCTACAGCCGTCTGCAATTCCGTCAGATGCTGGCTCAGGAAATGCTGATCGGTCAGCTGCGCGCTGGCCTGGCCGGTAGCGGTTTCGTCACCGATGCACAGGTGTTGGCCTTCGCCCGTCTGGAAAAGCAGACCCGTGATTTCGCCACCGTGAACATCAAGGCAGACCCGGCGGCAGTGAAACTGACCGACGATGAGGTCAAGGCCTACTACGACGAACACGCCAAGGAGTTCATGACGCCGGATCAGGTGGTCATCGATTACCTTGAATTGAAGAAGGCATCCTTCTTCGATCAGGTCAGCGTCAAGGACGAAGACTTGCAAGCGGCGTATCAGAAAGAAACCGCGAACCTGTCCGAGCAACGCCGGGCTGCGCACATTCTGATCGAAGTGAACGACAAGGTGACCGAGGCGCAAGCCAAGGCCAAGATCGAAGAAGTTCAGGCGCGCCTGGCCAAGGGCGAGAGTTTCGAGGCCCTGGCCAAGGAGTTCTCCCAGGATCCAGGTTCGGCGAACAACGGCGGTGACCTCGGTTTTGCAGGTCCGGGCGTCTACGATCCAGCGTTTGAAAAAGCCCTGTATTCGTTGGCCAAGGATCAGGTCTCGGAGCCGGTTCGCACTGACTTCGGTTTCCACCTGATCAAGCTGTTGGGTGTCGAAGCGCCTGAAGTGCCAACGTTCGCCAGCCTGAAAGACAAGCTGACCCGCGAGTTGAAAACCCAGCAAGTCGAGCAGCGTTTCGTCGAAGCGACCAAGCAATTGGAAGACTCCTCGTTCGAGTCCTCTGATCTGGCCCAGCCGGCACAAGACCTGAAGCTGACCGTTCACACGTCCGCGCCATTCGGCCGTGAAGGTGGCGAAGGCGTTGCGGCCAATCGTGCCGTGGTGACCGCTGCATTCAGTCCTGAAGTGCTGGATGAGGGTGCCAACAGCACCGCCATCGAGCTGGATCCGGAAACCGTGATCGTGCTGCGCGCCAAGGAGCACCGCAAGCCTGAGCAACTGCCGCTGGAAAGCGTGGCTGCCAGCATCCGCGTGCAATTGACCAAGGAGCACGCCAGTGCCGCCGCCAAGACCAAGGCCGATCAACTGATCGCCAGCTTGCGTGATTGCAAGACTGCACTGGACAAGGCGATCGATGGTCAGAACTGGAAAGTTACCGCAACCGCGACTCGCGCTCAGGAAGGGGTCGACCCAACCGTGCTGCAAGCGTTGTTCCGCATGCCCAAGCCAGTCTCCAAGGACAAGCCGACCTTCAGCAGCGTGACCCTGGCCGATGGTAGCCTGGTGGTCGTGCGTCTGAACGGCGTGAATGAAGGCGCTGCGCCGACCGAAGAAGAGAAGGCTCAATACCGTCGCTTCCTCGCCTCGCGCATTGGCCAGCAAGACTTCGCGGCCTACCGCAAGCTGCTGGAGCGTGAGGCTGAGATCAAGCGTTTCTGATGCCTGACTGAGTTTTGCGCGACACAAAGGACCCCAGCCGAAAGGTTGGGGTTTTTTTATGAGGGAAACGAAAAGATCGCAGCCTGCGCTAGCGCTTTCAGGGGGGCGCGCGCGGTCATCTTTAGGCGCTGCCACGGGCGGTGATTTTTTGATTTTTGCTCCGGCGGGACTTTCTCCCGAGATGATGGTCAATGAATCTGTAGCCGTTTTAGACAATCGTTGCTCCGCTAAGCATCGATCTGTTGCACAATACGCCTCGAACCGTTTTCCTCAGGATGTTCAATGTTTAAATCAATTCCCATGCGTGTTGTAGGGCTGGCCTTGGTGCTGGCCGCCGCTGCCGGTTGTTCGTCGAAGAAGGCCGCCATCTATGAGCATGAGAACTTCGACGACTCGGGAACGTTTTCGCGCAGCTACCCGGTGACCGATGCGCAAACCTGCGAAGCCGCCCGTCGGGCCTTGCTTAGCCAGGGTTACATCATCACCAGCAGCGATCCGAAACTGGTCAGTGGGCACAAGAGCTTCCAGCAGACCGGCGAAACCCATATGGAGATCAGCTTCAGTGTGGTTTGTGCCGATGACGGCAGCGAGGGGCACCATGCGACCATGTTCGCCAACGCCCTGCAGGACCGATATGCGCTGAAAAAGACCAACAACTCCGCCAGCCTCGGCGTCGGCGTATTGGGCTCGGTATCGATGCCGATCGGCTCGTCCGATGATTCGATGGTCAAGGTCGCCAGTGAAACCGTGTCCTCGGCCAAGTTCTACGAGCGTTTCTTTACCCTGGTCGAACTGTTCCTGCCGCCGGAAGCGAAGAAGGCCGCGCACATTATCGAGAAGCCGAAAACCGAACTGGGAATGCCTGAAGCCAAGGCTGCCCCCGCTCAGTTGGCGCCAACCCCGGCACCGGCGGCAGAACCTGCACCTGCACCTGCACCAGCGCCGGCAGCCGAGCCCGCACCTGCCGCCGCGCCTGCCACTTCGGAGCCTGTTGTGCCGCCTGCTGAAACAGCGCCGATTACCCCGGCCAAGAGCACCGAGCCGACGTCGTCCACGGAAACGGTCACTCCAGTAGCGGACTCGAGCACGCTGCCGCCGCCGACCGAGCCGATTTCGGCGATACCTGTCTCCGGCCAGTAATGGGCTTGCTTGTTATGGGGGCGGGTCAGACGATACCGCTCCCGTAACGTCCTTCAAGACTGATCCACATCAAGTCGGGCTGTATTCCCACAGTCCGTGTCGAAAAATCCAGTGATAAATTCCTGACCACCTGCTACGTTTTATTCAGTAGCGACGTAGTGTCGTACCCGCGTCATTTTTCTTTCATGCGGGCACTTTATGCTCAAGGCGTTGGTCATTTATTCAAGCGATTTTTTCAACAAGCGATGGGGGTTTAATAATGGACGATTATCAAGAAGAACTGCTCGAGTATCAGGCCTTTGAACTGGACCCGCTGGAACCGGCCGAAGACGCTACCGAGCTGTAATTACGCTGACTGCGGCGAAACTCGCCGGGCGTCTGGCCGTTCCAGCGTTTGAAAGCGCGCTGAAAGGCTTCGGCTGAGGCAAACCCCAGAAGATAGGCGATTTCGCCGAACGCCAGTTCAGTGTCGCGGATGTAGGTCATGGCCAGGTCACGACGTGTATCGTTGAGAATTGCACGAAATTGCGTGCCTTCCTCGGTGAGTTTGCGGCGCAAGGTCCAGGTTGGCAGCTTCAGGCGTGCCGCCACTTCTTCCAGGTCGGGTTCCCGGCCACCATTGAGCAACGGGCCCAGCAACTGAGTGATGCGTTCACGCAGGCTGCGGGTGCGTGTCAGTTGCTCAAGTTCCCGTTCACACAGTTGCAGCAGGTGCCGCCAGGTGCTCGGGCAGTGCTCCGGGTTGCGCTGGGCGAGGCTGTCCAGGCCCAGGCGCAGTTGATTCTGTTCGGCGCCAAACTGAATCGGACAGTCGCCGAGTACGGCATAGGCCTCAAGGTAATCCGGTGCATCAAATTCGATCTCGATTCGTTCGGCGCGCAGTGGGGCAGGGCTCACGCTGGACAATTGCTGCAACCAGCCAGCGATGATCGAATCCACCACGAAGCGGTTGTAGGCGTTGTAGGGGCTGATCGAATAGAACCGCAGCCAGGCGCCTTGGGCGTCTTCGTGAAAGCTCGACTGGCCTCGATAGTTGGAGCCGTACAGCGCTTCGAAACGAATCAGGCAGCGCGCCGCTTCGCGCACGGTGGGAGCCTGGGCGGCGGTGACGCCGGCCAAGCCGGCCTGGCTCAGGCGACTGAGCTGGCCCATGCGCAAACCCAGCGCCGGGTCGTCGGTCAGTTGAATAGCGCCGTGGCCCAGACGCATGTAGCGCGGGATCGACAGGCGGGCACCGGCTTCGGCCAGTCGCGCGGCGTCGAGGCCGTACTGTTCCAGCAACGGTTGTGGGTCCAGGCCATGGCTGCGCACGGCGTCGGCCAGGCTATGGACGAAGCCCACCGACAGATCCCCGAGGCGCATCGGCTGCGGTTTCATCGCTTACAACCAGAGGTTCAGCAATTGCGCGCCGCGGGCATCGCTGTCGGCGAAATGCTGCCCGTTGCTGCTGAGGAAGCTTTGACCGGCGCTGCTCTTGTCCCAGAACTGACCGCGCAGGAACACACTCATGCCGGCGATGCTCTGGCTGGCCGGTGGTTGGGCGGTCAGCGTCAGCCGCTGCCAGGCCTGACCTTCGCTGAGTTCGCCGGCCTTGAGGCTGACAGAGCCCGGCGCGGGCAGGCCTCTATAGCCGCGCCATGGTTGATCCCAGGACCCACGCCCGACGACGAACGCCGGGACCGCCACCAGTTGCGCGCCTTGGGCGTCAAGTTTGCGGTAGTTGTCGGGGTACCAGCTGTCGCTGCCGATCAGCACGCCGAGGCGTCCGGCCGGGGTGTCGACGACGTTGACCGGATGATCGGAGTTGCCTTGGAGCGTGCCACGTCCAGCGAACGTCGGGTGCACTTGTCGCTGGGGCTGGCCGATTGGCAGACCGTCGCGACTGAACACCACGCTGCTGTTGTACAGCGCACCGTGGCCGATGTGCAGGGTGCCGTCGCTGACGCTCGGCTCGGGCAGCACGATGGAACCGGCCACCAGGGTCACGTGGAATTCTTTCGCCAGGCCACCGAACAGCGCCTGGTAATCCTTGGCCATGCGTTTGGCTTTCATCCGCAAGTGCGCGTCGTCGAGACGGTTGCTGCCTTCGGCGCTGATCAGGGCGCGGATGAACTGCAGCGGGTTGCTCACCGCCAACCAGTTCATGGCTTCCTTGAGGGTGGTGGCCTGGTACAGCTCGTCTTTCTCGCCGCTGACCATCAGCCAGGTGCCGACATGTTCAGGCAGTACGACGATGGTTTTTTCATTCAGCAGGCCCTGGTCCTGGGCCTTCTGCAAATAGGCCGCGAGCTTGCGGTGCAGGCGTTCAGGGCTTTGATAGTCGGTGGGGAACAGCTCGGGCTGGATGCCCAGCAGATTGCCACGATCGGCGGGTGTGCCCTGATCGACCGCGAGATTGATGCGCAGGTCCGACAGGTAATGACCCACCGGACGGTCCGCGGCCCACATCGCGTAGGTCGTCAGAACGGCGATCAACGCCATGGAGAGGGTCAGGTACAGAAGTTTGCGCATGGAAAACAGTCAGCGGCCGTGTGCAGGGTTCGCGACTAGGGTAGGGCCCATGCCAGCGCTTGCCAAGGGGCGCTGCGCATTTGGATCAATAAGTTGTCAGTTACGGTCATTGAGTGACAGCGGTGCGACTCTTAGTCTGTCGAACATGACTGACGGGGGCCGAAGAGCTCCTGCAAATTTTCCGTGATCGCTCGTTGTGGAGTTACCGATGGCCGCCGCTCATTACCCGCACCTGTTGGCCCCGCTGGACCTGGGTTTTACCACGTTGCGCAACCGTACCCTGATGGGTTCGATGCACACGGGCCTCGAGGAAAAACCCGGCGGTTTCGAGCGCATGGCCGCGTACTTTGCCGAACGTGCCCGTGGCGGCGTAGGCCTGATGGTCACTGGCGGTATCGGCCCGAACGATGAGGGTGGGGTTTACTCGGGCGCGGCCAAGCTGACCTCCGATGAAGAAGCGCTCAAACACCGGATCGTCACCCGCGCGGTGCACGAGGCGGGCGGCAAGATCTGCATGCAGATCCTGCATGCCGGGCGTTATGCCTACAGCCCGAAACAGGTGGCGCCGAGCGCGATCCAGGCGCCGATCAACCCGTTCAAGCCTAAAGAGCTGGACGAGGAAGGCATCGAGAAGCAGATCAGCGATTTCGTTACCTGCTCGACCCTGGCGCAAAAAGCCGAGTACGACGGCGTCGAGATCATGGGTTCCGAAGGTTATTTCATTAACCAGTTCCTCGCGGCCCACACCAACCATCGCACTGACCGCTGGGGAGGTGTCTACGAAAACCGCATGCGCCTGCCGGTGGAAATCGTCCGTCGGGTGCGCGAAGCGGTCGGCCCGAACTTCATCATTATCTTCCGCCTGTCGATGCTCGACCTGGTGGAAGGCGGTAGCACCTGGGAAGAAATCGTGCAGTTAGCCAAGGCCATCGAGCAGGCGGGCGCGACCATCATCAACACCGGCATCGGCTGGCACGAAGCGCGGATTCCGACCATTGCCACCAAAGTGCCGCGTGCAGCGTTCAGCAAGGTCACGGCGAAACTGCGTGGTTCGGTGAGTATTCCGCTGATCACCACTAACCGCATCAACACCCCGGAAGTCGCCGAGCAGATCCTGGCCGAAGGCGATGCCGACATGGTGTCGATGGCGCGACCGTTCCTCGCCGACCCGGACTTCGTCAACAAGGCGGCGGCCGGCCGTGGCGATGAAATCAATACCTGCATCGGTTGCAACCAGGCTTGCCTGGATCACACGTTCGGCGGCAAGTTGACCAGTTGCCTGGTGAACCCGCGGGCCTGCCATGAAACCGAACTCAATTACCTGCCGGTGCAGCAGATCAAGAAAATCGCCGTGGTTGGCGCCGGTCCCGCGGGGCTGTCCGCCGCCACCGTGGCGGCCGAGCGCGGTCATCAGGTGACGCTGTTCGATTCGGCCAGCGAAATCGGCGGCCAGTTCAACATCGCCAAGCGCGTGCCGGGCAAGGAAGAGTTCTTCGAAACCCTGCGCTACTTCAACCGCAAGTTGCAGACCAGCAACGTCGAGCTGTGCCTGAACACCCGTGTGGACGTGGCGCAGCTGGTCGAGGGCGGTTACGACGAAATCATCCTCGCTACCGGCATCGCGCCGCGGGTGCCGGCGATTCCGGGTGTCGAGCACGCCAAGGTGCTGAGCTATCTGGACGTGATCCTCGAGCGTAAACCGGTGGGCAAACGCGTCGCGGTAATCGGCGCTGGCGGTATCGGTTTCGACGTGTCGGAATTCCTCGTGCACGAAGGCGTGGCCACCAGTCAGGACCGCGACGCGTTCTGGAAGGAGTGGGGTATCGATACGCACCTTGAAGCGCGTGGCGGTGTCGCGGGCATCAAGGCTGCGCCGCATGCGCCGGCCCGCGAAGTATTCCTGCTGCAACGCAAGACCTCCAAGGTCGGTGATGGCCTGGGCAAGACCACCGGCTGGATTCACCGCACCGGTCTGAAGAACAAAAAGGTGCAAATGCTCAACAGCGTCGAGTACCTGAAGATCGACGACGAAGGCCTGCACATCCGCATCGGCGAAAGCGGCGAACCGCAGGTGCTGCCGGTGGACAACATCGTGATCTGCGCCGGGCAGGATCCATTGCGCGAGTTGCACGACGGTCTGGTTGCGGCCGGGCAGAACGTGCACTTGATCGGCGGCGCGGACGTGGCGGCGGAGCTGGATGCCAAGCGTGCGATCAACCAGGGGTCGCGGTTGGCGGCTGAACTCTAACGTTCGCAGCTATCCCTTGTAGCAGCTGGCGCAGCCTGCGTTCGGCTGCGCAGCAGTCGCAAAATCAGCCATCGCGGTATTCCAGATAAACCGAGGTGTCAGGATTGACGACTGCTTCGCAGCCGAACGCAGCCTTCGGCAGCTGCTACAGGGATCGTGCTGGCTGATAGACTCCTGTTTTTCGTCAGAACGTAACGCATCAATGCTTTCCCCTCCAACAGACTGGCTCCCCCAAGCCCCTCTCGAACCCCTTCACCTCGACTGGCTCACCACCGCCGGCATCGACGTCGCCATCCTGCGTTTGGACCAGATCGACCCGCTGATCAGCGGCAACAAGTGGTTCAAACTCATCGAACACCTGAAAGCCGCCGACCAGAACGGCGCCCAAGGCATCATCAGCCTGGGCGGTGCTCACTCCAACCATCTCCACGCATTGGCCGCCGCAGGCAAGCGCTTCGGGTTCACCACGGTCGGTTTGCTGCGCGGGCATCCGCAAGACACCCCGACAGTAAAGGACTTGCAGGCGTTCGGCATGCAGTTGCACTGGCTGGGTTATGGCGGTTATCGAGCGCGGCATGAGCCGGGTTTCTGGCAGCCGTGGCGGGCGCAGTATCCCGAGCTGCAACCGGTGCCGGAAGGTGGTGGTGGCTTGCGTGGGGCGAAGGGCTGCATGCAGCTGGTGGCGCAGGCCCGCGAGCAACTGAGTAGTCTGGGCTGGAGCCATTACGACGGCTGGTGGCTGGCCTGCGGAACGGGCACGACCCTGGCCGGTCTGGTGCTGGCCGAGGCGGGTGAACACCCGGTGTATGGCGCGCTGGCGG
Organism: Pseudomonas sp. GW821-FHT03E01; assembly: GCF_059420765.1. Lineage (NCBI taxonomy): Bacteria > Pseudomonadati > Pseudomonadota > Gammaproteobacteria > Pseudomonadales > Pseudomonadaceae > Pseudomonas > Pseudomonas sp. GW821-FHT03E01. The sequence continues at coordinate 54,984 of NZ_JBWKUI010000005.1, read as the reverse complement.
TGCCCGATGATCATGGCGTGGCGCAGCAGGTCGAGATGATCGGGCGGGAAGCCGGTTGGGTCGATCCCTTGTATGAACTACTGGACGCCAGCCGTGGCGGTTTTGCCAAAGTCGATCCGCAGCTGCTTGCATTCATCGAGCAGACCGAACAGGCCAGCGGCATTCTTTTCGAGCCGCTGTACACCGGCAAAGCGCTCATGGCTCTCAAGCAACAAGTCGAAGCTGGTAAATTTCCCCAAGGCACGCGCCTGATCTTCATCCACACCGGCGGCCTGCAGGGCCGCCGGGGTTTCGAGCAAAGCGGTCGCGATTAACCGCGTTTGGGCATCATCCGCAGCAAGGTGTTATCGCGCACCACATAGTGGTGGTAAATCCCGGCCACCGCGTGCAACCCGATCAGCCAATAACCGATGGTGGCGCCGAGCTCATGCCAGCCTTGGAACTGCTTGGCCAGCGGTTTGTTTTCTTCGATCAGCAATGGCAAGTCGACGCCATAGAACATCACCCGATGCCCCTCGGCGCTGGTAGTCAGCCAACCCAGAACCGGCACGGTGATCATGAAAATATACAGTGCCCAATGCATCAGCCTGGCAACCACGGTTTGCCAGCGAGGGGAGGCGGGGAATATCTGCGGTGCCGGCCCCAGGCTGCGGGCGAACAGCCGCAACCAGACCAGCACGAACACGGTCAGGCCGAGCATGAAGTGCGCTTCCTTGATCAGCGTTCGGCCGCCACTGCCTTTGGGAAAGATCCCGCGAAATTCGATACAGGCGTAGACCAGTATTAACAGAACCAGCATCAACCAGTGCAGCGCGATCGATACGGTGCTGTAGCGTGATTCGGAATTCTTCCAGGGCATACGGTGTTTCCTCACAATTCTGGTCTGAAGTCACCGTTCTTGTTCGACGGCGTGCACTAACTGTAATCCTGTTTCGCAGGATTTGCCCGAGGCAAATGGGCCGCTCAATGCTCTAAATCAAGTGATCGACCACAAAAAAGCGTCAGTTCCATCCAAGGAACTGGCGCTTGTATTATGAGGCGAGGGGTGCGATCAGTTGGCTTGCGGCATCTCGCCGTTGGCCAGGCGCTTGTTGATGTCGGCGATCACCTCGGGCAAATCGGTGATGGTGTCGATCATGTAGTGCGGTCGCGAGCCTTCGAACAGGGCATGAATGCGCTTGCGTTCGCTGGCCAGTTGGTCGCTGCTTAGCGCGCGATAACCTTCGTAGTCCAGACCCAGCGCGTTACCGGAGCAGATCAACGCCACGGTCCACATGCCGGCACGGCGACCTTCGAGAATGCCCGGCACCGTGTCGTCGATCTTCAGGCAGGCCGCGACGTCGTCGATGCCCAGCGCAATCACATTGGCCAGGGCCTGAGCGGGCCATGGGCGGCCGTTGGGCACTTCGTCGGTGGCGACCACGTGATCGGCGACATAGCCGTTGGTGGCGGCCAGTTCCACCACTTTGTCCATGACTTGTTTCGGGTAGCCGGAGCACGAGCCGATCTTGATTCCTTGCTGACGCAGGTTGGCGATGGTGTCCAGGGCGCCCGGAATCAGTGCCGAGTGTTCGGCGATTTTTTTGATCTGCAGCGGCATAAAGCGATGGTAGATGGCGGTGACGTCATCGTCGGTCGGCGTGCGGCCGAACACCTGGCGATAACGCTCGGCAACTGATGGCTGATCGCACAGGGTGCGGATGTGGTCCCACTTGCCCATGCCCATCGGCCCACGGGCTTCTTCGATGGAAACCTGGACGTCGAACTCGGCGAAGGCTTCGACGAAAATCTGCGTCGGGGCGATGGAGCCGAAGTCGACCACGGTGCCGGCCCAGTCGAGGATGGCGGCTTGCAGTTTGGTTGGGTTTACATAGTTCATGTCTCTGATCTCTGTAGGAGCGAGGCTTGCCCGCGAAGAACGATTACAGGGTTTAACTGACGCACCGGTGTCGTCTGCATTCGCGGGCAAGCCTCGCTCCTACAGGGAACAGTGGTGGTTTAGATTTCGATGACTTCCATCTCGCGCAGCACCTCGGCCACGGCCGCCACCGCTGCGTGCATTTCGGCCTGGTTGACGTGGCCGATGCAGCCGACCCGGAAGGTTTCGACCTGGGTCAGTTTGCCGGGGTAGAGGATGAAACCCTTGGACTTGACCCGTTCGTAGAATTCCTTGAACTGATAGCGCGGGTCTTTCGGCGCATGGAAGGTAACGATGATCGGCGCCTGGATCGCCGCGGGCAGGAAGCTGCGCAGGCCGAGTTTGGCCATGTCATCGAGCAGCACCTGGCAGTTGTTGGCGTAGCGCTGATGCCGGGCGGGCAAGCCACCTTCTTCGTGGTATTGCAGCAAGGCTTCGTGCAGCGCCGCGACCACGTGGGTCGGCGGGGTGAAACGCCATTGACCGGTCTTGGCCATGTAGGTGTGCTGATCGAACAAGTCCATCGCCAGCGAGTGCGAGTTGCCGGCGGCGTTCGCTAGCGCTTCTTTGCGAGCGAAAACGAAGCCCATCCCCGGCACGCCCTCCAGGCATTTACCCGAGGCGGCGATCAGGGCGTCGAAAGGCACCTGTTGCGCATCGATCGGCAGGGCGCCAAACGAGCTCATGGCGTCGATGATCAGGCGTTTGCCGTGCTGCTCGATGACGTGGGCGATTTCTGCCAGTGGGTTGAGGATGCCGGTGCTGGTTTCGCAGTGAATCAAGGCGACGTGGGTGATGCTGGCGTCGGCCCGCAGCAAGCGGTCGACGTCGACGGCGGTGGTCGGCTCGTCTTCGGCGGTTTCGAAGGTGTTGAACGAACGGCCGAGCACTTCGCAGATCTTCGCCAGGCGTTTGCCGTAGGCGCCGTTGATCAGCACCAGGACTTTGCCGTCCCGGGGCACCAGCGTGCCGATCGCCGCTTCGACCGCGAACGTGCCGCTGCCTTGCAGGGGCACGCAGTGGTGGCTGTCGCCGGCGTTGATGATCACCAGCAATTTCTCGCACAGGCTGGCGGTCAATTGGTTGAAGCGGTCATCCCATGAACCCCAGTCGACCATCATCGCCTGACGGGTACGTTGCGATGTGGTCAATGGGCCGGGGGTGAGCAGGATGGGCTCGGCAGTACGCATTCTTGTGTCCTTGCAAAAGCTCGGTGGGATGAAACTACGGGGCATAAATTGCAATTCGGCGTGCTATCAATCAAATTGTTTGTTGTTATGCCAGCCATCAGTGAGAGTTATTCATGAATCTGTTCCAGCTGCGTGCCTTCGATGCCGTGGCCCGAGAGGGCAGCTTCACCCGCGCCGCCGAGCGCCTGTTTATCAGCCAACCAGCGGTCACCGGGCACATCAAGGCGCTGGAGGAGCACTACCAGATCACCTTGCTGCGCCGCACCGCGCGGCGGGTCGAGTTGACGGAAGAGGGCACCAGGCTCGCGGCGATCACCCGGGCAATGTTCGGCCTGGCCGAAGAAGCGCAGGCGATGCTGGAGGCCAACCGGCAGCTACTCACCGGGCGCCTGGAAGTGGCGGCGGATGGCCCGCACATGGTCATGCCGATGCTCGCCAGCCTGCGTGCGCGTTATCCGGGGATCACCGTGAACCTGCGGTTGGGCAATGCCCAGGAAACCCTCGCGGCGTTGCTGTCGGAGCATGCCGACGTGGCGGTGCTGACCGAAGTGGAGCCGCGCAAAGGGTTGCATCTGCAAGGGTTGAGCGAGTCGAGGATTTGCGCGTTGGTGCCCGCGGGCCATCCGTGGGCGCAGCAGTCGCAAGGGCTGCCGCTCAAGGCGTTGGATCAGGTGATCATGGTGCTGCGCGAGCCGAGTTCGATTACCCGGCGCACGTTCGACGAGGCGTGCGTTCAGGCCGGGGTCAATCCACGGGTGTTGCTGGAACTGGACAGTCGCGAGGCCGTGACCGAGGCAGTGGCCGCCGAGTTGGGCGTGGGCGTGGTGTCGTCGGTGGAAGTCAGCCACGACCCACGGGTGGCGGCGGTGCCGATCATTGGCGAGGGGCTGGTCAATCGGCACATGATCGGTTGTATGGAACGGCGGCGGGATTTGCGCTTGATACAGGCGTTTTTTGGGTTGGCGCCCGTCGGGTAGACCGCGGCGTGGCTATCGCGGGCAAGCCACGCTCCCACAGGTTTTGCGTCGTACACAAGGTTGGCGGCCAGCATAAATTCCTGTGGGAGCGGCCCGGTAAAATCACGGCATGGGATCCGAGCGGTTGATCAGCCAGCCGAGCAGCAGATGCGCATCGCGGCGTGGTTCGGGAGCGGGCCGGGAAGGCTGGAGGTGGCTCATGCCGGCACACAACACCGGTCGGTCCGGGTCGCTGTCGAGAAAACTGACCAACACTTCGGTGCCGGCCAAGGGCAGCCTGGACGGATCGATCCTACCGTCCGGTGCTGCGAGGGCGATCGGTAGCCAGAGCCCAACGGACTCATCCGCCTCGAACCCCGGTTTCGGCCACAAGCAGACCTGTATTCGGCCTTGCTCGTCGAGCGCTGCCGGCTGCCCGACGGGGCCCAGCACCCGGGCGGTCTGGTAGCCCGGGATGCTCGGCCTGACCTGTTTGAGCGCCGGCCTGAACACCGTTGACCAGGGAATGGCGGTGAAACGATTGCTGTAGCGCCCGGCAATGTCATGGTCGGGCTTGTCCTCGGCGAGAATCGACGGCTGCTGCCCCTGGTGCTGGATGTTGGTGAGCAGCCACTGATCGTTGAAGCTCGAGAGCGGGTGCTGCGCCACTTGTACGATTCGTCCGCTGCGCAGCTCGTTCAGGGTGCTTTGGCCGTGGATCTGCCGGTGCTGGCAACGCAGGCGTTCCAGCGAGCGGCGGCCCAGCTGTTCGCGATGAAGCTGTTCGGGCGCAGGTCTTGCCGTAACCGGGCCCGTTCCGGTGAGCGGGTGGTTGGCCGCGCCGTCGCCGATCACGTGCGCGCCGCGGTTTCTGGCATCCCATTGTGCCGGGGCGGGGTCCGGGTCATGGCGCTGGAACAGTTCGCTGATCGCCGGCAAGAGCGGGTCGTTGAACACGTCGGCATGGAACGGCATCAGCAGCGGTTCCTGCGGGAAACTCAGGCTGTCATCGGCCAGGACCAGCACGTGCCCGTCGTGCTGATGTTCGAAGTGGAAGTGGATGCCTTCTTCTTCACACAGCCGCTGCATGAAGGCCAGATCGCTCTCATCGTACTGAATGCAAAAGGGCCGCAGCGGGTAGTGGCCGCAGGTCAGGTCGAAGCGATAGCTGTGCTCGGGCAGCTGATGCTTTTCCAGCAACTGACGCATGATCGCCGGCACGCTGAGACGATGAAAAACCCGACGCGAGCTGTGCAACTGAAGTCGTTGCAGATGGGGCGCCAGCACCAGTGAGTAGCCGACCCGATACGGGCCGCGATGTTCGCGGCTGACGCTGTGGATCACGCCGTGAATGCCCTGATCAGCCGACAGCCTCAGGAACGCCGGCTGTTGCAGCAACCGATCCAGGTTCATCGCCGGCGCGAGGCCGATCACCTCGATGTCGAATCGATAGGGCTGGTTGAGGCCCTCGCGGCCATTGAACTGCAACACCTGCAAACTCAGACCGCTGTCGAGGAGTGTCAGGGTGTAGGGGCTTTCCTTGTCGTTGTGCATCGAGCGCGCTTCTGCCTTGGAGAACGGGCGCAGAGGGTACGAAACCATAGCCCTGAAGCGTCACCGCAAATCGACTTTTCAGAATCGCCCTACAAACGCTGGTGAAGATGTCGACCCGTCGTGGGCTGAAGATGTTGGAATTTTTTGGTCGATTGGCATCTTTAGGCCGTATAAACTTGCGCTACGCGTCGGCCAATAGATGTCTCGGCGCCACAGATCAAGAGAGTGAGTAATGGGCGCACAGTGGAAGGTTAAACACAAAGAAGCGGCAGCCAACGCCAAGGGCAAGATCTTCGGCAAACTGGTGAAGGAAATCACCATTGCTGCGCGCAACGGTGCCGATACCGCCACCAACGCACACCTGCGTCTGGTGGTCGAACAGGCGAAAAAAGCCTCGATGCCTCGCGAAACCCTGGAACGCGCGATCAAGAAAGGCTCCGGCCAGCTCGGCGAAACCGTGCAATACCATCGCGTGACGTATGAAGGGTTCGCACCGCATCAGGTGCCACTGATCGTTGAATGCGTGACTGACAACATCAACCGCACCGTCGCTGAAATCCGCGTGGCGTTCCGCAAGGGCCAGTTGGGCGCTTCCGGTTCGGTGGCCTGGGACTTCAACCACGTCGGCATGATCGAGGCATCCCCGGACAGCCCTGACGCCGATCCGGAAATGGCCGCGATCGAAGCCGGCGCCCAGGATTTCGAGCCGGGCGAAGACGGCGCGACGCTGTTCCTGACCGACCCTGCGGACCTGGATGCGGTACAGAAAGCGCTGCCGGAGCAAGGCTTCACCGTGTTGTCGGCCAAGTTGGGTTATCAGCCGAAGAACCCGGTGAGCGGCTTGAGCGACGAGCAGATGGCAGAAGTCGAAGCGTTCCTCGAAGGCCTCGATAACCACGATGACGTGCAGGACATGTTTGTCGGGTTGGCGGGTTAAGCGGTTCTGACCGTTGTGATTTAACCTGTGGCGAGGGCTTGCTTGTGGCGAGGGGGCTTGCCCCCGTTGGGTTGCGAAGCGACCCCAAAAGCGACGGCTGCTGCGCAACCGAACGGGGGCAAGCCCCCTCGCCACAGTTCTATCTTTGCGGGTCAGGATCCATTCAACTCCCGCACCACCTCACTGAACCCCGGCCGCGCCAACACATCCGGCTGACAGCAGCGCTGCTGTAAATCCTCTAACGCGACCCGCTGTTCAGCGCTCAACCCTGAGTCGATCCGCTCCAGCAATTCTCCCAGCAAAATCCCGAACGCCCGTACCTCGATCCGTTGCAGCGCGCGGCTTTCAAGGCTGTCCGAGGTGGCATGGAAAGATGCCGCACCAAAATCCCCCAACAGACAATCGCCATGCTCGTTCCACAGAATGTTGTGGCCATAGAGGTCGCCGTGGGTGATGCCTTGACGGTGCAGGTGTTCGGCCACCGAGGCGATGCCACTGGCGATGCGCATTGCCACGCCGGCGCTGAACCGGGTGTCGTCGGCATAGATGTCGCGGGAGCAGGACGCCAGGCTCGGCAGGCTGGCCAGGTTGCGGTAGCTCGGATCGATCAGTTGCATCACCAGCCCGGCTTGCGCCTGTGGGTGCCCGACGATCCGCCCTTCGACCCGGATCAGGTTAGGGTGGATGCCGGCGGTGATGCAGGCGTTCATTTCGTGCAACGGCGAGCCGTCGCTGGTCATCTCGCCTTTGTAGAGTTTTACCGCGACCTGTTTTGTCTGCTCCCACAGCGCCTGATGAATGACCCCCGACGCGCCTTCGCCGAGTTTCTGCTCCAGGCTCAGCTCGGACCAGGGAATGCTCGTCGTGGCTTCAAGTGCGGCCGCATCGGCTTCGGTTTCCAATGGGTTACCGGCGTACGCCAGCCAGGTCAGGCCCGGCAGGGTCAGCAGCCATTCGGGAAGCTCGGTGAGCTGATTGGCGGCAATGCGGATCAGTTCAAGTCGATGACAGTGGCTCAGGCTCTCGGGCAAACGCTGTAAGCGGTTACCGGCGAGCATGAGTTTTTGCAGGTACGGGCGCTCGCCCAGTTCGGTTGGCAGATCCGTGATGCGGTTGTCGGTCAGGATCAGCCAGCGCAACAGCGGCGGCAGGGCGGCGGCCGGCACGTGTTCGATGGCGTTGGCCTTGAAACCGATCATTGTCAGCGCCGTACACTGGCCGAGGCAGGCGGGCAGTTCGGTGAACTGATTGTCCGAGCAGAACAGCACGCGCAAACGGGTCAGGCGGTGCAGATCGTCCGGCAGGCTGCGCAAGGCGTTGCCGCTGAGGTTGAGCACTTCCAGCGAGTCCGCCAGGTCGAAGATTTCCCGGGGGAATTCGGTCAGGCCACAGACCAGGTCCAGGCGGGTGATACCCGACAGTTGGCCGGCGCGCAGTTGTGCGAGGGTGTGCATAGGCAGGTTCGCTATTGATCTGAAGGAAGGCGCTGGGGCCTGGAAATGGGCGACATGATAGCGGGAAAGTGCTGGTGGCTGTCAGGCGAGTTCCCTGACTTCCAGTAACTGCCCCAGCCGGCTGCGCGTGCGCGCCAGGTCGATGGCATCGCCATCCAGGCATTCGCGCAATGACTGGTGGCCGAGCAGAATCAGGTGTTTGTCCTGGTCGTACAACACGTCGATCAGGTTGATGAAGCGTTGCTGGGCGGCGATTGAACAGCCGGCGAGGCTGGGCAGTTTGTCGATGATCCAGCGGTCGAAGCGCCGGCACAGTTCCAGGTAGTCCATGACGGCGGTGGGGTGTTCGCACAAGTCGGCGAAGGTGAAGCCAATGGTTCGCCCTTCGCAGTATCGGGCTTGAAGGTGTCGTGTCCCGACGGGCAGCCGAATGGGCGGTGCGTCGTGTTCGAGCAGGTGCAGCGCCTGACGCTGGCTCACCGTGGCCGGCCAGACGTACTGGCCCTGGGTAAACAGCTGCTGCGCACGGGGTCGCGCCTGACTGCGGTAATCATGGGGGCCGCCGACTTCCATCACCTGCATGCGCGTGTTGATCAGGTCGATCACCGGTTTGAAACGGGCATGGTAAAGCGGGTTGGGCAGTAAACCTTCCGGCGGGTAGTTTGAGGTCACCAGCAGCAGAATCCCCCGGCGAAACAGCGCCTTGAACAACCGCGTGATGAGCATCGCATCGCCGATGTCATGCACGTGGAATTCATCGAAACACAGCACCCGGCAGTCTTGCAGCAGTTCGTCGAGGGTGGTTGCCAGCGCATCGGGCTGATCGCGATGGCTGAACATGCCCTGGTGCAACTGCGCAAAAAACTCATGGAAGTGCAGGCGCTGTTTTGCCGTGACGGGGATGGCCTGGAAAAAACCGTCGAGCAGCCAGCTCTTGCCGCGCCCGACCGCACCATGGAGGTAAAGTCCGGGGAGTGGCGTCGATGACCCCGGCAGCGCCGACGCGTGCTGCGCCATGCAGTCGATCACGCGCAACTGGCTGTGGCTGAGGGTGTAGCCCTGAACACGGGCCTTGTGGCGGAAGTAGTCGTGGATCACCCGGCCTTGCGCACTGCCACTGGATGGCGCCGCGAATGCCTTGCCGAAAAAACGGCGTAGCGCGGACCAGCGTGGTGTGAGTTGCGGACGGTTGGGCGGTCGTACGGCCAATGTGATGTCACCCCGTAATCTTCAGGCCGGCTCCCCCTGAGCCGCAGCGGCGTAGTTTAACCAAGTGGGTAATTTCCCTTCCACTGCTGCCGACCAAGCTTTTGTGTCGAGAAGGCTTTTGTGGCGAGGGAGCTTGCTCCCGTTGGGCTGCGAAGCGGCCCCAAAAAAGGAACTGCTGCGCAGTTCAACGGGAGCAAGCTCCCTCGCCACAGGCAAGCTCCCGTGCCACAAAAGCCCTCTCACCTGATCTTCGAGGTTAGCGCTCGATACTGCGATTCCATCGGTCATTCCACGTCGGACGCTGTTCGTTGACCTGATCCCAATCGATGGCAATCGCCGTTTCCAGATAGTGTTTCATTGCCTCGACCTGACCGCGAGTCTTGTCGGTGGTTGGCGTATTCGGGTTCGACGGAATCTGATCGCCGTCTTCAAGCGCCGCAGCCTGTGCGGCAGGCGTCAGCAAGAAGGCCGCGAGTTTCTGCGCCAGTTCCGGCTGGGTGTTGTTGGCGATGGCGCATTCGGCCACGTTGAGCACCACCGAGCCTTCCTTCGGCTGCGCATATTCCACCGGCATGCCCTTGAGTTTCAGCGCGGTGACCTGGGTCGGGGTCAGCGGGAACAGCGCCGCTTCATCGGTCTGGAGCATTTCGGAGATTTTCGCCGAGCTCGGAATGTACTCCAGCACGTTGCGCCCGACGGTGTTCGGCCAGGCCTTGAACCCCGGTTCGACGTTGGTTTCGCTGCCGCCCTGAATCCGGTTGAACATCAGGAAACCGTGCAGGCCGAAGGTCGAGGAGGCCATCGACTGGAACACCAGTTTGTCCTTGAAGCGCGGATCGGCCATGTCCATCCAGGAGGTCGGCGCGTTCCAGCCCTTTTCCTTGAACAGCCGCGTGTTGTACGCCAACCCGGTAACGCCGAGGCTGACCGCCACCGCTTGGTCCTTGATGCGGCCCTTGGGCGGAATCTGCGCCAGGGTCGGGCTGTCTTCGAGTTTGTCGCACAAGCCCATGGCGATGGCGCGGTACATGATGCCGTCGTCGAGGAACATTACATGCAATTGCGGGTTGCCTTTGCTGGCCTGGACCTTGGCCAGAATATCAGCCGATGTCCCCGGCACGATCACCACTTTGACGTTGTTGGCTTTCTCGAAAGCCGGCAGCACCTTGTCGGCGTAGAGCCGCTCCATGGTCCCGCCGTTCATGCCCAGGTAAAGCGTCGGTTCGGCGTGGGCCTGAGTGACCGTGAGCAGGGCGCTCATGCAGGACAAACCGAGCAGTGCAGTGCGTTTGAGGTTATTCATTGGCGCGACCTTCCTCTATCAAGCTACGGAGATGGAGTGAAACCGGGTGATGGAAAACGCATCCAGCGGCGTCTTTGACGCGCCGCTACAGATGATCTCGGTGAGCGCCTGGCCCACCGCAGGCCCGATCTGAAAGCCCGCGCCGGCAAAGCCGAATGCGTGCAACAGACCGGGTTGCATGCTGCTGTGACCGATCACCGGTTGACGATCGGGCAGATAACCTTCGGTGCCGCTCCAGGTACGAATCGCCTGGGCGCCTTCAAGAAACGGGTAGAGCTCGACGGCCTGACGCAGGATCTCGATCACCGCGCTCTGGCCAGGTCGGACGCGGGCACCATCAAGGGCAAAGCCCTGGCCGCCGCCCAACACACAATTGCCCCGCGCGACCTGACGGGCATAGATGCCGCCGCCTTCGACGCCGGTGCTGGCATTCATCACCAGCGGCAACGGCTCGGTGACCAGCATCGCCGGGTGCCCGGCGTGCATCGGCACCGCTTCACCGAATTGCGCGGCAAGGTTGCCGGCCCAGGCGCCGGCGCAGTTCAGCAGCCAGGGGGCGCGCAGTTCGAGGCCGGATTGAGTGCTGACGCGAAAGCGCTGACCATTGTGTTCCACCGCCGTGACTGCGCATTGCTCATGCACCTGCGCGCCATGCCGACGTGCCGCTTGGGCAAACGCCGGAGACACCAGGCGCGGGTTGGCGTGGCCATCGTCCGGGCACAGCGAAGCACCGACCGCGACGTCTCCGACCCACGGAAAACGTGCGCGCAACTCATCGCGATCAAACAGCTGCAAATCAAGGCCGAACCCCTGGCTGCTGGCGGCGTAATCCTGCAAGGCATGCAGATCGTTGAGGCTGCGGGCGAGTTTCAGGTGACCGCTGCGCTGGTACTCACCGTCGATGCCGATCAGTTGTGGCAGCTGCCCCCAGATCTCATGAGCTCGTTGCGACAACGGCAATTGCGACAGCGGCCGACCCTGACGACGCACGCCGCCATAGTTCACACCGCTGGAATGCGAACCGCAAAAATCTCGTTCCAGCAGCGCTACGCGTCGGCCAGCCTTGCTCAGAAACAGGGCGGCGGAGGCCCCGACAATGCCACCGCCAATGATGACCGCCTCGACTTCGATCATGGCTCGACCTCCAGACCGAACGGCAAGGGTTTGATCGGTGCCTGAGCCCGCAACCGACCGATGTCGGCTACTGAACGCTGACTTTCGCAGGCAATGATTTCCGCGGCGGCGGCCCCGCACATCCGGCCCTGACAGCGACCCATGCCGACCCGGCAGTGGGCCTTGACCCGGTTGATCTCCCAATGACCTTCGCGCACCACCTGGCGGATGTCGCCGGCGCGTACTTCTTCGCAGCGACAGATCATCAGGTCATCCGCAGCGTCGGTGGCCCAGCTTTCGGGGAAGGCAAAGGCACGCTCAAGACCCTGGCGGAATCTGCCGATTTCTTTCAGCGACTGTTCCAGCTGGGTGGCACGTTGCGGCGAGAGCAGGTAACCGCTGTCTTCGAGCAGCGCCAGGGCTGCCCGTTCGCCGGCCATTTCCGCCGCGTCGGCGCCCATGATGCCGGCGCCGTCACCCGCCAGGTACACCTCGGCGACACTGCTGCGCCCGGCACTGTCGCGCTGTGGCAGCCAGGCGCGGTTGAGCGGGTTCCAGGTGAATTCGCAGCCCAGCAGATCGGCGAGTTGGGTTTCGCTGCGCAGGCCATGGGCGAAGGCGACGGCGTCGCAGTCGATTCGATGTTGGCCTTTTGCGTTGCGCCAGTTCAGCGATTGCACACGCTGTTGGCCATCGATGCCTGACAGGCTGGCGCCCTGATGCACCGGGATGCCGTGGGCGGTCAGCCAGGTGCGGTAATAGAGGCCTTTGGCGAGGGTAGCCGGTTGCGACAACAGACCGGGCAGGGCGCGGGCCTGAGCGCTGAACGGCGAACTGTCGAGCACCGCGACCACGTTGGCACCGGCCTTGGCGTATTGATACGCCACCAGGTACAGCAACGGTCCGCTGCCGGCGAACACCACGCGTTCACCAATGGCACAGCCCTGAAACTTCAAGGCGATCTGCGCCGCGCCGAGGCTGTACACCCCCGGCAACGTCCAGCCCGGCACCGGCAGAATCCGGTCGGTGGCACCCGTGGCGACAATCACCCGGGAGAACGCCACGCGTATGGCGCGGCCCTCGTGCAAGGTGTCGAGCGCGTTGGCCTCGGCGTTCCATACCAGCGTGTCGGGGCGGTAATCGAGTTGTTTGCGCAGTGCGTCGATGGTTTGATGCAGCGCGTTGGCCTTGGGGGCTTCGAAGCCATACAACTTGACGGGCGAGCGCTTGAAGTTCATCGGCTGCCGCCGATAAATCTGCCCGCCACCGCGTGCGGCTTCGTCCAGCAGAACCGGGCGCACGCCATGCGCCACCAGCGTCTGCGCCGCACGAATCCCGGCGGGGCCGGCGCCGATGATCACCACCGCGTTCATACCGAGCGCCCCGGTTCGCGGCTGACCTGCTGGCCGGCTTCAAGCTGCGTCGAGCAGGCCCGCACCCGGCGGCCATCGCCCAGGCGTACCCAGCAGTCCTGGCAGGCTCCCATCAGGCAAAAGCCGGCGCGGGGTTCGGCGCTGAAGTCGCTGCCGCGCAGGTGTTCGCTGCAGGTCAGCACGGCGGTCAGCAGGGTGTCGCCGAGCAAGCCACTGGCAGGCACGCCGTCGAGGGTAAAGTCCAGGGCCGGGCGGTCGCCTTCGGCCAGTCGTTTCAGCAGAGCCATGGCGCCCTCATTGTTTACCCACCAGAACCCGATCCAGGCCGTAGACCCGATCGAGCAGAATCATCGTCAGCGCGGTCAGCGCGATCACCAGGGCCGACACCGCCGCCATCATCGGATCGATGGATTCGGTGGCGTACACGTACATGCGCACCGGCAAGGTTTGCGTGGCCGGCGAGGTGACGAAGATCGACAACGTGACCTCGTCAAAACTGTTGATGAACGCCAGCAGCCAGCCACCGGCGACCCCCGGCAGAATCATCGGCAAGGTGATTTGCCGGAACAGCGTGAAGCGTCCGGCACCCAAGGATTGCGCGGCGTGTTCGGCGCTGCGGTCCAGGCCGATGGCCGACGCCAATACCAGCCGCAACACATACGGTGTGATCACCAGCACATGGGCGAAGATCAGCCAGGCGAAGCTGCCGTTGACGCCCATCAGCGCGAACAGGCGTAGCAACGCCACCCCCAGCACCAGGTGTGGAATGATGATCGGCGACAGGAACAGGGCGTTGAAGAAGTCCCGTCCGGGGAACTCGAAGCGGGTGATCGCCAGCGCCGCCGGCACCGCAATCAGCGTCGCCAGACTGGCCGCGCTGAAGGCCAGGATCAGGCTGTTGTAGAACGCATCGACAAAGTCCGCACGTTCGAACACGGCGCGGAACCAGCGCAGGGAGAAATCCGTGGTCGGCAGGCTCAGGGTGTTTTCCGGGGTGAAGGCGACGAGGCACACCACCACCAGCGGCGCGAGCATGAACAGCACCACCAGGGCATGGAACAGCAGGGCGAAAGGACCGTTTCTGGACATGACGAATTATCCCAATGACTTCTTGTAGCGGCCTTCGATCATCCGGTTCCACGACAGCATGATCAGCAGGTTGAGCAACAGCAGGGCCACGGCAATCGCGGCGCCCATCGGCCAGTTCAGCTCCGACAGGTACTGGTCGTAGATCAGCGTGGCGACCATCTTCAGCCGGCGTCCGCCGAGCAGGCCGGGAATGGCGAAGGAACTGGCCGCGAGGCCGAACACGATCAAGGTGCCGGAGAGCACGCCGGGCATGACCTGCGGCAACACCACTTTGCGTATCACCGTGAAGTGGCTGGCGCCCAGTGACAGCGCAGCCTGCTCGGCGGCCGGGTCGAGTTTTTGCAGCGAGGTCCAGACTGGAATGATCATGAACGGCAGCATCACGTGGACCAGCGCGATCACCACCGCGAACGGCGTGTAGAGCAGCTTCATCGGCGAGCCACCGAAGGCTTGCAAGGTCTGGTTGACCAGCCCGTCGGCGCCCAGCAACAGGCTCCAGCCGAACGCCCGCACCACCACCGAAATCAGCAGCGGCGTGAGGATCAGAATCAGGAAAATCGAACGCCACGGTGCGCCCATGCGACTGAGGATGTAGGCCTCGGGCACGCCGATCAGTACGCAGAGCAGGGTGGTCAGGGCGCTGATCCACATCGTGCGCAGAAAGATCTCGTAGAAGTACGGATCGCCCAGCAGGCTGCTGTAATGGGCGAAGGTGTAGGCGTCGCTGTTGATCCCCGAGCTGTAGTCGAAGACGTTCAACGACAACACCAGCGTCAGCAGCAGCGGGATCGCCAGCAGGCCGACGTACAACGCCAGGGCCGGCGCCGACAACACATACCCTTGGCGTCCCTGACGGATGGCGGCGAGCGTATTCATGCCGACACCTCGTCGACACTCAGCACCCGCAGCAGTGCCGCGTCCCAGTCGAGGCCGACCGCCGTGCCTTCGGCCAGTGGCGCCGAGCCGTCGTTGCGACGCACCACGCAGAGTTCGCCCAGGGTTGTCGTTACGCCGTACAACCATTGGCTGCCGAGGAAGAAGCGGCTGGCGATCTTGCCTTGCAGACGACCATGGCCTTTTTCCCGCAGATCGATTTTTTCCGGGCGCAGGCTTAGCGTCAGTTCGCCGTTGCCGGTGTTGCACACCTGAACCACACCGGCGCCGTCCCGCTCACCGGGCAGCAGATTGGCTTTGCCGACGAACCCGGAAATGAACTCGGTGCGCGGGTGTTCGTAGAGGGTGTAAGGGGCGTCGATCTGGGTGATGCGCCCGGCCTGCATCACCACCACCCGATCGCTGATCGACAGCGCTTCGGACTGGTCGTGGGTGACCATCAGCGTGGTGATCCCGACTTCACGCTGGATGCGGCGGATTTCGAACTGCATCTCTTCGCGCAAATTGGCGTCGAGGTTGGACAGCGGTTCGTCGAGCAGCAACACCGGCGGCTCGATCACCAACGCCCGGGCCAGTGCAACACGCTGGCGCTGGCCGCCGGAAAGCTCTCGCGGGTAACGCTCGGCGTGCTGGTGCAGGCGAACCAGTTTCAGCACTCGGTCCACCCGTTGCTGCAACTCACCGTTGGGCACTTTGCGCATGCGCAGGCCGAAGGCGACGTTGTCTTGCACGGTCATGTGCGGGAACAGCGCGTAACTCTGGAATACCACGCCCAGGCCACGGCTGGCGGGTTTGGCGTGGGTGATGTCGCGACCGTCCAGCACAATGCGTCCGCTGCTGACTTCGACGAAGCCGGCGATCATTTGCAGGGTGGTGGTTTTGCCGCAGCCGGAGGGGCCGAGCAGTGAGACGAACTCGCCTTTTTCCACCGACAGGTTGGTGGCGACGACTGCGTCGATCTCGCCATATCGTTTGCCGAGGTTTTCAAGCTGCACAAAGGCCATGACTGCGCTCCACCTGAGATTGTTATGCGTCGCCAACGGCGCGCTTTTTTGTATGGGCAGATACGAAAAGATGTTGCGGGGGGTGTTGGCGCTCGACATGTGTCGGCTGCCGTTGTTGTTCGAATCGCCCCTGTATGGACGCAGAGTAGGACGAAGAATAGGATGGGCTCAATAACCTATTTCACTGAAGCGATGACTATTTTCAGTTTTATTCAGTGAGTAAATTTATTGATGAGAAATCAAATGTCAGATTCCACTGATCGGAATGAAAACAAAAATGAAGTCGGTGTCGGTGCGGTCTCAAGACTGTTTGCGGTGCTGCGCAGCCTGGGTGACACCGTCGAGGGCGGCGAACGCGTGACGCAACTGGCGCAGCGCATCGGCTTGTCGCAACCGACTACCCACCGCTTGCTGCGCAGCTTGATGGACGAGGGCATGGTCGAACAGGACGCCCGCAGCAAACGCTATCGCCTGAGCCTGGAGTTTTTTGCCTTGGCGGCCCGCGCCGGCAATACCAACAACCTGCGAGAACTGGCGCGGCCGGCATTGCTGCGGTTATCGGCATCGCTGGGCGATTCGCTGTTTTTGCTGGCGCGCAGTGGCTTTGATGCGATCTGTCTGGACCGCAGTGAAGGGCCGTTTCCGATCCGCACATTTACCGGTGACATCGGCGGGCGGGTGGCGCTCGGCGTGGGTCAGGGCAGCCTGGCGATTCTGGCATTCCTGCCGCAAGAGGAACGCGACACGGTGATTCACTACAACTTGCCGCGGCTCAAGGATTTTCACCTGTATGACGAAGTGTTCCTGCGCTCGGAAGTCGAGAATGTGCGCGCGCTCGGGTACGCCGGGCGCAACACCGGCGTGTTGCAGGGCATGGCCGGCGTGGCCGTGCCGATCCTCGATCGCGACGGCCGGGCGGTGGCGGCGTTGAGCGTAGCCACGATCAGTGATCGCCTGGGGCCGGATCGTTTGCCGACCGTGGTGGAAATGCTCAAGCGCGAAGCGGCGTTGATCGGGCCGCGGATCAACCCGTTCGACCCGCTGTTGCGCAGGCCTTCGCAGGTGTTTGGGCAGGGGTGACCACAACCCGGATCAGAACTTCAGTGTCTGCTTGAGTATCTGCGCCGCCGGTGTGTCACTCGGGCTGACCATCGCGTAGTTGTACCCGGCATCCGACCAATACTCGGCCTGCAGTTCGCCGTCGCTGCGGCTGCCGCGGGGCAGGAGGAAGTTTTTCGGTCCCGGCGGACGGACGTAAAAGCTGACTTTGTGGCCGCCCTGATCTTCGTAGACCACCATCGCTGCCGGCCCTTGTTCGGTACTGAGCAAACGGCCGCTGACCGGTTTGTAGCCTGCTCCCGCCAAGTTCGGCAGGCGATGGGCCTGGCTGAAATAGCGGTCGAGCCAACCCTGCATGTCGCCATCGTCGCTGACTTGGTAATCCGCCGGCAGCATGCCTTGCTGGGCAATCAGTCGGTAGGCCTGCATCGCATCGGCCATCGGCAGTGGGGGGCTGACCAGAGTCATCTCCCGCGCGTGCCAACCGCCCAATCCGCCGACGCTGACCGCAATCAACAACATCGCGGCACTGGCCAGATGACGGCGGGACTGGCGTTTGAGGCGCTGGCGAATCAGCGCCGGGTCAAGTTGCGGGTTGGCCGGTTGCTGCAAGGCGCCGCTCAGGGCTGCGCGCAATTGTTGGGCGTCTTGCTGCCAGGCGCGTACTTGTGCGGCCACTTCGGCGTTGCCGGCCAGATAAATTTCCACTTGATGTCGGTCGGCATCGCTGAGTTGGTGATCGACGTAGGCGTGCAGGTCACGCTCGTTGGGAGGCAGGCTGATCATTTGAGTCTCCGCAGGGAAGGGCGGGTGATTTCGCCGTCGCTGAGCTGGCGCAAGGCCTGACGCGCGCGGGACAGGCGTGACATCACGGTGCCGATGGGGACGTCGAGAATCTCGGCGACCTCCTTGTAACTCAAGCCTTCCACCGATACCCAGAGCAGCAGCGCGCGCTGTTCGGTGTTGAGCTGATCGAAGGCTTGCAGGGTCGACTGGGCGATTACCGTGCGTTCTACCGAAGGCTGCGCATCGTCGCGCCCGGTAAAGAATTCGAGCATCCGCGCATACCGCCGGGAGCGGCGGTGGGCGTCGAGAAACTGCCGATAAAGAATCGAAAACAGCCAGGCCCGCAGGTCGCCCTCCGGACGTTTAGCGCTCCAATTCGACAGCGCTCGTTCCAGGCTTGCCTGCACCAGATCGTCGGCACTGCTGGGGTTGCGCGTCAGCGACACGGCGAAGCGTCGCAGCCTGGGAATGATTTCACGCAATTGTCCGTCGATGTTGTTCATGGAAAAGGCGTGTTCTCTGGCTGTGATGAATGGCACTGACAAGAAGGACGCCGGCTACCGTGGTTTATTCCTTCGTCGGGGAAAACTATTACTTATTTGTGTAGGAGATTTCTGAGGGGTTTGTAATCCATGTAATGGCATCGAACTTCGCGGCTCAACCCATGCAGCAAGCTCAGGCAGTCAGCCCAGCCTCTCACCAGGCTGCGCAGAACCACCCGTGCTTGAACGTAAATATTGAGCCTGAAGAGAATTTTTAACATGCAAGAGTGCAAAATTTCCCTTGAGTCGGCATCGATGTGTTCGCTGCTTCCGGACAACAACACCCATGACGTGTGGCCGCAGTTCGGTCGTGGGCCGACGGTTGAGCCTGAGTATCTTCTGATCCATCACGCCATCGAGGCGCAAGCCGCCGCCAGACCTCAGGACATTGCCGCCCATTGTGAGGGCGAAGCCATCACCTACGGTGAACTGAACCGGCAGGCCAACCGACTGGCCACGCTGTTGCGTCAGCAGGGCGTCGCCCCGGGCGATCACGTGGCCTTGTTTGTGGAGCGTTCGATCCCGATGCTGGTGGGAATGTTGGCCGCATTGAAAGTGGGTGCTGCCTACATCCCTCAGCACGTAGGGATTACTCCCACCGCGCAATTGCGCCACATCATGGACGTGGCCTCGACGCGGGTGGTGCTGACACTGTCGAGCCTCGAGTCGCGAATTCCCCTGACGTCGCAGCAACACTGCATTTGCCTCGATGAGTTCATGGCGGTTGCGTCAACACCCGCTGATGACCTGAATGTGGCCTGTTCGCTTTCATCGACCCCGGACCGGTTGTGTTTCGTGCTGTTTACCTCCGGCACCACCGGCCTGCCCAATGGGGTTCGGGTGACCCACCGCAATGTGTGCAATATTTTGCTGACAGCCCCTGGCAATCTCGGCATGCGGCCTGGGCTCAAGGTCGGACAGATACTTAACATCGCCTTTGACATGGCGGCCTGGGAAATACTCGGGTGCCTGGCTCATGGTGCGACCTTGATGATCCGTGGCAAGGACATCGCCCAGACGGCCGAACAATGCGACGTGCTGATCGCTACACCTTCGATACTCGGCACACTCGATCCATTGCGTTGTCAGCAAGTCAAGGTCGTGGCCCTTGCCGGGGAGCCTTGCCCTCAGCCCCTGGCTGATCGCTGGTCCTCGTTCTGCACTTTTTACAATGCCTGCGGCCCGACCGAAACCACGATCGTCAACACCATGCAGCATTACAGGGGCGCAGGTGCATTGACGATCGGCAAACCCACGCCCAACAACACGGTGTACGTGCTGGATGAGGCGGGCCAGCTCTGTCAGGCGGGTGAGCAAGGTGAGATGTGGGCTGGCGGCGACTGTGTGACCGCCGGTTATTTGAGTAACCCGACGCTGACCGCCGAACGCTATCGGCCCGATCCGTTTCTGGGGCAGGGCCGGATGATGTTTCGCACACGTGATCTGGGGCGCTGGACAGTGAACGGCGAACTTGAACACCTGGGACGTGTCGATGATCAGGTCAAGGTCAGAGGGTTTCGGGTGGAGCTCGACTCTGTTTCTGCGGCTCTGGAGTCATCTGATCGCTGCGAGCGGGCGGTCACGTTGAAACTCGACAGTCGCCATCTGGTGGCCTTCGTCTATCCCGTTACCACGGACATCGATGATGCAAGACGGCGCTGTGAAGAGCGGCTTGCCTACTATTGCGTCCCTTCGCTGATCCTCGCCGTGGAGCACATTCCGCTGACCTCACGCGGCAAGGTCGACAAACGCTTGCTGCTGGAGTGGGCGATGACGCACCAGGCCGACGCGACGACCCGGCAAGGGGTGAGCGCATGAAGGGGGGCAATTCGGATACCGCACTGCCGGTCAAGCGCGTGCTGTGGCGGCGATTGGGGACGTTGCCGATATTTTCTCATTACAACCGCCTCGTAGCGCTGGTGCTTGCACTCAATATCGCGGCACTGGCGCATGGGTTGACCGCCGGGCAATGGTGGACATCCACGGGGATAGTCCTTGAGGCGCTGTCGGGATTGGTGGTGGCGAATCTGTCGCTGGCGATTTTGATTCGCCAGCAATACATCATCAATCTGCTGTTCTGGCTGGCAACCCGGGCGCCCACTTCCTGGCCGCTTGCGATACGCCGATCACTGGCCAAGGTTTACCACTTCGGCGGCTTGCACAGTGGCGGGGCGCTGGCGGCGATTGGCTGGTTCGCGGTGTTGAGCGGCTCTTTGGCCTGGCATTGGACTGAAAGTTTGGGCGGCGTTTCTCTGGCGCTGCTCGGGGTGAGCGCCGGGTTGCTGGGGATCTTGCTGCTGGTGGCCGTCATGGCTCATCCGCGGATTCGCGGGCGTTTTCACAACGGCTTCGAGCGAATGCACCGCTTTGGTGGGTGGACCGCACTTGCCCTGTTCTGGGTATGGAGCGTTCTGTTTACCCGGGACCAGAACCCGCAGGCCTTCGTGAGCGAGGCGCTGTCGACGTCGGTGGCATTCTGGATGCTGATTGTGCTGACGTTCAGCATCGCCTTGCCATGGTTTCGTCTGCGCAAAGTGCCGGTGCAACTGATCAGGCCTTCTTCTCATGCGGTAATAGCCCGTTTTGGCCATGTCACGCCGTTTGCCGGCTCCTCCAACGCTATCAGTCTCAACCCGCTGATGGAGTGGCATTCCTTTGCCAATATTCCCGCACCGGGTGAAGCGGGTTTTCGCCTGATCATTTCCCGGGCAGGTGATTGGACCGGCGAGTTCATCGAGCAAATGCCGACGCATGTCTGGGTCAAAGGCATTACCACCGCTGGCGTGGCGCACATCGAAACCCTGTTCAAATCGGTGGTGTACATCGCCACGGGCAGCGGCATCGGCCCGGTGTTGCCCCATTTGTTGGCCAGGCAAGTACCGATACGGCTGGTCTGGTCGACCCGCAGCCCGCGAAAAACCTACGGTGACGAACTGGTGGAAGAGATCCTGCGGGCCAATCCTGATGCCTTGATCTGGGACACCGATGTGCTCGGCAAGCCAGACCTTGTGCAACTGGCTTATGACGCGGTTCGCTCGTTCGGTGCCGAGGCGGTGATCTGCATTTCGAACCAGACGCTCACCCAGCGAGTGGTTGAGGAAATGGAGGGGCGGGGCATTCCGGCGTATGGCGCAATCTGGGATTCCTGAAGTGTGCCAAGAGCGTTTTTTCATTCAAACATTTCACATCTATTTAATGAGATCACCATGCACACATTGATCGAACGTCATGATCGAGTCGTATTGATTCGTCTTAATCGGCCGCAGGCCAAGAATGCTTTGAGTTCGGCCTTGATGCGCGAACTGCTGGACACCTTGCAACGGCTGGATCGCGACCCCGGAGTCGGCTGTTTCGTGATCACCGGGACAGCGGATTTTTTTGCGGCGGGTGCCGACATCAAGGAGATGTACGGAAAATCTTACCTGGACATGGTCCATGAGGATTATTTCGCCGATTGGGAAGCCTTTGCCGCGTTGCGTACGCCCAAGCTGGCCGCTGTTGCCGGTTATGCATACGGTGGCGGCTGTGAGTTGGCCATGATGTGCGATCTGATCTTTGCTGCCGATAACGCTCGTTTTGGCCAACCGGAAATCAGGTTGGGGGTGATGCCTGGAATGGGCGGGACCCAACGTCTCACGCGCCTGATCGGCAAGTCGAAGGCCATGGACATGATTTTGACCGGACGCTCGATGTCGGCCGAAGAGGCCGAGCGGGCAGGATTGGTGTCGCGGGTCATCGTTGCCAGCGATCTGCTGGAGCAATCCTTGGCCGCAGCGCAGATCATTGCCGGTTTCGCCAAAACCGCCACACTGGCTGCGCGAGAAGCAGTGGACCGGGCACTGGAGTCAGGATTGCGCGATGGCCTTCTTTTCGAGCGAAGAGTGTTTCATGGTTTGTTTGCCACGGGGGGGCAACAGGAAGGTATGCAGGCTTTTTTGCAGAAGCGTGAGCCGAGTTTTAACCCGGTTTGACCAACCTTGAGGATTCGTCGCTGGCGGTGCTTTGAAAGAAACTACAGTTCAGGGGGAATAATCCTACGTGACGTTCGTCTCATAGCTCTTTCCCCCTGTGGCCTATGGCCCCGGAGACTTTCATGGTTGATCGCTCATCTACAACAGGGCCGTCTCGGCCGCCCCTGAGCACCGCGAGCCTGACGTTGCGCCTGACCGGCATTGCCGTGGTGGTCGCCGCGCTGGCCGGGGCTTTTGCCTACGTCAACGGCACACTCGACCCACAGCGCCTGACGCCGAAAGCGTTGATCAATGTGCTGGAGAAAAACAACGGCGTGCACCCGGGGTTCCGTCGTAACCACGCCAAAGGGGTGTGCGTTATCGGGCATTTCGAGAGTAGCGGCCAGGTGCGCGAGTATTCCAGCGCCCAAGTGTTCAATGAAGCGCGGACCCCGGTGGTCGGGCGTTTCGCGCTGCCTGCCGGCAACCCTTACGCACCGGACAACAGCGTGCCGATCCGCAGCCTGGCGTTGCGCTTTACCCAGGCCAACGGTCAGCAGTGGCGCACCGGGATGAACAGCATGCCGGTGTTCCCGGTGGGCACGCCCGAGGCGTTCTATCAGCTGCAACAGGCGCAGTCACCGGACCCGGCCACCGGCAAACCGAATCCTGCGGCAGTGCCGGCGTTCTTCGGTTCTCACCCGGAAGCCGCGCCTTTTCTTGCCTGGATCAAGACTGCCAAACCTTCTGCCAGTTATGCGACCGAGACGTATAACAGCGTCAATGCGTTTTACCTGGTGAACGCAGCGGGGCAGCGGCAAGCGGTGCGTTGGAGCATGACCCCGGTTGCTCAGGATGCGGCGGGCGCGACGGCACCGGAGGGCGCTGACTTTCTGGAGAAGGATCTGGTTCAGCGTTTGTCCGCCGGACCGCTGCGTTGGCAGTTGAACATCACCCTGGCGAACCCGGGGGACCCGGTCAACGACGCGAGCAAGGCCTGGCCCGGCGACCGAAAAGTTGTGAACGCCGGCACTCTGGTGCTCGAAAGCACCCAGCCACAACTCAATGGCGAGTGCCGTGACATCAACTACGACCCACTGGTATTGCCCAGCGGTATCGAAGGCTCCGACGACCCGCTGCTCGCCGCTCGTTCAGCGGGCTATGCCAATTCCTATCTGCGTCGCACCAGCGAAGTGAATCAGTTGCCCAACGCCAAGCAGGAGGCTCATCAATGAGCGCTCAACCGAACCATTTCGCTCCCCTGGCGCGGCTGCTGCATTGGCTGATGGCGCTGATGATCATCGCGATGCTGTTCATCGGCGCCGGCATGGTGGCCTCGGTGTCCGAGCGTCACGAGTGGCTGATCCACCTGCACAAACCGTTGGGCATCGCCATTCTGCTGTTGGTGGTCGTGCGTCTGGCCGTGCGTTTTTCGACCCGGCAACCACCGCTGCCGGCGGACTTGCCGGGTTGGCAAGTGCTCGCGGCGAAGGCTTCGCATGTCTTGCTGTACGCCTTGATGCTGATTTTGCCGCTGCTGGGCTGGGCGATGATTTCGGCGGCTGGCGATCCGGTGATGCTCAGCAGCTCGTTGCAACTGCCGTCGATCCTGCCGGCGAATGCGCAGGTGTTTGCATTCCTGCGCAAGGCACATAGGTATCTGGCGTATCTACTGTTCCTGACCGTGCTGCTGCACCTGGCGGCGGCGTTGTTTCACGGTTGGGTGCGCCGCGATGAGGTGCTGGACAGCATGTTGCGGGGCAGGGACCGTGGGTGAGTTGGGCGACTGCCGATAACTGTGGCGAGGGGGCTTGCCCCTGTTGGGCTGCAACGCAGCCCCAAATGCGGTTGGTCAGACGCTCCTGCGTCTGATCGATTTACGCCTGCTGCGCAGCCGATCGGGAGCAAGCTCCCTCGCCACAGGTGTTGGGTGTTTTGGTGGCCAGCGTCAGCCACCAATAGATCAACGCTACGGCGCTGATGCCCGCACCCAGCCAGCACACCGCGATCCAGCCGCCCCAGGCATACATCGCCGTCGAACCGATAGAGCCCAAGGCGCTGCCGATCGAATAGAACAGCATGTAGCCGGCGGTGAGTCGGCTTTGCGCTTCGGGGCGCACGCTGTAGATCATGCTCTGGCTGGTGACATGGACGGCCTGCAAACCCAGATCCAGCGTAATCACCCCGAGCAGCAGCGCCCACAGCGAGGATTGAGTGAGGGCGATGGGCAGCCATGAGGCGAGCATCAGCAACAACGACAGTCCGCTGGTCCATTGACCCAGGCCACGATCGGCCAGATGCCCGGCGCGAGCAGCGGCCAGTGCGCCGGCAGCCCCGGCCAGCCCGAACAGTCCGATTTCGGTGTGGGACAGTGAAAGCGGCGGGGCGCTCAACGGCAATACCAAAGGGGTCCACAGCACCATGGCACTGGCGAACGTCAGCAGGGCAAGGATGGCCCGTTGACGCAACACCGGTTCTTCCTTGAACAACGTGAAGACTGAGCCGATCAACGCGCCGTAAGCGCTATCCGGTCGCGCGTCTTCGTGCCTGGGCAGCACACGAAACAACAGCAGCGCCATCACCAGGGTCAACCCGGCGGACAGCAGATAAATCGAACGCCAACCAGCCAGGTCGGCCATGCCGCCGGCCACCGTTCGTGCCAATAGAATGCCGACGACAATGCCGCTGGTGATCACGCCTACCACACGTCCACGTTGCGCCGGGATGGCCAGCGTCGCGGCGTAGGCCACCAGGACTTGCGTAACGACCGCCAGTAACCCGGTCAGCGCCATGCCGAGCAACAGCCAGGTGCTGCTCGGGGCTAACGCAATCATCAACAAGGCCAGTGCCGACAGCAGGGTTTGCAAGACGATCAATCGGCGGCGGTTGAGCAGATCCCCCAGAGGGACCAGCAACAACAGGCCCACGCCATAACCGATCTGAGTGAGGGTGATGATGATACCGATGGTTGCCGGGTCCATGGCGAAGGCTTCGGCCATGGCATCGAGCAATGGTTGTGCGTAATACACATTGCCGACGGCCAGGCCGCAGGCGACGGCAAACAGCAGCACCACGGCGCCGCTTAACGGGTGGTCAGGTTTCATCACAGGCTTCCTTGTGTGGTTGCAATATAAAACCAGTTGTACGGTAAGGATTCTGGTTTTATATTGCAACCACATTGGTTGCCGGCGGACGCGGTCATGGTTAAACGTACAAGCATGGAAGGCGCCGAATGCCCGGTCGCTCGTTCACTGGATGCGATTGGGGATTGGTGGTCGCTATTGATCGTGCGCGATGCGTTCGATGGCCTGCGACGCTTCGGTGAGTTCCAGCGCAATCTCGGCATGGCCAAGAACATTCTTTCGGCACGCCTGCGCACATTGGTGGCCCACGGGATTTTCGATCTGGTGCCGGCGTCGGATGGCAGCGCGTATCAGGAATATGTGCTGACGGAGAAGGGCCAGGGCTTGTTCCCGTTAATCATCGGGTTGCGGCAGTGGGGCGAGGCGTTTTTCTATGAGGCGGGGGAGGCGCATTCGCAGGTTGTCGATCGTGAGAACGGTCGACCGGTGCGGCCGCTGGAATTGCGCGCCGAGGATGGGCGGCTGTTGGGGCCCCAGGATTGTGTGCGGATCCCGGCTGAGTAAAACATCAAAAAATCGCCGCCTTGCAGGAGCTGCGAAGGCTGCGATCTTTTGTCCAAGGGTGATCAGCGCAAGGTATCGACCATGTCGGCAATGGTCGTCAGCACATCCTTGCCCAACTGCTTCGAGCGCTTACCAGACCAGCCGGTCAGCGCATTCGGCGCGTCGTTGTTGTCCTTGAAGGGCATTTCAATGGTAAAGGACAGGCAGTCGAACTTCTGACCGACGCTGTTGCAGGCCAGGGTCATGTTGGCTTTGCCCGGTTCGTCGCGGGTGTAGCCGTGTTTGGTCTGAAAGTCCTTGGTCAGGTGCTTCAGATGGCTGCGGAAGCGCTCTTCGAGTTTTTCGATCCGCGGTGTATAGCCGGGGTTGCCTTCGCAACCGGCGGTGAACACGTAGGGAATTTCTTCATCGCCATGGATGTCGAGGAACAGGTCGACGCCGTATTTTTCCATTTGCTGCTGAACGAACAGCACTTCCGGGCTGATTTCCTGGCTGGCGTTCTGCCAGGCGCGATTCAGGTCCTGGCCCATGGCATTGGTGCGCAAATGACCGTGGAAGGCGCCGTCCGGGTTCATGTTCGGCACCAGGTACAGGTCGGCGCTGGCCAGGAGCTTATTCAGCACCGGGTCGTCGTGTTTTTCCAGGCGTTCGATCACGCCTTCCATGAACCATTCGGCCATGTGTTCGCCGGGGTGTTGCTGGGCGATGATCCAGACCTTTCGCTGACCTTCGGCGCCAGTCCCTTTGCGCAACAGCTGGATGTCACGACCCTCAACGCTCTTGCCGGTGGCCAACAGTTCGGTGCCGGCCTTGGTCAGTGCCTGTTCGATCAGCCAATCGTGACGGCCACGGCTGTAGGGTTCGAAGTAGGCGAACCAGGCATGGGTGGCAGTGGCTTCAAGGCTGAAACGCAGGCAGTCGCCTTCGAAGATGGTCGGCACCCGGAACCAGTTGACGTGGTCGTAGGACGCCACCGCCTGATAACCATCCCAGGCCTTGTTGTATGAGGATTTGCTGGCGTTGTTCAGACGAAACCAATGCTCCTGACCCACATGCAGGCCGCTGGCCTTGAAATGGAACCACTGGAAATGCTGGCTGCGAGTGTCTGGCCTGATGGCCAGCAATGCTTGCAGAGGATTGCTGATGTCCAGCACATCAATGTTGCCGCTGTCGAAGTTAGCGCTGATGTCGAAAGAAGATTTAGCCCCGGCCATAATCATTTCCTGAATACGATTTTTATGGCTGCTACTTTACACGCAAGAGGGGGAGAAACCGGGGGGAAATTACGGGGGGGTAAAAGGGGGGCGTCCTCCTTGACGCCGATGCAGCTTAGAGACTGCGCAATTGATTCTCAAGTGCTATTTTTCGTTAGTTTGGCCCAGTGCTGCCGGGCTTCTCTTGGCAGTAGATATTCTTTTGATATCATCCGCGCCAATCGAATTTTGCAGCACCTACAGACTTCATTAGCCTGAAGCCAAAGCCAGCCTGACTGGCAAAAAAAAGACCCGGCAAAAAGCCGGGTCAAAAACCGTGATTAGCCTGATGAGGAGATAGTCCAGGAGTCCGACCTAAGGTCTCTTGGACTATCGACTGATCTCGCGACCAGTTGATGCAATAATAATCATTATCATTTGCAAGTCAAATGTTTCTACCTGCGCGATTGGAAAAATTTTCCTGTCCTCCTCCAATGCGCTCCCGCCTCAATTGTTCTGATTGCCCTCCAGGGCCCGTTCGACCATCGCCTTGGCCATGTCGATCATGTGCACCGTCGAAAACGCCAGATCCCGGCTTGCGCCCTGCAGTTGGTTGGCTGACTCATGCGCGGTGGCGACGGCACACCGCAGCAGATCCGAAGCATGGACCAGCGCCTCTTCGCTGCTGATGTTACGGTTCACATCAAAGAAACGTTCTTCGCTGGCTACTTCTGACACAGCTGGTTTCAAGTAATAGTCCAGTGCGCGCTGCGCCGCGGCAGAGCCTTTTGGCGAGGTGAGGCTGGTGTCGATTTGCATATCGGGCAAGGTATTGCTGGGGATGGTCATGACGATGGCGAGCTCCGTGAGAAATTCAAATCCGTGAGCCCAGCTTAGTACTTACTGTATTTGTGTCTTCAGTTTTAATACTACAATTTGTGTTTTGATGGTCGGAGTACCCCACGTATCGTGCCGCACATGGATAAATGGATTGAATTGGTCAAGGCCAAAATGAGTGAACTCAAAGTCACTCAGGAAATACTCGCCGAGCGCATCGGGATGTCCCAGGGTGGCGTCGGCCACTGGCTCAATAAACGTCGTCAGCCCGGCATCGCAGAGATGAATCGTGTCTTGCGGGCGCTCGGCATGGACTATCTGGAAGTGGCGATGGTGATCAGGGAGCCGCTGCCCTCAGAGGATGAGGAGATCTCCCTGGCGCAAAAGTACAACCCGTACTTTCGCTACCCGGTCAGTGACTGGCGGGAAACCGGGGAGGTGCGCGACGGCGAGCTATCGACCTACGGTACTTCGCTGGCTGTCAGCAAGCCACGTTTCGAGCTGTCCGATTACCACGCACAGGGCGCGGCGTTCTGGCTGGTGGTGGTCGGCGACGCGATGACCGCCCCTACGGGAGCGAGCATTGCCGAGGGCATGCTGATTCTGGTCGACCCGGCGATCGTGCCGGAGCCTGGCAAACTGGTGATCGCCCAATGGCCCGGCAGCGCCGAGGCGGTCTTTCGCAAACTGATCGAAGAGGGCGGGCAGCGTTACCTGGTCCCGCTCAATCCGACGTATCCGAAAGCCCTTTACACCGAGGAATGCCGAATCATCGGCGTGGTGGTTCAGGCGACTGCCAAATTCTAATCGGATCGGTCCTCGCAACGCGTAGGACCGATCTTCATTTCACGCTTGCTCCAACTCCACCAACGCACTGCCTTCGCTGACCATTTCGCCTTCCTGGCAATACAACGCCTTGATTACCCCGGTGTGGGGCGCGCGAATGCTGTGCTCCATCTTCATCGCTTCCAGCACCACCAGTTGCGCCCCGGCTTCGACCGTTTGCCCGGCCTCCACCAACACCCGCACGATGCTGCCGTTCATGGGCGCGGTAAGCCCGCCTTGATGGCTGTGACTGGCTTCGACGGCGCCGATCGGGTCATACGACTCGATGCGGCGCAGCTCGCCGTCCCATTGCAGATACAGCGCATCGCCACGGCGGATGGCCCGGTGCTGGCGGCGCAAACCGCTGTGCTCGGTCAGCAGGTATTCACCCTTGAGCCGTGCGGTATGCGCGTCGGCATCGCCCAGGGTCAGCGCCCGGTCTTGCCCTTCGCAACTCAAATGCAGGGTGATTTCTGTCGGCAACCCGGCACGGAAACCATTGTTGAAGGCCCACGGCGAACTCGGATCATCGGCGCGCAACACAGCCGGCTGACTTTGCGCAAACGCCTGGGCCGCCGCTTGCCAGAACTCATCACTGAGCGGCGAAGGTGCTGGCAGCAGTTGCTCCTGATAACGCGGAATGAACCCGGTATCCAGTTCGGCGGCGGCAAACGCCGGGTGGCCGATGATCCGGTGCAGGAAGTTGATGTTGGTCTTCAGCCCGCCAATGGCAAACTCCTCGAGCATGCTCAGCAATCGCAGCCGCGCCTGTTCACGGTCTTCGCCCCAGGCAATCAGCTTGCCAAGCATCGGGTCGTAGAACGGCGAAATCTCGTCGCCTTCTTCGACGCCACTGTCCACACGACGCCCCGGCCCTTCGGCGGATTCGCGGTACAACGCCAGGCGTCCGGTGGCCGGCAGAAAATCGTTGCCCGGGTCTTCGGCGTACAACCGCACTTCGATCGCATGGCCGATCAGCGGCACCTGATCCTGTGTCATCGGCAGCGCTTCGCCGCGGGCTACGCGAATCTGCCAGGCCACCAGGTCGAGGCCGGTAATGGCTTCGGTCACCGGGTGTTCGACTTGCAGGCGCGTGTTCATTTCCATGAAGAAGAACTCACCGCGCGCATCCAGCAAAAACTCCACGGTGCCGGCGCCCACATAGCCGATCGCTTGAGCCGAACGTACGGCGGCTTCGCCCATGGCCCGACGCAATTGCGGGGTCAGGCCTGGAGCGGGTGCTTCTTCGACGACTTTCTGATGCCGACGCTGAATCGAGCAGTCACGCTCGTTGAGGTACAGACAGTTGCCGTGCTGGTCGGCGAATACCTGGATTTCCACATGACGTGGCTTGAGCAGGTATTTCTCGACCAACATCCGCGAATCGCCGAACGACGATTGTGCTTCACGCTGCGCCGAGGCCAGGGCTTCGGCCAGTTGGCTGACGTCCTCGACCACTTTCATGCCCTTACCGCCGCCGCCCGCCGTGGCCTTGAGCAACACCGGATAACCGATGCGTTCGCAGGCATCGCAGAAGGTGTCGAGGTCTTGGGCTTCGCCGTGATAGCCGGGCACCAGCGGCACACCGGCGGTTTCCATCAAGGCTTTGGCCGCAGACTTGCTGCCCATGGCGTCGATGGCCGAGGCGGGCGGGCCGAGGAAGATCAGGCCAGCCGCCTCGATCGCCCGGGCGAACCCGGCGTTTTCCGAGAGAAAACCATAACCGGGATGAATCGCCTGAGCACCGCTGGCTTTCGCGGCGGCGATCAGTTTGTCGATTTGCAGGTAACTGTCGGCGGCTTTGCTGCCGCCCAGGTCGACGCGGATATCCGCTTCGCGGCTGTGCCGGGCGTCACGGTCGGTGGCGCTGTGCACGGCCACAGTGGTCAGGCCCAGAGCCTTGGCGGTGCGCATCACCCGGCAGGCGATTTCGCCACGGTTGGCCACCAGCAGGGTGGTGAGAACAGGTGCGCTCATCAACGCGGCTCCTTGAGGGTGATTTCGGCTTGCCAGGTGGGCGAACGTTTTTGCAGGAAGGCGCGCAGGCCTTCCTGGCCTTCCGGGCTGACGCGAATTCGGGCGATGGCATTCTCGGTGTAGCGGCGCAGCGCCGGAGTCAGCGCGCCGTTGCCGACTTCACGCAGCAGATCCTTGCTGGCGCGCATGGCTGCCGGGCTGTTGAGCAGTAGATTGTCGATCCACTGATCGACTTTCTGCTCCAGCTCAGCCATCGGATAGCTCTCCGACAACAGGCCGATTTCCCGTGCCCGTTGCCCGCCGAAACGTTCGGCAGTCAAGGCATAACGCCGCGCCGCGCGTTCGCCGATGGCTTGCACCACGAACGGGCTGATGACCGCTGGCGCCAGGCCGATGCGCACTTCCGACAGGCAGAACTGCGCGTCGTCGGCGCCAATCGCCATGTCGCAGCAACTGATCAGGCCCAGCGCGCCGCCAAACGCCGCGCCCTGCACCACGGCCAGCGTCGGGACTTTCAGTTTGGCGAGGTTGTACATCAACTCCGCCAGTTCCCGGGCGTCATCAAGGTTGGTGTGGTAATCGAGTTCGGCCGATTGCTGCATCCAGGCCAGATCGGCACCGGCGCTGAAATGCTTGCCGCGCCCACGGATCAGCAGAAAACGCAGGCTGGCATTGCTCGACACTTTGTCCAGCGCGAGGATCAGTTCGCGGATCATTTCGGCGTTGAACGCGTTGTTCTTTTCTTCTCGGCTGAGCCACAGGGTGGCAAAACCACGGGGATCGGTCTGCAGCTCAAGGGTATTGAAGTCGCTCATGGTTTTCTCCAGATCACATCCGGAACACGCCGAAGCGGCTCGGTTCGATGGGTGCGTTCAGCGACGCCGACAAGGCCAGGGCCAACACGTCGCGGGTCTGCGCCGGGTCAATGACGCCGTCGTCCCACAGCCGGGCGCTGGAGTAGTAGGGGTGCCCCTGTTCTTCGTACTGATCGAGGATCGGTTGCTTGATCTCGGCTTCCTGCTCGGCGCTGAAACGATGCCCGCTGCGCTCGGTTTGCTCGCGCTTGACCTGCACCAGCACACCCGCCGCCTGTTCGGCGCCCATCACGCCGATTCGCGCGTTCGGCCACATCCACAGGAAGCGTGGATCGTAGGCCCGGCCACACATGCCGTAGTTACCGGCGCCGAAGCTGCCGCCGATGATCACGGTGAACTTCGGCACCTTGGCACAAGCCACGGCGGTCACCAATTTCGCGCCGTGCTTGGCGATGCCGCCGGCCTCGTATTTCTGGCCGACCATGAACCCGGTGATGTTCTGCAGGAACAGCAACGGAATGCCGCGCTGGCAGGCCAGTTCGATGAAGTGCGCGCCTTTCTGTGCGGCCTCGGCGAAGAGGATGCCGTTGTTGGCGAGGATCGCGATCGGGTAGCCGTGCAGGTGGGCGAAGCCGCACACCAACGTCGTCCCGAACAGCGCCTTGAACTCATCGAACGCCGAGCCGTCCACCAGTCGTGAGATCACTTCGCGCACATCGAACGGTTGCTTGGCGTCGGCCGAGACCACGCCGTACAACTCGTCGCTGCTATACAGCGGCGCGATCGGCGTACGTTGTTGCAGTTCGCCGAGCTTGCGCCAGTTGAGGTTGGCCACGCTGCGCCGGGCCAATGCCAGGGCATGTTCATCGCTTTCGGCGTAGTGGTCGGCGACCCCGGAAATCTTGCAGTGCACATCGGCCCCGCCGAGGTCTTCGGCGCTGACCACTTCACCGGTCGCGGCTTTCACCAGCGGTGGGCCAGCGAGGAAGATGGTGGCCTGCTGACGAACCATGATCGCCTCGTCGGCCATCGCCGGAACGTAGGCGCCCCCGGCGGTGCAAGAGCCCATGACCACCGCAATTTGCGGAATGCCCATGGCGCTCATGTTGGCCTGGTTGAAGAAGATCCGCCCGAAGTGTTCGCGGTCCGGGAACACTTCATCCTGGCGCGGCAGGTTGGCTCCACCGGAGTCCACCAGATAAATGCACGGCAGGCGATTCTGCTGGGCGATGGTTTGCGCACGCAGGTGTTTTTTAACGGTCAGCGGGTAGTACGAGCCACCTTTCACGGTGGCATCGTTGGCGACGATCATGCATTCGACGCCTTCCACCCGGCCGATCCCGGCAATCACGCCAGCGGCGGGAACGTCTTCGCCGTACACCGCGTAGGCCGCCAGTTGGCTGATCTCGAGAAACGGCGAACCCGGATCGAGCAGGCGATTGATCCGCTCACGGGGCAGCAGTTTGCCCCGCGAGGTGTGACGTTCTTGCGCCTTCGGGCCACCACCTTGCTGCACTTGCGCGAGCAGGGTGTGCAGGGCGTCGACCTGTTTGAGCATCGCCGCGCTGTTAGCCGCGAACTCTGCCGAACGGGGGTTGAGCTGGGTATGCAGGATAGCCATGGACAGCTCCGTTTAGCGGGTTTCGTTGAACAGTTCGCGACCGATCAGCATGCGACGGATCTCACTGGTGCCGGCGCCGATTTCATACAGCTTGGCGTCACGCAGCAGACGACCGGCCGGGAATTCGTTGATGTAGCCGTTGCCGCCGAGAATCTGGATCGCGTCGAGGGCCATTTGCGTGGCGCGCTCGGCACTGTAGAGGATCACCCCGGCGGCGTCCTTGCGAGTGGTTTCGCCACGTTCGCAGGCCTGGGCCACGGCATACAGGTAAGCGCGGCTGGCATTGAGTTGGGTGTACATGTCGGCGACTTTGCCCTGGATCAGCTGGAATTCGCCGATGCTCTGGCCGAACTGTTTGCGGTCATGGATGTACGGCACGATCAGGTCCATGCAGGCCTGCATGATCCCGGTCGGGCCACCGGAAAGCACCACGCGCTCGTAGTCGAGGCCGCTCATCAGCACTTTCACGCCGCCATTGAGTACGCCGAGGATGTTTTCTTCCGGCACTTCGACGTCATCGAAGAACAGCTCGCAGGTGTTCGAGCCACGCATGCCGAGCTTGTCGAATTTGTTGCTGCGGCTGAAACCTTTCCAGTCGCGCTCGACGATGAACGCGGTGATGCCATGCGGGCCTTTTTCCAGGTCGGTCTTGGCGTAGATCACGTAGGTGTTGGCGTCAGGGCCGTTGGTGATCCAGGTCTTGCTGCCGTTGAGTACGTAGTGATCGCCGCGTTTGTCGGCGCGCAGCTTCATCGAGACCACGTCGGAACCGGCGTTCGGCTCGCTCATGGCCAGGGCACCGATGTGCTCGCCGCTGATCAGTTTCGGCAGGTATTTGCTTTTCTGTTCATGAGTGCCGTTGCGGTTGATCTGGTTGACGCAGAGGTTGGAGTGCGCGCCGTAGGACAGGGCGACCGACGCCGAACCGCGGCTGATTTCTTCCATGGCGACCACGTGCGCCAGATAACCCAGGCCCGCGCCGCCGTACTCTTCCGGCACGGTGATGCCCAGCAGGCCCATGTCGCCGAATTTACGCCACAGGTCGGCCGGGAACAGGTTGTCGATGTCGATCTGAGCGGCGCGCGGGGCGATCTCTTTGGCGACGAAGGACTGAACCTGATCGCGCAGCATGTCGATGGTTTCACCGAGGGCAAAGTTCAGGGATGGGTAGCTCATGGGGCACCTTTTGGCTTTTTTGTAGGGTGGGGAGGGCAGTGATTCAGCTCTCACCTTTACGTTAACGTAAGCCTGTGACGAATGGCTGTCAATCACCCTTTACGTTAACGTCAACTTGAGCGAGAGTAGAGCCAGTTCTGAAAGACTGTGGCGAGGGGGCTTGCCCCCGTTCGAGTGCGCAGCGCTCGCAGATCTTGGGTCCGCTGCGCGGCCCAACGGGGGCAAGCCCCTCGCCACACAAGCCGGCTCCTACAGGTCGCCGGTACAGCCCACTAATAAAGACAATAGGGGTCGTCATGGATCAACCCAGTGCAAACCCGCAGCGCAGCTATACCCGTGGTTCCCAGGACAAAGCCTTGCTGGCGATGACCATCGGCCAGGCGTTTGATAACACCGTCGCGCAATACCCGAACGGGGAGGCGCTGGTCGTGCGCCACCAACAGCTGCGTTACACCTGGCAGCAGCTGTCGGATGCTGTTGATCTGCACGCCAGAGCATTCCTGGCGCTGGGTTTGCAAACCGGTGACCGGCTCGGCATCTGGGCCCCGAACTGCGCCCAGTGGTGCATCAGCCAGTTCGCCAGTGCGAAAATCGGCGTGATCCTGGTCAACATCAACCCGGCTTATCGCAGTTCGGAACTCGAATACGTATTGAAGCAATCCGGCTGCCAATGGCTGGTTTGCGCCGGGGCCTTCAAGACCTCCGACTATCACGGCATGCTGCAAGGGTTGGTACCGGAATTGGCGGAGCAATCCATCGGCCGCTTGCAGAGCGAACGCCTGCCGGAACTGCGTGGGGTCATCAGCCTGGATGCGCAGCCACCCTCGGGTTTCCTGCCGTGGTCGCAATTGGCCGATCTGGCAGCCAGTGTGTCGATCGAGCCATTGCACGAACGCCAGGACAGCCTGCATTTCGACCAGGCGGTGAACATCCAGTACACCTCCGGCACCACCGGTTTCCCCAAGGGCGCGACCCTCAGCCACTACAACATTCTCAACAACGGTTACATGGTCGGCGAAAGCCTCGGCCTGACCGCCGATGATCGGCTGGTGATTCCGGTGCCGCTGTATCACTGCTTCGGCATGGTCATGGGCAACCTCGGCTGCGTCACCCACGGCAGCACCATGATTTACCCCAACGATGCCTTCGATCCGCTGTTGACCCTGACCACCGTCGCCGAAGAAAAAGCCACCGCGCTTTATGGCGTGCCGACCATGTTCATCGCCATGCTCGATCAGCCCAAGCGCGCCGAATTTGATTTGTCGAGCCTGCGCACCGGGATCATGGCCGGGGCGACGTGTCCGATCGAGGTGATGCGTCGGGTTATCGGCGAAATGCACATGAGCGAAGTGCAGATTGCCTACGGCATGACGGAAACCAGCCCCGTGTCTTTGCAGACCGGTCCGTCGGACGACCTGGAATTGCGCGTCACCACGGTCGGCCGCACCCAGCCGCAACTGGAAAGCAAGATCATCGACGAGGCGGGCAATCTGGTGCCACGCGGCACCATTGGCGAGCTGTGCACTCGGGGTTACAGCGTGATGCTCGGCTACTGGAAGAACCCGCAAGCCACCGCCGAGGCTATCGATGACGCTGGCTGGATGCACACCGGCGATCTGGCGAGCATGAACGAAGAGGGTTACGTGTGCATCGCCGGGCGTAACAAGGACATGATCATTCGCGGCGGTGAGAATATTTACCCGCGCGAACTTGAAGAGTTCTTCTTCACCCACCCGGCGGTTGCCGATGTGCAGGTGATCGGCATTCCTTGCTCCCGGTATGGCGAAGAGATTGTCGCCTGGATCAAATTTCATCCCGGCCACAGCGCCACCGAACAGGAGTTGCAGGCCTGGTGCAAGGAGCGTATCGCGCACTTCAAGACGCCGCGTTACTTCAAGTTCGTCGAGGAGTTTCCGATGACCGTGACCGGCAAGATCCAGAAGTTTCGGATGCGCGAGATCAGCATCGAGGAGCTGCGCAGCAAAAACGCCTGACACATAACCAGTGTGGGGGCGAGCCTGCTTCCACATGTGGGTCGAGAAAAATAGAAAGACAAGAAAGCACAAAGGGGAGCCGAAGCTCCCCTTTAATTTTGTCGTTACGTGCTCTTTTTTTATTATTGAGGGGCGGTCTGTTGTTGTTTTTGGCAACCGTGGCCCTTTACCGCTGTTTTTGTCGATCCCCATCCGGGATCAAGAGCAAACGTATTTTTTTGAGCGCTGATCTACTTTTTCGCCAAGCGATCCAACCAGTTCGGGAGCTACCTGAAGGTAGTTTTATTGTTCTCTGCCCGGTTGCGGGTTACTCCGAAAAGCACCCTGAAAAGCACACCTTCTCCAAAAAAATCTGTTAGCTGCGTCTCTGCCGTGTTGTTCTTGTTATGTCAGAGTCGTTACGTCTTATTTTTATTGGTTTGCAGCTTTTTATTCTTGTTATGCCATAGAGATAGCAGAAGCCATGCCAACTTTGAAAAGTCCTTTAAAATCAATGATTTGATTTTTTGTGAGATTTTTCACCCGTACCAAACCTGACAATTTGTTTCCGTGTTACTCGTTTCCGCCCCACGTGCCAGAACACGCGGTAACACCCGGACACATCCACACTGTCACTGTGCGCTGCGAGCCTTGGCCACGCGAGAACCGGTAGGGCGCCCCAGCACCGCGCAAATCTGCTGGCCGGCGCGAATCAAGGCGTCCAGGTCGATCCCGGTCTCGATGCCCAGGCCGTTGAGCAGGTAAACCACGTCTTCGGTGGCGACGTTACCGCTGGCGCCCTTGGCGTACGGGCAGCCGCCAAGGCCGGCGATGGAGCTGTCGAATACCGAAATGCCTTCCAGCAGGCTGGCGTAGATATTGGCCATGGCCTGGCCATAGGTGTCGTGGAAGTGCCCGGCCAGTTTTTCCCGTGGCACGTCGGCCGAAACCACTTCAAACATCTTGCGGGTCGCGCCAGCGGTGCCGATGCCGATGGTGTCTCCCAGCGAAACCTCGTAGCAGCCCATCGCATAGAGCTCGCGAGCGACCCGGGCGACTTGTGCAGGCTTGACATCACCCTCATAAGGGCAGCCCAGCACACAGGACACGTAACCGCGCACGCTGACGCCGTGTTGTTTGGCGGCGTCCATGATCGGCACGAAGCGCTCCAGGCTCTCGCTGATCGAGCAATTGATATTACGCTGGGAGAACGCTTCGGACGCTGCGGCGAACACCGCGACTTCCTTGACCCCGGCGGCGATAGCGTCTTCAAAGCCCCGCAGGTTGGGGGCGAGGGCGCCATAGGTCACCCCTGGTTTGCGCTGGATCTGCGCGAAGACCTCGGCGGAACCGGCCATTTGCGGCACCCATTTGGGCGAGACGAAACTGCCGACTTCTATATAGCCGAGGCCAGCGGCGGTGAGCGCATCGACCAGTTGCACCTTGTCCGCGACGCTGATGGGTTGGGCTTCGTTTTGCAGACCGTCGCGGGGGCCGACTTCGACCAGGCGTACGTGGGTGGGGAGGGACATGGGAATCGACCTGTTGAGATTGTATGAATGTTCACAGAGCCCTGTAGGAGCTGAGCTTGCTCGCGAAAGCGTTAGGTCAGTCGACATCCATGTTGAAGGACATACCGCTTTCGCGAGCAAGCTCAGCTCCTACACGAGCTGCTGGCTCTTGATCGTTTGCTCCAGCGCCTGGGTGCAGCGCTCCTCGGCTGTGTCGAGTTCCAGCTTCATCTGTTCGATGTCCAGCAGTTGCTGCTCGAGTTGTTCCCGACGTTCGGCAATTTTCGCCAGCATGCTGTGCAATTGCTTGGTGTTACCGCTGGAGGGGTCATAGAGCTCGATCAGCTCGCGGCATTCGGCCAGGGAAAAACCAATGCGCTTGCCCCGCAGGATCAGCTTCAGACTGACCTTGTCACGGGGCGAATAAATGCGTTCCTGACCGCGACGCTCGGGGCTGAGCAGGCCTTGCTCTTCATAGAAGCGAATGGCCCGGGTGGTGATGTCGAGCTCGCGGGCGAGGTCGGAAATGCTATAGGTCTGGCTGCTCATGGAAGCGCTCGAAAAAGGTCATGGCGCTAAGCTAATGTCAGGTTGACGTTTACGTCAAGGGGCATGAATTGTCTGTGTAGTGACGGGCCTCTTCGCGGGCAAGCCTCGCTCCTACAGGTTTGGTGTCGATCATTTAATCGTGGTTCGACGCTAACCTTGTAGGAGCGAGGCTTGCCCGCGAAGAACAATGACACGGATTAACGTCCTACACCGTATCCAGCTTCTTCTCGTGCGCCGTGACCTGCTGGCACAACTCGATCATCTGCTCGCGCATCCAGCGGTTGGCCGGGTCCTGGTCGGTGCTTTCGTGCCAGTAGAGGTGGGTTTCCACCGGCGGAACTTCTTTGACCGGCAGGTTCACCGAGTACAAATCATGGCGACGGGCGAAGCGTTCCGGCACGGTCATGACCATGTCGGTCTGCTGTAACACCTGGGACGCCATCAGGTAATGCTGGGAGCGCAGGGCGATCTTGCGCTGGATGCCCATTTTGCCCAGGGCCAGGTCGACATAGCCCAGGCCGCTGCGGCGGCTGGAGATATGGATGTGGGTCAGGGACAGGTAATCGTCGAGGGTGAATTTCTCTTTGCCCGCCAGCGGATGGCCCTTGCGCATGGCGCACACATAACGGTCTTCCATCAACTTGACGTGGCGCACCTGCGGGTCGGTGTTGAGCGGCGCATCCACCGCGAAATCCAGGCGCCCGGCCGCCAGTTCCTTGGTGGTTTCGCGGCGTTTGGACAGGAAACTTTCGATGATCACCGTCGGCGCCAGGCGGCGCAGGCGCTGGAACAATGGCGGGAGGATCACCGCTTCGGTGAGGTCGGTCATGCTGATGCGGTAGGTCTTGACCGCCTGCAACGGGTTGAAGATGCGGCTTTCCTGCACCGACACCCGCAGCAGGGAGAGGGCGTTACGCACGGGGCCGATGATGTTCTGCGCCATCGGTGTGGGCACCATGCCCTGGGCGGTGCGCACGAAAAGCGGGTCGTTGAAGGTTTCGCGCAGGCGGGCCAGAGCGTTCGACACCGCCGGTTGAGTAATGCCGACGATCTGCCCGGCGCGGGTCAGGTTGGCTTCGGTGTAGATCGCGTCGAAGACGATGAAAAGGTTGAGGTCGACCTTGCTCAGATTCATGCGCTGCACTCTTGTTATCAGGGGCGTCTTGATCGGACCCGAGGGCCTTGGCAATCAGCCGATCATATATCGGTGATGAATGTTAATACACGCCGAGAATAGGTTAGGTAAATTTTCGTAGCTGTTCTAGCATCGATTGCATGACCTGAACAACTCCTCTGAACCCCTGTTAAAAAGGTAGAGCTGCCATGGATTTCGCTTATTCGCCCAAGGTCCAGGAACTGCGTGAGCGCGTGACTGCGTTCATGGACACCTACGTTTATCCCGCCGAAGCGGTGTTCGAACGCCAGGTCGCCGAGGGCGATCGCTGGCAGCCGACGGCGATCATGGAAGAACTCAAACTCAAGGCCAAGGCCGAAGGCCTGTGGAATTTGTTTCTGCCTGAGTCTGAACTGGGTGCCGGCCTGACCAACCTCGAATACGCGCCATTGGCGGAAATCATGGGTCGCTCATTGCTGGGCCCTGAGCCGTTCAACTGCTCGGCGCCCGACACCGGCAACATGGAAGTGCTGGTGCGTTACGCCAACGAAGAGCAGAAGCAATGCTGGCTCGAACCGCTGTTGCGCGGCGAGATCCGCTCGGCGTTCGCCATGACCGAGCCGGACGTGGCCTCGTCCGACGCCACCAACATGGCTGCCCGTGCCGTGCGTGATGGCGATGAGTGGGTGATCAACGGCAAGAAATGGTGGACTTCAGGGGCCTGCGATCCGCGCTGCAAGATCCTGATCTTCATGGGCCTGAGCAATCCGGATGCACCACGCCACGCTCAGCACTCGATGATTCTGGTGCCGGTGGATACGCCGGGCGTGAAGATTGTGCGTCCGCTGCCGGTGTTCGGTTACGACGACGCGCCTCACGGCCACGCCGAAGTGCTATTCGAGAACGTCCGGGTGCCGTACGAAAACGTCCTGTTGGGCGAAGGACGCGGCTTCGAAATCGCCCAGGGTCGCCTCGGCCCGGGCCGGATTCACCACTGCATGCGTTCGATCGGCATGGCTGAACGTGCGCTGGAGCTGATGTGCAAACGGGCGGTCAACCGCACTGCATTCGGTAAACCTCTGGCGCGTCTGGGCGGCAACATTGACAAAATCGCCGACTCGCGGATGGAGATCGACATGGCGCGACTGCTGACGTTGAAAGCGGCGTACATGATGGACACCGTCGGCAACAAAGTGGCGAAGAGCGAGATCGCGCAGATCAAAGTGGTTGCACCGAACGTGGCGTTACGGGTGATCGACCGGGCGATCCAGATCCATGGCGGGGCAGGGGTGTCCAACGATTTCCCGCTGGCCTACATGTATGCCATGCAACGCACCCTGCGCCTGGCCGACGGCCCGGACGAAGTGCACCGCGCGGCGATTGGCAAGTTCGAGATCGGCAAGTACGTGCCTAAGGAAATGATGCGCAGCGGGCACTGAGACCTGTGGCGAGGGGGCTTGCCCCCGTTCGGCTGCGCAGCAGTCGTAAATTGTACACCGCGTCTTTCCAGGAAAAATGCGGTGGCCGGTTTGAGGCCCGCTTCGCAGTCCAACGGGGGCAAGCCCCCTCGCCACAGTAGGCCCCCAAGCCACAATGTTTGGTGCTTACTTCAATACACCCAAACCTCAACCCGCCGATTCTTGATCCGCCCTTCATCCCCGCTGTTGGCCGCCACCGGCATCTCGGCGCCAAAACCGCGAATTTCGCGAAACACCACGCCGCTTTTCACCAGTTCTCGCCGCACCGCCATGGCCCGCAGTTTCGACAGCAGGTCGGCCCGCGCGGGGTCGCTCTTGGCATCGCCAAACCCTACCAGCGTCACCTGCCGATTGGCTTTGTCGTGCTGCCTTATATAGTCGAGCACCCGCGACAGGTCCTGGCGGGCCTTGTTGTCCAGCGTCGCGCTGCCTTCTTCGAAACGAAAATTCACCGTCAGCCGCTGGGCATGCCGACTGAGTGCCTGATAACCCTCGGGCATCAGCGCATTCGGTGTGACCGCCATGGCCTGAACGGTCTGCGCGATAAAACCGTTAGCCGCGACAATCGCCTGGCCTTTGCTGCTTTGGGCGAACTTGACCAAGGCCTTGGCCCAGGGATTTTTCCCGTTCGGCGGCAGGTAAAAGAACAGCCGACGGGACAGCGGGTAATCTTCCGTCGCGATCAGGCTATTGAGCGGCAGCATGGCCTGGGAGTCACCATCGACAATGGCCGCGGCTTTGGCCTGGCGCACATAAGGCAAACCGATGAAGCCGATGGCTTGCGGGTCCAGACTCACCGCGTCGGACAATTGCTCACTGGATTCGAAGCGTTTCGCGTTGCCGCTCAGCATTTTCCCACGCGGGCTGAGGACCAACTCCTTGAACGTGTCGTAGGTGCCCGATTGGTCATCCCGCGCGTAGAGATGAATCGTCCCACCGGTGCCGCCGAGCTCTTCCCAGGTTTTCGTTTCGCCGCTGAAAATTCGCGCCAGTTGCTCGGTGTTGAGCTGCTTCAGCGGATTGTGCGGATGAAGGATGATGGCCAGCCCGTCGATGGCGATGACTTGTTCGGCAACCGGGCTTTTCAGGTCGCCCAGCGGTTCGAGATCCAGTCGTTCGCTGTCCTTGATCGGCCGTGACGAGGCCGCAAGATCGGCGGAGGCGATTTTCAGGGCTTTGAATCCGGTGCTGGAACCGT
The DNA here is from genome assembly GCF_059420765.1 of Pseudomonas sp. GW821-FHT03E01. Lineage (NCBI taxonomy): Bacteria > Pseudomonadati > Pseudomonadota > Gammaproteobacteria > Pseudomonadales > Pseudomonadaceae > Pseudomonas > Pseudomonas sp. GW821-FHT03E01. Next base: position 12,739 of record NZ_JBWKUI010000005.1, on the reverse strand, counting down.
GGGCCGCGACTTCCACCTCCACTCGGCGGCCCTGAGCGGTTTCTCCGACGATGCGTTGTTCGTTGGCTTTGTCCGGGGCTTCGCGGTGCACCTTGAGCAGGCCCTGTTCATGCATCAACCCCTCGACCAGCGCCGGCCCCAACGCCGCGCCAATGGTGTTGGAACCCTGGATGCGCAGCACCGGGCCGCGTTCGGGCGTCGGCAGATCACCGGCCGATACTGTCAACGGCAGCACGGCGCCGAGCAGCAGGAACAACACGCGCAGGGACATGCCGGCACCTTAATAAGCCAAAGAAAGTGCCGGGAGAATAAGTCAGTAAGGTTTCTGAACGATGACAGTGATTATTCCCACGCGGAGCGTGGGAATAATCAGCAAAACGTTATCAGCTCAACTCAAGCCAGATCGGCGCGTGATCGGAAGGCTTTTCCATTGCGCGCAGTTCGTAATCCACGCCTGCGTCCTTGACCCGAGGCAACAACCCGTTGGACGCCATGATCAGGTCAATCCGCAGCCCACGCTTGGGCTCATCTTCAAAACCGCGGCTGCGGTAGTCGAACCAGCTGAAACGGTCGGCAACCTCCGGGTTCAGGTGACGGAAACTGTCCACCAGACCCCAGTTCTTCAGGCGTGCCATCCATTCGCGTTCTTCGGGCAGGAAGCTGCATTTGCCGGTTTTCAGCCAGCGTTTCATGTTATCCGGGCCAATGCCGATGTCGCAGTCTTCCGGGGAAATGTTCACATCGCCCATCACCACGATCGGCTGGTCGTTGCTGAACTGGCTTTCCAGCAATTGCTGCAAATCGCTGTAGAAACGTTCCTTGGCCGGGAACTTGGTGGGGTGATCGCGGCTTTCGCCCTGTGGGAAATAGCCGTTCATGATGGTCACCGGCACGCCATTGGCGTCGGCGAACGTGCCCCAGATAAAGCGCCGTTGAGCGTCTTCTTCATCAGTGGCGAAACCTTTGTGCAGCGCAATCGGCTCCTGGCGCGAGAGCAGGGCCACGCCGTAGTGACTCTTCTGGCCGTGGAAATACACGTGATACCCCAGCGCCTGCACCTCGGCCAGGGGAAACTGGTCGTCGTGGACCTTGGTTTCCTGCAACCCGATCACGTCCGGCTGATGCTTTTCGATCAGCGCCGCCAGCTGATGCGGGCGAGCGCGCAGCCCGTTGATGTTGAAGGAGACGATCTTCATGGTCGGCAGTCCTGGCAAAAGTGCGATGCTAGCTGACATGTAGGAATGGGGCCAGCTTTGGGGTGAGGGGATTCGTTGTGTCCTGTCAGAGATGTGTTGGCAGATCCGGCCTCTTCGCGGGCAAGCCCGGTCGATGAAGCTCCTCGCTTGGTCTATACCTGTCTGGGGAACTGTGAAGCCACCCCAAGGCTCGTACCAAGAAGAGCGCAGCCATCTGAGCTGTGCCCCAGGGAGATCCGCCGTTATGCCCGAAACCTCGACCGCCATCGCCGATATTCACATGCTCGACAGCGGCTATTCCCGCGAAGCGCGTTCCCTGTTGTACCAGGCGTACCGGCACGAGCCGACGTTCGGCTACCTGTTCGAAGCCGAACGCCCCGGTTATGAACAGCGAGTCCGGGCGACGGTGCGCGAACTGATCAAACAGCACTTTCTGCAGGATTTGCCGGCCATCGGCCTGCTGGTGAATGACCGCTTGATCGGCATCGCCCTGATCGCGCCGCCGCAACGCCGCCTGGGCATCACCGAAAGCTGGGCCTGGCGCCTGCGGATGGTGCTCAGCACCGGGTTTCGCTGTACCCGACGCTACCTCGATTACCACGCCGCCGTGATGGCGTGCGTGCCGTCCGACTCGGTGCACGTCCTGCCATTGCTGGGGGTTCACCCGCAATTCCAGGGCAAGCACTTTGGCGAACAGTTGCTGCAAGCGGTGCACAACTGGTGCGCAGTCGATGAGCACTCCCAAGGCGTGATCCTCGACACCGGGAATCCTCGCTATCTGGAGTTCTATAAGCGTCAGGGCTATGAGGAAATCGGCGAAGTGGCCGTAGGACCGATTCGTGAGCACGTGTTTTTCCACGCCAACCCGCAGGTGTTACAAACAGCAACAGCGTAATCGCCGAACTTATGGGACAAGTCCGGCTCTATCAGGCTCCCAAGCTCGTGATAGCATCCGCGCCTATGAATGTTCCAGGAAGAATCACCAGCGGCCTGTTGATGCTGTTATCCAGCTGCGCGGCGCTGGCGCAAAGTGAATTGGATGTGCGGATCAAACCGTCCAACGATGAACTGAAGGCCAATATAGAGGGCTATATCGGTAGCCTCGGCGATCGCGATGAAGAAGCCTTGCTGCGCTTCAGTCGCGGCGCCGAAGAACAGGCGCGCAAGGCCGCCCAGGCCTTGGGGTATTACCAGCCGCAAATCGACAGCGACGTGAAGGGCGGCAAGACGCCGCGCCTGGTGCTGAACATCGATCCCGGCGAGCCGATCCATTTGCGCAACGTCACGATACGTGTCGACGGTCCTGCCGCCTCGCTCAAATCCTTTCGTGTGCCCAAAAGCGACCTGCTAATGCCAGGCGCGGTGCTTAACCATGGCCGTTACGAAGACGCCAAGCGGCTGATCCAGAACCAGGCCTCGCGTTTCGGCTTCTTCAGTGGGCGCTTCACTCGCCAGAAGCTGCTGGTGGACCCGCGCGCGGGCGTCGCCGATATCGAATTGATCTACGACAGCGGCCCGCGTTATGCGCTGGGCAAAGTCAGTTTTGAAGGCGACACGCCGTTCGACGAAGACCTGCTGCAACGCATGGTGCCGTTCAAGGCCGGTACGCCCTATGACTCGGAACTGATCGCCGAACTCAATCAGGCGCTGCAATCGAGCGGTTATTTCGAAGGCGTGCGCGTCGACGCGGCGCCAACGGCCTCCAAGGACGACGTGATCCCGGTGGCGGTCAAACTCGACACCCGCAAGCCTCGGACCATGGGCTTGGGTCTGGGGTTTTCCACCGACGTCGGCCCGCGAATCAAGGCCAACTGGACCCGGCACTGGGTCAACCCGCAAGGCGACAGCTATGGCTGGGAAGCCGAACTGTCGGCACCACGGCAGAACGTCGGGGTGTTTTACGACATTCCCCTGGACCCACCGCTGACCGACAAACTGCGCTGGGCCGCTGGCTATCAATATGAAGATATCGCTGGCACCGACTCCCGCAGCAAATTGCTGACCCTTGGCCCCGAATGGCACAGCAAGTTGCCCAGCGGCTGGCAGCGGGTGGTGTCGCTTAAATGGCAACGCGAGGAATACACACTCGGTGACGACTCGGGGCTCAGTACCTTGCTAATGCCCGGCGTGAGCTATTCGTACCTGAAAAGCGACAACCGCATCGATCCGCATAATGGCTATCGCCTGCAATTCGAAACCAAGGTGGCCAAGGAAGGATTGGGTTCGGACACCAACCTGGTGTATGGCACGGCACTGGTCAAAGGCCTGACCACGGTCTTCGATAAACACCGCTTCCTCGGTCGGGTGCAGGTCGGCGGCAGCGCCACCAACGGTTACAAATCGGTGCCGCCGTCTCTGCGCTTCTTTGCCGGTGGTGATCAGAGCGTGCGCGGTTACGACTACCAGAGCCTGTCCCCGGAGAACTCCGATGGCGACCGTATCGGTGGCCGTTACATGGTGGCCGGCAGCGTCGAGTATCAATACTCCATCGCCGAAAAATGGCGGGTCGCAACCTTCATCGACCAGGGCAACTCCTTCAACACCCTCGAACTGCCGAACCTGAAGACCGGCGTCGGTATTGGCGTGCGCTGGGTTTCGCCGGTAGGGCCGATTCGCCTCGACCTGGCCCACGCGATGGACGACGACGGCGGCATTCGACTGCACTTTTCCATGGGGCCTGAGCTGTGAAGCGTGGTTTGAAAATAGCGCTGCTGGCGATCCCGGCGCTGCTGATGCTGGTCGTGCTGGCCTTGATCATCGTGCTGGGTACGGCGACGGGCAGTCGCTGGGCGCTCGGGTTTGTGCCGGGTTTGACCGTGGAGAATTTCCAGGGCCGTTTGGGTGGACAGTGGAGCGCCGACCATCTGCTGTGGCAGCAGGACAACAGCCGGGTTGAGCTGAACCAGGCGATTTTCGCCTGGTCGCCGCTGTGCCTGACGCGCATGACGCTGTGCATCGAGCAATTGCAGGCTGAGCAGGTCAGCCTGCAATTTCCGCCAGGCGCAGAAGAGCAAAGCAGCGGGCCGATCAGCCTTCCGGACTTGAAGTTGCCGCTGGCCATCGAGTTGGGTGACGTCAAGGTCGGCCGTTTGCTGTTCAATGGCAGCGAAGAGCTCAAAGGCCTGCAACTGGCGGCGCACTGGACCGAACAGGGTTTGAAGATCGACTCGGTGCACTTGCAGCGGGATGAACTGAGCCTGAACCTGTCTGGCCTGTTGCAACCGATCGGCAACTGGCCGCTGACCGCCGAAGGCAAGCTGACCTTGCCGGCGCCGGGCACCGAACCCTGGGCACTGGCTTTGAAGGTCGACGGCGATCTGCTGAAAACCTTGAACCTGAAAGCCGACAGCAGCGGTTACCTGAACGGGCAGTTGACTGGCGAATTGCAGCCACTGGTGGAAAACCTGCCGGCAAAAGTGCGCATCACCGCTGACGGCTTCAAGGCCAGCGCCGAGCTGCCGGACACCCTGCAACTCAATCAACTGGAACTCACCGGCGATGGCGACCTGAAAAACGGCTACCAGTTGCTCGGCAAAGCCACGTTGCCTGCCGAACTTGGCCCGGTCGCGTTGTCGCTGCAAGGCAAGGTTGACGCCAAGGGCGCGCAAATCGCGGGTCTCGACCTGACCGCCAATGACAAACAAAGCCTCAAGCTCACCGGGCAACTGGACTGGAGCAAAGGCTTCAGTGCCGAAGCGAAAATCGACTGGCTGGATTTCCCCTGGCACCGCCTCTATCCGCTGATCGACGAGCCGCAAGTGGCACTGCGCAGCTTCAACGGTGAAGTCTCCTACACCGACGGCAACTACATCGGTAACTTCAAGGCCGCACTGGATGGTCCGGCCGGGGCGTTCAGCCTGAACAGCCCGTTCAGCGGCGACCTGAGCCAAATCCATCTGCCGCAATTCAAGCTCGAAGCCGGGCAGGGCAAGGCCGAAGGGCACCTGAACCTGCAATTTGCCGACGGCATCGCCTGGGATACCGCGCTGGACCTCTCGGCGATCAACCCGGCGTACTGGCTCGCGGAGTTGCCGGGTACCTTGGCGGGTCCGTTACGCAGCAAAGGCGAGATGAAGAATGAAAGGCTCAGCCTGACCGCCGACCTGGACCTGAAAGGCAAACTGCGCGGGCAGCCGGCGGTGTTGCAAGCCAAGGCTGATGGCGGCGGCGAGCAATGGAACCTCAGCGCGTTGCAGATTCGCCTGGGTGACAACAGCATCAATGGCCAAGGCAGCCTGCAACAGAAACTCGCCGGCCAGATCGACATCAAAATGCCGCGCCTCGCCCAACTCTGGCCGCAACTGCGCGGCCAGCTCAATGGTCGGGTCAATGTCGCCGGCACGCTCAAGGCACCGCAAGGCAAGCTCGCCCTGCAAGGCACGCAACTGGTTTTCGAAGACAACCGCCTGCAAAGCCTCAATCTGGATGCCACCCTCGACAGTGCCCAACGGGCGAAGATCGACCTCAAGGGCAGCGGCATTCAGACCGGCGACACGTCACTGGGCACCTTGACCGCCAGCGGCCAGGGCGACATCAAAAACCAGAAGCTGACCCTCGACCTGCAAGGACCGAAACTGAAACTGGCGCTCGGTCTTGACGGCGCGTTGGATAAAGGTAACTGGCGCGGGCGTCTGGCCAGTGGCGATATCCAGGCCGGTGGTCAGGACTGGAAGCTGCAAAACCCGGCCAGACTCGAACGGCTGGCGGACGGCAAAATCAACTTCGGTGCCCATTGCTGGATGTCCGGCCCGGCCAGCCTGTGTGGCGAAGACCAGCGCTTGATGCCGGAGCCAAAGCTGCGTTACCACCTCAAGCAGTTCCCGATCGACAGCCTGGCGCAATGGCTGCCGAAGGATTTTGCCTGGCAGGGCCGGCTCAACGCCGACCTGCAACTGGACTTGCCGGCCAGCGGCCCGAACGGCCAGATCAGCGTCGATGCCAGCGGTGGCACATTGCGCATGAAGGAAAAGGACCAGTGGCTGGACTTCCCGTACCAGACCCTGAAACTCACCAGCAAACTCACGCCAAAACGCATCGACACCGACCTCAGCTTCGTCGGTGGCAAGCTTGGTGAGCTGATGCTGCAGGCGCAGATCAACCCGTTGCCGAAGAACAAACCGCTGACCGGCTCATTCCGCCTCAATGGCCTGGATTTGTCGGTGGCGCGGCCGTTTGTGCCGATGGTCGAGAAACTCACCGGGCATTTGAACGGCAGCGGCACGCTGTCTGGCGGGTTGCTGGCGCCGCTGGTCAACGGCAACCTTGAGCTGCGCGACGGTGAAATCTCCGGGCCGGAACTGCCGATGGCGCTCCAGGCCCTGCAACTTCAAGCGGTGATTGCCGGCGAAACCGTACAGCTGAACGGCGGCTGGAAAAGCGGCAAGGCCGGGCAGGGCACTCTCAATGGCAATATCGCCTGGGGCCAGGCGCTGGTGGTGGACCTGGCGCTCAAGGGCTCGCAGTTGCCGGTCACCGTCGAACCCTACGCCGCGCTGGAAGTCGCGCCGGACCTGAAAATCTCCATGAAGGACGACAAACTCGCAATCGTCGGCAAAGTGCTGGTGCCCAAGGGCGAAATCACCGTGCGTGAGCTGCCGCCGTCGACGGTCAAGGTCTCCGATGACACGGTGATCGTCGGCCAGCAGACCGAAGAGGGCAAGCCGCCGATGGCCATGGCGATGGACATCGACGTGGTGGTCGGGGAAGACAAACTCAGCTTTGCCGGCTTCGGCCTGACCGCCAACCTGCAAGGTCATGTGCACATCGGCGACAACATGGACACACGCGGCGAGCTCTGGCTCAACGACGGGCGTTATCGCGCCTACGGCCAGCGCCTGACGGTGCGCCGGGCCCGCCTGTTGTTTGCCGGTCCCATCGATCAGCCGTACCTGGACATCGAAGCGATTCGCCAGACCGACGACGTGATTGCCGGCATTCGCTTGAGCGGCAGTGCCGAACAGCCGACCACGCAGATTTTTTCCGAGCCGGCGATGAGTCAGGAGCAGGCGTTGTCCTACCTGGTGCTGGGGCGTCCGCTGAGTACCACCGGTGAAGACAACAACATGCTCGCCCAGGCCGCCCTCGGCTTGGGTTTGATGGGCAGCTCCGGGGTCACTAGCGGGTTGGCCAAGGATCTGGGCATTCAGGACTTCCAGCTCGATACCCAAGGCAGCGGCAATACCACCAGTGTGGTGGCCAGCGGCAACATCTCCGAGAAGCTCAGCCTGCGTTATGGCGTAGGCGTGTTTGAACCGGCCAACACCATCGCCTTGCGTTACAAGCTGAGCAAAAAAGTCTACCTCGAAGCCGCCAGCGGCGTGGCCAGTTCGCTGGACATCTTCTACAAGCGGGATTTCTAACCCCCTGCGCGATCCCTGTGGTGAGGGGGCTTGCCCCCGTTGGGCCGCGCAGCGGCCCCAAAACTTGCCATTTCATTCCTTCTGAAACCCTGCAAATCGAAAAGCGACGACTGCTTCGCAGCCGAACGGGGCGGTGCGGCGTTCCGACAAGCCCCCTCGCCACAGAGATTTGTGGTGGTCGGTCGTGCGCCTTTTATCAGTCGAATACAAAGCATCCTAACTATTGCGTTGACATTGGCTGCCTAAGCAGTAATATCTCGACATACATTCACTGCCTAGGCAGCTAATTGGTGGTCCGATGAAACATTTCTCCTCATACGATTTCCATAATTGCCATCTCGGCCTCTTGCTCGGACGCGCCGCGCTGCTCAAGGACCGGATCATCGACACTCACATGGAACCCCACGGCATCACCGCCGCGCAGTTCAAAGTGTTGATCATCATGGCCCAGTTCGGCGTCGATACCCCGGCCGAGCTGTGCCGCCACCTGTCGCTGGACAGTGGTTCGATGACCCGCATGCTCGATCGTCTGGAACAGAAAGGTTTCCTCGCCCGCCAACGCTCCGAAGCAGACCGCCGTCAGGTGCAACTGGTGCTGACCGAACAAGGTCAACAGTTGACTGACCGTCTGCCGGAAATCGGCGCCGATGCCATGAATGAACTGGCCGGGGCCATCACCCCGGAAGAATTGAAAGCCCTGGAACACATCCTGAAGAAAATCCTGGTAGCGGCGGGTGACTCGATCACCTTGCTGCGGGTAGGTGGCAATGAACAGTAAACGCCTGCGTACCGGACTGAGCCTGGTGCTGTTGGCCATGAGCGTCGCCGGTTGCGCCAGTTACAGTGGCCTGAGCACCGAAGGTGTCAGCCTCGATGCGAAGAACCTCAAGGCCGGGCAGTCGCTCAATGGCGTGACCCTGACACCCGCCGCATGGCCGAAAAGCGACTGGTGGAAAAGCCTCGGCGACCCGCAGCTCGACGGCCTGATCCGCGAAGCCCTGCACGACAGCCCCGACATGCAAATCGCCGACGCCCGCGCTCACCAGGCCAGTGCTGCCGCCTACGCCGCCGATGCTGCACGGATGCCCACCCTCGATGCCAATGCCGGTGTCAGCCGTTCGCGTCTGGCCCGCGACAAAGACCCGAGCGGGCAGGGTGGCACTTACTCCACCGTGCGTAATCTCGGCGCCAGCTTCAATTACACCTTCGATCTCTGGGGCGGCCAGCGCGATGCCTGGGAAGCCGCGTTGGGCCAGGCCCGCGCCGCCGAAGTCGATCAGCAGGCCGCGCAACTGACCTTGTCCGCCGACGTCGCCCGTGCCTACAGCGATCTGGGGCAGGCGCACATCATCCATGACCTGGCCAGCGAAGACCTCAAGCGCACCAAACAAATGCTCGACCTCAGCCAGCGTCGCCTGAGCTCGGGGATCGACAGTCAGTACCAGTTCCAGCAAACCGAAAGCCTTGAAGCCAGCGCCGAAGCCAGCCTGATCGACGCCGAGAAACGCCTGCAAAGCGCGAAAATCGCCTTGGCGGTGCTGCTGGGCAAAGGCCCGGATCGCGGCAACGAAATCGCCCGGCCGAAAGTCCTTCAGGCCAGCGCCGTTGCATTGCCGTCGGTATTGCCGGCCGAACTGCTCGGTCGTCGTCCCGACCTCGTGGCCGCGCGCTGGCGGGTCGAGGCCGCGAGCAAGAACATCGCCGCTGGCAAAACACAGTTCTATCCCAACTTGAACTTGAGCGCGGCGGCGGGTGCCGAATCTTTACTGGGCGATGCGATGTTTGGATCGGCGAGCCGTTTCTTCAACATCGCGCCGACGATCTCGGTGCCGATTTTCGACGGCGGCCGCCTGCGTGCCAACCTCGATTCCCGCGACGCCGATTACGACCTCGCGGTGGCGCAGTACAACAAAAGCCTGGTGAAAGCTTTAGGCGATGTCAGCGACACCATCAACCAGTTGCACGATATCGGCCGGCAAATCGGTGCCCAGCAACACGCCACCGACATCGCCCGGGATTCTTACAACACCGTGGTCCAGCGCTACGGTTCCGGCATCGGCAACTACCTCGACGTGCTCAGCATCGAGCAGCAGTTGCTCCAGGCCCAGCGTCAGCTGGCCAACCTGAATGCCGAGCAGATCGACCTGTCGATTCAACTGATGCAAGCGCTGGGTGGCGGATTTCAGGGCGACACCCTGACCGCCGCCAACGCAACCCCAGCCACGCAGCACAACTAATTCAAGGTACTCGTCATGGCCACTGTCGATACAACTCAAGCCCCTGACAACGCTCAAGACACGAGCAACCCGCGCAAGCGCAAAGTGATGCTGTTTGTCCTGACCATCATGGTGATCCTCGCCGGAGCCGGCGTCTGGGGTTATCACCAATTCTTCGGCCGCTGGAGCGAAAGCACCGATGACGCCTACGTGAACGGCAACGTGGTGGAAATCACGCCGCTGGTCACCGGCACCGTGGTCAGCATCGGCGCTGACGATGGCGATTTGGTCCATGAAGGCCAGGTGCTGATCAACTTCGATCCGAACGACGCCGAAGTCGGTCTGCAAAGCGCCCAGGCCAACCTGGCCCGCACTGTGCGCCAGGTGCGCGGTTTGTACAGTGACGTCGACGGCATGAAAGCCCAGGTCAATGCGCAGCAGGCCGAAGTGCAAAAGGCTCAGGAGAACTTCAATCGGCGGAAAAACCTCGCTGCCGGCGGGGCGATTTCCCAGGAAGAGCTGTCCCACGCCCGTGATGACCTGACCTCGGCGCAGAACGCCCTGGCCAACGCCCAACAACAGCTCAAGACCACCAGCGCGCTGGTCGATGACACAGTGGTGTCGTCGCACCCGGACGTGATGGCCGCCGCTGCGCAAGTGCGTCAGGCGTACCTGAACAATGCCCGCAGCACCTTGATCGCGCCGGTCACCGGTTATGTCGCCAAACGTACCGTGCAACTCGGTCAGCGTGTCCAGCCGGGCACCGCGCTGATGGCGGTGATTCCGCTGGATCAGCTGTGGATCGACGCGAACTTCAAGGAAACCCAACTGCGTGACATGCGCATCGGGCAGCCGGTGGACATTGAAGCCGATCTCTACGGTAGCAACGTCAAATACAGCGGCACCATCGACAGCCTCGGTGCCGGGACCGGCAGCGCGTTTGCCTTGCTGCCGGCGCAGAACGCCACCGGTAACTGGATCAAGATCGTGCAGCGGGTGCCGGTGCGGATTCACGTCAATGCCGAAGAACTGGCCAAGCACCCGTTGCGGGTCGGCCTGTCGACTCAGGTCGAGGTGAACCTGCGCGACCAGAGCGGTCCGGTGCTGGCGCAGCAGCCACCGCAAAAGGCTTCGTTCAGTACCAATGTGTATGACCGTCAGCTGGTCGAGGCCGACGCGATGATCACCCAATTGATCCACGATAACAGCGCCGCGGTCAGCAAAACCGCGCACCGCTGATTCGCCATCACACCGACCCTGTGGGAGCGAGCTCCCTCTCCACAAAGCTCACTCCCACAAGGTCAGCTGCGTCAGTGACAGGCGCTGTGCCAATCCCGCTCCAAAAAAATCAGCTCCAAAGGATTCGCGATGAGCCATAACGCCTCTTTCTCGCCGCCCAGCCTGGTGCTCAGCACCATCGGCCTGTCGCTGGCGACGTTCATGCAAGTGCTCGACACCACCATCGCCAACGTGGCTTTGCCGACGATTTCCGGCAACCTGGGCGTGAGTTCGGAGCAGGGCACCTGGGTGATCACCTCGTTTGCCGTGAGCAACGCCATCGCGCTGCCGCTGACGGGTTGGCTCAGCCGGCGCTTTGGTGAGGTGAAACTGTTTCTCTGGGCGACGATGCTGTTCGTGCTGGCGTCGTTTCTGTGCGGTATCTCGACTTCGATGCCGGAGCTGATCGGCTTTCGGGTACTGCAAGGCCTGGTGGCCGGGCCGTTGTACCCCATGACCCAGACGCTGTTGATCGCGGTCTATCCGCCCGCCAGGCGCGGCATGGCCCTGGCGTTGCTGGCGATGGTCACGGTGGTGGCGCCGATTGCCGGTCCGATCCTCGGTGGCTGGATTACCGACAGCTACAGCTGGCCGTGGATCTTCTTCATCAACGTGCCGATCGGGGTTTTCGCCGTGATGGTGGTGCGCCAGCAACTCAAGGCGCGTCCTGTGGAGACCAGTTACCAGCCGATGGATTACGTGGGTCTGATCACCTTGATCATTGGCGTTGGCGCATTGCAGGTGATTCTCGACAAGGGCAATGACCTGGACTGGTTCGAGTCGAACTTCATCATCATCGGCGCGGCTATTTCGGTGATTGCGCTGGCAGTGTTCGTGATCTGGGAAATGACCGACAAACACCCGGTGGTCAACCTGCGGCTGTTCGCCTACCGCAACTTCCGCATCGGCACCATCGTGCTGGTGGGCGGATACGCCGGGTTCTTCGGCATCAACCTGATCCTGCCGCAATGGCTGCAAACCCAGATGGGCTACACCGCCACCTGGGCTGGCCTGGCGGTGGCACCGATCGGCATTTTGCCGGTGGTGTTGTCGCCGTTTGTCGGTAGGTACGCGCACAAATTCGACCTGCGATTGCTGGCCGGTGGCGCGTTCCTGTGCATCGGTTTGAGTTGTTTCATGCGCGCCGGGTTTACCAACGAAGTGGACTTCCAGCACATCGCCCTGGTGCAGCTGTTCATGGGCATTGGCGTGGCGCTGTTCTTCATGCCGACCTTGAGCATTTTGATGTCGGACCTGCCGCCGAGCCAGATTGCCGACGGCGCGGGGCTGGCGACCTTCCTGCGGACCCTGGGCGGTAGTTTTGCGGCGTCGTTGACCACCTGGATCTGGATTCGCCGGGCCGATCAGCACCATGCGTATCTGAGTGAAAGCATCACCACCTATGAGCCGGCAACCCGGGAGGCGTTGAACACGCTGGGCGGGGCGGGCAACCCGGCCTACGCGCAACTGGATCATGTACTGACCAGCCAGGCGTACATGCTCTCCACCGTGGATTACTTCACGTTGCTGGGGTGGGCGTTCATGGGCTTGATTCTGCTGGTATGGCTGGCGAAACCGCCGTTTGCGGCGAAGGCGGGGCCGGCTGCTTCCGGCCACTGAGTGACCTCTTGTAGGAGCGAGGCTTGCCCGCGAAGGCGGCGTGTCAGTCTACGTAAATATTGATTGACAC
>NZ_JBWKUI010000004.1:0-431844 GCF_059420765.1 Pseudomonas sp. GW821-FHT03E01 | reverse complement strand
AGCAATCGTTGGTTACATCTTTGATTTCTCGCGGAGTAACTTGTGATGCTGATAATCTTGTTGACTATCAGTCTGACTCCACAAGCACCCACACGAATTGCTTGATTCAGTTGTTAAAGAGCGGTTGGTTAAGAGCTTTCGTCTCAACCGAGGCGCGCATTCTACAGCAGCCTCCGTTGCTGTCAAGCGGTTATTTTCAGAAGTTTTCAAAGTTTCCTTTGCAACTTCAACCACTTGCGCTTCCGATCTCTCGTTAGCGGGAGGCGAATTCTACAGCGTTAGTCGCTGCTGTCAACACCTCTTTTTCTCCGCTTTCGACCGAGAAGATCGAGCCATCAATAAGGCGACAATACCCTGCCCTACCAACTCCTTCTGGCTTCGATGAACTGAAGCGTAACCGCTGTCGAAAACTGCGTAACTCGTTGTTTACCAAGGAGTTTTCCGTTTCGACTGCGCCGGAAGTGGGGCGAATTATAGACGTCCAGGATCTGCCGTCAACCCCTGATTTCAGCTTTATTCGGATTTGAGCGTAATACGCGCAAATGCCTTCTTCCCCGCCTGGCAAACGTGGGTCGCGCCCAGCGCGTATATAAAGGTGCGATCGACAACTTCACCATCTATACGCACACCACCAGAACCCAGAAGGTCACGCGCCACGGCGGAGTTCTTCACCAAGCCCGCCTTATTAAGGACAGCAGCGATCGGCATGTCTTCGGTAGCGGTCAATTCGATCTCTGGCAAATCATCCGGCAGCTCGCCATCTTTCATACGATTGCCCGCCGCACGGTGAGCATTGGCCGCAGCCTCTTCACCATGGAAACGCGCAACGATCTCTTCAGCCAACTTGATCTTGATGTCACGCGGATTCGCACCCGCCTCGACGTCAGCCCGCAAAGCATCGATCTCTTCCATGGAGCGGAAGCTGAGCAATTCGAAGTAGCGCCACATCAGCACATCAGGAATAGAGACCAGCTTGCCGTACATGACACCCGGCGCCTCCTGGATACCGACATAGTTGCCCAACGACTTGGACATCTTCTTCACGCCATCCAGCCCTTCGAGCAACGGCATGGTCAGAATGCATTGAGCCTCCTGACCATAACCACGCTGCAGTTCACGCCCCATCAGCAGGTTGAACTTCTGATCCGTACCGCCCAGCTCGACATCCGCGCGCAAAGCGACCGAGTCGTAACCCTGAACCAGCGGATAGAGGAACTCGTGAATGGCGATTGGCTGATTGGTCGTGTAGCGCTTATCGAAGTCATCGCGCTCGAGCATGCGTGCCACGGTGTATTGCGAAGTCAGACGTATGAAGTCAGCCGGCCCCATCTGATCCATCCAGGTGGAGTTGAACGCCACTTCGGTTTTGGCCGGATCAAGAATCTTGAAGACCTGAGTCTTGTAGGTCTCGGCATTCTCGAGAACCTGTTCACGAGTGAGCGGTGGACGTGTCGCGCTCTTGCCACTCGGATCACCGATCATCCCGGTGAAGTCACCGATAAGGAAGATCACCTGATGGCCCAGATCCTGGAACTGGCGCAGCTTATTAATAAGCACGGTGTGACCCAGGTGCAAATCCGGCGCGGTCGGATCGAAGCCTGCCTTAATACGTAGCGGCTGGCCACGTTTGAGCTTTTCGATCAGCTCGGACTCGACCAACAGTTCTTCTGCACCACGCTTGATCAGCGCTAGCTGCTCTTCAACCGACTTCATAACAGACCTGCAAGACTCGAATTCAAAGGGGACCAACCATACAAGATCGGGCGTCAAATACAAGTTTTGCCCGGCGCACGGACGCCAATCCACGGACAGAGCGTCCGCAGGCTTGCTTCAGAGATGATTTGGTTATATTTTATACAGTTATTTCGTCTTCATCATGTCATTCATCTTTTCCAATTCATTTTTTCAAAGTCAAAATTACTTATGACCAAAGAATCGTCTAAAGCGCCACCGCTTTACCCGAAGACCCACCTGCTCGCAGCAAGCGGTATCGCCGCCCTTCTGAGCCTGGCGCTTCTGGTATTTCCTTCCAGTGATGTTGAAGCCAAAAAGACGACCCTGAGTCTTGAACTGGAAAGCCCTGTAGAACAACTGACACAAGATCAAGACGCCGCCGACGTCGTCCAAGCCACAAATGAGCCGGCAGCCTCCCCTTTCGCGCAGATCGAAAACAGCGCCGAAAACACTCAGGAAGCCGCCCAGGCCGCCCCCGCGCCAGTCGTCGAAGAAAAGAAGGCGCCAGGCCACAGGGAAGTGATCGTTGCCAAAGGCGACACTCTCTCGACCTTGTTTGAGAAAGTCGGCCTTCCGGCCACTTCGGTGCATGAAGTGCTGGCCAGCGACAAGCAGGCCAAGCAGTTCAGCCAGCTCAAACATGGCCAGAAGCTCGAGTTCGAACTCGGCCCGAACGGCCAACTGACCAATTTGCACAGCAAAGTCAGCGACACGGAAAGCATCAGCCTGACCAAGAACGGCAAGGGTTATACATTCAACCGCATTACCGCCAAGCCCACTGTTCGCACCGCCTACGTACATGGCGTGATCAACAGTTCGCTGTCGCAATCCGCAGCCCGTGCCGGTTTGTCCCATAGCCTGACCATGGATATGGCCAGCGTGTTTGGCTATGACGTCGACTTCGCCCAGGATATTCGCCAGGGTGACGAGTTCGATGTGATCTATGAACAGAAAGTCGTCAACGGTAAAGCCGTCGGTAACGGCCCCATTCTTTCCGCGCGCTTCACCAACCGTGGCAAGACTTACACCGCTGTGCGCTACACCAACAAACAAGGCAACAGCAGCTACTACACGGCTGACGGCAACAGCATGCGCAAGGCGTTCATCCGTACTCCGGTAGACTTCGCCCGCATCAGCTCGAAATTCTCCATGGGCCGCAAGCACCCGATCCTGAACAAGATCCGCGCCCACAAGGGTGTCGATTACGCAGCACCGCGCGGCACACCGATCAAGGCTGCCGGCGACGGCCAGGTATTGTTGGCCGGTCGCCGCGGCGGTTACGGCAATACCGTGATTATCCAGCACGGCAGTACTTACCGTACGCTGTACGGCCACATGCAGGGCTTCGCCAAAGGCATCAAGACTGGCGGCAGCGTCAAGCAAGGTCAGGTGATCGGCTACATCGGCACCACCGGCCTCTCCACCGGCCCGCACCTGCACTACGAGTTCCAGGTCAATGGTGTGCACGTCGACCCGCTGGGTCAGAAGGTAGCGATGGCCGATCCGATCTCCAAAGCTGAACGCTCACGCTTCCTTGCGCAAAGCCAACCGCTGATGGCGCGTATGGACCAAGAGAAAGCCACCCTGTTGGCTTCGAGCAAACGCTAAGCCATGGCGCTCTATATAGGTGTGATGTCCGGGACTAGCCTTGATGGCCTGGACATTGCGCTGATCGAGCAAGCCCCGGCGATCAAGCTGATCGCCACGCATTACATCCCCATGCCCGAATCCCTGCGCGCCGAGCTGCTTGGCTTGTGCGCCAGCGGTCCGGACGAGATTGCCCGCTCCGCCATTGCCCAGCAAAACTGGGTAAAACTGGCCGCACAGGGCATTCACACCCTCCTCGACCAACAAAACCTCAAGCCCGACGACATTCGCGCGATTGGCAGCCACGGCCAGACCATTCGCCACGAACCGGCACGCGGGTTCACGGTGCAGATCGGCAACCCTGCGCTGCTCACCGAGCTGACCGGCATCACCGTGGTCAGCGATTTCCGCAGCCGCGACGTAGCCGCTGGCGGACAAGGCGCCCCATTGGTTCCAGCCTTTCACGAAGCCTTGTTTGAACAGCAGCCTGGTAACCGCGCGGTGCTGAACGTCGGCGGGTTCAGTAACCTCAGCCTGATCGAACCCGGCAAGCCTGTCGCGGGTTTTGACTGCGGTCCGGGGAACGTCCTGCTGGATGCCTGGATTCACCGGCAACGCGGCGACAACTTCGATCGCGATGGCCAATGGGCCGCCAGCGGCAAGGTTGAACCGGCTCTGTTGAATGAGCTGCTCAGTGATCCGTTCTTTGTAACTCAAGGCCCGAAGAGCACTGGCCGCGAAGTGTTCAATCTGCCATGGCTGATGCAGCATCTGTCACAGCTGCCATCCTTCGCAGCCGAAAACGTACAGGCCACACTGCTTGAGTTGACCGCCCTGACCATCGTCGAGTCATTGCAAAGCGCTCAATCGGATACCCGGGAGCTGCTGGTCTGCGGCGGCGGCGCACACAACGCCACGTTGATGAAACGGTTGGCCTGCCTGTTGCCGAACGCGAAAGTCAGCAGCACTGCCGCTTATGGTGTAGACCCGGACTGGGTTGAAGCCATGGCCTTTGCCTGGCTGGCTCATTGCTGCCTGGAAGGTATCGCGACCAACCGCCCAAGCGTCACCGGCGCCCGTGGCCTGCGAATTCTCGGCGCCATCTACCCCGCCTGAACCTTAACTCCAGACAGCAAAACGCCGCAGAGTCCTGAGACCCTGCGGCGCTTGTTGATGCGGTGAGTTGCGATCAGATCGAGAACGAAGAGCCGCAGCCACACGTGGTGGTGGCGTTCGGGTTTTTGATCACGAAACGCGAACCTTCCAGACCTTCCTGGTAATCCACCTCGGCACCTGCCAAGTACTGGAAGCTCATCGGATCGACCACCAGGCTGACGCCTTCGCGCTCGACAATGGTGTCGTCATCGGCCACTTCTTCATCGAAGGTGAAGCCGTACTGAAACCCTGAACAACCGCCGCCCGTAACGAATACGCGCAGCTTCAAGCGATCATTCCCCTCTTCATCGACCAGGCTCTTCACCTTGTGCGCAGCACCGTGGGTGAATTGCAAAGCCGTGGGGGTGAAGGATTCGACGCTCATGCTGACTATCTCCCGGCGTTACGCCGCCATAATGCGTGATGACGCGCATTATCCGCTTCTCCCAGAAAATCGGTCAACTATTGTTACGGTATATCAATCAACCCAATTGTCAGACCAGAATGCAAAAAGGCCCGTTCAACGGGCCTTTTTGCATTGCGGATAAAGCCTTACGGCAGCATGCCCGCATGGGAAAGGCCCAGGCGCTCATCCAGACCGAAGAGGATATTCAGGTTCTGCACAGCCTGACCCGACGCGCCTTTGACCAGGTTGTCGATGACCGACAACACCACCACCAGATCACCATCCTGCGGACGATGCACGGCGATACGACAAACGTTGGCACCACGCACGCTGCGGGTTTCCGGATGGCTGCCGGCTGGCATTACGTCGACGAACGGTTCGTTGGCATAACGCTTTTCGAACAGAGCCTGCAGATCCACCGAGCGGTCCACGACAGTCGCGTAGAGCGTCGAATGAATACCGCGAATCATCGGCGTCAGGTGCGGAACGAAGGTCAGACCAACATCCTTGCCCGCGGCACGACGCAGCCCCTGACGGATTTCCGGCAAGTGACGGTGACCTTTTACGGCGTAGGCCTTCATGCTTTCCGACGTCTCGGAGTACAGCGAACCTACCGAAGCGCCACGACCCGCACCGCTGACACCGGATTTGCAGTCAGCGATCAAACGTGTGGTATCGGCCAGACCGGCTTCGAGCAATGGCAGGAAACCCAATTGCGTCGCGGTCGGGTAGCAACCCGGTACAGCAATCAGGCGTGCCTGCTTGATCTGCTCGCGATTGACTTCCGGCAAGCCGTAGACCGCTTCCTCCAACAGTTCCGGCGCACCGTGCGGCTGGCCGTACCACTTGGCCCACTCATCGGCGTCCTGCAGACGGAAGTCTGCCGACAGGTCGATGACTTTGGTTCCGGCAGCCAGCAACTCACCCGCCAGGGCATGGGCGACACCGTGCGGCGTGGCGAAGAACACTACATCGCAAGCCCCGAGGGTCTTGATGTCCGGAACGCTGAACGCCAGGCCGTCGTAATGGCCTCGCAGGTTCGGGTACATGTCGGCCACGGCCAGGCCGGCCTCGGATCGGGAAGTGATCACCACCACTTCTGCCTGCGGATGCTGTGCCAACAGACGCAGCAGTTCGACACCGGTGTAACCCGTGCCGCCGACGATACCGACCTT
The DNA here is from genome assembly GCF_059420765.1 of Pseudomonas sp. GW821-FHT03E01. Lineage (NCBI taxonomy): Bacteria > Pseudomonadati > Pseudomonadota > Gammaproteobacteria > Pseudomonadales > Pseudomonadaceae > Pseudomonas > Pseudomonas sp. GW821-FHT03E01. The sequence continues at coordinate 425,787 of NZ_JBWKUI010000004.1, read as the reverse complement.
GACCATAAACCTGCCCTCAACGAACCCACTGGAAAGCCGTCGATAATAGGGGCCGCGCGGCCCTGCGACAACCGTCAAGGTGACGTGCGGGCGCTCTACCCCCTACTATCTTCACTACCGTGAACCTGGGAATAACCAAAAATGCTTTATCTGTGGCTCAAAGCGCTTCACATCATCAGCATGGTCTGCTGGTTTGCCGGCCTGTTTTACCTGCCGCGCCTGTTCGTCTATCACGCGCAAAGCGAAGACACCGTCAGCAAGGAACGCTTCAGCATCATGGAGCGCAAGCTGTACCGGGGTATCATGGGGCCAGCGATGATCGCCACCCTGGTCTTCGGTATCTGGCTGATCAGCCTCAACCCGAGCGCCTATTTCGGCCAGGGCGCGTGGATGCACGCCAAGCTGACCCTGGTGGTGATCCTGATCGGCTACCACCACATGTGCGGCGCACAGGTAAAACGTTTTGCCCGTGGCGAAAACACCCGCAGCCATGTCTTTTATCGCTGGTTCAATGAAGTGCCGGTTCTGATATTGCTGGCTATCGTAATTCTGGTCGTCGTCCGGCCGTTTTAAATCCAACAGGCACACTCACCCGGGGTACTTCCAATGTCGCTGCCCGCTCTGCTCGAACAACGCTTGCGACTGCCGGTGGTGGCGGCACCGATGTTCCTGATCTCCAACCCTGAGCTGGTGCTCGCCTGCTGCCGTAATGGCGTGGTGGGTAGTTTCCCTGCGCTGAATCAGCGTGAAAGCAGCGGTTTCAAGGCCTGGCTGGAAGAAATCGAAGCAGGGTTGGCGACACTGGAAAACCCCGCCCCTTACGCGGTGAACCTGATCGTCCACCACAGCAATCCGCGATTGCAGGCGGACCTGGCGATCTGCATCGAACACAAAGTACCGATCGTGGTCACCAGCCTCGGCGCCGTGAAGGAAGTGGTCGATGCCGTGCACAGCTACGGCGGCCTGGTGTTTCACGACGTGACGACCCGTCGCCACGCAGAAAAAGCCGCCGAAGCCGGTGTCGACGGTTTGATTGCCGTTGCCGCGGGGGCCGGTGGTCACGCCGGGACCTGGAGCCCGTTTTCGCTGATCGCCGAGATTCGCCAGTTTTTCGACAAGACCCTGCTGCTGGCTGGCTGCCTGAACCATGGCCACGAGATTCTTGCTGCGCAATTGCTTGGTGCGGATCTGGCCTACTTCGGTACGCGATTTATCGGCACCACCGAAAGTCATGCGCCTGACGCCTACAAGGAGATGCTCCTGACTGCCGGAGCCGCGGACATCGTCCATACTCCAGCGGTGTCTGGGGTTCCGGCAAGCTTCATGCGTCAGAGCCTGGAGGCCGCCGGTTTCGACATGGCGGCGCTGCAAAGCAAGGGCGAGGTGGACTTCGGCTCCAAGCTCAAGCCGTTGAACGATGAAGCCAAAGCCTGGAAAACCGTGTGGTCTGCGGGCCAGGGTGTCGGGGAGATCGAGGATCTGCCGAGTGTCGATCAACTGGTCGAACGTCTCGGCACCGAATACCGCAAGGCGCTGGAACTGGCGGCAGCACTGCCCAAGCGCTGGCCGCGCTGACAGGAAAGTTTGGCCAGCCCAACCCGGCCGGCCTTAAACTCCCTCTTGTTACACTTTCCATTACAACTCTCGCGACAAGGATGCCTCGGCCATGAGCGAAAACCGTTTCAAGATCGTCTTCGATGGTGCTTTGCTGCCCGGTGTTGATGCCACCACCGCCAAGCTCAATCTCGCCGAGCTGTTCAAAAGCGATGTCGCAGCCATCGAACGCCTGTTCAGTGGCCGGACGGTTGCGCTCAAACGCGACCTGTCACACGCCGACGCGCAAACTTATCTTCAGGCGCTGACGAAAACCGGCATCGATGCCCGAATCGAAGCCGAACCCTCGATCGAGCTGAACCTGTCCGACGTTCACGTCAGCCCACCGCCATCGGCAGAGCCCGATTCCCCCTACGCTCCGCCACGCGCCACGGTCGGCGAAGCGCTGCCGGAGTTCGCCACACTCAAGGCATTCAGTTTCAGTGGCCGCATCGGCCGACTGCGCTTTCTGGCCTGGACAATGGCTCTGACGCTGGTGACGTTGGGCATTGGCTCGGTGCTGGCCATTTTCGGCTTCGGCCTCATCAGCACCAACTCGACTGCCGGCCTGATTGTCGCGGGTCTGCTGGCCGTTATTCTGATCGTGATACTCGCGTTCATCAGCATTCAGTTCAGTGTGCAGCGCCTGCACGATATCGGCTGGTCTGGATGGCTCTGGCTGTTGAACCTTGTGCCGTTCGTGGGGGGCGCTTTCCCGTTCGTGATAATGATCGTGCCGGGTAACAACACTGCCAATCGATATGGCGCACCGCCGCCGCCCAACAGCAATGCAGTCAGGGTACTGGCTTCATTGTGGCTGGTGTTTATTGCGATCATGTTCGTTGGCGGGCTGACCGGAGGTCTCACGGCAATTCAGGATGAGTACGAAAGCGCCACTGATAGTGCCTATCAAAGCAGCTCCGTGACCACCGATGAAGTCGAAGCTGCGCCCGTCGAAGTCGACTCGGCAGCAGATTCAACCGACGATGCAGCCGAAGCGGCCCAGCCCCCTGTAGACTCTGCAAAAGAATGAACAGCGCTCCCCGCCCGTGACACCTGCGTCGCTGGCGCGGAGCTGTTGCGATGGAGAACTGCATGACCCGTTACGCTCTGATCACTGGCGCTTCCAGCGGCATCGGCCTGGCAATGGCCGAAGCGCTGGCCCGGCGCGGCCGCAGCCTGCTATTGGTGGCCCGACAGCGTGATCAGCTGGAAAGTATTGCGATTGAACTGACTCAACGTTTCGGCGTTGAAGTGTTGTTTCGTGCCTGTGACCTGGGTGAACCGTTGCGCCTGTCCGGATTTCTACTGGAGCTGGAGGAAGGTGAGCGGCAAATCGATCTGCTGGTCAACTGCGCCGGCATCGGTACCTGTGGCCCATTCCTGGCCCAGGACTGGATGACCGAGCAGGACCTGATCGAAGTGAACATCCTGGCCCTCACTCGCTTGTGTCATGCCATTGGTAACAGCATGGCCTTGCAGGGCGGCGGGCAGATTCTGAACGTCGCCTCGGTTGCGGCGTTCCATCCCGGCCCCTGGATGAGCACTTATTACGCCAGCAAGGCTTATGTGCTGAGTTTTTCCGAAGGCTTGCGCGTCGAACTGAAAAAATGCGCGGTCAAGGTGTCGGTGCTCTGCCCCGGCCCGACCCGCACGGCGTTTTTTCGCACCGCGCAACTGAACACCGACAAGCTGGGCGAGAGCAAATTGCTGATGAGCCCAGAGGAAGTCGCGCTCTACACCGTGCGCGCCCTGGAGAAAAATCGCGCCATTATCATCCCCGGTCGCCTGAATCGCTGGTTCGCCTTCCTGCCACGGCTCGGCTCGCGCTGGCTGACCCGGACAATCGCGGGCATGGTCAATAAGGCGTACTGCCCGCGCTGACCAGCCTTCAAGGTAAAAAACTGGGCTCAGGCAGGGCCCATGCGTACACTCAAGCCAGCCAAACAACGGAGAAAACAGCTGTGGATACTCTGTTCACCAAGATCATCAACCGGGAAATCCCGGCGAAGATCATTTACGAGGACGACCAGGTACTGGCCTTCCACGACATCGCCCCACAGGCCCCCGTGCATTTCCTGGTGGTCACGAAGAAACCGGTGCGCACCCTTAACGATCTCACCGAGGACGATAAGGCTCTGGCCGGGCATATTCTGTTCACCGCGCAGCGTCTGGCTCTGGAACTGGGCTGTGAAGAAGGTTTCCGGGTGGTCATGAACTGCAATGAATTGGGCGGGCAGACCGTTTATCACATTCATATGCACGTGCTGGGTCAGCGCCAGATGCACTGGCCTCCGGGCTGATTGCAAGCAGTACCGGTTTATGTGGCGAGGGCGCTTGCTCCCTCGCCACAGATGACCCAGCGCAAACCCTCCCCGGCCGATTGGGTTAAACTGGCCGCCGAGATTCTTCCCGGAGGTCAGCATGACTACCCAACGTCACTACTCGCCAATTGACCGTCTTCTGCTGCAAGCCGATGCCGCGATGCGTACTTTGCTGCCCTTCAGCGGTCAGCCCTACCGTCCGTCGCCTGCCATCGTGCAGCCGGATGCGCAAATGAACGACGAGGACACCCGGCACGTCGCCGGTTTGATGCGCATCAACCATACCGGCGAAGTCTGTGCCCAGGCGCTGTATCAAGGTCAAGCCCTGACCGCCAAGTTGCCGCAAGTGCGCGCTGCCATGGAACATGCCGCCGAAGAAGAAATCGATCATCTGGTCTGGTGCGAACAGCGCATCCACCAGTTGGGCAGCCACACCAGCATTCTCAATCCGCTGTTCTACGGAATGTCGTTCGGGATTGGCGCGGTGGCCGGGTTGATCAGCGACAAAGTCAGCCTGGGTTTCGTTGCCGCCACCGAGCATCAGGTTTGCAAACACCTGAACGAACACCTTGAACAACTGCCCGCCGAGGACGAAAAATCCCGGGCGATCCTTGAGCAGATGCGCATTGATGAAGAACATCACGCCGAAAGTGCGCTGGATGCTGGAGGGTTCCGTTTTCCTGCGCCGGTGAAGTTCGGAATGAGTCTGCTGGCCAAGGTGATGACCAAGAGCACTTATCGGATCTGACGGTTGCGTTGTTTGATCGGGACTCTTCGCGGACAACAGCAATGAAAAAGGCGACTACCTTGCGGTAGTCGCCTTTTTTTGTACTCGGAACTCTCAGCTCGGCATGTTGCGCGCGTAGAAGATTTCAAGCATTTCGTGTTTTACACGCTCAGTCACCTGGGCACGCTGCTCAGAGGACAGGTTGCTGGTGGCGTCGCCGAACAGGTAGTTATCCAGTTCGAAGTTCTTCAACAGCATTTTGGTGTGGAACAGGTTTTCCTGATACACGTTCACGTCGGTCATCTGGTACGCGTCGCGGGTGTCTTCGGAGAGATAGTTCTGGATCGAGTTGATCTCGTGGTCGATGAAGTGTTTCTTGCCTTCAACGTCACGGGTGAAGCCGCGCACGCGGTAATCCACAGTCACGATATCCGAATCGAACTGGTGAATCAGAAAATTGAGCGCCTTGAGCGGTGAAATGACGCCACAGGTCGACACGTCGATGTCCACACGGAACGTCGCGATACCGTCCACCGGATGGATTTCCGGGTAGGTGTGCACCGTGATGTGGCTCTTGTCGAGGTGGGCCAGGATGATTTCGGGCAACGGGCCCGGAGACTCTTCAATCTGACTGTCGGTGGGGGTTACCGGCTCTTCAGAGATCAGAATCGTGACGCTGGCGCCCTGGGGTTCATAGTCCTGACTGGCGATGTTCAGGATATTGGCACCAATGATATCGACAACTTCTGTGAGGATCTGCGTCAGGCGCTTGGCGTTGTACTCTTTATTGATGTACTCGACGTAAGCCTGCTGGTCTTGCGGGGTTTCCGCGTAGCAGATGTCATAGATGTTGAAGCTCAAGGTCTTTGTCAGGTTATTGAACCCGTGGAGCTTGAGTTTGCTTTTCACCGTTAAAAACTCTCTATGTATTGCGGGCTGGCCGCGTGATCAAGCATGCCCGTCAGATGCGAACGACGCACCTGCGTAGGACGGTTAACACCTCTTCGCGATGGCGATTTTGGTTGTCTGTTCAGGCAAGCGACCTGTCGGGTGACCGATCACTGCCCTGAAAAAAGTGGCGCATTATGCAGACGTCAGCTATGGATCACCAGAGTCTGCACCGCTTTTATGATAGTTGAATGTCGATTCAACCGAGCTCGATAATCTCGTAGTCGTGGGTAATCGCCACGCCAGCCGCGCCGAGCATGATCGAGGCCGAGCAGTACTTCTCGGCCGACAGCTCGATGGCGCGCTTGACCTGGGCTTCTTTCAGCCCGCGTCCCTTGACCACGAAGTGCATGTGGATCTTGGTGAACACCTTCGGATCTTCGGTCGCACGCTCGGCTTCGAGGAAGGCTTCGCAGCTTTCGACGGCCTGACGCGACTTCTTGAGGATGCTGACCACATCGAAATTGCTGCAACCGCCAACACCCAGCAGGAGCATTTCCATCGGGCGGACACCCAGGTTGCGACCGCCGGCATCGGGCGGACCGTCCATGACCACGACATGACCGCTGCCGGATTCACCGAGGAACATGGCTTCGCCTGCCCATTGGATGCGTGCCTTCATCGCCAAGACTCCACTGTATAAAAAAGGGTCGCCAGCTTAGCACAGGGCCCTTGATTGGCAGCGCTTCGCCTTCCTAGGACATAACCGTATGGGTCGTAGGTAAATTCTCGAATCTTGAAGGAATGTGTCTGTTAAGCTGACGCCAATTCACTGGCGCTTAGCCAGCCTTGTAGCGAACAAAAAAATCCAGGCTTCACCAGCCCCCTACAAAAAACAAACACACCGTGCAGTCTTTTCGGGATACAACCATGGTTGCTATTACCCCCATATCCAAAATCAAGAACCTCGACAAACTGTTGATGCACTGCCAGCGCCGTCGCTATGCCGCCAAGAGCAACATCATTTGTGCCGGCGACCGCTCGGACACGTTGTTCTTCATCATCAAGGGTTCGGTGACCATCCTGATCGAGGATGACGACGGCCGTGAAATGATCATTGCCTACCTCAACTCCGGCGACTTCTTCGGTGAACTGGGTCTGTTCGAGCAAGCAGGACTGGAACAGGAGCGCAGCGCCTGGGTTCGCGCCAAAGTCGAATGCGAAGTCGCGGAAATCAGCTACGCGAAATTCCGCGAGTTGTCTCAACAGGATCCAGACATTCTTTACGTGCTCAGCGGACAAATCGCACAACGCCTGCGCAATACCACGCGCAAGGTCGGCGACCTTGCATTCTTCGACGTGACCGGCCGCGTGGCGCGCTGCCTGCTGGAGCTGTGCAAGCAGCCAGACGCCATGACCCACCCGGATGGCATGCAGATCAAGGTGACCCGCCAGGAGATCGGCCGGATTGTCGGTTGTTCCCGTGAGATGGTCGGCCGCGTGCTCAAGGATCTGGAAGAACGCAACCTGGTCGACGTCAAAGGCAAGACCATGGTGGTCTTCGGTACGCGCTAGGCTCTGAAAACCGAAGCCTGGAACACTTAAGCCCCGAGCACTTCTGCCAGTATTTGGCGATACAACGCATCGAGCCGTTCCAGTGCATCAGGAGCGGCAAATTTTTCATGCAGGGCAATGTGGCTTTCTGCGCGAACCCGCTGTTCCAGACCGCAGGCTTCGTTGAAACGATTGACCGCCGCGACCATTGACTCTCGCTCGTTATCGATCAGCATCGCCCCGTGCACCAGCCCGACCGGACGCTGACCGCCCTTGCTCTGCCGCCAGCGCTGAGCGGTACCGACCATCTTGCGACCATCGAGGTTGACGTTGAAACGGCCATCGCAGAACGCGCCTTCAATTTCGCCCAGGGACGACACACCGCCCAACTCGTCAAGCAGCTGGCAAATCGGGTCACAGAGTCGGCGATAGGCGGTTTCGATCCGGTTCTGGTCGCCCTCGCTACGCGGTGGCGCGTAGACCAGCGCGATGTTGAGGGTCGATGCCGATTGCGGCACCGGCTCGCCGCCGGTTTCGCGCAGCAGTACCGGCCAACCGGCAGCGGCTGATATCTCGCACGCTGCCTCGAAACCCGGCAAGCGATTCAAGCGGCGCGGCATGACCAATGCCTGGTCTGTGGGTTGCCAGAACAGCAAGCCGAACTCCGAATCACCGGTGCACACATGGGCCAACAGGTCCTGTTCGGCGAGCAGGCCGGCTTCGATGGTCAGAGAGGTTGGCTGGGACATGGACGACTCCGTAAGACATGAAGTCTTTGGGGGGCTTGATGACCTACTCGCGGGCAAACCCGCTCCCACAGGGGATCGGGTTGCCTGCGAAAATGTGTTCAGTCGAGCGTAGAGCCGCTCACTGGAACACCGCGCTCAGGAAAGAACAGGCGCTGCAGTTCAGTACCCGGGCTTTCGGCGCGCATGAACGCTTCGCCGACCAGGAACGCATACACGTCGCTGATTTCCATCAGCTCGACATCGGCGCGGTTAAGAATGCCACTCTCGGTGACCACCAGACGATTACGCGGAATACGCGGCAACAAGTCGAGGGTGGTTTCCAGGCTGACCTCGAAGGTGTGCAGGTTGCGGTTGTTCACGCCCACCAGCGGCGTGTCGAGGGTTTTCAAGGCCCGCTCCAGCTCGTCGCCATCGTGGACTTCCACCAGCACATCGAGGCCGACACTTTTGGCCACGGCCGCCAGCTCGGCCATTTTCACGTCATCCAGTGCGGAGACGATCAACAGCACGCAATCAGCGCCCAGGGCGCGGGACTCGATGATCTGGTACGGATCGATCATGAAGTCTTTGCGGATCACCGGCAGCTTGCACGCCGCCCGGGCTTGTTGCAGATACGCATCCGCACCCTGGAAGTAGTCGATGTCGGTGAGCACCGACAGGCAAGTAGCCCCGCCCTTCTCGTAACTCCTGGCAATGTCCGCAGGCACGAAGTTCTCGCGAATCACGCCCTTGCTTGGCGAAGCTTTCTTGATTTCAGCAATCACCGCCGGCTGTTTCTTCTTGGCCTGATCGATCAATGCCTTGGCGAAACCACGGGGTGCATCGGCCGCCTTGGCCAGGTTTTCCAGCTCTGCCAGGCTCACACGAGCGCTACGCTCGGCGACTTCCTGGACTTTGCGGGCCAGAATTTTTTCCAGAACCGTCGGTACACTCATCCCTCATTCTCCACTTTGAATACCGCGGTAAATGCACCCAACTCCTCAAGTTTTTCCCGAGCGAGGCCTGTGTGCAGCGCATCGTGCGCCAGGGCAACGCCTTCTTTCAAACTGCTGGCATGGTCGGCGGCGTACAGCGCGGCGCCGGCATTGAGCACGATCATCTCGGCGGCTTTCTGACCGTTCTCGGTCTTGCGCTTGCCCAAGGCATCGCGAATCAGTTCCAGGGAAGCCGCCGGGCTTTCCACCGACAGACCGTGCAGGCTCTGGCTCTTCATCCCCAGATCTTCGGGCTCGACCCAATACTCGGTGATCTGGTCATTCTTCAACTCCGCGACAAAGGTCGGGGCCGCCAGGCTGAACTCGTCCAGGCCATCCTTGGAGTGCACCACCAGCACGTGCTTACTGCCCAAGCGCTGCAAGACTTCGGCCAATGGCCGGCACAACGCCTGACTGAATACACCCACCACCTGATGTTTCACGCCGGCCGGATTCGTAAGCGGGCCGAGCATGTTGAACAAGGTGCGCAAGCCCAGCTCGCGGCGCGGGCCGGCGGCGTGCTTCATGGCGCTGTGATGGGTCTGGGCAAACATGAAACCGATGCCAACGTTGTCGATGCAGCGTGCAACCTGAACTGGGGTCAGGTTCAGGTAGATACCCGCTGCTTCCAGCAAATCGGCGCTGCCGCTTTTGCCCGACACCGCACGGTTACCGTGCTTGGCCACGGTGCAACCGGCCGCCGCGACCACGAATGAGGAAGCAGTCGAGACGTTGAAGATATTGGCCCCGTCGCCGCCGGTGCCGACCACATCGACCACGCCGTCGAGGGTGTTGAGTTCGACCTTGTCCGCCAACTCGCGCATCGCCGTCACGGCGCCGACGATCTCGTCGATGCTTTCGCTCTTCATGCGCATGGCCATCATGAACGCACCAATCTGTGCGTCCGTGCATTGCCCGGTCATGATTTCGCGCATGACATCACGCATTTCATCGGTACTGAGGTCGAGGTGGCCGACGATACGGCTCAGGGCTGTCTTGATATCCATGGAAAGTCCTTAGCGCGTGCCGCCAGTTTGTTTGAGGAAGTTGGCGAACAGCTCGTGCCCCTGTTCGGTGAGGATAGACTCGGGGTGGAATTGCACACCCTCGATGTTCAGCGTCTTGTGACGCAGGCCCATGATCTCATCCACCGAGCCGTCTTCGAGCTGGGTCCAGGCAGTCAGCTCCAGGCAATCGGGCAGGGTTTCGCGCTTGACGATCAGCGAATGGTAGCGGGTGACCGTCAACGGACGATTCAGACCTTCGAATACGCCCTTGTCCTCGTGAAATACCGGGCTGGTCTTTCCGTGCATGACCTGACGGGCACGGACCACATCGCCGCCAAACGCCTGGCCGATGGATTGGTGCCCGAGGCAAACGCCGAGAATCGGCAGCTTGCCGGCGAAGTATTTGATCGCTTCGATGGAAATACCGGCTTCGGTCGGGGTGCAAGGACCGGGAGACACGACGATGCGCTCAGGCTTGAGGGCTTCGATTTCGGCAATGGTGAGTTCATCGTTGCGCACGACTTTGACCTCGGAGCCTAGCTCGCCGAGGTATTGCACAACGTTGTAAGTAAAAGAGTCGTAGTTATCGATCATCAGCAACATGGCGTTAAGAACCTCTTGAATTCACTGACTTTTAATACGGCCTTCGAATGATTTACCCGCAGTGCGCTGCGCTTTGACGGGTGCTGGAGTGGCGCCAGCAAAGCGGCATTTCGTACAGGTAAAGAAGGCAAAGCGGTACAGGTCCGGCCAGGCCGGCAGAAAAGATTCAGGCGCGCCAACGCCAACGGGCGTGTGCCTTGATGACTTGATCCAGGAGTTTGCTGACGATCAACACGGGAAAGGTCTCATTCATACGTCTGGGCACAGTAACGTAGCTGGGCAGAGCGTGCAATATGGCCGGAGCGACAGCTCGCGAAACAATCGAAGGGTTAGCGACAGATGGCAAAAAGCTGGAAGTTTTTTGGCGGTGTCGAGAGCGGCCGAAGCACAAGATCAAGAGATTAAAAGGGGAATGACAGGCATAAAAAAACGCGGCGCCCTCGCAGGCACCGCGTTTTCTATGTGGATCAGTTTTCCGGGGTTTGTTCGGCCAGGGCCACGGCGCGGAACATCGCGCGACGCTTGTTCAGGGTTTCTTCCCATTCCAGCGCCGGTACCGAGTCGGCGACGATGCCGCCACCGGCCTGCACATGCAGTTCACCGTTCTTGATCACGGCGGTGCGAATCGCAATCGCGGTGTCCATGTTGCCGTTCCAGGCGAAGTAACCGACCGCGCCGCCATAGACGCCCCGCTTGACCGGTTCCAGCTCGTCGATGATTTCCATCGCGCGAATCTTCGGTGCGCCGGACAAGGTGCCGGCCGGCAGGATCGCCCGCAGTGCGTCCATCGCTGTCAGCCCGGCCTTCAATTGGCCGGTGACGTTAGACACGATGTGCATCACGTTGGAATAACGCTCGATGACCATCTTCTCGGTGAGCTTCACCGAGCCGATTTCCGAGACGCGCCCAGTATCGTTGCGGCCCAGATCGATCAGCATCAAGTGCTCGGCGATTTCCTTGTCGTCCGACAGCAGGTCTTTTTCCAGCGCCAGGTCCGCCTCTTCGTTGGCCCCGCGTGGGCGAGTGCCAGCAATCGGGCGCACGGTGATCAGGTTGTCTTCGACCCGCACCAGCACTTCCGGCGAACTGCCGACGACGTGGAAGTCGCCGAAGTTGAAGAAGTACATATACGGCGTCGGGTTGAAGCAACGCAGCGCCCGGTAAAGATCGATAGGCGCAGCCTTGAAGTCGATCGACATGCGCTGGGACGGCACGACCTGCATGCAGTCACCGGCCAGGATGTATTCCTTGATGGTGTCGACGGCTTTCTCGTAATCGTCCTGGGTGAAACTCGAACGAAACACTGGATCGGCCGATTGCTGCTTGCTGAAGTCCAGGCCACGGCGCGGAGTGATTGGCTGACGGAGTTGTTCCAGCAGCGCTTGCAGACGCGCCTGACCTTGTTCGAAGGCATCTTCCTGCGACGGATCGGCCAGGACAATCGCATGCATCTTGCCGGCGAGGTTGTCGAACACCACCACCGCATCGGACACCATCAGCAGAATGTCCGGCACGCCCAGCGGATCCGGGTTCGGGCATTTGCCCAGACGCTTCTCCACATAACGCACGCAGTCGTAACCGAAGTAACCCACCAGACCGCCGTTGAAGCGCGGCAGACCGGCAATGGTCGGCACGTTGTAGCGTGCCTTGAAGGCTTCGACGAAGGCCAGTGGGTCTTCAACGTCGTGGCTTTCGATCTCGACGCCGTCGTGGGTCACGCTGACGTGGTGATCGTGAACCCGCAATACGGTGCGGCACGGCAGGCCGATGATCGAGTAGCGGCCCCACTTCTCGCCGCCCTGCACCGACTCCAGCAGATAGGAGTTCGGCTCGTCGGCCAGTTTCAGGTAGATCGACAGCGGCGTGTCGAAGTCGGCCAGGGTTTCGCAGGCAAGCGGGATGCGGTTGTAGCCGGCAGCGGCCAAACGCAGGAATTCTTCGCGGATCATGAGGTGCCTCGTGGCTTGAGGGTCTAACGGTCAGGTATGCAAACGCGCCGGTACGCCGGCCAGGAACAAGTCAGGCGCGCCAACGCCAGCGGGCCAGGGCCTTGATGACTTTCATCCAGAGTTTGCGAGTGACCACCACGATGGCGTTTCCAGCAGGGGGTTGAACAGCGTCGGGCAACGTTATCTCAGCGGCCGGATCCAGGCAACCGGGAATTAGTTTGCGCAGATCATCGATCACCAGCGCCGGCGACTCTTCGGCAATCGGCCGACCGTGGTTATAACCGTAACTGAGGGCCACGCATTTGACCCCCGCCGCTTTCGCCGCCAGCACATCGCTACGCGAGTCGCCGACGAACAATGATTGCGACGCCGGAATGTTGGCCATTTTCATCACAAAAAACAGCGCAGCCGGATCAGGTTTCTGTTGTGGCAGGGTGTCGCCACCGATGATCCATTTGAAGTAACGGCCGATCTTCATCTGATCCAGCAACGGCGCGACGAAGCGCTCCGGCTTGTTGGTGATCAGCGCCATCGCCACGCCCTGCTTGTGCAGCCATTTCAGGGTGTCGCGCACACCGGGATAGACCACGGTCAGCTCATGCCCCTCACCGTAGGCCTCCATGAAAATCTGCAATGCACCCTCGGCTTCGCCATCATCGACCGATGAATGATCGATGCCGCCGGCCAGTGCACGGCGCACCAGCACCGGCGCGCCGTTGCCGACCCACTCACGCACCGGTTCGATGCCGACCGGGTCACGCCCGAGTTTGAGCAGCATGTTATCCACAGCCGCTGCGAGGTCAGGGACCGAATCGACCAGCGTGCCATCCAGATCGAACATCACCAGCCGCGGCAGACGCCCCGGGAACAGCTGCTCAAAACCGCTCATGGGCGAGCCAGCGCCAGTTCGGAGCGCATTTTTTCAATCACTTCCTGGTAGTTCGGCGCATTGAAGATCGCCGAGCCGGCCACGAAAGTGTCGGCGCCCGCAGCGGCGATTTCGCGAATGTTGTTCACGTTCACCCCGCCGTCGATTTCCAGGCGAATGTCACGTCCGGAAGCATCGATCAGCGCCCGAGCCTCACGCAGCTTGTCGAGGGTGGCTGGAATGAACTTCTGCCCGCCGAAGCCCGGGTTGACGCTCATCAGCAGGATCATGTCGACCTTGTCCATCACGTACTTGAGCACGTCCAGCGGGGTCGCCGGGTTGAACACCAGGCCCGCCTTGCAGCCGCCTTCGCGGATCAGTTGCAGGGAACGGTCGACGTGCAGCGTGGCTTCCGGGTGGAAGGTGATGTAGGTCGCACCGGCTTCGATGAAGTCACCGACGATGCGGTCCACCGGGCTGACCATCAGGTGCGCGTCGATCGGCGCGGTCACGCCGTACTTGCGCAGCGCGGAGCAGACCATCGGGCCGATGGTCAGGTTCGGCACGTAGTGGTTGTCCATGACATCGAAGTGCACGAAGTCGGCGCCGGCGGCCAGGACGTTGTCCACTTCCTCGCCCAGGCGGGCGAAGTCGGCGGAGAGAATCGACGGAGCAATAACGAAGGGCTGCATGACGCACCTTTTCTGAGCAGAATCACGATGGCGCGCATTGTATACCTCATGCTTTGACGCGCGCACCGTGCTGCGATGATTGGGGCAAGTCCTAGTAGGCCGCTCGGTAGATCTTCTCGATATCGGTGGCGCTCAACTTGCGCGGATTGTTGCGCATCAGGCGTTCGGTGCCAGCGGCTTCCACGGCCATGGCCGGGATCGCCTCCTCGGGCACCCCGAAACTGCGCAGACCTCGCGGGATCTCCACGGCGGCGCACAGCTCGGTCATCGCCTCCACGGCTTTATCCGCCGCCTCACTGGCGCTCAGATGAGCGGTCTTCACCCCCATGGCCTCGGCAATATCCTGCATGCGTTCCACGCAGGCCATCTTGTTCCAGGTCATGACATACGGCAGCAGCAAGGCATTGCTGACACCATGGGCAATGTTGAAACGCCCACCCAGCGGATACGCCAACGCATGCACCGCACCGACCCCGGCATTGCCGAACGCCATGCCGGCCATCAGGCTGGCGGTGGCCATGTCTTCGCGGGCTTGCAGGTGGGCGGGATTGGCGTAAGCCTTGGGCAGCGCCTTGGTAATCAGTTTGATCGCGCCAATGGCCAAGGCATCGGTGATGGGCGAGGCGTTGAGCGACAGGTAGGACTCGATGGCGTGCACCAGCGCATCGACGCCACTGGCGGCGGTGACACTGCGCGGGCAGGTCAGGGTCATTTGCGGGCTGACCAGCGCCACGTCCGGCAACAGGTAATCGCTGATGATGCCCATCTTCTGCTGCGCGACCTTGTCGGAGAGGATGGCCACGTTGGTCACTTCCGAACCGGTGCCAGCGGTGGTCGGGATGGCGATCAGCGGCGGGCCTTTGCGCGGCACCTGATCGATGCCGAACAAATCCTCCAGCGCACCGTGATAACCGGCATAGGCGGCAACACTCTTGGCGATATCGATGGCACTGCCGCCGCCGAGGCCGATCAGCCCGTCATGCCCACCCTCACGGTAAACCCGCATGCAATCTTCGACGATGGCGATTTCCGGGTCCGGCAACACCCGGTCGAAAATCTCATAACTGCGCTCGCCCAACTGCGCCAGCGCCAGCTCCACCGTGCCGGACTTGACCAGCGCGGCATCGGTGACGATCAGCGGGTTGTCGATGTCCAGACGTGTGAGCTCGGCCGCCAGTTGCTCGATGGCACCTGCGCCGGTGATCAGTTTGTGAGCGATTTTGAAAGAGGAAAGACTCATGTGCGCAGCCTCTTATAGATAGGGGAGCTGGGCACAATAGTAGCTGGGGATTGGGGTTTGTCTGCTATTAAGTTGGTGAATGATCGAGGTGCTTCTGTCGATCGTTCCCACGCTCGCGCGGGAACGATCACAGTTGGCGTCAGGCTTGGGCGGTACGCAGTTTTTCGCTGCGCCCACGCAGCCATTCCAGGGTCAGCAACAGGATCACCGAGAATGCGATCAGCAGCGTCGCGGCAGCGGCGATTGTCGGGCTGAGGTTTTCGCGGATGCCGCTGAACATCTGCCGAGGCAAGGTCGCTTGTTCGGGACCGGCGAGGAACAGCGTCACCACCACTTCATCGAACGAGGTAGCGAAGGCAAACAGCGCACCGGAAATCACCCCCGGCGCAATCAACGGCAAGGTCACCCGGCGGAACGTCGTCAGCGGCGAAGCTCCCAGGCTGGCCGCGGCCCGCACCAGGTTCTGGTTGAACCCCTGCAAGGTCGCCGATACCGTGATGATCACGAACGGCACGCCCAGCACGGCGTGCACCACGATCAACGAGGTATAGCTGTTGCCGAACCCCAGTGGCGCGAAGGTCAGGTAACTGGCCACACCAATGATCACCACCGGCACCACCATCGGCGAAATCACCAGCGCCATCACCAGCGCCTTGCCCGGGAAGTCGCCACGGGTCAGGCCGATCGCCGCCAGCGTACCGAAGATCATCGCCAGCACGGTCGCTGCCGGAGCCACGATCATGCTGTTCTTCAACGAACGCATCCATTCCGCCGAGGCAAAGAAGTCCTGATACCAGTGCAGCGAGAAGCCTTGCAGCGGGTAGACCAGAAAACTCCCTGAGTTGAACGACAGCGGAATGATCACCAGCACCGGCAAGATCAGGAACAACAAAATCAAGCCGCAGAGAATCCGCAAGCTGTAGAACCACACCCGTTCGATGGGCGACATATAAGGACTCAGCATTTCACTCTCCCCTTAGCTCAGGCGCAGGCGACTGGCGCCCACCAGCCAGCTGTAAATCAGATAAAGCACCACGGTCGCCAGCAGCAACAGTCCACCGAGCGCGGTCGCCATGCCCCAGTTGATGCTGGTGTTGGTGTAGAAGGCGACGAAGTAACTGACCATCTGATCGTTCGGGCTGCCCAGCAACGCCGGGGTGATGTAGTAGCCGATGGCGAGGATGAACACCAACAGGCAACCGGCGCCAACACCGGCATAGGTCTGCGGGAAGTACACCCGCCAGAAACTGGCGAACGGGTGGCAGCCCAGGGAAATCGCCGCACGCATGTAAGTCGGCGAGATACCTTTCATCACGCTGTAGATCGGCAGAATCATGAACGGCAGCAGGATGTGCACCATCGAGATGTAGACCCCGGTGCGGTTGAACACCAGCTCCAGCGGCTTATCGATGACGCCCATGGCCATCAGGCCGCTGTTGATCAAGCCGCCCGATTGCAGCAACACGATCCACGCCGCGACCCGAACCAGAATCGAGGTCCAGAACGGCAACAGCACCAGAATCATCAGCAGGTTGCTTTGGCGCGAGGGCAGGTTCGCCAGCAGGTAGGCCAGCGGATAAGCAAGCACCAGGCAGATCATGGTGATGATCAGGCCCATCCAGAACGTACGGGCAAAGATGTCGAGGTAGATCGCCTGATCGGGAGTGGCCCGGGCCAGTTCGCCGAGGTCGTCGATACGGTGATCGACGGCGGCCAGCAGGTAATAAGGCGTCACGCCACTGGTGTTGCGACGCACCACCTGCCAATAGGCCGGATCGCCCCAGCGTTCGTCGAGTCCTTCCAGCGCTTCTTTATAAGAAGCAGGCTCCGTGGCGAACGGCAAGGCGCGCGCGGTTTTGGTCAGCAGGCTGCGGTAGCCGGCCAACTCCATGTTCAAGCGCTTGGACAAATCACCCAAGGTCTGATTCTTGCGGGCTTCGGCGAGGTCTTCGCTGGCGGCCTTGTACACAGGCTCTGCCGGCAGGCCTCGGCCATCCCAACTGGCGATGGCTGCCACAGTGCGCGGCATCACGCCGACCACTTCCGGGTTACCGACGCTTTTGTAGAGCAGCGCCACGATCGGCACCAGGAACACCAGTAACAGAAACAGCACCAACGGCGCGATCAAGGCTTGTGCTTTCCAGCGGTTGATTCGCTCGGCGTGCTTTAGCCGCTGCTTCAAGGTGGGGTCGGTGCCCGCGTTCACGGGAACGGCGATAGCCATGGCGTACTCCGGAAATCTTTGATCGTTACAGAGGGTGGCACTCCATAACTGGGAGGCCACCTCTGTTCTTGTTAGCTACACATCGGCCCCTGTAGGAGCGAGGCTCGCCCGCGAAGACGGTGTGTCAGTCAACATTAATGTTGAATGTGCCGACGCCTTCGCGGGCAAGCCTCGCTCCTACAGGAGTGGATAAGCCCACGGGGTGGCCTTATTTTGCAGCCCAGGAATTGAAGCGCTGTTCCAGTTGCTCGCCGTTGTCAGCCCAGAAGCTGACGTCGATCTGCACCTGGTTGGCGATGTTTTCCGGGGTGGTCGGCATGTCTTTCAGGACATCCTTGGACAGCAATGGCACTGCCTGGGTGTTGGCCGGGCCGTAGGCGATGTTTTCCGAGTAGGTCTTCTGCTGTTGCGGCTGTACCGAGAATGCGATGAATTTCTTCGCAGCTTCGGCACGGGTCTTGTCCAGACCTTTTGGAATCGCCCACGCGTCGAAGTCGTAGATGCCGCCGTTCCACACCACTTTCAGGTTGCTTTCTTTTTGTACCGCGGCGATCCGGCCGTTGTAGGCCGAGCTCATGACCACGTCACCGGAGGCGAGGTATTGCGGCGGTTGTGCGCCGGCTTCCCACCACTGGATGCTTGGCTTGAGTTCATCGAGTTTCTTGAACGCGCGGTCCTGGCCATCTTTGCCGGCCAGCACTTTGTAGACGTCTTTCGGCGCAACGCCGTCAGCCATCAGTGCGAATTCCAGGGTGTACTTGGCGCCTTTACGCAGGCCGCGCTTGCCCGGGAATTTCTTGGTGTCCCAGAAATCAGCCCAACTGGTCGGAGCGGTTTTCAGCTTGTCGGCGTTGTAGGCCAGCACGGTCGACCACACGAAGAAGCCCACGCCGCAAGGCTGGATAGCGCCTTTGACGTAGTCTTCAGACTTGCCGAACAGCTTCGGATCAAGCTGCTCGAACATGTCTTCGTCGCAACCACGGGACAGTTCCGGCGATTCAACTTCCACCAGGTCCCAGGACACGCTCTTGGTGTCGACCATGGCTTTGACCTTGGCCATTTCGCCGTTGTATTCGCCAGCGACGATTTTGCCGTGGCCCGCCGCTTCCCATGGTGCGTAGAAGGCTTTGACCTGCGCCGCCTTGTTCGCCCCGCCAAAGGACACCACGGTCAGGTCCGGGCCAGCCGCCATCGCGTGCGCCGCGCCGATCATGCCGACGACCAGGGCGGTGAATTTCAGGGATCTCAACATTTATTGTTCTCTCCACGTGCAGGGTTGGTGTTGGTGAAGCAGGGGGCGATCAATGCGCCTCTAGAAGTGGGTCGAGCGCGCGAACGTGTTCGACCTGCCAGCCAAGCGGTACCACGTCGCCGACAGCCAGCGCAGGATCGAGCTCGGCAATCGGTTGTTTCACGAAGAAGTCGGTCTTGCCGCAGACTTCCAGGCGAACCCGGACGTGGTCGCCCAGATAGATGAATTCCGCCACCCTTCCCGAGAAGCGGTTGACACAGGACTCGCTCGAGCCATTGAGGCTCACGCGCTCCGGACGAATCGACAGTGTGACGGGTTCGCCGGTCTTGCCGACGTTGACCGCCAGTGCTTCAACCTTTTCACCACGACCGAGCTCGACCACGCAGCGATCACCGGTGTGGCTGTGCAAGCGGCCGTTGAGGCGGTTGTTCTCGCCGATGAAGTTGGCGACGAAAGTATTTTTCGGCTCTTCGTAGAGCGTGCGCGGTGGCGCGATCTGCTGGATCTCGCCCTGGTGGAATACGGCGACGCGGTCGGACATGGTCAGGGCTTCGCCCTGGTCGTGGGTCACGTAGACCACGGTCACGCCGAGGCGCTGGTGCAGGTGTTTGATTTCCATCTGCATGTGTTCACGCAGTTGTTTGTCCAGTGCGCCGAGGGGTTCGTCCATCAGCACCAGTTGCGGTTCGAACACCAGGGCACGGGCCAGGGCCACACGCTGCTGCTGACCGCCGGACAGTTGCGCCGGATAGCGCTGGGCGAAAGTATCGAGCTGAACCATGCTCAGCACACGCTTGACCCGGTCACTGACGTCGCTCTTGTTCAAACCGCGCACGGTCAGCGGGAACGCCAGGTTCTCGGAGACGGTCATGTGCGGAAACAACGCATAGTTCTGGAACACCATGCCGATGTCGCGCTTGTGCGGTGGCACGTTGTTGATGGAACGCCCGGCCAGTTGAATCTCCCCGGCGGTCGGGGTTTCGAAGCCGGCGAGCATCATCAGACTGGTGGTCTTGCCGGATCCGGATGGCCCGAGCAAGGTCAGGAATTCGCCTTTGCGAATCTCCAGGTTGAGGTCTTTGACGATCAGGTTCTCGCCGTCGTAGCTCTTTTGCACTCCACGAAAGCTGACCAGAATATCGTTGGCCCCTGCGCTTGAATCAACCTGGCTCATACCCACACCTTTGTTATTGATGACTGCTGTGGACTAAGCCTAGTGGACGCTGGGAGCCGCGCAAATCGGGGCGCAGGAGAGAATCGCCTCAGCCGGATGGAAGGTTGGGGGTAGGGATTGCCCTACAAGGATGGCGGGGATGGATATGTCGATTCTTGATGGCGACAGACGGTGAGCTGCAAGCCACAGGAACCGGTAAAAGCGGCTTTGCATGCATGTCGTAAATGGACATGCCTCTTCTTTCTGTAGGAGCGAGGCTTGCCCGCGAAGGCGATCTCACTGGCGCCAAAAGCTTCGCGGGCAAGCCTCGCTCCTACAAAATCCACAGTGAACCCTGGATCACAGGAGTTTGTGTTCCATCGCGTACTTCACCAGTTCGGCCAGGGAGGTGATGTTGAGTTTCTGCATCAGCCGCGCCTTGTGGGTACTGATGGTTTTGCTGCTCAAGGCCAGTTGCTGGGCGATGTCGTTGACGTTGGCGCCCTGGGCCAGGCGTTCGAATACCGAGAATTCACGCTCCGACAGCAACGAGTGCAACGGCCGCGCATCGGTCAGGCCAACCTCGAAAACCATGCGGTCGGCCAGGTCCGGATCAATGTAGCGCCCGCCCGCCGCGACCTTGCGAATCGCCGTCAGCAACAATGCCGGATCGCTGTCCTTGGTCGCGTAACCCGCAGCGCCGACCTTCAACGCCCGAGCGGCCATCTGCGCTTCGTCGTGCATCGACAGCACCAGAATCGCCGGCGGATTGCTCATGGCGCGAATCCGCGGGATCGCCTCCAGGCCGTTGACCCCGGGCATGGAGATGTCCAGCAACACCACTTCGCAGGGAACATGGCGCAAGGTATCGAGCAACTGCTCGCCATTGCTCGCCTCCCCGACCACCAGCAAGTCCTTGGCCAGGCCGATCAATTGCTTGATGCCTTCGCGAACGATGGTGTGGTCTTCGGCTACCAATACACGGATCACGTTCTTCTCCATTCTTCTTATGTCAGAACCAAGATCTATCGCAGGCTTGCCTGCAAAGGCGCCAGCTCAAACAACACAAAACCATCAGGCTTCATCCAGCGGCACTCGCACCGTCAGGGTCGTGCCCTCCCCCGGCTCACTCTCAAGCGACAATTGCCCGCCCATGATCAACACCCGCTCACGCATGCCAACCACGCCGAAGGATGTCGGCCTGCCAGGCGCAGCGACAAATCCTACGCCATCATCGCTGACAGTCAGACAAAGCTCATCGCCCTCAAGGGCCAGCGTCAGTTCAACAGTATGCGCCTGGGCGTGGCGCATGACATTGGTCAGCGCCTCCTGAAGGATCCGGAACAGGCCGATGGCCTTGGCATCGCTGAGCACCGGCAAGTTATCCGGCACTTGTACCAGACACGGAATATGCGTGCGCGCCTCGAACCGTCGGGCCTGCCACTCGATGGCCGAGGCGATCCCGGCATCGAGAATCGGTGGCCGCAGCGCCGTGGCCACATCACGCACCAGTTGAAACAGCTGCGCGATCAAACGCTTCATGCTGTTCAAGCGCTCGTGCAGGCCCGGATCGAGCTGCGCATACGCCAACTCGCACATGGACGTTTCCAGCTTCAACACCGTCAACATCTGCCCCAGCTCGTCGTGAACTTCCCGGGCAATCCGCGCCTTCTCCTCTTCCCTCACGCTCTCCAGGTGCGCAGACAACTCGCGCAACTGCTCACGGGAGCTGGCCAGCTCCAGCTCGATGCGCTTGCTCTCGGTGATGTCCCAGACGATCCCGTCCCAGACATAGGCGCCGTCTTCCAGTCGGCGGGTAATGGCCTTGATCTCAGCCCAGCGTTGTTCGCCCTGACGGGTCAGAATCCGTCCCTGCCACGACCAGTCGCTGTCGGTGTCCAGTGCATGGTCCTGGGTCTGGTGATAACTGGCCTTGTCATCCGGATGCACCAGGCTGCGCAGGCCTTTGTCACGATGGGCCAGGGTGGCGGGCGAGTAGCCCACCAGGCTCTCGCTGCCTTCACTGATGTAGGCAAAGTCGATCTGCCCGGTCACTGGCGCGCGCTCCAGACGAAAGACCAGCCCGGGGACGTTGGCGGCGATCCCCTGCAGCCGTGCTTCACTTTCCTGCAAGGCGGCCAGGGCGCGACGACGCTCGGTGACATCATTGAGGTAAACCACCAGGTATTCGCCCTCGCGAAAACGCAGGAAGCTCAACGAGACATCCGCCGGCAGAATACTGCCATCGGCCCGCACACAATTGGTTTCGAAACTTAGCGGCCCTTCCTCACTGGCCCGGGCGCGTTTCCACAGGCTCAGCCAGCGGTCCATGTGCAAACCGGGCTCGAAATCGATCAAGGGTCGATCAATGATCCCGCCCGCCGGATAGCCGAGCATGCTTTCGGCGGCACGGTTGGCGTAGCGCACATGGCTGTCCCAGTTGACCCAAAGGATGCCGACGGTGCTTTGATCGATGGAGAACTGCGTGAGGCGCAAGGCCTCTTCGCTAGCCTCGCGCAGGGCAATGTCTTCGCGCGCCGCCAGCAAACGCTGCTCCAGACTGTGTTGCTGACGACGCTGCCAGAACACAATGGCCATGCTGCTCAGCAATAACACCAGCAACAGCAGGCAGAGGTTTTTCCAGAAAACCGGTGAATCGGACAGCCGCGGGTACTTGGGTTGCAGCCATTGATCATGCAGTCGCTCGAGGTCTTTGGCCGGAATCGCGCGCAGCGCGTTTTCGACGATGCCGGCCAACTCCGGCCAGTCCCGACGCGTGGCCACTCGCAACAGTTGCGGGAAACCGATGTCGCCCACCACGGCCAGCCCGGCAAACTCGGGTTCGGCTGACAGACGCCCGAATTGCGCTTCATCGACCACCGCGTAACCGGCCTGCTGACTCAACAACAGTTGCAGCGCCTGGCGCTCCAGAGGCACGCCCTGCAGGTTCAAATGCGGATAGGTACTACGCAAGAAATCGGCGGTGACGCTGGGCATGCGCACGGCGACGCGGGTCTGACTGTCGAGTTTTTCCAGCTCCACCACACCGGTGCTCTTCTGGTCGCTGACCACCAGTTGCGGCACCCGCATGTACGGATCGGAAAACTGCCAGAATCGTAAACCGGCGGGGGTTTGGGTCAGCCCCGGCGCGATATCGATATCGCCTTCGCGCGCGGCGGCTTCCAGTTGCGCAAGATCAGGATAATTACGCCAGCTCAGCTCGACCTTGAGCGACTTGGCCAGCCACTTCATCAACTCGATGTTGACCCCGGACAGGCGCTGCAAGCGGCGATCGTATTGAGCATAGGGCACTTGCAATACAACCCCGACCCGCAACTCTTCATGCTGCGCCAGCCATTGCTGTTGCGCCGAAGACAATGACACGACATGCGCCGGTGGCGCGGGAGCCGCCCAGCCCATCAAGGGAAACCACAAACAGCCGATAACCCACAGGCAGCGAAAATGCATCATCGAAGTCTCACACACTGACAAATACTGACCAACCCATTAGGCTGCCGGAATTAACTTCTGGCCTGGAATATCCGATGCCCCCTGTCTACCGCCTGGCACTGCCAGCATTGTGCCTGTCGCTGATCCTGCCGTGCGCCTTTTCCGTCGAGGCGGCCGACCCGGCACCTGCCACTGCGGAAAAGCCCGCCGAAGAAAAACCGGTCGAACGCCAGCCGCTGCTTGAGCGTAGCCAGGAAGAATCGACGGCACTTGAGCGAAAAATTCCTGCGCAGGAACAGCAGCAACTGCAAGCCGGTACCGACAGTTTTCTCGCCCTGTGGAAGCCGGCCAATACCGCCGACCCCAAAGGCGCGGTGATTATCATCCCGGGTGCCGGCGAAACCGTTGACTGGCCGCAAGCGATTAGCCCGTTGCGCCGCCAATTGCCGGACGCCGAGTGGAGCAGCCTGAGTATCACCTTGCCGGACCTGCAAAGCGAAGCCATTGCGCCACGTATCGTCGAAGTGGCGCCAGCGCCCAAAGCGCCTGATACCGGCAACAAAGACTCGACCACCGCGGCGCCCATCGAACAGGCCGCCGGCGGCGAAGCGGAGGTGGCCGACAAGGCTATCGCCGAAACCACCGAAGAACACGCCAAAGCCGACGCCGAGCGAATTTTCGCCCGCATCGACGCGGCCATCGCTTATGCCGAACAGCATAGCGCTCGCAAAGTCGTCGTGCTGGGGCATGGCACCGGCGCTTACTGGGCCGCGCGCTATCTGAGCGAGAAGCAGCCATCGCAAGTCGAGAAGTTCGTGATGGTCGCCGCCCAGACGCCTGTTACGGCGAAGCCTGAGCTTGCCGAGTTGACGCCGACGATCAAGCTGCCGACCGCCGACATCTTCTATATGGACAAACCACTGGATCGCAATGCGGCACTGGAACGCTTGCAGGCCAATAAACGTTTGAAGACATCGGCGTTCAGCCAGGTCTCGCTCAAGGCACTGCCGGGCAATGCCAAGGCTGAGCAAGAGCAGTTGGTTCGCCGGGTGCGGGGATGGTTGAATCCGCAGCCTGCGGCGGACTGATGGATCGCGTCGCCCCACTCGCGGGCGACACAACTCTGCCCTGCTATCGAAAGTCCCGCCGTTCACGAATCAACGTGTAGGCGTTGTGCAATTCACGAGTCTTGTCCGTCGCCTCACGAACCTGCAACGCCGTCGCACCGCTGCCGGCAATCTTGTCCGGATGATGGCGACTGAGCAGGCGTCGATAGGCGCGTTTGATCTGTGCTGGCTCGCTGGTCGCCGACACTCCCAATAACCGCAAGGCGTCCTGATACGTAATCGCGCTGCTGACCAACGGTCGCTTCGGCTCGTAGTCACTCGCCAGTGCCTGTACCTGTTGCGGCGTCCAGCCCAACCATTTGCCCCACTGGGCAATCAGTTCGCGCTCGCTGCTACCGGCGCGGCCATCGGCCCAGACCATCCGCCAACAGGCACGCAACACGCCTTCCGCCGCATGGGGCTGAGCACTCAAGCGTCGCAGATAGCCACGCAACCGATCATGCCCCGACTTGCCGCGGTTGAACGCCGCTATCGCCCGACGTTGCGCCGACTCGGTCATCTCCAGCGCACGCATTTCCTGTCGCGCCTGCTGAATGTGGCCATCCACTACCCGCCCATCACTCTTGGCCAATCGGCCCAGCAACACGAACAGCAGTTCATCGTTGCGCAGCACCGAGCGGCCACCGAACTTTTCCCATAAATGCGCCCAGCTCTGCAGGTGCAAGCGCCGATCCAGCGCCTGTCCCAATAAAGCACCGAGCATGGCCCCCGGAATGCTGGCTATGGCAAAGCCCGCTCCGGCTCCAATCAGAGTCCCTGGCCACAACATGTCAGCGTCTCGCTTCTATCAAGGTTTCTACTTCAGCCAGGCGCTCGTGAGTGCCGACATCTACCCAATGTCCATTCAGGCGCTCGCCCGTCACTTGTCCATCGGCCATGGCTTTGCGCAACAATGGCGCAAGCTTGAAGGCCCCGGCCGAGCAACCGTCAAACAGCTGCGGGTGCAGCACGGCGATGCCGCTGTAGGTCAGGGTTGGGGTATCCGGCTGACCGTCCTGCACATGGCCATCGACCAGAGTGAAGTCCCCGCTCGGGTGATGCGCCGGGTTGTCCGCCAGGATCAAATGGGCGAGCCCGACGATGGGCTGGTGCAACACGCTGAAGTCGTAGTCGGTCCAGATGTCGCCGTTGACCACCACAAAAGCCTCATCACCCAACAACGGCAACGCGCGGAAAATACCACCACCGGTTTCCAGCGGTTCACCTTCCGGCGAATACTGAATGCTCACGCCATATTTCGAGCCATCGCCCAGATAATCTTCGATCTGCTGACCGAGCCAGGCATGGTTGATCACGATCTCGGTAAACCCTGCTGCCGCCAGCGCGCGCAAGTGATACTCGATCAAGGGCGCTCCGCCGGCGCGAACCAGCGGTTTTGGCGTGGTCAAGGTCAGCGGACGCATGCGCTCGCCTTTACCCGCCGCCAGAATCATTGCCTTCATGCCTTCACTCCAGCACGCAGACTGGCCAGCAACACATCCAGCTCAGCCAATTCGGGGCGACGGGCAATGACCGCGTCTATATAAGCAAAGAAGCGCGGCACATCGCTGAGATAGCGTGGCTTGCCGTCGCGATGGCAAATACGGGCGAAGATGCCGATGACTTTCAAGTGACGCTGCACGCCCATCAGGTCGCTGGCGCGCAGAAAGTCTTCAAAGTCCGGCTGAACCGGGATGTCGAGCGCACCGGCTTGCTGCCAGTAATCTTCCAGCCAGCCGCGTACGCGTTCTTCAGGCCAGCTGAGGAAGGCGTCCTTGAACAGGCAGGTCACGTCATAGGTCACCGGCCCGTAGACTGCGTCCTGGAAATCCAGCACGCCGGGATTCGGCTCGCTGATCATCAGGTTGCGCGGCATGTAGTCGCGATGCACCAGGACTTTAGGCTGAGCCAGAGCGCTGTCGATCAGCAGGTCGCTGACCTGCTGCCAGAGCACCTGCTGCGCAGCATCGAACTCGATACCCAGTTCGCGCTTCACGTACCACTCGGGGAACAGTTCGAGCTCGCGACGCAGCAGCGCGACGTCATAACTCGGCAGCGGCGCCACCATCGGCAATTGCTGGAAAGCCAACAACGCTTGCAGGGCATCCTTGAACAAATCGTCGGCATTTTCGCTGTCGATCACGTCCAGATAAGTCTTGTTGCCCAAGTCATTGAGCAAAAGGAAACCGCGCTCGAGGTCCTCGGCATAAATTTTCGGCACGTTTATGCCGGATTTCGCCAGCAGAAAAGCGATATCCACAAAGGGTTTGCAGTTTTCCTGGGGCGGTGGCGCGTCCATCACGACGAAACTTCTGCCTGCGCCTTCCCAGCGGAAATAGCGCCGAAAACTCGCGTCGCTACTGGCCGCGGTCAACGTGGCCGGGGGCACGGTGCCCCAACCTTGTTCTGCAAAGAGGATAGCCAACTGTTCATCGAGCCAAACTTTCAGGTGTTGCAAGCGTACATCTTGGTCAGGCATTGCAAGGGTCTCCGACGGCGCTAGCCGTCAAGCGGGTCATGCTTTATTATCCAGCATCTTTTTCAGACCATCGAGAGGCGTGCGGCCCACACCGCGGGCAGATGGCACGCAGGAAGCCCGGACTAATAAGATGGCATTGAAATCCCCCGCGTTTCGTAAAAAATTTCCGTTGTTGGTTACCGGCAGTCTGCTGGCCCTGCAACCCCTGGCCACGTCGTTCGTGGTCGCCGCGGAACAGTATGACTGCTCAGTATCTGCTTCGGGTGCCTGGGACTGTGCGCCAAAGGCACCGGCCGCTGCATTGCCGCCGCGCCCCGTGCATGAAGGCAGCGCAGTTTCCGCTACTGGAGAAACCCCGGCAGGCACCGCCTCCAGCGAAGACACCGGTGCCAAGCCTGTGCTGGTTACCGAGTCCAAGGGCCGTGGCCTGAAGTCGCGTAGTGAAGACTACAGCCACCTCGACTGGGTTCCGCGCGAGAAGCTCACCGCAGCGCAATTGGCCGAAACCGGTCCTTACTGCTCTGGTTCCTATATCGAACCGATTCGTCCTGGCATGAACGACAAGACGAATAAAAGTGACGCTCCAACCTTTATCGGCGCCAAGGCCTCCCGCTATAAGCAGGAAGAGCAGGTCGCGACCCTGGCCGGTGACGTGGTCATGCGTCAGGGCAGCATGCAGGTCGAAGCCGACGAAGCGAACCTGTACCAGGCCGAGAGCCGTGGCGAACTGGCCGGCAACGTGCGCATTCGCGACAATGGCGCGCTGATCGTGGGCGATCACGCCGACGTACAGCTCGACACCGGTGAAGCCAAGGTCGACAACGCCGAGTACGTGATGCACAAGTCGCGTATCCGCGGTAACGCGCTATATGCCAAACGTGCCGAGAACGCGATCATCCGCCTCAAGGATGGTACGTACACCACGTGCGAACCGAACAGCAACGCCTGGCAGCTCAAGGGCAACAACATCACCTTGAACCCGGCCACCGGTTTCGGTACCGCGACCAACGTGACGTTGCGGGTCAAGGACATTCCGGTTCTGTACACGCCGTACATCTATTTCCCGATCGATGACCGTCGCCAGTCCGGCTTCCTGCCGCCGACCATCGGTACCGGCAGCGATACCGGCTTCCTGCTGGTCACTCCGTACTACTTCAACCTGGCGCCAAACTACGACGCCACGTTGTACCCGCGCTACATGGACAAGCACGGTTTGTTGATGGAAGGCGAATTCCGCTACCTGACCAAGTCCAGCGAAGGTCAGTTCGGCGCCGCCTACCTCAACGACGAAGATACCGAACGCAGCAAGCAGACCGACTACGAAAAAAACCGCTACATGTACAACTGGCAGCACAAGGGTGGCCTCGACTCGCGCGTCTTTACGCAAGTCGACTACACCAAGATCAGCGATCCGTATTACTTCCAGGATCTGCAGACTGACCAGATTGGCGTGAAAAGCGCTGACTACGTGAACCAGCAGGGCTCCGTCACCTATCGTGGCGACAGCTACGTCGCTCGCTTGAACGCCCAGGCTTATCAGCTGGCGACCGTTTCGAACATCACGCCGTATGACCGTTTGCCGCAGATCACCTTTAATGGTCAGCTGCCGTATCATCCGGAAGGTTTGGACTTCGATTACGAGACAGAGATCGTTCGATTTGACCGGGATCTGAAGACTGGAACATTCGTCCAGCAGGACGGGATTACCACTGAGTCACGTCTGGATAACAACATCTTTGGTCTGGCACGCGCCAACGGCGACCGTTTGAATCTCAAACCAGGTGTCAGCCTGCCGCTGTACTGGACCTATGGTTTCTTCAAGCCATCGCTCAAGTACCAGTACACACAGTATCAACTGGATCTGGACGGCCGCGGCAAAAGCGAAATCGCTTCGCAAAGCGCGGAGCAGGACAGGCTCAACGGCACATTCAGCAGCAACCAGAACCGTGGGGTACCGATCGCCAGCATCGACAGCGGTCTTTACTTTGACCGCAACACTTCCTGGTTCGGAAAAAACTACCGTCAGACCCTGGAACCGCGTCTGTTCTACCTCTATGTACCTGAGGAAGACCAGAAGGATATTCCAGTGTTCGACACCAGCGAATACACCTTCAATTACGCGTCGCTCTTCCGTGACAACCGTTTCTCCGGCTCCGACCGTGTCGGCGACGAGAACAAACTGTCCCTGGGCGTGACCAGCCGCTGGATCGAAGACAATGGTTTCGAACGTCAACGCATCAGCGTCGGCCAGGCCTTGTACTTCAAGGACCGTAAAGTCCAACTGCCAGGCATTGCTTTCGATGATCGTGACGATGCCAAGGCCAACGTTTCGCCATATGCACTGGAATACGAATACCGCTGGAACCGCGACTGGCGTACCACGGCCGACTACAACTGGGACCCGGACAGCCGCAGCCCTCGCTCGGGCAGCGCGATGTTCCACTACCAGCCTGAAGACAACCCGAACAAGGTCATCAACGCCGGCTATCGCTATCGCAATGACCAGGTCCGTTATGACCAGAACACCGGTAAATGGTCGGTGGGCGGTGGCGATTACGGCACCCCGGGCCAACCTGGCTACGTGAAGGACTACTACAAGATCAAACAGCACGACTTCTCGGTGATCTGGCCGATCGTGCCGCAATGGAACGCCATCAGCCGCTGGCAGTATGACTACAACCGCAACCGTACCCTGGAAGCCTTTGGTGGTTTCGAGTACGACAACTGCTGCTGGAAACTACGCCTGATCAACCGTTACTGGGTTTCCTATGACGAATTCAGTCAGGAAGCTCCACAAAACGAAAAAGGCGACCACGGCGTCTTCCTCCAAATTGTTCTGAAGGGACTCGGCGGCCTCACCGGCGCCAAAGTAGAGAGTTTCCTCGACAAAGGCATCCAAGGTTATCGTGAACGTGAAGACCAAGCTTTCTGATTGTCTGCGCCCGCTGATGCTGGGCGCGCTGTTCCTGGGTACCGCGGCCAACGCCGCGGTACAGTCCATCGATAAAGTGGTGGCCATCGTCGACAATGACGTGGTCATGCAGAGCCAACTGGACCGGCGCGTTCACGAAGTTCAGCAAACCATCGCCAAACGCGGTGCTGCCGTACCGCCTACCGGCGTACTGGATCAGCAGGTGCTCGAGCGTCTGATCGTCGAAAACCTGCAATTGCAGATCGGCGAGCGTTCCGGCATCCGCATTACCGATGAAGAGC
Source organism: Pseudomonas sp. GW821-FHT03E01 (assembly GCF_059420765.1). Lineage (NCBI taxonomy): Bacteria > Pseudomonadati > Pseudomonadota > Gammaproteobacteria > Pseudomonadales > Pseudomonadaceae > Pseudomonas > Pseudomonas sp. GW821-FHT03E01. The sequence goes on along the minus strand of NZ_JBWKUI010000004.1, from coordinate 395,742 downwards.
TGAACCAGGCTGTCGGCACCATTGCCCAGCGCAACAACATGTCGATCGAACAATTCCGCGCCGCTTTGGCTCGCGACGGCCTGTCTTATGACGATGCCCGTGACCAGATCCGCCGTGAAATGATCATCAGCCGTGTGCGTCAGCGCCGTGTGGCGGAGCGCATCCAGGTGTCCGAGCAGGAAGTGAAGAACTTCCTGGCATCCGATCTGGGCAAAATGCAGCTGTCCGAAGAGTTCCGCCTGGCCAACATCCTGATTCCTACGCCGGAAAGCGCCAACTCCGACGCGATTCAGAATGCCGCCAAGCAAGCCGACGCGGTTTACCAGCAACTCAAGCAAGGCGCTGACTTCGGTCAGTTGGCAATCGCCAAATCCGCCAGCGAAACCGCGCTGGAAGGCGGCGACATGGGCTGGCGTAAAGCCGCTCAACTGCCACCTCCGTTCGATCGTTTGCTCGGCACCATGGCCGTTGGCGACGTGACCCAACCAATGCGCACACCGGGCGGCTTCATTATCCTGAAGATCCTCGACAAGCGTGGCGGCGAATCCCAGGTGCGTGACGAAGTCCACGTGCGGCACATCCTGGTCAAACCGAGTCCGATTCGCGACGAAGAAAAAACCAAGGCCCTGGCTCAGTCGCTCTATACCCGTATCGCAGCGGGCGAAGATTTCGGCGAGCTGGCGAAAAGCTTCTCGGAGGATCCGGGTTCCGCCCTCAACGGTGGCGACCTGAACTGGATCGACCCGAACGCGCTGGTGCCTGAATTCCGCGAAGTGATGGCCAAGACCCCCCAAGGTCAGCTGTCCAAGCCGTTCAAGACCCAATATGGCTGGCACGTACTGGAAGTTCTTGGCCGCCGCGCCACCGACAGCACCGCCCAGGCCCGTGAGCAGCAAGCGATGACCGTACTGCGTAACCGCAAATACGACGAAGAGCTGCAAACCTGGCTGCGTCAGATCCGTGACGAAGCGTACGTAGAAATCAAACTCCCTGGTGCAGACCAGGCAGCGCAGTGAAACCCAAGCGTTTCGCGCTGACCCCCGGCGAACCAGCCGGCATAGGTCCCGACCTGTGCCTGCTGCTCGCCTCGCAAGCCCAGCCACATCCCCTGATTGCCATTACCAGCCGCGACCTGCTCCTTGAGCGGGCCGCGCAGCTGGGCGTGGTTGTCGATCTGCTGCCGGTAACGCCGGACAGCTGGCCGGATGCTCCTGCACCCGCCAACAGCCTGTATGTGTGGGATACGCCCCTCAACGCCAAGGTCACCGCCGGGCAACTGGACAAAGCCAATGCGGCTTTCGTTCTGGAAACCCTGACCCGTGCTGGCCAGGGCTGTCTGGATGGGCATTTCGCCGGCATGATCACCGCGCCGGTGCACAAGGGCGTGATCAACGAATCCGGGATCGCCTTTTCCGGGCACACGGAGTTTCTCGCTGACCTGACCCACACCGCGCAAGTGGTGATGATGCTCGCCACCCGCGGTTTGCGCGTGGCGCTGGTCACCACTCACCTGCCTCTTCGCGAGATTGCCGACGCGATCACGCCGGAGCGGCTGGAGCGGGTCACGCGGATCCTGCACACCGATCTGAAAGAAAAATTCGGCATCGCCCAGCCACGCATCCTGGTTTGCGGGCTCAACCCGCACGCCGGTGAAGGCGGTCATCTGGGCCATGAAGAAATCGACATCATCGAACCTACATTAGAGCGCCTGCGCGGCGAGGGCATGGACCTTCGCGGCCCCCTGCCCGCCGACACTCTGTTTACCCCCAAATATCTGGAGCACTGCGACGCGGTGCTGGCGATGTACCACGACCAGGGCTTGCCTGTGCTGAAATACAAAGGCTTCGGCGCGGCAGTCAACGTGACCCTCGGCTTGCCGATCATCCGCACATCGGTCGACCACGGCACCGCCCTGGACCTGGCCGGCAGCGGCAACATCGACACCGGCAGCCTGCAAGTCGCCCTGGAAACCGCCTACCAGATGGCCGAGACCCGTTTATGACCGAGCATTACCAACACCGGGCGCGCAAGCGCTTCGGCCAGAACTTCCTGCACGATGCCGGCGTTATCGATCGCATCCTGCGCTCCATTCACGCCAAACCTGAAGACCGCCTGCTGGAAATCGGTCCGGGCCAGGGTGCATTGACCGCCGGCCTGCTCAACAGCGGCGCTCAACTGGACGTCGTAGAGCTGGACAAGGACCTGATCCCGATTCTCAATCAGCAGTTCGCCGGCAAGAGCAACTTCAACCTGCATCAGGGTGACGCGCTGAAGTTCGACTTCAACAGCCTGAACGCTGCGCCAAACAGCCTGCGAGTGGTCGGTAACCTGCCGTACAACATCTCGACGCCGCTGATCTTTCATCTGCTGAACAACGCCAACCTGATTCGCGACATGCACTTCATGCTGCAAAAGGAAGTGGTCGAACGTCTGGCTGCGGGTCCGGGTGGCGGTGACTGGGGTCGCCTGTCGATCATGGTTCAGTACCATTGCCGGGTCGAGCATCTGTTCAACGTCGGCCCGGGCGCGTTCAATCCTCCGCCGAAAGTCGACTCCGCGATCGTGCGCCTGGTGCCCCACGCGGTACTGCCGCACCCGGCCAAGGATCATCGCCTGCTGGAGCGCGTTGTGCGTGAAGCCTTCAACCAGCGCCGCAAGACCCTGCGCAACACACTGAAACTTTTGCTGAGCAATGCCGAAATCGAAGCTGCCGGCGTCGATGGCAGCTTGCGCCCCGAGCAACTCGACCTGGCCGCCTTCGTACGCCTGGCCGACAAGCTCAGTGAACAAGCCCTACAAAAGCCTGCCACTGACTGACAGGCGATGAGCGCTATCGGGTAGGACGCCACTCTGGTTTACTACCCGATACTTGGCCTAGACTGAGTTCTATCAGCTACGCCCCGCGTTCCGCTTCGTTTCTAAGGCCTTTTGCATGTCCGATCCTCGTTACCAGGTCGACGTCAGCGTCGTCACCCGCTATCTGGCAGAACAATCGCAACCCGAGCAAGACCGCTTTGCCTTCGCCTACACCATCACCGTGCAAAACAATGGCCTGCTACCCGCCAGACTGCTTTCACGGCATTGGGTCATCACCGACGGTGACGGCCATGTCGAGGAGGTTCGCGGTGCGGGCGTCGTCGGCCAGCAGCCGTTGATCGAGGTGGGCAAGAGCCACACGTACAGCAGCGGCACCGTCATGACATCCAAGGTCGGCACGATGCAGGGCACCTACCAGATGCTCGCCGAAGACGGTAAGCACTTCGACGCCATCATCGCGCCGTTCCGTCTGGCGGTTCCCGGGGCGTTGCACTGATGGCGACGTATGCCGTCGGTGATGTGCAAGGTTGCCTTGAACCGCTCAAATGCCTGCTCGAGCAAGTGGCCTTCGACCCTGCCCGAGATCGCCTGTGGCTGGTGGGTGATCTCGTCAACCGTGGCCCACAGTCGCTGGAAACCCTGCGCTTCCTCTATGGCATCCGCGAGTCGCTGGTATGCGTACTCGGCAACCATGACCTGCACTTGCTGGCCGTCGGGCAAAACATCGAGCGCCTGAAGAAAGCCGATACCTTGCGTGAGATCCTCGAAGCACCCGATCGCGCGGACCTGCTGGAGTGGGTTCGCCAGCAAAAGCTCATGCACTACGATGAACAACGCGATATCGCCCTGGTCCATGCCGGTATCCCGCCGCAATGGTCGCTGCGCAAAGCCTTGAAGTGCGCCGCCGAAGTCGAAGAAGCCCTTCACGATGACAACCGCTTCGCGCCTTACCTTGACGGCATGTACGGCAACGAGCCGGTGAAATGGAATAGCGACCTCAAAGGCGCCGCCCGCCTGCGAGTCATCACCAACTATTTCACCCGGATGCGTTTTTGCACCAGCGACGGCAAACTCGACCTCAAGGGCAAGGAAGGCATCGACACCGCACCGCCGGGCTATGCACCGTGGTTCGCGCACAAGGAGCGTAAAACCAAAGGCCTGAAGATCATCTTCGGCCATTGGGCGGCGCTCGAAGGCCAGTGCAACGAACCGGGGCTCTTTGCCCTCGACAGCGGTTGCGTCTGGGGTGGTGCCATGACCCTGATGAATGTCGACACCTTTGAGCGCCTGCAATGCAAATGCGACGCCCATGGCCACCTTCGACCGGCAGTCGCCACCTCTATTCCCGAACAAACGTCAGCCAGCGCCCCGCGCTAGACTGCGCTTTCAGCCGAGCCACAGGAGCCCGCCATGAGCGAATTCAAACGTATCCCCCCAGAACAGGCCCAGGCCCTGCGCGAACAAGGCGCGGTGGTGGTCGATGTCCGCGACCCGGCAACATTTGCCGCGCTGCACATCACCGGTTCGAAGCATCTGGACAACCATTCTCTGCATGCTTTCATCCAGGGCGCCGATCTGGATGCGCCAACGGTAGTGGTCTGCTATCACGGAAATTCCAGCCAGGGCGCAGCTGCTTATCTGATCAGCCAGGGCTTTTCCGACGTCTACAGCATGGACGGCGGTTTTGAGCTGTGGCGTACGACCTATCCTTCGGAAACGGCGCAAGGCACTTCCGAATAATTATTTTGTAATGCGCAAGCCCCGGCCCCCGTGGGCTCGCGCGATTACAGACGAACGGTCTGCCACAACTAATTACGTATCTTGCCTTTACCTCCCAAATTCCCAACTATCCTTAAGCGCAGGCCATCCAAAACAGGGGAGAGCCGGTACACCGGCGCACGGGTCATCGGGAGTAGCTTTCGGAGTAGTCAGCTCCGGAAGAGTTCTGGGGGGTAAACAGCAACTGCCTGTTCGGTTGCTGCCAGCATCGACTGAGTGATCCGGCGTCGGCTCCACGTATCGAGCGAGGTGACGTCATGAGTATCTTTAGCCACTTCCAACAACGCTTCGAGTCCACGCGCCAGGAAGAACTCTCGCTGCAAGAGTATCTTGAACTGTGCAAAAAGGACCGCAGCGCCTACGTTTCCGCGGCCGAGCGTCTATTGCTGGCCATCGGCGAACCGGAACTGCTCGACACCTCAACCAACTCGAGGCTGTCGCGCATCTTTTCCAACAAGGTGATCCGCCGCTATCCGGCCTTTGAAGACTTCCACGGGATGGAAGAATGCATCGACCAGATCGTGTCGTATTTCCGCCATGCCGCTCAGGGTCTGGAAGAAAAGAAACAGATCCTCTACCTGCTTGGCCCAGTCGGTGGCGGTAAGTCATCTTTGGCCGAAAAGCTCAAACAGCTGATCGAGAAAGTGCCCTTTTACGCAATCAAGGGCTCGCCGGTTTTCGAGTCGCCCCTGGGTCTGTTCAACGCCACTGAAGATGGCGCGATCCTCGAGGAAGACTTCGGCATTCCCCGGCGCTACCTCAACACCATCATGTCGCCATGGGCCACCAAGCGCCTGGCCGAATTCGGCGGCGACATCAGCCAGTTCCGCGTGGTGAAACTCTACCCGTCGATCCTCAACCAGATTGCAGTTGCGAAAACCGAGCCGGGCGATGAAAACAACCAGGACATCTCGGCACTGGTGGGCAAGGTCGATATTCGCAAACTGGAAGAGTTCCCGCAGAACGACGCCGATGCCTACAGCTATTCGGGCGCGCTGTGCCGGGCCAACCAGGGCCTGATGGAATTCGTCGAAATGTTCAAGGCACCGATCAAGGTGCTGCACCCATTGCTGACGGCCACTCAGGAAGGCAACTACAACAGCACCGAAGGCTTGGGGGCAATTCCGTTCACCGGGATTCTGCTGGCCCACTCCAACGAATCGGAATGGCACACTTTCCGGAACAACAAGAACAACGAAGCCTTCATCGACCGGATCTATATCGTCAAAGTGCCGTATTGCCTGCGCGTCAGCGACGAGGTGAAGATCTACGACAAGCTGCTGTTCAACAGCTCTCTGGCCAAGGCCCATTGCGCACCCGACACGCTGAAAATGCTCGCTCAGTTCACCGTGCTCTCGCGCCTTAAAGAGCCGGAAAACTCCAACATCTACTCCAAGATGCGCGTGTATGACGGCGAAAACCTCAAGGACACCGATCCGAAGGCCAAGTCGATCCAGGAATACCGCGATGCTGCAGGTGTCGACGAAGGCATGAACGGTCTGTCGACCCGCTTCGCCTTCAAGATCCTGTCGAAGGTCTTCAACTTCGATCCGCACGAAATCGCCGCCAACCCGGTGCATCTGCTCTACGTGCTGGAACAGCAGATCGAACAGGAACAATTCCAGGCCGAGACCCGCGAACGCTATCTGCGCTTCCTGAAAGAGTACCTGGCGCCGCGTTACATCGAGTTCATCGGCAAGGAGATCCAGACTGCCTATCTCGAGTCTTACAGCGAGTACGGCCAGAACATCTTCGATCGCTATGTGCTGTACGCCGACTTCTGGATTCAGGATCAGGAATACCGCGATCCGGAAACCGGCGAGATCCTCAACCGCGTAGCCCTGAACGAGGAACTGGAGAAAATCGAGAAACCGGCCGGCATCAGCAATCCGAAGGATTTCCGCAACGAAATCGTCAACTTCGTACTGCGCGCCCGTGCCAACAACAACGGCAAGAACCCAACCTGGCTCAGCTACGAAAAACTGCGGGTGGTCATCGAGAAGAAAATGTTCTCCAACACCGAGGACCTTCTGCCGGTCATCAGCTTCAACGCCAAGGCCAGCAAAGAGGACCAGCAGAAGCACAACGACTTCGTCACACGGATGGTCGAGCGGGGCTACACCGACAAACAGGTACGACTGCTGTCCGAGTGGTACTTGCGGGTCAGAAAATCACAGTAACCCGCTGCCGGTCAGACCGGTTGTCGTTAGCCAGAGGCCTGTGTACGCATTTTCTGTTACACAGACCTCTGGGAGGTGTTCGAAAGTCGGTAACGAGGTTCAGGCAGCATCCAGAAGCGCTTGGGGGAGCGTGAACATCCCTCGGCACAGGTCGATGCTGCATAACCGCTCGCCCCTTTCAGGACAGCTTCTAAGGAGCAGTCATGAGCTATGTGATCGACCGACGTCTCAATGGCAAGAACAAGAGCACGGTAAACCGTCAGCGGTTTCTGCGGCGCTACCGTGATCACATCAAAAAGGCCGTCGAAGAGGCGGTAGGCCGGCGTTCCATTACCGATATGGAACACGGCGAGCAAATCAGCATTCCCGGCCGCGACATCGACGAGCCGGTGCTTCACCATGGCCGGGGCGGCAAGCAGACCATCGTGCACCCGGGCAACAAGGAGTTCACCAGCGGCGAGCACATTGCCCGTCCGCCCGGAGGTGGCGGCGGCAGAGGCCCCGGTAAGGCCGGTAACTCGGGTGAAGGGATGGACGAGTTCGTCTTCCAGATCACCCAGGAAGAATTCCTCGAATTCATGTTCGAGGACCTTGAACTGCCTAACCTGGTCAAACGTCACCTGACCGGCACCGACACCTTCAAGACCGTACGCGCGGGCATCAGCAACGAGGGCAACCCGTCACGGATCAACATTATCCGTACGTTGCGTTCGGCCCATGCCCGGCGAATCGCCCTGTCCGGCAGCAGCCGGGCAAAACTGCGCGAAGTCAAAGAGGAGCTCGCCCGGCTTAGACGGGAGGAGCCGGACAACTTCGGCGACATCCAGGAACTCGAAGCGGAAATCGAGAAGCTCAGTGCGCGCATTCACCGAGTGCCATTTCTCGACACCTTTGACCTCAAGTACAACCTGTTGATCAAACAGCCGAACCCGAGCTCCAAAGCAGTGATGTTCTGCCTGATGGACGTGTCCGGCTCCATGACCCAGGCGACCAAGGACATCGCCAAGCGCTTCTTCATCCTGCTGTACCTGTTCCTCAAGCGGAACTACGACAAAATCGACGTTGTGTTCATCCGCCACCACACCAGTGCCCGCGAAGTGGATGAGGAGGAGTTTTTCTACTCCCGGGAAACCGGCGGTACCATCGTTTCCAGCGCCCTTAAACTGATGCAGGAGATCATGGCCGAGCGTTATCCGAGCAATGAGTGGAATATCTATGCCGCCCAGGCGTCCGACGGCGATAACTGGAACGACGACTCGCCGATCTGCCGCGACATTCTGATCAATCAGATCATGCCGTTCGTGCAGTACTACACTTATGTAGAGATTACCCCGCGCGAACACCAGGCCCTGTGGTTCGAGTACGAACGCATCGCCGAAGCCTTCTCTGACACTTTTGCCCAGCAGCAACTGGTCTCGGCCGGGGATATCTATCCGGTCTTCCGTGAACTCTTCCAGCGCAGGTTAGTGACATGACCGCCAAAGAGCAAAAGCGCCAACCCATTTCCACCGGCTCCGAATGGACGTTCGAGCTGATCCAGGCCTACGACCGCGAAATCAGTCGTCTCGCGGCCCGCTATGCGCTCGATACCTACCCCAACCAGATCGAAGTCATCACTGCCGAACAGATGATGGACGCCTACGCCTCTGTGGGCATGCCCCTGGGTTATCACCATTGGTCCTATGGCAAACACTTCCTAAGTACCGAAAAATCCTACAGCCGCGGCCAGATGGGGCTGGCCTACGAGATTGTGATCAACTCGGACCCTTGCATCGCCTATCTGATGGAAGAAAACACCATCTGCATGCAGGCCCTGGTGGTGGCTCACGCCTGCTATGGCCATAACAGCTTCTTCAAGGGTAATTACCTGTTCCGCACCTGGACCGACGCCAGCTCGATCATCGATTACCTGGTGTTCGCCAAGCAGTACATCATGCAGTGCGAAGAACGCCACGGTATCGACGCGGTAGAGGACTTGCTCGATTCCTGCCATGCGCTGATGAATTACGGGGTCGACCGTTACAAACGCCCTTATCCGATTTCCGCCGAAGAAGAACGCCGTCGGCAGAAGGATCGGGAAGAACATCTGCAAAAGCAGATCAACGATTTGTGGCGGACCATTCCAAAAGGCGCGGACAAATTCAGCGACAAGGACAACGCACGCTTCCCCGCCGAGCCTCAGGAAAACATCCTGTATTTCATCGAAAAACACGCCCCGCTGCTGGAGCCATGGCAACGTGAAATCGTGCGGATCGTGCGCAAGATCGCCCAGTATTTTTATCCACAGCGCCAGACACAGGTGATGAACGAAGGCTGGGCCACCTTCTGGCACTACACCTTGATGAACGACTTGTATGACGAAGGCCTGGTCACCGATGGCTTCATGATGGAGTTCCTGACGTCCCATACCAGCGTGGTGTTCCAGCCGGGCTTCGACAGTCCCTACTACAGCGGAATCAACCCCTACACCCTCGGTTTTGCCATGTATCGCGATATCCGGCGGATATGCGAACAGCCTACCGAAGAGGACTACCGCTGGTTCCCGGAAATCGCCGGCACAGACTGGCTGTCCAGCATCAAATTCGCCATGAGCAGCTTCAAGGACGAGAGCTTCATCCTGCAGTACCTGTCACCCAAGGTGATCCGCGACCTGAAGCTGTTCAGCATCCTCGATGACGACCAAAAGGATGATCTGCTGGTTCCGGCGATCCACGACGAAGAGGGCTATCGAACCATCCGCGAAACCCTGGCGGCGCAATACAACCTGGGCAATCGCGAACCCAACATCCAGATCTACAGCATCGACCGGCGCGGGGACCGCTCGCTGACCCTGCGTCACCAGCAGCACGACCGCAAGCCGCTCGGCGATTCCACCGAGGAAGTGCTCAAGCACCTGCACCGGCTCTGGGGCTTCGACATTCACCTGGAAACCCTGCAAGGGGATCAGGTGGTGAAAACCCACCATGTTCCACCCAGAAGCGAACACGGCGAGGGAGACTACGGCCGGCTAGACTTGGCTGTCATTCATCTTTGATCCTGTTTCGGCCTCCGGAAGTTCGACGCAAAGGTTATTCTGTCGGGCTAACGGAGGTTTTTTATGCAGATTTATAAAGTCGGTGGTGCGGTACGCGATCGCCTGCTGGGCAGGCCTGTCACCGATATCGACTGGGTCGTGGTAGGCGCCACCACCGAAGAAATGCTCGCCAAGGGCTTTCGCCCGGTGGGTGCGGATTTTCCGGTATTTCTTCACCCCAAAAGCGGTGAGGAATACGCCCTCGCCCGCACCGAACGCAAAAGCGGGCGCGGTTACGGCGGCTTCACCTTTCACGCCAGCCCCGAAGTCACGCTCGAAGAAGACCTGATTCGTCGTGACCTGACGATCAACGCCATGGCCGAAGACGATCAGCAGAACCTGACCGACCCCTACCATGGCCAGCGGGATCTCGAGGCTCGCCTGCTTCGTCACGTTTCCCCCGCGTTCGCCGAAGATCCGCTCCGCGTTCTGCGCGTTGCCCGCTTCGCCGCGCGTTATGCAGGACTGGGCTTCACCGTCGCCCCCGAGACACTGGCGCTGATGAGGCAACTAAGCGAATCGGGTGAACTGGAGGCACTGACCGCGGAACGCAGCTGGAAAGAAATCGCCCGTGCGCTGATGGAAGACCAACCCCAGGTGTTCATCCAGGTGCTGCGCGAGTGCGGTGCGCTCAAAGTGCTGATGCCGGAAGTCGATGCGCTGTTCGGTGTACCGCAACCCGAGGCCCATCACCCGGAAATCGACACAGGCGTGCATACCCTGAGCGTGCTGGAGCAAGCGGCACAGCACAAACAACCGCTGACCGTGCGCTGGGCCTGCCTGCTGCACGACTTGGGCAAAGGACTGACGCCCGAGGAGGAATGGCCCCGCCACATCGCCCACGAGCAAAAAGGCCTGAAGCTGATCAAAGCGGTCAACGAGCGCTTCAAGGCACCGAAGGATTGTCAGGAATTGGCACTGCTGGTGGGCGAGTATCACACCCATGGCCACCGGGCTCTGGAACTGAAACCGTCGACCTTGCTGGAGTTGCTGCAGAGTTTCGACGTCTATCGTCGACCTCAGCGCTTTGAGGAGTTTATTGCGGCGTGCGAGATGGACGCTCGAGGGCGCAAAGGCCTGGAGCAGCGAAGTTATCCACAGGCGGATTATTTGCGCGGTGCGGCGACTACAGCGCGAAGCGTGGCGGTTCAGCCGTTGCTGGAGAAGGGATTCAAGGGGCCGGAATTGGGCGAGGCCATCAAGCGCGAGCGGCTCAAGGCGCTGAAGGCCTACAAAGAAAAAGCATAAGCAAGGGCAAAAGATCGCAGCCTGCGGCAACTCCTACAGAGATCGGCGTAGAAGTTGCCGCAGGCTGCGATCTTTTGCTTTACAGCATATCGGAAGGGGTCAACTGCTCACCGCGCCACTCAAAAGCCACCGGCGCCAACACCTGATCGATCCGCGCCTCGCTCCACAAGGTCGCAAAGCTTTTGCCTACGCCCGGATGCACTCTGTCCGGCGCAATCAGCGACAACGGCCACAGCACGAATGCGTTTTTCAGAATCTCTGCCCGCGGCAAGACCAAACCATCGAAATTGCCCACCAGATCGCCGAACAGCAGCACGTCGATATCCAGCGGCAAGCCCTTGCGGTCCGGCGCGTAACGGCCGTTATCCGCTTCGATGAATTTCAGCCGTCGATCCAGCTCCATCAACGGTAGATCGGTATAGGCCGAGACCACAAAGTTGAAAAACGGCCCGCTCTTGATCCCCACCGGCTGGCTTTCGAACACCGCCGAGCAGCGCATATCCACCAGGAAACCCGCCAGGGCGTCCAGGCCAGCCTGCAAATGGGATTCGCGCTCGATGTTGCTACCGAGCCCGAGGTACACCTGAGTCAGCGACATCCGCGCTCGATCTCCACACCCACGCCCTTGGCCGCCGGAACGGCACCTGGCTTGGTCAGCTTGAGGTGCATCCAGGTGATCTTGAACTCACTCATCAGCACTTCTGTCAGACGCTCGGCAAACGTCTCGACCAGCTGGAACTGCGCCTGCTCGGCAAAAGCCTGGATGCGTGACGAAACGCTCGCGTAGTCGAGCGCCAGAGTCAGGTCATCACCAGCAGCGGCCGGACGATTGTCCCAGGCGAAGCTCAGATCAAGTCGCAGACACTGTCGGATGCCTCGTTCCCAGTCGTAGGCACCAATCACGGTGTCGACTTCCAGGCCCTCGATAAACACTCTGTCCAAGCACTTCTCTCCGCTGCACGACAAGGGCGCAATGCGCCGTTAGAATCAGGGCGTCCTCGCCCGGAATAGTTAGCATGTTTTGGTCACTGGCGATTTTCGCCTACCTGCTCGGCTCTCTGTCCTTCGCCATTTTGCTCAGCCGCCTGACCGGTAACCCCGATCCGCGAATGAGTGGCTCGGGCAATGCCGGTGCCACCAATATGTTTCGTCTGGCCGGCAAAAAACTCGCCATCCTGACCTTGCTCGGCGACCTCTGCAAAGGCCTGCTGCCAGTGCTGGTCGCAGGTGCAATGGGCCTTTCACTGCAGGAACAGGCCTGGATCGGCGTCTTCGCCGTCATCGGTCACCTGTTTCCACTGTACTTCCGCTTTCGCGGCGGCAAGGGTGTCGCCACCGCGGCCGGCATGCTGCTGGGGCTCTATCCACCCGCTGCGCTGCTGGCGGTCTGTGCCTGGCTGTTGACGTTCTACCTGACCCGCACCAGCTCACTCGCCGCCCTGATTGCCACACCCCTGACCCTGCCGCTGCTCGCCTGGCAAGAACCGGCGGCACTGCTGCCCATGAGCGCACTCACGGGGCTGATCGTCTGGCGTCATCGCGGCAATCTACGCGACCTGTTTGCCGGGCGCGAACGGCATTTTTAAATACCGCACGTGAGCGCCACTCATCACAGAGCCGACAACTGCTCCATCGGCCAGCGCGCCTGCACGCTGATTGCCAGGCTTTCGTGCTGACCGGCCCGCAAGCGCTGGCAGCCGGCAAACGCAATCATCGCACCGTTGTCGGTACAGAACTCCGGACGGGCATAAAACACATCGCCCCTCATGTCGCCGAGCATTTTTTCCAGTGACGTACGCAACGCCTTGTTGGCGCTGACGCCACCAGCGATCACCAGACGCTTCATGCCAGCCTGTTTCAGGGCACGCTTGCACTTGATGGTCAAAGTCTCCACCACGGCCTGCTGGAACGCCAGCGAGATGTCGCAACGGGCTTGCTCGCCGTCGTCCCCGGCGCTGACGCATTGCTGCCAGGTGTTCAAGGCGAAAGTTTTCAAACCGCTGAAGCTAAACGCCAGGCCCGGACGATCACACATCGGACGCGGGAAGACGAAACGTCCGTCAACGCCTTGCGCCGCCAGACGAGCGATCTCCGGACCGCCCGGGTAATTGAGGCCCATCATTTTTGCAGTTTTGTCGAACGCTTCGCCGGCGGCATCGTCGAGGGTCTCGCCCAAGAGCGTGTACTGACCGATCCCGTCGACCTGAACCAGCTGCGTATGACCGCCCGAGACCAACAAAGCGACGAACGGGAACTCCGGTGGCTGCGGCTCCAGCATCGGCGCCAGCAAGTGACCTTCCATGTGGTGCACGCCCAGGGCCGGGATACCCCAGGCAAAAGCCAGCGCCTGCGCGCAGGAAGCCCCTACCAGCAGAGCTCCGACCAGGCCGGGGCCGGCGGTATAAGCGATGGCGTCGATCTCGGTCGGCACGCAGTCGGCCTCCGCCAGCACCTGACGGATCAAGGGCAGCATGCGTTTGACGTGATCGCGCGAAGCCAGCTCCGGCACAACGCCGCCATAAGCGCGATGCAGGTCGATCTGACTGAACAGCGCATCGGCCAACAACCCGCGTTCACTGTCGTAAAGTGCGACACCGGTTTCGTCGCAAGAGGTTTCTAATCCCAGTACTAGCATGGGTTTGCGCCTTGTAGAGGCTGAATTCGAAGGCGCGCATAATAGTCGTCGCGTGATGCCCCGACCAGCGGTTTTCGATCAGAGGCTTTGCATTCCGAGCGATGAGGGGTTAACATCCGCAACCCTTAAAAACCGACGTCTTCAAGTGCTCTTTTGCCGCGAGGATGTTGACCCCGGTAATGAATGAAGGTAGCTCTGGATGCCAGCCGTCAAAGTTAAAGAGAACGAACCCTTCGACGTAGCTCTGCGTCGTTTCAAGCGCTCCTGCGAAAAAGCCGGTGTACTGGCTGAAGTTCGTAGCCGCGAATTTTACGAGAAGCCTACTTCTGAGCGTAAGCGCAAAGCAGCAGCCGCTGTTAAGCGTCACGCCAAGAAAGTACAGCGCGAACAGCGCCGCGCCGTTCGTCTGTACTAATACACAGACGATCGTAGCAAGCTTCTGCCAAGCCCGGCCCTCAGCCGGGCTAATGGCATTTGCGGACAACGCTTGATGCTTCACCGTCAAAGCCGCAGACGCGACCGAGACAAACCTGCTTCACAGCGTCAGACCTGGCTCTTTTGCCAGCGGTGCACGTCTTTTCTGACGAGCCTTTCAAGGCTACTGACGAGCACACCCACTGATTCCTCTCACGACGATCAGCCCAAGGCACCTTCTTGCGTGCCCGCTTATTGAGCTATCCGAGGCCATAGATTGGCCGTCGCCGGACTCAGCGAAACACTTTCGAATAGTCGAATGCTGATTGGTACTAACGTCAGTGGATTTTCGGCAGATACACTTCCCGACAGCGATTACGCAGACGACACCGGTCGAGCCGCACACCCTGCGCGCCTCAAACAACGACCTGCGTTCGGCCGCACTTCGTTTCGGGTCCATTTCAGCGCAGATGACGAGAACGCCATGGCCGGGCTAATTCCCCAGAGCTTCATTGACGACCTTCTGAACCGCACCGACATCGTCGATGTGGTCAGCTCGCGCCTGCAAATGAAAAAGGCCGGCAAGAACTACACTGCCTGCTGCCCGTTTCACAAAGAGAAAACCCCCTCCTTCAGCGTCAGCCCCGACAAACAGTTCTATTACTGCTTCGGTTGCGGCGCTGGCGGTAACGCCCTCGGCTTCATCATGGACCACGACAACCTGGACTTCCCCCAGGCAGTCGAAGAACTGGCCAAAGCCGCCGGCATGGAAATCCCCCGCGAAGAAAGCGGCCGACCGCACAAACCGCGGCAGCCCACCGATTCGCCGCTGTATCCGCTGCTCACCGCTGCCGCCGATTTTTACCGCCAGGCCCTGAAAAGCCATCCGGCGCGCAAAGCGGCCGTGGATTACTTGAAAGGTCGTGGATTGACCGGCGAAATTGCTCGGGATTTCGGCCTCGGATTCGCTCCGCCCGGCTGGGATAATCTGTTCAAGCATCTGAGCAGCGACACCCTGCAGCAAAAGGCCATGATCGATGCCGGCCTGCTGGTGGAGAACACCGAAACCGGCAAGCGCTATGACCGCTTCCGCGATCGCGTGATGTTCCCGATCCGCGACAGTCGCGGGCGCATCATCGCCTTCGGCGGCCGGGTACTGGGCGACGACAAGCCGAAATACCTGAACTCACCGGAAACCCCGGTTTTCCATAAGGGCCAGGAACTCTATGGCCTTTACGAAGCGCGCAAGAACAACCGCAACCTCGACGAAATCATCGTCGTCGAAGGCTACATGGACGTCATCGCCCTCGCCCAGCAAGGCCTGCGCAATGCTGTGGCAACCCTGGGCACCGCCACCAGCGAAGAGCACTTGAAGCGACTGTTTCGCGTCGTACCCAACGTACTGTTCTGCTTCGACGGCGACCAGGCCGGCCGCAACGCTGCCTGGCGTGCACTGGAAGCGACGTTGCCGAGCCTGCAGGACGGACGGCGCGCACGCTTTCTATTCCTGCCCGAAGGCGAAGACCCGGACACGCTGGTCCGCTCCGAAGGCACTGACGCCTTCCGCGCGCGGATCAATCAGCATGCACAGCCATTGGCCGATTATTTTTTCCAACAGCTGACCGAGGAATCGGACCCGCGCTCGCTTGAAGGCAAGGCCCACATGGCTACCCTCGCCGCGCCACTGATCGACAAGGTTCCGGGCGCCAACCTACGCATTCTGATGCGCCAGCGCCTGACCGAAATTACCGGGCTCAGTGGCGAAGCCGTGAGTCAACTGGTGCAAAGCGCACCTCAGGAAGCACCACCGGCTTACGACCCGGGCATTGATTACGACGCCATGCCCGATTACAGCGACTACCATCAGCCGCAGGCACAAGAGATGTATGTGCCGCAGCAGGAGTGGACGCCGAAAAAACCCGGCGCTGGCGGCAAGAAATGGGACAAGAAGCCGTGGGACAAGAACGGCAAACGTGGCGGCGATCGCGATCAACCGCGCGCGCCACGGGTACCGGCTGCTGTAGAGCCACCCACCCTGGCCGCCTTGCGCACGTTGCTGCATCACCCGCAACTGGCCGAAAAAGTCGAGGATGCCGGGCACTTTGCGGCCGAAGACCACACTAACACGCAACTGCTGGTCGCCCTGCTCGAAGCCGTACAGAAGAATCCCAAGCTAAACTCATTTCAACTGATTGCGCGTTGGCACGGCACTGAACAGGGCCGACTGCTGAAAGCGCTGGCAGAAAAGGAATGGCTGATTGATGGAGATAACCTTGAACAACAGTTTTTCGACACCATTACTAGCTTGTCAGCCCGCCAACGCGAGCGAAATCTGGAACAACTTCTTCGAAAAGCGCGTCAAAGTGAGTTGAGTGCCGAAGAGAAAAATCAACTGCGCGACCTTTTAAGCCGCAATGTTTGCGCATCAAACCCGACCTCAACTGGCGCGTGAGGTCATAGCTCAGGTATAATCCTCGGCTTGTTTTTTGCCCGCCAAGACCTTCAGTGGATAGGGTGTTATGTCCGGAAAAGCGCAACAGCAGTCTCGTATCAAAGAGTTGATCACACTTGGTCGTGAGCAGGGCTACCTGACTTACGCGGAGGTCAACGACCACCTGCCGGAGGATATTTCAGATCCGGAACAGGTGGAAGACATCATCCGCATGATCAATGACATGGGGATCAACGTATTCGAGGTTGCGCCAGATAAGGATTCCCTTATGCTGGCCGACGCCGATACCGACGAAGCCGCGGCCGAAGAGGCAGCAGCAGCGTTGGCAGCGGTCGAGACCGACATTGGTCGCACCACCGACCCAGTGCGCATGTACATGCGTGAAATGGGTACGGTAGAGCTCCTCACACGTGAAGGCGAAATCGAAATCGCCAAGCGTATTGAAGAGGGCATCCGCGAAGTGATGGGCGCAATCGCGCACTTCCCTGGCACGGTTGACCATATTCTCTCCGAGTACACTCGCGTCACCACCGAAGGTGGCCGCCTGTCCGACGTCCTGAGCGGTTATATCGACCCGGACGACGGCATTGCGCCGCCTGCAGCCGAAGTGCCACCGCCTGTCGACCCGAAAGCCGTGAAAGCGGACGACGACACCGACGACGATGACGCCGAAGCAAGCGATGACGAAGAAGAAGCCGAAAGCGGTCCGGATCCGGTCATCGCCGCACAGCGTTTTGGCGCTGTCGCCGATCAGATGGAAATCACCCGCAAGGCGCTGAAAAAGCACGGTCGCTACAACAAGGCTGCGATTGCCGAGCTGTTGGCCCTGGCTGAGCTGTTCATGCCGATCAAACTGGTGCCGAAGCAATTCGAAGGCCTGGTCGAGCGTGTTCGCAGTGCCCTGGATCGTCTGCGTCAGCAAGAGCGCGCGATCATGCAATTGTGCGTTCGTGATGCCCGCATGCCGCGTGCCGACTTCCTGCGCCAGTTCCCGGGCAATGAAGTCGACGAAAGCTGGAGCGATGCACTGGCCAAAGGCAAAAGCAAATACGCTGAAGCCATTGGTCGCCTGCAACCGGACATCATTCGTTGCCAGCAGAAGCTGACCGCGCTGGAAACCGAAACCGGTTTGACGATTGCCGAGATCAAGGACATCAACCGTCGCATGTCGATCGGTGAGGCCAAGGCCCGCCGCGCGAAGAAAGAGATGGTCGAAGCG
This sequence comes from Pseudomonas sp. GW821-FHT03E01, assembly GCF_059420765.1. Lineage (NCBI taxonomy): Bacteria > Pseudomonadati > Pseudomonadota > Gammaproteobacteria > Pseudomonadales > Pseudomonadaceae > Pseudomonas > Pseudomonas sp. GW821-FHT03E01. Next base: position 377,925 of record NZ_JBWKUI010000004.1, on the reverse strand, counting down.
AACTTGCGTCTGGTGATCTCCATCGCCAAGAAGTACACCAACCGTGGCCTGCAGTTCCTCGATCTGATCCAGGAAGGCAACATTGGCTTGATGAAAGCGGTAGACAAGTTCGAATACCGCCGCGGCTACAAATTCTCGACTTATGCCACCTGGTGGATCCGTCAGGCGATCACTCGCTCGATCGCCGACCAGGCCCGCACCATCCGTATTCCGGTGCACATGATCGAGACGATCAACAAGCTCAACCGTATTTCCCGGCAGATGTTGCAGGAAATGGGTCGCGAACCGACCCCGGAAGAGCTGGGCGAACGCATGGAAATGCCTGAGGACAAGATCCGCAAGGTATTGAAGATCGCTAAAGAGCCGATCTCCATGGAAACCCCGATCGGTGATGACGAAGACTCCCATCTGGGTGACTTCATCGAAGACTCGACCATGCAGTCGCCAATCGATGTCGCCACCGTTGAGAGCCTTAAAGAAGCGACTCGCGAAGTCCTGTCCGGCCTCACTGCCCGTGAAGCCAAGGTTTTGCGCATGCGTTTCGGTATCGACATGAATACCGACCACACCCTCGAGGAGGTTGGTAAGCAGTTCGACGTGACCCGTGAACGGATTCGTCAGATCGAAGCCAAGGCGCTGCGCAAGCTGCGCCACCCGACGAGAAGCGAGCATTTGCGCTCCTTCCTCGACGAGTGATCACAGAACCCCCGGCCCAGGCCGGGGGTTTTGCTTTATGCAGATTAAATGCCCCGCACGTCCCACCCGCCGAATAGCCCGTCTACACTCGAAGCATTCCCCCAAAGCCATAACGAGACCGTTATGCCCAGATGGTCGACCGTGCTTTTTTTGCTGTCGCTGATGACCTGGACCGCAACGGCTGGCGCGCTGACTCTGACCGACGAAGAACGTAGCTGGCTGGCGGCTCACCCGGAATTGCGCCTGGGCGTCGATGCGTCCTGGCCGCCGTTTGAGTTTCGCGACGATCATGGGCGTTATCAGGGCCTGGCAGCGGACTATATCAACGTCATCCGGCAACGGCTGGCCATCAAACTCACGCCCATCGAACCGGTCAGCTGGACCGAAGTGCTGCAGCAGGCCAAACAAGGCAAGCTAGACATCTTGCCGGGCATCATGTCGACCCCCGAGCGCCAGACCTATCTGTCGTTCACCCGCCCCTACCTCGATTTTCCGATTGTCATTCTGGCCCACGTCGGAGGCCCCCAACCGCGCAAACTCAAAGATCTGTACGGACTGAAGATCGCCGTGGTGGAAAACTACGCCCCCCATGAACTGTTGCGCACCCAACATCCCGACCTGAATCTGGTGGCGATGCCCAATGTCAGCTCGGCATTGCAAGCGCTGGCTACCGACGAAGTGGACGCGGTCGTGGGCGATCTCGCCTCCAGTGTCTGGAGCCTGCGCCAGCTCAAGCTCGAAGGGCTCTACGTCAGCGGTGAGACGCCCTACCGCTATCAATTGGCGATGGCCGTCCCCCCGAACAATAAGCTGCTGGTCAGTATCCTGGACAAAGTCCTGGCAGACATGAGCCCGAGTGAAATCAGCGCCATCCAGGAACATTGGGTCGGTAACGTCCTGGATCATCGGACCTTCTGGTCCGACGTGCTGATTTACGGCCTGCCAGGACTATTGGCACTGATGATCGTGCTGGCAGTGGTGATCCGTATCAATCGCCGACTGAGTTCGGAAATTGCCCGCAGGGTCGACCTGGAACAGGAGCTGCGCAGCAGCGAATACCATTACCGCGGGCTGGTGGAGAGTCTTTCAGCCATCGCCTGGGAAGCGCAGATCAGCGATTACACCTACAGTTACGTGTCGCCCCACGCCCAGGACCTCCTCGGTTATCCCCTGTCCCATTGGCTGATTCCGGGCTTCTGGCGCAACATCATCCACCCCGCGGACCTCACTCGGGCCCAGGCGTTCTGCGACCGTGAAGTGGCGGCCGGGCGCGATCACAGCGTCGATTACCGGGTCATCACCGCTGATGGCCGTTGCCTGTGGGTCCGCGATATCGTCAGCCTGATCGAACATGGCCGTGAACCGGTCCTGCGCGGGCTGATGATCGATATCAGCGAAGCCAAACGCACCGAAGAGGCGCTGCGCCTGTCGGAACAGAAGTTCGCCTCAGTGTTCCAGCAATGCCCGGATATTCTGGTGATCGCACGGCTTTCCGATGGCTGCCTGCTGGAAGTCAACGAAGCGTTCGAGGAACAGATCGGCCTCAAGGCCGAAGACGTCATAGGCCAGACGGCCACCGACCTGAACATCTGGGGCGTTCCTGGCGTGGGACCGGGTTTGCTGCAGCGATTGCAGGCCGGCAGTATCCGCAACCTGGAGATGCCCTTTCGCCGCAACAATGGCCAGGTGTTTACCGGCCTGATCTCTGCCGAGCCTTTCGACCTCGACACGACCCCGGCCCTGGTGGTCGTCGTACGAGACATCAGTCAGCTCAAGGAAACCCAGCAACAGCTGCAAACCTCCGAAGAGAAATTCGCCAAGGCCTTCCACGCCTCCCCCGACGGCTTGCTGCTGTCCCGGCAGAGCGACGGCTTGCTGCTGGAGGTCAACGAAGGTTTCAGCCGTATAACCGGGTTCAACAGTGCGATGTCGGTAGATCGGTCGGCGCTGGACCTGGGGATCTGGGTCAATCTCAACGAGCGCAAACAGATGCTCGAATTGCTGCACCGGGATGGTTTCGTCCGCGATTTCAGTTGCCACATCCGCCGCAAGGACGGGCAGATCCGGCTCTGCGAAGTTTCAAGCCGGCCACTGCCCATCGGCGATGAAGACTGCATGCTGACCATCGCCCGGGACATTACCGAGCGACACCTGATGCAGGAAAAACTGCAACAGGCCGCCACCGTGTTCGAAAGCACCGCCGAGGGCGTCTTGATCACCGACACCCAACAGCACATCAGCGCGGTCAATCGGGCATTCACCGAAATCACCGGCTACAGCGAGACCGAAGCACTGGGCCACACCCCTCGCCTGCTCGCCTCGGGCCTGCACGACAGCGCCTTCTATGCTGCGATGTGGCATCAACTGACCGCCGAAGGTCATTGGCAAGGCGAGATTTCCAACCGGCGCAAGAACGGCGAGCTCTACCCGAGCTGGCTGACCATCAGCGCCGTGCGCAACCGGGACAAACTCATCACCCACTTTGTCGCGGTGTTCGCGGACATTTCCAGCCTCAAGCATGCGCAAGCCAAACTCGACTACCAGGCGCACCACGATCCGCTGACCGGCCTGCCGAATCGCACATTGTTCGAAAGCCGCCTGCTGACCGCGCTGAACAACCAGCAGGAAAACGGTGGCCAAGGCGCCGTGCTATTCCTGGACCTGGACCGTTTCAAACACATCAACGACAGCCTCGGTCACCCGGTCGGCGACCTGCTGCTCAAAGGCATCGCCGTACGCCTCAAGGAGCAGTTGCGCGATATCGATACCGTGGCGCGGCTGGGTGGCGACGAATTCATCATCCTGCTCCCCGGCCTGCAACAGGCCAGCGATGCCGACAACATTGCCACCAAGCTGCTCAATTGCTTCAGCGCCCCTTTCCAGGCCGGCGAGCACGAGTTTTTCATCAGCGCCAGCATCGGCACCAGCCTGTATCCCAAGGACGGCTGCGACGTTGCCACGCTGGTCAAGAACGCCGATGCCGCGATGTATCGCTCCAAGGCCAAGGGCCGTAACCGGGTTGAAAGCTACACCCGCGACCTCACCGCCCAGGCCAGCGAACGCGTGGCACTGGAGCATGAACTGCGACGCGCCATCGAGCGCAATGAGCTGTTTTTGTACTACCAACCCAAAATCAGCCTCAAGGATCATCGGCTGGTCGGTGCCGAAGCGCTGATTCGCTGGCATCACCCAACCTTTGGCGATGTGCCCCCCGAGCACTTCATTCCCCTGGCCGAAGAAAACGGCATGATCCTGCAAATCGGTGATTGGGTATTGGAGACTGCCTGCCAGCAGATGTACGAGTGGAATCAGGTCTATGAGTGCCTCGGCCCACTCTCGGTCAACCTGGCGGGCGCTCAATTACGCCAGCCGAACCTGCTCGGCCGGATCGAGCAATTGCTCAAGGACAACCGCCTCAAACCTGATTTTCTGCAACTGGAGATTACCGAAAACTTCATCATGAGCCAGGCCGAAGAAGCGCTGACGGTCCTGCACCAACTCAAACGCCTGGGCGTGCAGCTGGCGATCGACGATTTCGGCACCGGTTATTCGTCCCTGAGCTACCTCAAACGCCTGCCGCTGGACATCCTCAAGATCGACCAGTCCTTCGTCCGCGGCTTGCCGGACGACCCGCACGACGCGGCGATTGTCCGCGCAATCATCGCCCTGGGCCGCAGCATGCAATTCACCGTCATCGCCGAAGGCGTCGAAACCCATGCCCAGCAACAATTCCTCACCACCGAAGGCTGCGAACAGATCCAGGGCTACATCGTCAGCCTGCCACTTCCCCCCGACGAATTCGCCGCGACGTTTCTTCGTATAACCGTATCGGATTTTTCGGATAGCACAGCCGAGAAACCATCGCTATAATCCGCGGCCTACTGAGGGCCTATAGCTCAGTTGGTTAGAGCAGAGGACTCATAATCCTTTGGTCCACGGTTCAAGTCCGTGTGGGCCCACCAACTCCAAAGCCGCGCATTGCGCGGCTTTCGCGTTTCTGGCTGGTCCACCACAGATACAGTCCCAGGGTCCAAGGGTACAATTCAGGTACAGTGCTGGTTCGCCAGCCGCCAAGGCGCTTCAAGGAGGTGCCTTGGCCTACAGGTCATCCTCTGGATTGCGCAACAGCCGCAACTCACCGCGTGCAACCTCATCCGGCACCGCGAAGGAGTACCGTCCCAGCATAGTGCCCAGCTCCAACGCAGCTGACATCTCCCGAGCACGATCATACTGATCGTAAGCCGAATCCAGGTCGAAGCTATTGTTCTCTTGCTTCAGGTCCCACAGCACACTTTCGGACGCCGAATGAGCCGTCGCTGTTGCCGCTGACCGAAAACTGACCTTGCGGGGGTGCGGTAGCTGGCGATGAGACCCGTGCAGACGTCAAATTCCCTGGGGGCCTCACATCAAAGACGGTTTGCATCTTAGTCACCGCTTGTAGAAAATCATCGTCTTTTTGCACGAATGGATACGCGCATGAAGTTCGAGAAGACCACGCAGTACAGGTCCGAGGAAGGGATCGTCTTCAATCTGTCTCAAATCACCCTCATGGAAAGCGACCGAGGTCGCCTGCGCGAGCTGCACTTTGGCGAAGCAAAACGCGCCCATTACCAAGTCAACAGCATAGTCGTCGATATGTACGACCGAATGCAGGCTCGAAACCTGCCATGCCTGCTGACAGTCTGCATTTCCAATCCCCTCACCCGGCAGCAGGCCGATGCTATCAGCACTATGCGCGGCAACGTCGCCAAGGGAATTGCTGCGGCCTCAGGTGGCGTTGCAGGGAAGGTAGGTGCGTTGGGCGGGCCGCTCATTGGCTGGGCTTCAGGTGCAGTCGTGACGACAGGTGTCAACTGGTACCTCAAAGGGGCCCTGCCGAACCTGCATGCAGGTGACGTGCTGGTCAGCATCGAGGGAGAGGTCCATGGCGGGATTGGCCCACAGCGCTCTGTCGTGACGCTGGTCATCAAGGTCTGAGGAACTGCACATGCCCTACATCATGCAAACTATCGTCCTTCTGGTGCTGGGCGCGATCCTCGTTCAGTTTCTGAAACCGTACCCGTTGCGCAAGTGGCTGGGTTTGACGCTGCTGGCAACGGGCTTGGTCAGCATCTTCAAGGTTGGTGAGCAGCAGGTGCTGGGCTTTGACCTGGAACTGCTAGCACTGCTGGCCGTGCCGCTGGGCGTGGTGCTTTTCCTGACGCGGCGGCGGTTCACGGAGGGGGACTGAAGCCCTGGCACGATTTCTCGGTGCCGTCTCTGACCCAAAATCATATGGGACAACAGTCGATCAACAGCGCGTTGATCGATGATCTTAGCGTTGGACCTTGCCGGCGGATTGGGGGTTACTTTGAACATACTGGTAACTCCTAACGTTGGTTAGATGCCGCCAAAATCACTGCTAAATGATCGGTGGCGGCTGTAACGCAGGCCAGGTGCAGTCGGAAATGTGTAATGCCACATTGACCAGCCTTGCCAACTCTGCGGGCGCGGCCTAATTCTGATCCTAGACAGCACGGATCTAGCGCACATGAAAGGTCACCGCAATCGCCAACCTTTAAAGTCAGACTATACGCATGCCTTAGGCCAAGCCGCGTTTTGCTTCTCGATCTGTGAATGGAACGTGGTTTGGCGCTGCGAGAGAATTAGCCCGGGGGCACTACAGAAGATCGTGGGCGAAGAATTCACTGCGGGGCGAATTGCGAAACTCAAAGGCTGCAAAATCAGTACAACCACGGTACAGTATTCAGCTTGAGCAACCTTCTCAAAATTACGCTTAACACCACGTATTACGGGGCCTCCAGCTATGCCAACCTACGTTCACCTACGAACGTTTTCTCTAGGCTTATCTGCTCGCCCGGCAACTCATAATCCTTTGGTCCACGGTTCAAGTCCGTGTGGGCCCACCAAACAAGAAAGCCGCGCTAATGCGCGGCTTTTGGCTTTCTGAGATTGAGGTTTGATTTTAGGGTTCAGACCAGCCGAGCCACCAAGGCGACGACAGCAAAGGTCACCAGGGCCAGAGCGGCGCCGAGCCCGAACGGCAGTAGTATCGCTCGGGTCGCGGTGGGGGCCGGGCTACGCATGTCTTCAGCCAAGGCGGCCACGTCTCGGTGCAACTGCTCAATGCTGGCTTGAGTCGTGGGGGGTGTGGACATACTGCTTCTTCCTGTGTGGATCACGGGCTCTGCCTAATGCGCTTACCCTAGTTGGATACGGTGAGCTGCTCCGTGGCAAAACTCAAGTGCCGCCGATGATTGGCTGCGCTCTGACGGGCTCGGTATTAGAGCTTGGACCACAGCCCGACAGCGGCGACGAAGGCGGTGACCAGACCGGCGCCCACCGCAAACGGATACCAAAAAGCTTCCTGTCTAAGCTTGCTTTCTTCGGCCATAAACTTGCGGGTCTCGGCCATGAATTTCCGGATTTCGACTTGGAGCTTATCGAGTTCCAGATTATCGCGGTCATTCTGTAGCATCAGTCATCCTGTCGGAGCTCGGGTCGCACCATGTGCGCTGCTCCGAGGCGGGTCGTGCGTCATTTTTCCTGTCTGCCGTCTAGGTTATATTTTGCGCGGATGGTGGGTTATCGGATGACGTCCGCTAACGTTGTAGGCAAACTCCGAGAATTGCGTAATGGGCGCATTTGGGCACTTTGCCGCCTTGTTGGGCTTTTCTTCGACGGGATACTCTCCAGACGTCGCTGCCAATGCAGCGATCGGGTGTGGTAACCCGGCGAGGCTAAGCGCAACAGCGCCCCCATCACGACTTCAGGCGTTTTTTACGCCTGCAATCCAGTGTTATGGCGGCTGTGCGTGGGAGACCTTCGGGTCTGCCGGTTCCTTGGCTCCCGGTTTACCACCCTGCGTACAGCTGCCACCCATTCGTGTGGTAACGAATGCGGCAGCTCCTCGAGTTAAGGAGCAACACAATGAGCAAAACAGATTCGCCCGCAGCTTCCGAACTGAAAACCATCGGCCTCACGCCGTTCACTTATTGCTCGGATCAGCCACTGTTCCACGTCAGGTTGGCGTCCCCATCCTCGACGCATTGACTCAAACCTCCGATCTGCTATCCCTCGCCAAGTCATTTGCCGAGGACGCAGCCTACGCAAAAGACACCGACCGCCACGCCTGGGCCGCACACTACCTGACGGCGATGAGCAAAGCGGTGATTGATGATGTGGTGAAAGTGCTGACACCGCGACCTGCCCGGACGGCGACAGAGTCCGAGGAATAGCGCCTGCACATTATTTGAAACACGCCCCGATTTTTCGGGGCTTCCAGATCGTGATCGGGAGTTCGGATGCTTAAGCCCAAACACTTAACGCTGGAATGGCCTGCACGGGGCCCAGCCGCTCAAGCACTTCAGCGGTCAACACAACCTCATACGTATCCGCCGGCCGCCCCCACTGCTCCACAATGACCATGCGCTCCACCAAAAGCCCCGCCAATCCAGTAATCGTATCGGCCAACACCTCGACGATTTCTTGGGTGCGCAACCACAAGCGATCATTAATGTCTGTCAGCTCAGCAATGATGCGATCAGACAACGCTGGATCCGTATCGGGATAGGCGATATTTCGAAGCAAGTACCGCAATTCTCTTATTTTTGCGTGATCCTGTTCCGCTCCAAACTCTCCGTTCAGGATGGCTGCCGCTTTCGACTTATGGACGCGTTTCTCGGGCGAGTGCTTTGCAGGCAAGGTCTGCGCCATGGCGCCAGCGAAGAGGACCATTATCCGGGCTTCCAAATGTTCCTTCATGGCTTCGAGCGACGAAATGGACCGCGTCAAGGTAATGGAGGCCCCACCATGATGCGTCAGGCCCATGGTCACTTTCAGGGTCACATCACCCGTTTCAAAACCCAGGGCTCGGGCTACGACGTAATGCCCCATTTCGTGATTGGCAATCTGCAGTGCATAGTCGCGCAGAGCCGCAGGCATACCCTTCATTTCGATCCCCTCGCTTCACAGCCCCTGGTTGCGCATTCGACTACGAGTGACAATTTGTGTCCATCCAATTAACCCGTTGAGGGCATGGACTGCCTGTAATATGCCAGCCCATTGCTCTGTACCGCTGGAGATGCCCCTTTGCCTGACACTCGCCCGCCCGTTCTCGACGAAATCGACCGCCAATTGATCGCCGCCTTGCAGATCAATGCCCGTGAAAGTGTGGCCATGCTTGCCCGACAACTGGGCATCGCCCGGACCACCGTTACTTCGCGCCTGGCCCGGTTGGAAAAGGCCAAGGTGATCACCGGTTACGGTGTGCGACTGGGTCAGCGTGTGGTGGATGGCGGATTGCAGGCTTACGTCGGGATTACGGTGCAACCGAGGTCTGGCAAGGAAGTGCTGCGACGACTTAGCGCCATGGCTCAGGTGCAGCAGCTGTGTGCGGTGAGTGGCGAGTTTGATTATGTGGCGTGGTTGCGCACCGATTCGCCGGAGCAGCTGGATCAGTTGCTGGATCAGATCGGCAGTGTGGATGGGGTGGAGAAGACGACGACTTCGATCATCCTGAGCAGCAAGATTGATCGGGGGCAGCCGGTTTGAGGCCTTCGGTGTCTGGTCGGGACTCTTCGCGGGCAAGTCGGATCGCTGCACTGCTCACACCTACAATATGTAGTGACACATCGTCATATTGATAAAACAATTAGCAAAACGACGACACATTGCGTCTTATTAACGTGTTCTACGCTCTCTAGAATGGCTGCCATCTTTTCCTATACTCAGACGCGCATCCTGCGTCGGGTCGCCAGCAAGGTCAGCCATGAACAAGAACAATCGCCATCCTGCAGACGGTAAAAAACCAGTCACTATTTTCGGCCCGGACTTTCCTTTCGCCTTCGACGACTGGATCGAGCACCCGGCCGGGCTGGGCAGCATTCCAGCGCACAATCACGGCGCCGAAGTGGCGATCGTCGGGGCTGGCATTGCCGGTCTGGTGGCCGCCTATGAACTGATGAAACTGGGCCTGAAACCTGTCGTCTACGAAGCCTCGAAAATGGGCGGTCGTCTGCGCTCCCAGGCGTTCAACGGTGCCGAAGGCATCATTGCCGAGCTCGGCGGCATGCGCTTCCCGGTGTCGTCCACTGCGTTTTATCACTACGTCGACAAACTCGGCCTCGAGACCAAGCCCTTCCCAAACCCGCTGACCCCCGCGTCTGGCAGCACGGTGATCGATCTGGAAGGCAAAACCCATTACGCACAGAAACTGGCGGATCTTCCTGCACTGTTCCAGGAAGTGGCTGACGCTTGGGCCGATGCCCTGGAAGACGGTTCTCGCTTCGGCGAGATCCAGCAGGCGATCCGCGATCGCGACGTGCCGCGCCTCAAGGAATTGTGGAACACCTTGGTGCCGTTGTGGGACGACCGCACGTTCTACGATTTCGTCGCCACCTCCAAAGCCTTCGCCAAGCTCTCCTTCCATCACCGCGAAGTGTTCGGCCAGGTCGGTTTCGGCACCGGTGGCTGGGACTCGGACTTCCCCAACTCGATGCTGGAAATCTTCCGCGTGGTGATGACCAACTGCGACGATCACCAGCACCTGGTGGTCGGCGGCGTGGAACAAGTGCCGCAAGGCATCTGGCGCCATGTGCCGGAGCGTTGCGTGCACTGGCCTGAAGGCACCAGCCTCAGCTCGTTGCACAACGGCGCGCCGCGTACCGGCGTGAAGAAAATTGCCCACGCGGCAGGCGGCCGTTTTGCGGTCACCGACAACTGGGGCGACACCCGCGAATACGCAGCGGTGCTGACCACTTGCCAGAGCTGGCTGCTGACCACCCAGATCGAATGCGACGAGAGCCTGTTCTCGCAAAAGATGTGGATGGCCCTGGACCGTACCCGCTACATGCAGTCGTCGAAAACTTTCGTGATGGTCGACCGCCCGTTCTGGAAGGACAAAGACCCGGAAACCGGCCGCGACCTGATGAGCATGACCCTCACTGATCGCCTGACCCGTGGCACGTACTTGTTCGATAACGGCGACGACAAGCCTGGGGTGATTTGCCTGTCGTACTCATGGATGAGCGACGCCCTGAAAATGCTTCCACAGCCAGTGGAAAAGCGCGTGAAGCTGGCGCTGGATGCGTTGAAGAAGATCTACCCGAAAGTCGACATCGCCGCGCGGATCATCGGCGATCCGATCACCGTGTCGTGGGAAGCCGACCCGCATTTCCTCGGGGCCTTCAAGGGCGCCCTGCCCGGTCACTACCGCTACAACCAGCGCATGTACGCGCACTTCATGCAGGACGACATGCCGCCCGAGCAACGCGGGATTTTCATCGCCGGCGATGACGTTTCATGGACGCCGGCGTGGGTTGAAGGCGCGGTGCAGACCTCGCTCAACGCGGTGTGGGGCATCATGAAACACTTCGGCGGTGAAACTCACGCTGAAAACCCGGGTCCAGGAGATGTGTTCAACGAGATCGGTCCGATCGCCCTGCCCGAGTAAGAGGAATCCGAAATGCGCGTAGCCCTTTACCAATGTCCACCGCTGCCCCTGGATGTCGCAGGCAACCTGCAACGCCTGCATCAACTGGCGCTGGAGGCCAAGGGCGCGGATTTGCTGGTGGTGCCGGAGATGTTCCTGACCGGCTACAACATCGGCATAGACGCCGTCAGCGTGCTGGCGGAGGTGCACAACGGTGAATCGGCGCAGCAAATCGCGCGCATTGCCAAGGCAGCCGGGATCGCCATTCTGTATGGCTACCCCGAGCGTACCGAGGATGGGCAGATCTACAACGCCGTGCAGTTGATCGACGCCCATGGCGAGCGGCTGTGCAACTACCGCAAGACTCATCTGTTCGGTGACCTCGATCACTCGATGTTCAGCCCCGGGTCGGATGAGTTTCCGTTGGTTGAACTCAATGGCTGGAAGCTTGGCTTTTTGATCTGCTACGACCTGGAGTTCCCGGAGAACGCCCGGCGTCTGGCGTTGGCCGGTGCCGAGCTGATCCTGGTGCCGACGGCGAACATGATTCCCTACGATTTCATCGCCGACGTCACCGTCCGCGCCCGGGCCTTCGAAAACCAGTGTTATGTGGCTTACGCCAACTACTGTGGGAGCGAGGGCGAGATCCAGTATTGCGGCCAGAGCAGCATCGCCGCGCCGGATGGCAGCCGTATCGCCCAGGCCGGCCTTGATGAAGCACTGATTGTCGGTGAGCTGGATCGCCAGCTGATGATCGATTCCCGCGCAGCCAATCGCTACTTCCTCGATCGCCGTCCCGAGCTTTACGACGCGCTGAACAAGCGCTGATCCACTTAGGGGGCGTTCTCAATATGTTTCCCCGGCGCAGTGTGGAAACTCATTGAGAACGCCCCCTAATCCGCTAGCATTAGCGCTTCTCTGTTCTGGAAGTGCTCATGCCTGCGCTGAATCACCCCCACCTTCACACTGAAACCCTGGCCAACGGTCTGCGGGTGACGCTGCGTCATGCTCCCGGTTTGAAGCGCGGCGCCGCTGCGTTGCGGGTCGCTGCCGGCAGTCACGACGTGCCATCGGCCTGGCCGGGGCTGGCGCACTTTCTCGAGCATTTGCTGTTCCTGGGTACAGAGCGCTTTCCCGCAGGACAAGGGCTGATGGCCTATGTGCAAGGTCATGGCGGGCAGGTGAATGCGCGCACCAGCGAACGGACGACGGACTTCTTTTTCGAACTGCCGCCCCAGGCGTTCAGCGCTGGGCTGGAGCATCTGTCAGACATGCTCGCCCATCCGCGTATGAATCCGGACGATCAGCGGCGGGAACGGGAAGTGCTGCACGCCGAATTTGTCGCCTGGTCGCGGGATGCCACAGCCCAACAGCAATTCGCGCTGTTCGACGGGCTCTCGGCGGCTCACCCGTTACGGGCGTTTCATGCTGGCAACCGTTACAGCCTGCCGATTCCGCAGCCCGAGTTTCAGCAAGCGTTGAAGGACTTCCATCAGCAGTTTTATCAGACCGGGCAAATGACGTTGAGCCTGGCCGGCCCGCAGAGTCTCGAAGCATTGAAAGGGATGGCGCAGGCGTTTGCCCTTGCCATTCCCGCAGGTAAAAAAGTCCCCCAGGCAAAGCCCAGCCTGTTGATGGATTCATCGGCCAATAGTTATCAACAGGCTGGAGAACGTCGACTGGATCTGCTGTTCACCTTCGAAGGGCTGCCCGACTCATCGCCCGAAGCGCTGGCGTTCCTGTGCCATTGGCTGACCGCCGCAAAGCCCGGCGGCCTGTTGGCGCAGCTGCGAGACAGCGGGCTGGCAGACAACCTGAAAGCTGCGCCGCTCTACTGCTATGCCGGGCAAGCCTTGCTGCACATCGAATTCACGCTGCCCGCAAACGCCACGCAATCGGGCAACGTGATCCGCGAACGGCTTCTGGATTGGCTGGGCTTTTTTGCCTCCCGTCAGGATTGGGCCCAATTGCGCGAAGAATACGCAGCCCTGCAGCAGCGCCAACAACAAGTCAGCAGCGCCTTGCAACTGGCCCAACGGGACAGCGAGCAACTTGCACCGGGGTTGTCCGAACAGGGCGTTGTCGCCCTCAAGGCAATCCTGCAACAAATCGGCGCTGTGGATAACTTCACCGGCCAGTGGCAACTACCGCCCCCCAACCCGTTTTTGCGTACCGAGACTCCAGCCCCGAATGCCGGCTTGATTCGCGGCCAGACCAGCGCCCACCGTGGCCTGCGGACCTTTGCCCAGGATCGCTCGCGCAGTCGCCGCGAACGTTCGCCGATGCAGTTCAGTCAGGCGTTGCCGGATAACACGGATGAAGGCGCGGTTTATCTGCGCTGGCGCCTGGAGTCCGCGCCTCACGGCCGTCTTCAGACCAATCTGGAAAACAACCTGGGGCCGTTGCGCGAGGATGCACGTCAGGCCGGTGTCGACGTTTCCTTCAGCGCATCGGGCAATGAGTGGCTGCTGAAACTGACGGGCCTGCAGGAGCCGATGCCAACAGTCCTCGAACATGTGCTGAAAGCGCTGACAAAACCTGATGCCCGTTTCTTACAGGAAGCACCGACGGCCACCCCATTGATGCCGATTCGACAGCTGCTCAAGGCGTTGCCCGATCTATGCACTGAGCACACCGCAGCCTCGGATGACTTGCAGCAACTCTGGTCGAGTGCGCGCTGGGATGGCCTGGCGACCGGACTGTCGGCCCAGACGCAAGCGGCGATGGGGTTGGCGTTGAGTCGTGTGCCGGGAACGCCAGACCATCAATCGACGTCACCTCTATCGATCGGCTCACAGCATCTCTGGAGCGCCATCGATACCGGCTCCAGCGAACACGCGCTGTTACTCTTTTGTCCGACAGCAACCCATGACATCGCCGACGAAGCTGCCTGGCGCTTGCTCGCACACGTGTGCCAGACACCGTTCTATCAACGCTTGCGGGTGGAGCTGCAACTCGGTTACGCGGTGTTCAGTGGCCTGCGCCAGATCAACGGTCAGACCGGGCTGTTGTTCGGCGTGCAATCGCCGAGCGTCGCGCCTCTGGACTTGTTGCAGCACATCGAACAATTCCTCGGCGAGCTCGAAAGGACGATCGAAAGCATCGATGAGCTGACCTTCATCGCCCAACGCCAAGCCCTGGCCGATCAATTCGACAGCACCGCCCTGCCCAACACCCAGGCCGCCGAACTGCTCTGGCAAGGCAAACTGGCCGGCCACTCGTCGGATTATCTGGGCCTTTTACCTCAAGCGATTCTGAAGATCGACCGCAAAGCCTTGCTGGCCGCGGCACAGCGACTGAATAGGGCCGAAGGTGGCTGGCGCTGTCTGGCCAGCGGAGCTTGCCCGACTACGCGCTGGCAAGTGGCAAAATGATCATTACCGGCGCTGCAATTAGCTTTCTCAAAGATTCGCAGCCAATCACTCTGTAATTTTGAGTAACATAGCCACCTAACTATCTGAACATCTCCGGCTGGAGGTGGACTATATGTGTAGGTCTCAACTGTCCCATCCACCTGAAGGAGCGCTTCTATGTCCTGGTCCAAACCTGCTTACACCGACCTGCGTATCGGCTTCGAAGTCACCATGTACTTCGCAAGCCGCTAAGCTCTGCCGTTTGGTAGAGAATGCAGTGCTACGCCTCGGCTTGCCGGGGCGTTTTTATTTTCAGTTTTCAATGATGGAGCGGCCATGTTTGTCCAGATTCTAGGTTCCGCCGCCGGCGGCGGTTTCCCCCAGTGGAACTGCAACTGCGCGAACTGCGCAGGTTTTCGCGACGGCAGCCTGCGGGCCGAAGCGCGTACCCAGTCGTCCATCGCGATTTCCGATGATGGCGTGAACTGGGTGCTGTGCAATGCTTCGCCGGACATCCGCGCCCAGCTCCAGAGTTTCGCGCCGATGCAGCCGGGCCGCGCGCTGCGTGATACCGGCATCAGCGCAATCATCCTGATGGACAGCCAGATCGACCACACCACCGGCCTGCTCAGCTTGCGCGAAGGCTGCCCGCATCAGGTCTGGTGCACCGACATGGTCCATGAAGACCTGAGCACCGGGTTCCCGTTGTTCACCATGCTGACCCACTGGAACGGCGGGTTGAACTGGAACCGTATCGAACTCGATCAGAGCTTCACCGTCCCGGCCTGCCCGAATCTGCGTTTCACCCCACTGCCCCTGCGCAGCGCCGCCCCACCCTACTCGCCGCACCGCTTCGACCCGCATCCGGGCGACAACATCGGCCTGATCGTCGAAGACCTGAGCACCGGCGGTAAACTGTTCTACGCACCGGGCCTGGGCAAGGTCGATGCACCACTGCTGAAGATCATGGCCAGCAGCGATTGCCTGCTGGTGGACGGTACGATGTGGGACGACGACGAAATGCGGCGCCGTGGTGTCGGCACGCGCACGGGTCGGGAAATGGGCCATCTGGCGCAGAACGGCCCCGGCGGCATGCTCGAAGTGCTGGAACAACTGCCCAAGCAGCGCAAAGTGCTTATCCACATCAACAACACCAACCCGATTCTCGATGAGGATTCGCCAGAGCGTGCGGAGCTGGCCCGTCGTGAAGTTGAAGTGGCTTATGACGGCATGAGTATTGTGCTGTAGCGGATAGCCTCTTCGCGGGCCAGCCACGCTCCCACAGGGATAGCGCTATCTCTGTGGGAGCAGGCCTGCCCGCGAAGGCGTCAGACCAGACACCAAAGAATCCACCGGTTGTTCCCGGAGAACCGCAATGACTGATACCCCAATGTCCCCCGCCGAATTCGAAGCGGCCCTGCGCGCCAAGGGCGCCTACTACCACATCTATCATCCGTATCACGTGGCGATGTATGAAGGCCGGGCGACCCGCGAGCAGATCCAGGGCTGGGTCGCCAACCGCTTTTACTATCAGGTGAACATCCCGCTCAAGGACGCCGCGATCCTGGCCAACTGCCCGGACCGCGAGATTCGTCGCGAGTGGATTCAGCGCCTGCTGGACCATGACGGCGCCCCCGGCGAAGACGGCGGTATCGAAGCCTGGTTGCGTCTTGGGCAAGCGGTCGGCCTCGCCCCGGATCAGTTGCGCTCCCAGGAGCTGGTGCTGCCCGGCGTGCGTTTCGCCGTGGATGCCTACGTCAACTTCGCCCGCCGGGCCCGTTGGCAGGAAGCCGCCAGCAGCTCATTGACCGAGCTGTTCGCGCCGCAAATCCACCAATCGCGCCTCGACAGTTGGCCGCAACATTACCCGTGGATCGACCCGGCCGGTTACGAATATTTCCGTACGCGCCTGGGCCAGGCTCGCCGGGATGTGGAGCACGGTCTGGCAATCACGTTGCAGCATTACACTACGCGGGAAGGCCAGGAGCGCATGCTGGAAATTCTCCAGTTCAAACTGGACATTCTTTGGAGCATGCTCGATGCCATGAGCATGGCCTACGAACTGAACCGCCCGCCGTACCACAGCGTGACCGAACAGCGGGTCTGGCATAAAGGAATCACCTTATGAGTTTTGATCGCAGCAAAACCCCGACCTGGCGTCCCGGCTACCGTTTCCAGTACGAACCGGCGCAAAAGGGCCATGTATTGCTCTACCCCGAAGGCATGATCAAACTCAATGAGAGCGCCGCGCTGATCGGCGGCTTGATCGATGGCCAGCGAGATGTCGCGGCCATCATCGCCGAGCTCGACAAACAGTTCCCCGGCGTGCCCGAGCTCGGTGACGACATCGAGCAATTCATGGAGGTCGCCCGTGCTCAGCACTGGATCGAACTTGCCTGATTCCGTGTCAGACAAGTTACCGCCCAAGCCCGAAATCGGCCTGCCCCTTTGGCTGCTGGCGGAGCTGACCTATCGCTGCCCGTTGCAATGCCCGTACTGCTCCAATCCGCTGGATTTCGCCGAGCAAGGCCAGGAGTTGACCACCGAGCAGTGGATCAAGGTCTTTCGCGAAGCCCGGGAAATGGGCGCGGCGCAGTTGGGGTTTTCCGGTGGTGAACCGCTGGTACGCCAGGACCTCGCCGAGTTGATCGCTGAGGCGCGCAAACTGGGGTTCTACACCAACCTGATCACCTCCGGCATCGGCCTCACCGAGCAGAAAATCAGCGACTTCAAAAAGGCCGGCCTGGACCACATCCAGATCAGCTTCCAGGCCAGCGACGAGCAGGTGAACAACCTGCTGGCCGGCTCGAAAAAGGCCTTCGCGCAAAAACTCGAAATGGCCCGTGCGGTGAAGGCGCACGGCTATCCGATGGTGCTGAACTTCGTCACCCATCGGCACAACATCGACAAAATCGACCGGATCATCGAGCTGTGCATTGCCCTTGAGGCAGACTTCGTCGAACTCGCGACGTGCCAGTTCTATGGTTGGGCTCAGCTCAATCGGGTCGGCCTGTTACCGACCAAGGAACAATTGGTTCGCGCCGAACGCATCACCAACGAATACCGCGCGAAACTGGAAGCCGAAGGGCATCCGTGCAAGCTGATTTTCGTGACGCCGGACTATTACGAAGAGCGTCCGAAAGCCTGCATGAATGGCTGGGGCAGTATTTTTCTGACGGTCACACCAGACGGAACCGCCCTGCCCTGTCATGGCGCCCGACAGCTGCCGGTGCAGTTTCCCAACGTGCGCGACCACAGCATGCAGCACATCTGGTACGACTCGTTCGGCTTCAACCGCTTTCGCGGTTACGACTGGATGCCCGAGCCGTGCCGCTCCTGCGACGAGAAAGAAAAGGACTTCGGCGGCTGCCGTTGCCAGGCGTTCATGCTCACGGGTGACGCGAGCAATGCCGACCCGGTGTGCAGCAAGTCGGAACATCACGGCGTGATCCTCAAGGCCCGCGAAGAAGCCGAGCACGCGACCCAGACCATCGAACAACTGGCCTTTCGCAATGAACGAAACTCACGCCTCATCGCCAAAAGCTGAACCCTTGAGCGCCGCCAGGGCCGTCGCGGCCGGCATCGACTTCGCCGAGTTGCAGGTCGGGCCACATGGCCTGTTCTGGAACGAGTACCGCCCCGAAGATGCTGCCTGCCGAGTCTGGCAGTGGCGCGACGGTCAGGCCCACTGCCTGACGCCACCCACCTTCAGTGTGCGCAGCCGGGTGTACGAATATGGCGGTGGCGCGTTTTGTCTGACCGATGACGGGCTGGTGTTCGTCAACGAGGCCGATCAGCAGCTGTATCGGCAATCGCTGAGCGATGAGACGCCTGAGGTGCTGACTTCAAGTGAATGCCGGTACGGCGATCTGCACTTCGCCAACGGGCAAGTGCTGGCGGTGGAAGAAAACCGCGATCGGCATCGCCTGGTGGCGATCGATCTGGCCGATGGCCGACGCCATCTGCTGGCCGAAGGCGCTGATTTCTACGCGGCACCGACCTTGAGTCCTGATGGTCGGCGTCTGGCCTGGATCGAGTGGAATCGCCCGGATCAGCCCTGGACCGCAACACGCCTGATGGTTGCCGAGCGCCAGCGCGATCACACCTTTGCGCAACCGCGTTGCGTGGCAGGTGACGGTGCTCAGGAGTCACTGCAACAACCGAGATTCGATGACAGCGGCCGTCTGTATTGTCTGACCGATCGCGGCGGTTTCTGGCAGCCGTGGGTGGAGTCGGCCGACGGTCTGAGCCCACTCCCGAGCGCTGCTGCCGACCATGGACCGGCGCCCTGGCAATTGGGTGGTTGCACCTGGTTACCGTTGAGCGAAGACACTTATCTGGCGAGTTGGACCGAAGAGGGTTTTGGGCGACTGGGGCTTTGTCATGGCGATGGCTCCCGTGAGGATTTCACGGGCGACTACAGCCGCTTCCGCCATCTCGCACAGGATGACCAGTTCATCTACTGCATCGCCGCTTCACCAGTCAGTTCGGCGTCGGTGATTGCCATTGACCGCAAGACCCGGCAGGTGAAGCCCCTCGCCGGTGGTGTTGTCCCCCTGCCGGCCGATCAGATCAGCCGCCCGCAAACCCTGCGTTATCCGAGCGGTTCGGGCGAGGCCCACGGGTTCTTCTACCCGGCAATGAACGACGATACGAAACCGCCCTTGGTGGTGTTCATTCACGGCGGCCCGACTTCGGCCTGCTACCCGATGTTCGACCCGCGAATCCAGTATTGGGCACAACGCGGCTTCGCCGTGGCCGATCTCAACTACCGAGGCAGCAGCGGCTACGGCCGTGCTTATCGCCAGGCGCTGCATTTGAGCTGGGGCAAGGTGGACGTGAAAGATGCCTGCGCAGTGGTCGGCTACCTGGCCGGGCGCGGACTGATCGACGGCGATAAAGCGTTTATCCGTGGTGGCAGCGCCGGCGGGTACACCGCATTGTGCGCATTGGCCTTTCACAAGGTCTTTCGTGCGGGCGCCAGCCTGTATGGCGTCAGCGATCCCGTTGCGCTGGGCCGCGTCACGCACAAGTTCGAAAGCGATTATCTGGACTGGTTGATCGGCGACCCGGTAGAGGACGCTGAACGCTACGCCGCGCGCACGCCGCTGCTGCATGCGAACAACATTAGCGTTCCAATGATCTTCTTTCAGGGTGAACTGGACGCCGTGGTGGTGCCGCAACAGACCCGCGACATGGTCAAGGCATTACAGGACAACGGCATTCTGGTCGAAGCGCATTACTATGCCGACGAACGCCATGGCTTTCGCAAGGCCGGCAACCAGGCCCATGTGCTGGAGCAGGAATGGATGTTTTATCGGCGGGTGATGGAGTTGGCGGACTGAAATCGTAGCGCCCCATTCGCGGGCAACCATTGATCCTGCTATCACTCAAGCACTGAAATGTCTTCGGCAAAACGCAGAGACAAAAAAACGCCCCACGCGAAAAGAATCAAACGTGGGGCGCTGCGTTATACCGCGAGACGGTTCGGAAATTCGTGTAGGGCGGGTCTGATCAGACCGCAATACCTTTGCGGCACTGCAGTTGCGCGGTGCGCACGCGGGAGAAGGCGCGGGCCAGACGCAGGAGCATTTCGTCGATATTGGCCTTGCTGACCGTAAGGGCCGGAGTAAAGCGCAGGCAATCGGCTTGCGGCGCATTGAGCAGCAAGCCTTCGTACAATGCAGCCTTGACTACGGCGTCGGCCGAATCGTCGGACAGATCGAGCCCCCAGAGCAGCCCTTGCCCACGCAATTCGCCGTGACCATAGCGATGGGCCAGACGACTCAGGCCTTCGCCCAGATGCTGAGCGGTTTCCCGCATATGATCGATAAAGCCCTTGTCCTGCACGCTGTCGAGCACGACAAGCCCGACGGCACTCATCAACGCATTGCCATGATGAGTGCCGCTCATTTCGCCGATTTCGAAACAACAGGCCTTGCCTCGCGCCAACAATGCCGCCAATGGCACGCCACCACCGAGCCCTTTGCCGAGCACCACGATATCTGCCCGCACGCCGTAGGAGTGTTCGGCAAGCAATGTGCCGCAGCGCCCGACGCCGGTTTGCACTTCGTCAAATATCAGCAGAATGCCAAGCTCACGACACAAGCGCTCGACGCCCTTGAGGTAGTGCTCGGTAGCGGGAATCACCCCGGCCTCGCTCTGGATCGGTTCGAGCATGATCGCGACCGTCTGGGCATCCACGGCCGCATGCAAGGCGGGCAGGTCATTGAACGGGACATGGCTGAAGCCCGGCAACTGTGGCTCGAATCGGTTGATCAGATTCGAACTGTCCGACGCAGAAATCGTCCCCAGGCTACGGCCATGACAGCCTTTGCTGGCCACAATGATCCGCGAAGCGCCGCCACGATGTTGCTGGCCCCATTTGCGCGCCAGTTTGATCGCCGCTTCACAGGCTTCGCTGCCACTGTTGAGCAGGTACGCCTGGTCACTGCCGGTACCGGCGCAGAGCCGGTCGGCGAGGTTGAGCATGCCGCGGTTGTGCAGACCGAAACCCGGATTGATCAGCGACTGAGCCTGCTCCGAAATCGCTTTGACCAGTGCTGAAGGGCTATGTCCGAGGCTATTGGCGCCGCCACCCTGTGAGAAATCCAGGTAAGCGCGGTTATCGCTGTCCCACAACCAGGAGCCTTGGCCACGCACGAAAATCTGTTTCGGTCGTTCGACACTGGGCATCAGGCACTCGCTGGAAAAGTTGTCGCTTCTGGCCGGCAGGGAAGTGTCCATCGCCAGGTCATCAAGGCTCGGTGGCTTGCGTCGCAGGTTGAACAGATTCATCGGATAAAACCTCGTCCGAGGTTTTTTGCCTTGCCTATGTAAACACCATCGCTGTAAACGGTATTCATCGTGCTTTATGGCCCTGTAAGCCTTGTGAATGCGGTTAGACTAGGCGTAGGCAAGGCACTGAGCCATTTCGATTTCTCAGCATTTTCGATAAGTATTACTTATGGATTTCAAGCAACTGCGTTATTTCGTCGCGGTCTACGAAGAGGGCCACGTCGGTCGGGCCGCCGAGCGGCTTTCTATCTCCCAGCCTGCGTTGTCCCAGCAGATCCGCCAACTCGAACAGAACCTCGATGTAAGCCTGTTCGAACGCAGCAGCAAACGTCTGCTGCCAACCCTGGCGGCCCACACGTTGTACAACCATGCCCTGCCCTTGCTCGATGGCTTGCAACGCGCGCGCGAAGCCTTGGGCAATTTCAAGGGCAAGGCGCTGCGAACCTTGGCCATTGGCGTACTGCAGACCGTCCACTCCAGCCTGGTGCCGCAAATGCTCGAACGCGTGCGCAAGGCACAGCCGCATCTGGTGGTGCAGATCTATGAACTGACCGGCCTGGAAATCGAGCGGCGACTACTCAATGGTTCGCTGGACATCGGGATCAGTTACCTGCCGCCCCGTCAGCCGGGTTTGCACGGCGTGCCGTTGTACGAAGATGAGCTGACCCTTGTCATCCCGGCGGACCATCCGTTGCGCGAATTCAAGAAGGTCTCCATGAGCCAGGCGGCCGAGTTGCCCATGTTGCTGTTGGGTGAAGAGTTCCAGGTGCGGCAGATCTGGCAGGCACAACTGGCCAGTCTTGGGCGCCGGCCGCAGGTGCAGGCCGAGCTGAACAACATGGCGGGGATTCTCGACAGCCTGCCGCACACGCGGCTGGCGACTGTGCTGCCCGGACGCTCGCAAAAGACCCATGGCGACCAAGAGTTGCTGTGGAAACCACTGAGTGAGCCGCGGGTGCCGCTGAAAGTGGGGTTGGTGTGTCGGGATGTGCAGCGGCAACAGGCTTCGCTGGCGTTGTTGCGGACATTGCTGGAAGAGGTGATGGATGAACACTTGCGTAGCCCGACGGCCCTGGATGGGTTGAGCTGAACTTTTTTGCAGGCAAAAGAAAACCCCGCCGAAGCGGGGCTTTGCAGACTGTTTCCCTGACATCCATTTCACTCCGCCGTCCTGGCAGAATCCTACGTGTCCGTGTTGTTGCTTTGCGCTTCCTGCGCGACGTCCATGTGAAGTAGATTAGCTCTGGATCCAATCTGCGCATATGGGAAAACAGCAGCACGTCATGTAAGAGAATGCTTACATGACGTTACAGAGTCAGAACTGTCCTGCGTCCAACAGGAACAACGATTCGCTTCCCGCCTTTACCGACGCGCTCAACGAGTGAATACGTGGCAGCAGACGAGCGAAATAGAACCGCGCCGTACCCAGTTTGCTCGCGTAGAAATCGTCCTGCGCTTCTTTGCCGAAGGCTGCCTTGGCCATCAGTGCCCACATGTAGGCATAGGCGGTGTAACCGAATGCTTGTAGATACTCGACCGAAGCAGCGCCGATTTCGTTCGGGTTGTTTTTCGCCCGGTCCAGCAGCCATGCGGTCAGATCGTCGAGGGTGCCCACTGCATCGTTCAGCGGTTTGGTGAACTCCGCCAAATCAGCACTGGCCGTCGCGGTGAAATGACGAATCTCGTCAGCGAACAGTTTGTAGAACGCCCCGCCGCTGCCGACGATCTTGCGCCCGACAAGGTCCAGCGCCTGAATACCATTGGTGCCTTCGTAGATCTGCGTGATACGCACGTCACGAACCAGTTGCTCCTGGCCCCACTCACGGATGTAGCCGTGGCCGCCAAAAATCTGCTGGCCATGAACTGTGGTTTCAAGCCCCAAATCGGTCAGGAATGCCTTGGCAACAGGCGTCAACAGTGCGACCAGGTCTTCTGCGCGCTTGCGGGTGGTGGCGTCTTCGCTGAACTTGGCGGTGTCCAGTTGCATCGCCACGTAAGTGGAAAATGCACGGCCGCCTTCGTTCGAGGCTTTCATGGTCAGCAGCATGCGACGCACGTCAGGGTGGACGATGATCGGGTCAGCCACTTTGTCCTTGTTCTGCGCGCCGGTCGGCGAACGGCTCTGCAGGCGGTCGCGAGCGTATTCAATGGCGTTCTGGTAGGAACGTTCACCCGAGGCCAGGCCCTGGATGCCGACACCCAGACGCTCGTAGTTCATCATGGTGAACATCGCCGCCAGGCCTTTGTTCGGCTCGCCGACCAGGTAACCCACGGCTTCGTCGAAGTTCATCACGCAGGTTGCGGATGCCTGGATACCCATCTTGTGTTCGATCGAACCACAGGTCGCCGGGTTGCGCGCACCGAGGCTGCCATCGGCATTGACCATGAACTTCGGCACCAGGAACAGCGAAATACCTTTCGGCCCTGCTGGCGCGTCCGGCAGCTTGGCCAAGACCAAGTGGATGATGTTCTCGGTCAGGTCGTGTTCGCCGCCGGTGATGAAGATCTTGGTGCCGCTGACCTTGTAGGAACCGTCAGCCTGAGGTTCGGCCTTGGTGCGGATAATCCCCAGATCAGTACCGGCGTGCGGCTCGGTCAGGCACATGGAACCGGCCCAGACACCGGCGTACATGTTCGGCAGGTACGCGGCTTTCAGCTCTTCGCTGGCGTGGGCGTTGATCGACAGGCAGGCGCCGGCGGTCAGCATCGGATACAGACCGAACGACAGGCTGGCGGAGTTGACCATTTCTTCGACCTGCGCCGAAACCGCCTTGGGCATGCCCATGCCGCCGTAGGTTGGATCGCCACCGACACCGACCCAACCGCCTTCAGCGTAGGTCTGATACGCCTGTGGGAAACCGGCCGGGGTGGTGACGGCACCGTCGGCCCAGTGGCAACCTTCTTCGTCAGCCGCACGGCTCAGGGGCGCGATGCTTTTGCTGGTGACCTTGCCGGCTTCTTCCAGAATGGCTTCGACGGTTTCGGCATCGACGGTCTCGGCGAGCGCAGGCAGTTCGGCCCAGAGTTTGGCGACCTCGAAAACTTCATTGAGGACGAAGCGCATATCGCGCAGGGGCGCTTTGTAGTCAGCCATGGCAAACCTCGCAAGATCTAAACAGGTGGTTCGTAGGAATAGTGATTTCGCTGTGTCCGAGTGTACCTCAACAACTTTTACGACACATAGGGTCAGCCCATGACCGATTTGTTATTTTTAGTCACCGACCTGTTCTTCATAAAGAAGCCCGCAGCAAGGCGGGCTTCTTTATGGCCGATTTGAATGATTAAAGTGCAAACAACTCCGCCGGCAACTTCATCAAACAGTCGCTACCCGCCTCGATGGCCGCCCGATGAGCAGCCGTACGCGGCAGTAAGCGCTTGAAGTAAAACTCGCTGGTCGCCAGCTTGCCTCGGCAATAATCGGCATCACCGCTGCCCGCCTCCAACTGCGACTGAGCCACCAGCGCCATGCGTAGCCACAGGTAGCCGAGGATGATATAGCCGCAGTACATCAGGTAATCCACCGAGGCGGCGCCGACCTCATCCGGATTTTTCATCGCAGCCATGCCGATCCTGGTGGTCAATTCACCCCACTGCTGATTCAGATCGTTGAGTTGCGCCACATAACCGCCGAGTTGCGGGTGCTCAGCGTTTGCCGCACAGAACTTGTGGACGATTTTAGTGAAGCCGCGCAGCAGTTTTCCCTGACTGCCAAGGACTTTGCGCCCAAGCAGATCCAGCGCCTGAATGCCGTTGGTGCCTTCATAGATCGGCGCGATCCGGCAGTCGCGAACCAACTGCTCCATGCCCCACTCACGAATGAAACCGTGGCCGCCAAACACCTGCATGCCGAGGTTGGTCACCTCCAGCCCGGTGTCGGTCATGAAGGCTTTGCAGATCGGTGTGAGGAACGCCAGCAAATCCTCGGCGTCCTGACGCGCCGTTTCAT
The DNA here is from genome assembly GCF_059420765.1 of Pseudomonas sp. GW821-FHT03E01. Classification (NCBI taxonomy): domain Bacteria; kingdom Pseudomonadati; phylum Pseudomonadota; class Gammaproteobacteria; order Pseudomonadales; family Pseudomonadaceae; genus Pseudomonas; species Pseudomonas sp. GW821-FHT03E01. The sequence continues at coordinate 352,700 of NZ_JBWKUI010000004.1, read as the reverse complement.
CCGGGCTCAGGTGCGCAGCGTCCAGCAACTGTGCGGTGAAGTAAGTCAGCGCCCGGTTGCCTTCATTGAAGGCCTTCATGGTCAACAACATCCTGCGCACATCGGGATGCACGATGATCGGGTCGGCAGGTTTTTCCGGGGCTTTCGGGCCGGTCAGCGAGCGCATTTGCAGACGGTCGTTGGCGTATTTGACCGCCCCCTGGAAGCTCGCCTCCCCCAGACACAAACCTTGCATGCCGGTGCCGAGCCGCGCGTGGTTCATCATGGTGAACATGCAGTTCAGGCCCTTATTCGGCTCACCGATCAAGAAGCCCTTGGCATCGTCGAAATTCAGCACGCAGGTGGCCGAGGCCTTGATGCCCATTTTGTGTTCGATCGAGCCGCAGGAAACGCCGTTGCGCTCGCCTGCCTCGCCCTCGGCATTGGGTAGGAATTTGGGCACGATAAACAGCGAAATACCTTTGGTCCCCGCTGGCGCGTCCGGCAGTTTGGCCAGCACCAGATGAATGATGTTGTCACTCATGTCGTGCTCACCGGCGGAGATGAATATCTTGCTGCCAGAGATCGCGTAACTGCCATCGGCCTGAGGCACGGCGCGGGTCTTGATGATGCCCAGATCGGTGCCGCAATGGGCTTCGGTCAGGCACATGGTGCCGGTCCATTGGCCTGCGGTGAGCTTGCTCAGGTAGGTCTGTTTCTGTTCTTCAGTGCCATGGGCATGGATGGCCGACATCGCACCGTGGGTCAGGCCGGGGTACATGCCCCAGGACGTGTTACTGGAGCCGACCATTTCGCTGATGACCAGCCCCAAGGAACTTGGCAAGCCCTGGCCACCGTAAGCCGGGTCCGCCGCCAGACCATGCCAGCCGCCTTCCACGTATTGTGCGAATGCTTGCTTGAAACCTGTAGGCGTTGTGACTACACCGTTGTCGAAATGGCAGCCTTCTTCGTCGCCGCTGCGGTTCAGCGGTGCGAGAACGTTCTCACAGAATTTCGCGCCTTCTTCGAGAATCGCATTGACCATGTCCGGGCTGGCATCGGTGGCCCCCAGCGCGGCGTAGTTGCTGTGAAAATCAAACACGTGATCGATCAGAAAGCGCATGTCGCGCAGGGGAGCTTTGTACTCGGGCATGTTCATTTCTCCGGCAGCAGATGGCCCAAACCTACTGCCGTGCATCACACCTCACAATCACAGTCCAGACGCTGAATGCGCCATCATCACTCAACCCGCAGCGGCGTCCATGCGCACTGCGCCACGGCGGTTCTGACCGAAGGCCATCACACAGTTTCGCCCCGCCCCCTTGGCGCTGTAGAGCGCCTGGTCGGCGGATTTGAGCACTTCTTCGGGGGTGCGTTGTTCCAGGCGTTCGGCGACGCCGATGCTGACGGTGACCGAAACACTCGAGGCACCCGAACCCGCGCGACGCTGGCGCCCCTGCTGGTCATCCTGGGGACGGCTGTCCTGATTGCGCAGCTGGATGTTGTAAGTGGCAATGGATTCGCGGATGACCTCCAGATGCGGCATGCACTCTTCGAGGGTCTTGCCTGCGAACACCAAGGCAAATTCCTCACCGCCGTAGCGATATGCCCTACCGCCACCACTGATTTTCGACAGCTTGCTGGCGACCAGACGCAACACTTGGTCGCCGACATCGTGGCCGTGGGTGTCGTTGAATTTCTTGAAGTGATCGACGTCGCTCATCGCCAGCACGTAATTGCGCCCCAGCCGTTGCATGCGCTCGTTCAGGGCGCGGCGCCCCGGCAGGCCGGTGAGTTCGTCGCGGAAAGCCATCTGATAGGCCTCATGGGCAACCGCGGCGGCAATCATCAACATCACCTGGCTGCACATGATGTTGAGGGTGAAGGGCAGGATGAAGGTTTTCGGCAACATCCAGAACAATCCCAACAGCCCCACCAATTGCGCAGCGTGCAAGGGTCTTGGGTTGCGCCAGTATTGCCAGGCCAATAACAGGAACGAGGCGATGAACACGGGATAAGACAATTGGATCAGGCTCATCCACGCACCATGCAACGCCGGCCAGCGGATCTCCGACAGCCACATCAGCAGCGCCTGTGGGTAACTTTGCTCCAGCCCCAGCGCCACACTGCCGAACGCCAGTAACACAGCGAAACGCGCCACCATGTCCTGGAACAGGTGAGTACGCTCTTGCCAGGCAGCGAACAAGCCAAACAGCAATGGCAACAACAGACAGCACAGATGGAACACCACCGCGGCGTCTTCACGAACCTTGCCGTTGTCGCGGTAATAGTCGGTCTGGGTGTCGAGCAGGAAGTAGGCGATGTACACCGTGACCATCAGAAACAGTTCACGCTGACGTCGATAAACCGCGCAATACGCACCGCCGAGCAACAGCACCAGAGTGGGCAGCACGTTGAACAGCGAAGTGAAGAAGACGTTGAGATCCTTGACGTAGGCAGCCGCAAGCCCCGCGAGCAACAACAGCAGCGATGGCAAAAAATGGCTGAAACGTACAGCGGAAGAACGCGGCAAGGGTAAAGCTCCGACCCGGCAAACAAAGATGGCATTGTGCCTGCATTTGGCGCAGCTAAGCACGTGCAACGTGACAGGCGTCACATCGCAGCCTCTTTAACGGCAGCAAAGTCGTTCTTCTTAGCGTTTTAGTCAGGAATATTTAAAGACGTGATCGTTTGCGTCAGGCATAAAAAAGCCGCTGCTTCCGAGGAAGCAGCGGCTTTGTGAAGAGACTGCGTAGGGCTTAGTAACCCAGTGCGAAGTCTTCTTCTTTCATGTCCATCAGGTTGTTGGCGCCCGACAGCATGGTTGCAACGTGAGTGCGGGTACGCGGCAGGATGCGCTGGAAGTAGAAGCGCGCAGTCTGCAGCTTGGCGGTGTAGAACGCCTCTTCAGTGGTGCCGGCAGCCAGTTTCTCGGCCGCCAGACGCGCCATGTCAGCCCAGAAGTAGGCCAGGCAGGCGTAACCGGAGTACATCAGGTAGTCCACGGATGCTGCGCCGACTTCTTCGCGATCTTTCATGGCCGCCATACCGACCTTCATGGTCAGCTCGCCCCATTCTTTGTTCAGCGCAGCCAATGGCTCGACGAACTCTTTGACCGCGTCATTGCCTTCGTTGCTCTGGCAGAACTTGTGGACGATCTTGGTGAAGCCCTTGAGCGCTTCGCCTTGAGTCATCAGCACTTTACGGCCCAGCAGGTCGAGTGCCTGGATGCCGGTGGTGCCTTCGTACAGCATCGAAATACGGCTGTCGCGAACGTTCTGCTCCATGCCCCACTCGGCGATGAAGCCGTGGCCACCGTAGATCTGCACGCCGTGGTTGGCGGATTCGAAACCGACTTCAGTCATGAAGGCTTTGGCGATCGGCGTCATGAAGGCCAGCAATGCGTCGGCTTTCTTCTTCTCTTCTTCATCGACGCCGTATTTGACGATGTCAACTTGCTTGGCGGTGAAGTAAACCATCGCACGGTTGCCTTCGGCGAACGCCTTCATGGTCAACAGCATGCGACGTACATCAGGGTGAACGATGATCGGGTCAGCGGCTTTGTCCGGCGCTTTCGGGCCAGTCAGGGAGCGCATTTGCAGACGATCGCGAGCGTATTTCAGGCCGCCCTGGAAACCGATCTCGGCGTGTGCCAGACCTTGCAGCGCGGTACCCAGACGTGCGGTGTTCATGAAGGTGAACATGCAGTTCAGGCCTTTGTTCGCCGGGCCGATCAGGTAACCGGTGGCCGCATCGAAGTTCATCACGCAGGTGGCGTTGCCGTGGATGCCCATCTTGTGTTCCAGCGAACCGCAGCTCACAGCGTTGCGCGCACCGATCGAGCCGTCTGCGTTCGGCAGGAATTTCGGCACGATGAACAGGGAAATGCCTTTGGTGCCGGCCGGTGCGTCCGGCAGACGTGCCAGAACGATGTGGACGATGTTGTCGGCCATATCGTGCTCACCGGCCGAGATGAAGATCTTGGTGCCGGACACTTTGTAGGAGCCGTCGGCCTGAGGTTCGGCCTTGGTGCGCAACATGCCCAGGTCAGTGCCGCAGTGCGGTTCGGTCAGGCACATGGTGCCGGTCCATTCGCCGGAAACCAGTTTGGTCAGGTAAGCCTCTTGCTGCTCAGGCGTGCCGTGCTCGGAAATAGTGTTCATCGCGCCATGGGACAGGCCTGGGTACATGCCCCACGACCAGTTGGCCTCGCCAACCATTTCGCTGACAGCCAGGCCCAGAGACTCCGGCAGGCCCTGGCCGCCGTGCTCTACATCGTGGGCCAGGCTAGGCCAGCCGCCTTCGACGAATTGCTTGTAGGCTTCTTTGAAACCGGTCGGGGTTTTAACGCCCGACTCGCTCCAGGTGCAGCCTTCGGTGTCACCCACGCGGTTCAGCGGAGCCAGCACCTGCTCACAAAACTTGGCGCCTTCTTCGAGAATGGCGTCAACCATGTCCGGAGTTGCGTCCTGGCAAGCCGGAAGGCTCTGATAGTGCGCTTCGTAGCCGAGCAGTTCGTCACGAACGAAGCGAATATCACGCAAGGGGGCCTTGTAGTCAGGCATAGCGATAAACCTCTGCTGATGTAACCGGGAATGAACGACCGTGGTGATTTGTTGTGACGGTCAAACAGTTGTTTGAAACATACGTTTACGCCCAAACCTTGTCAAGCGCCGATCTTTTGCCGTTCGTCTTCGATCTATGAAAATCTTGGGCGCGCAGTGGCGCAACGTCGTTGATTGAGCAACACGTCATGTAGGAGAGATTAGTTGAGGGAGAAGGACTTACGCAGAAAAACGCCGCGAACAGGCGCGGCGCTGGGGTAGTGAATTCAATGAGGAATCAGGCGAAGGTATCGATCAACGTACCGAGCATTTCATCGGAGGCCTTGGCGACTTTGACGCCAAGTTCCACCTGGAACTTGCCCTGAGACATCTCGACCACATTGCTGGCCAGATCCGATTGCTGGCTGCGGTCTACCGAGCGCAAACGATCGACCTGGACCTCGGAGGACTGACTGGTGACCGAACGCTCGATGGTGTTGTTGGCGATCTGTCCCGAAGCCTGATCGACGCGGCTCTGCCCTGTCTGAATAGTGCTCAGACCGGCATAGAAAGCGGTGTTTCCTGAGATTTCCATGGGAGAACTCGTCCTACAAAGGATCAACAGCGGCCATTGAACCAGACACGCCGCTAAAAGGCCCGACAAAAACACTAATGGCACAGTGCCTTATCATAGGTAAAACCCACGCCAGAAACGTCAGTCCAGCAGATCCAGCTGTAGATGCTCGGCTACCGCTTCGGCCGTCACCGACTTGAGTTTCGGCACCCGCCCCAGGCACGGCGCGGGAATGCGCTCGGCCAGCGTCGCCAGGTTTTCTTCCAGGCGCGAGGTCTTCGGATCGATGATGTTCGCCACCCACCCCGCCAACTGCAAACCATCCCGAGCAATTGCCTCAGCCGTCAGCAGCGCATGGTTGATGCAGCCCAGGCGCACACCAACCACCAGGATTACCGGCAGATCCAGCGCCATGGCCAGGTCTGACAGATTGTCTTGATCCGCCAACGGCACTCGCCAGCCGCCAGCGCCTTCGATCAAGGTGAAGTCCGCCTGCAGATCGAGAACCTGCCGCATTGGTGCCAGCAACGATTGCACGGTCAGCGCCACGCCAGCCTCCCGCGCTGCCAGATGCGGTGCGATCGCCGGCTCGAACGCGACCGGATTGACCTGATCGTAGGTCAACGGTATCGAGCATTCGGCCAGCAGTGCCAGTGCGTCGGCGTTGCGTAATCCCTTGGGCGTCAGCTCACACCCGGAGGCTACCGGCTTACCCGCCGCTGTGCTCAAGCCTGACAATCGCGCGGCATGCAGCAAACCTGCGGCGACGGTGGTCTTGCCGACATCGGTGTCAGTACCGGTGATGAAATAGGCTGCGCTCATAAGGGTTTCTCCAGCACGGCGTAAACCACTTGATAAGTCGCCGGCAGTCCCTGTGCCTGACGAAACTGCTCGTAAGCCTCGATCAAGCCGAGGATTCGCGCCCTGCCGGTCAAACCGCCCGGCCGACCGGGGTTCAGGTTATGCGCCCCGAGTGCCTTGAGCTCATGGGTCAGGCTGCGGACATCGGGGTAATGCAACACATGTGGATGTGTTTCAAGGCTGATGACCTTCAAGCCACTGCCCGCGCAAAGCTGCTGGTAAACACCGAACTCGCGGAAGCGGTTGACGTGCACCATGCCATCCACCTGACGCCAGCTGTCGCGCAATTCGTACAGCGTGCCTACACACAGACTAGCAAACGCGAAAATACCGCCCGGTTTCAGCACCCGATACGCTTCGTTGAGCACCGAGGCGAAATCCGCGCACCATTGCACCGCCAGGCTGGAGAAGACCAGGTCGCAGGTCGAATCCTGCAACGGCAAGCGTTCGGCATCACCGGCGATGAAATGGTTGGCGCCGCCCAAGGGACGGGCGTGATTGAGCATCCCCTCTGCGATATCAAGGGCCAGCCCGTTGCCGGCAGGAAAACGCTCACCGAGCGCACGGCTGAAATACCCGGTGCCACAACCCATGTCCAGCCATCGACCCGGGACAAAATCCTCCGGCAAGCGACGCAACAATTCATTGCCAACGTCGCGCTGCAACTCGGCCACGCTGTCGTAGCTCGCCGCCGCTCGGGAAAAGGACGCCGCTACCTGGCGTTTATCGGGCAAGCCGCCGGGCAGGTTGGGAAAGGACAAATCAGTCATCACCGGACTCATGCAAAAAGGCCTGAATCGCCCCCGCCACACCGTGGGGGTCTTCCAGAAGAAACGCGTGGCTGGCCTGTTCAATCAGACCGATTTCGACATCCGGCAGCAGCGCCAGCAAATCCCCCGCCGCTTCGGCCGGGACCAATCCGTCGAGACCACCGAACAAGTGCAATTGCGGACCGCGAAACGCCTGCAACGCTTGCCGGGTATCCAGCTGTGCAAGCAACTCCAGGCCGCTCATCAGCACCGATGGAGACGAAAGCGGTGCGCCAGCGAGCAACAGCCGCGATAGCCCGCGCGGGTCTGCGGCACCTTGGGTGCACAGCAGCGAGAAACGTTTCAACGTCATGCCCGGATCGGCTTTGCAACCGGCCAGAAACGCGTCGAAGGTCTCGCCAGGCATCCCGCTCGACCACTGCTCATGGGCGACAAAAGAAGGGTTACTCGCCAGGGTCACCAAACCGCAGCAACGGTCACCGCGCTTCGCCGCCAATTCGGATGCCAGCATGCCGCCCAATGACCAACCACCTAGCCAGGCATCCTGGGGCAGCGTCGAATCCAGTTCATCGAGCCATTCTTCAAGGTTGCTCGATTCCAGTTCCGGCAGTGGTTCGATTTCGACGCGCAGATGCTCATCCAGGCCTTGCAAGGCAGCCGCCAAGGGTTCCAGCGGAGAAATCCCGAGACCCCAGCCCGGCAGCAGAATCAGACGATCACGCATGGCTTGGCTCCGGTCCCAGTTGTTGAAAACAATCGGCCAGTCCACTTAACAATAGCTGCACCTGCGCCTCGCTGTGAGCGGCAGTCAGGGTAACGCGCAAGCGGGCGCTGCCGGCGGGCACGGTCGGTGGACGGATCGCGGTCACCATCAGGCCACGCTCACGCAGCATCTGCGACAGCCGGACCGCACGCCCGGCATCGCCAATCATGATCGGCTGGATCGGCGTGAAGCTGTCCATCAACTCCAGGCCAATCTGCTCGGCGCCTTGGCGGAACTGGCGAATCAGCGCCTGCAAATGCTCACGTCGCCAGTGTTCGCTGCGCAACAATTCCAGGCTTTTAAGCGTCGCGCAGGCCAGTGCCGGCGGCTGGCTGGTGGTGTAGATGTAGGGGCGAGCGAACTGGATCAGGCTCTCGATCAACTCCTCACTGCCAGCCACAAAAGCACCGGCCGTACCGAACGCCTTGCCGAGGGTGCCAACCAACACCGGCACGTCCTCCTGACTCAGGCCGAAATGCTCGACGGCCCCACCGCCATTGGCGCCCAGCGGACCAAAGCCGTGAGCGTCATCGACCATCAACCAGGCACCTTTGGCCTTGGCTTCCCGCGCCAGCGCCGGCAGATCGGCGATGTCACCGTCCATGCTGAACACGCCGTCGGTGACCACCAGCGTATTGCCGGTGGCCTTCTCAAGGCGGTTGGCCAGACTGGCCGCATCGTTATGCAGATAGCGATTGAAACGCGCACCGGACAGCAAACCGGCATCCAGCAACGACGCGTGATTGAGCCGGTCTTCCAGCACCGTATCGCCTTGCCCGACCAATGCGGTGACCGCGCCGAGGTTGGCCATGTAGCCGGTGGTGAACAGCAGTGCGCGCGGGCGGCCGGTGAATTCGGCAAGGGCTTCTTCCAGCGCGTGATGCGGGCCGCTGTGGCCAATCACCAGATGCGAAGCACCACCGCCCACGCCCCAACGAGACGCGCCGGCGCGCCAGGCTTCGATCACTTGCGGGTGATTGGCCAGGCCCAGGTAATCGTTGTTACAGAACGCCAGCAATGGCTGACCATCGACCACCACTTCCGGGCCTTGAGGGCTTTCAAGAAGCGGGCGCTGGCGATAAAGGTTTTCGGCACGACGGGCAGCAAGGCGTGCGGCGAGATCGAAAGACATGCAGGCCTCGAAGATCAGAGTGTAGGAGCCTGCTTGCTGGCGATAGCATCACCACGGTCATCAGACAGACCGTGGTGATGCTATCGCCAGCAAGCAGGCTCCTACAGGGTTTTGCGTGGGTTAAACAGCAGCGTTATAGAACTGCTCGCTGCTCTTCTGCTCCACCAGTGCCTGTTCGATGGCGGCCTGATGCACTTCGTCGGCGTGCTCTTCGCGGGCTTCCGGCAGGATGCCCAGACGCGAGAACAGTTGCATGTCCTTGTCTGCCTGCGGGTTGGCGGTGGTCAGCAGTTTTTCGCCGTAGAAAATCGAGTTGGCGCCGGCAAAGAACGCCAGAGCCTGCATCTGCTCGTTCATCGCTTCGCGACCGGCGGACAGGCGTACGTGGGATTTCGGCATCAGGATGCGTGCAACGGCGAGCATGCGGATGAAGTCGAACGGATCGACGTCGTCGGCATTTTCCAGCGGCGTGCCGGCGACTTTCACCAACATGTTGATCGGCACCGACTCTGGATGCTCTGGCAGGTTGGCCAGCTGGATCAGCAGGTTGGCGCGGTCGTCGAGGGACTCGCCCATGCCGAGAATGCCGCCGGAGCAGATCTTCATCCCCGAATCACGCACGTAGGCCAGGGTTTGCAGGCGCTCGCTGTAAGTGCGGGTGGTAATGATGCTGCCGTAGAACTCCGGCGAGGTGTCGAGGTTGTGGTTGTAGTAGTCCAGGCCGGCTTCGGCCAGGGCGACGGTCTGGTCCTGATCGAGACGACCAAGGGTCATGCAGGTTTCCAGGCCCATGGCTTTCACGCCTTTGACCATCTCCAGCACGTAAGGCATGTCTTTGGCCGACGGGTGTTTCCACGCCGCGCCCATGCAGAAACGGGTCGAACCGATCGCCTTGGCGCGAGCAGCCTCTTCGAGGACCTTCTGCACTTCCATCAGCTTTTCTTTTTCCAGGCCAGTGTTGTAGTGACCCGACTGCGGACAATATTTGCAATCTTCAGGGCACGCGCCGGTCTTGATCGACAGCAGGGTGGAAACCTGGACGCGATTGGCGTCGAAATGCGCGCGGTGCACCGTCTGCGCCTGGAACAGCAGGTCATTGAATGGCTGAACGAAGAGTGCTTTGACTTCAGCCAAAGACCAGTCGTGACGCAGGGTGGCAGTGGTGCTGGCGCTCATGGGCGATTCCTTGGTTATGCTTGGCAAGCGACTGGGGAATGGAATGCCCACAGACGCGACACGGATGTTCGGCATATTTAAGGAAGACTCATGCACTGTCAACCACGATACGAAGGACCGGTTTACATCTGGTTAAAAAACAAACAATCCTGTTTGCTCTGCTCAGAGGTCGCAGACGACACCATACCGATCTGCATGGCCTGCGAAACCGAGCTGCCCTGGCTGGACGACCAATGCCACACCTGCGCCCTGCCCTTGCCCGCCACCGGTCTGACGTGCGGCCAATGCCTGAAACAACCGCCAGCCTTCGAGCGAGTCGCCGCGCCCTGGACTTACAGCTTTCCCGTCGACAGTTTGATCACCCGCTTCAAGCACAGCGCAAAATGGCCGTTTGGCCGCCTGCTCGCCGAACTTCTTGCTCAGTTCCTGCAACATCGCTTCGATGAAGATCTGGATCGGCCCGACGCGCTGATACCGGTACCGCTGGCCCCCAAGCGGCTGCGACAGCGGGGTTTCAACCAGGCGGTGATGCTCGCCCGCTGGCTCAGTGCCGGCCTCGACATTCTTTGTGATGAAACGCTGTTGGTGAGGACTCAGGACACCAGCGCGCAACAAGACCTTAATGCCGATGCACGTAAAAAGAACCTGCGCCACGCCTTCGCCCTGGCGCCCGAGGCTTCGGTCAAAGGTCGCCACTTCGCACTGGTGGACGATGTGCTGACCACCGGCGCCACCGCACAGGCCCTGGCCCGGCTGTTAATGGCGGCGGGTGCGACGCGGGTCGACGTCTACTGCCTGGCCCGTACCCCCAAACCTGGCGATGGGGCCTGACTTGACTCCCGCACGCCAAGTCGCCAACGTCCCATCCATCGCCACAGCCCAAAGCGCCTTGCCATGTCCTTGCCTACGTTGTTGTCCCAGCACATTGTCCGTCGTCCGCAGCGCATCGCGTTGCTGCAACACATCGCCGAACAGGGCTCGATCACCCGCGCCGCAAAAAGCGCCGGCCTGAGTTACAAGGCCGCGTGGGACGCCATCGACGAGCTGAACAACCTCGCGCAGAAACCACTGGTGGAGCGCAGCGTTGGTGGCAAGGGCGGCGGTGGCGCCAAATTGTCCAGCGAAGGCGAGCGCGTGTTGCGCCTGTATCAAAAGCTGCAAGCGTTGCAGGCTCAGGTTCTGGAAGCCGCCGAAGAGGCCAGCGACCTGGACTTGCTCGGTCGGCTGATGCTCAGAACCAGCGCGCGCAATCAATTGCACGGCAAGGTCGTGGCGATCGATGCACAGGGGCGCAACGACCGGATCCGCCTTGAACTGGCCGAAGGCTTGCTCATTGACGCGCAGATCACTCACGACAGCACCCTGCGCCTGGAGCTGGAAACGGGTACCGAAGTGGTCGCACTGATCAAGGCCGGTTGGCTGGAACTGCTTGGCATCGATCAAGCTGCAACACATGGCAACAATTGCCTGAAGGGCACGATCGAAGAAATCCTCGACGCTGAAGACAGCCCCAGCGAAGTGCGCATCGGCCTGCCCAATGGCCAGACACTTTGCGCCCTGGCCGAGCCGCTGCACCTGAAAAACCTCGGGCTTGCCGCCGGTAAACCGGTGCAGGTGCAGTTCGCGCCATCGAACATCCTGCTGGGTACACCGCTCTAGCCTGCAGGCGCTGCAACAAAAGCTTCATCAACCGCCCTTAAGGTGGCTGCAAAAACCCGCAGGGAGCCTGATGTGAGCCTATTAGAAGACAACCAACCCACCGACCTCGAAAAAATGGTCGGCCTCAGCCGTCGTGGTTTCATCAGCGCCGGCGCCCTCTGCGGTGCGGCGATGTTTCTCGGTGGCAACCTGTTGAGTCGCAGCGTGCTGGCCGCCAGCGTCAGCGCCGGTTCCAGCAAACTGTTGGGCTTCGACAGCATTGCCGTCGCCACGACCGATACCATCACCCTGCCGCCGGGCTACAAGTCCTCGGTTTTGATTAGCTGGGGCCAGCCGCTGCAAAAGAATGGCCCGGCATTCGATCCTAGCGGTAACGGCACGGCCCAGGCGCAGGAAGTCCAGTTCGGCGACAACAACGACGGCATGAGCCTGTTCGAATTCCCCGGTGACAAAGACCGGGCGCTGATGGCGATCAACAACGAATACACCAATTACCGCTACCTCTACCCCCACGGCGGCATGCCGCAATCGGCGGAAGATGTGCGCAAGGCCCTGGCCTGCGAAGGCGTGTCAGTGATCGAAGTGCAGCGCAAGAACGGCCAGTGGCAGTTCGTCCAGGGCTCGCGCTACAACCGGCGCATTCACGGTAATGCGCCCATCAAACTGAGCGGCCCCGCAGCGGGTCACGATCTGCTGAAAACCAGTGCCGACAAACACGGCAAGAAAGTCCTCGGCACCTTCCAGAACTGCGCCAACGGCAAAACGCCGTGGGGCACTTATCTGACCTGCGAAGAGAACTTCACCGACTGCTTCGGCAGCAGCAATGCCGAGCAAAAATTCGACGCCGCGCAGAAACGCTACGGCGCAGTGGCAACCAGCAAAGACATCAACTGGCATCAACACGATCCACGCTTCGACCTGGCGAAAAATCCCAACGAACTCAACCGCCACGGCTGGGTGGTGGAAATCGACCCGTTCGATCCGCAATCGACGCCGGTCAAACGCACCGCGCTGGGCCGCTTCAAACATGAAAACGCTGCCCTGGCCGAAACCAACGACGGTCGCGCCGTGGTGTACATGGGCGACGACGAACGTGGCGAGTTCATCTATAAATTCGTCAGCCGCGACAAGATCAACCACAAAAACCCCAAAGCCAACCGCGATCTGCTGGACCACGGCACCTTGTACGTGGCGCGTTTCGATGCGGGCGACGGCAGCGCCGATCATCCGAAAGGCCAGGGCCAGTGGATCGAACTGACCCACGGCAAAAACGGCATCGACGCCAGCAGCGGCTTTGCCGATCAGGCCGAAGTGCTGATTCATGCACGTCTCGCAGCCAGTGTGGTAACCGCCACGCGCATGGACCGCCCGGAATGGATCGTCGTCAGCCCCAAGGACGGCCAGGTCTATTGCACCCTGACCAACAACGCCAAGCGCGGCGAAGAAGGCCAACCGGTGGGCGGCCCGAACCCACGCGAGAAGAACGTCTACGGGCAGATCCTGCGCTGGCGCACCGACCGCGACGATCACGGTTCGAATAGCTTTGCCTGGGACCTGTTTGTGGTCGCCGGCAACCCGGGCGTCCACGCCGGCACGCCGAAGGCCGGCTCGTCAAACATCACCCCGCAGAACATGTTCAACAGCCCGGACGGCCTGGGCTTCGACAAGGCCGGACGCTTGTGGATTCTGACCGACGGCGACACGAGCAATGCGGGCGACTTCGCGGGCATGGGCAATAACCAGATGCTGTGCGCCGACCCGGCAACCGGTGAGATCCGCCGTTTCATGGTCGGGCCGGTGGGCTGTGAGGTGACGGGGATCAGCTTCTCGCCGGATCAGAAGACCTTGTTTGTCGGGATTCAGCATCCGGGGGAAAACGGCGGGTCGACATTCCCTGAACACCTGCCCAATGGCAAGCCGCGGTCTTCGGTGATGGCGATTACCCGCGAGGATGGCGGAATCGTCGGCGCCTGACAGGGCCTCTTCGCGGCAAGTCTCGCGCCTACTGCAGGAGCAAGGCTTGCCCGCGAAAGCGTCAGCCCAAACCACACTTACCTCAAGCCCACCCCCTAAAGAGGCCCCGTCTGCGCTACCATGCTTGGCCGGACGCGGCAGCCTGCCGCGCGCAGGAGTCAGCATGGCCCACCCGTTTGAAACCCTCACCCCAGACCTCGTGCTCGATGCCGTCGAAAGCATCGGCTTTCTCAGCGACGCCCGTATTCTGGCGCTCAACAGCTACGAGAACCGTGTCTATCAGGTCGGCATCGAAGACTCCGAGCCGCTGATCGCCAAGTTTTACCGTCCGTTGCGCTGGACCAACGAAGCGATTCTCGAAGAACACCAATTCACCTTCGAACTCGCCGAGTGCGATATACCGGTGGTCGCGCCGCTGATCCACAACGATGAAAGCCTGCACGAACATGCCGGATTCCGTTTCACCCTGTTCCCGCGCCGGGGTGGTCGCGCACCGGAGCCAGGCAACCTTGATCAGCTGTATCGCCTGGGCCAACTGCTGGGTCGTCTGCATGCGGTCGGCGCTACAAAACCGTTCGAACACCGTGAAGTGCTTGGGGTGAAAAACTTCGGTCACGACTCATTGGCCACCTTGCTCGAAGGCAATTTCGTACCGCGCAGTCTGCTGCCGGCCTACGAGTCCGTCGCCCGCGACTTGCTCAAGCGCGTGGAAGAGGTCTACCAGGCCACGCCACACCAGAACATCCGCATACATGGCGATTGCCACCCCGGCAACATGATGTGCCGCGATGAAATGTTCCACATCGTCGACCTCGACGACTGCCGCATGGGCCCGGCGGTGCAGGATATCTGGATGATGCTGGCGGGTGACCGCCAGGAATGTCTGGGGCAACTGTCGGAACTGATGGACGGCTACAGCGAATTCCACGACTTCGACCCGCGGGAACTGGCACTGATCGAACCGCTGCGCGCCTTGCGGTTGATGCACTACAGCGCCTGGCTCGCCCGTCGCTGGGACGACCCGGCCTTCCCTCGCAGCTTTCCGTGGTTCGGCACCGAGCGCTATTGGGGCGATCAAGTGTTGGCGTTGCGTGAGCAATTGGCGGCACTGAATGAAGAGCCATTGAAACTCTTCTAAACACCGCGTCCCTGTAGGAGCGAGCGGTGCGGCGATCCGACTTGTCCGCGAAGAACGATAATGCGGTTTGCCTGACATACCGAGTCATCGTTCTTCGCGGGCAAGCCTCGCTCCTACAAAAAAGGCCACACATCTATACAATCCCTTCTTTGTTAGCTGCCTAAGCAAGGATTCTCATGCAAGCCGCCAACCTGCGTCGCGGGTACATCCTGGGCCTGAGTGCCTACATCATCTGGGGACTTTTCCCGCTCTACTTCAAAGCCATCGCCAGCGTGCCCGCCGTGGAGATCATCATCCACCGAGTGCTTTGGTCCGCGTTGTTCGGCGCCTTGCTGTTGCTCGTCTGGAAACATCCCGGCTGGTGGCGTGAGCTGCGTGAAAATCCACGGCGGCTGGCGATCCTAGCCCTGAGCGGCACGCTGATCGCGGCCAACTGGCTGACTTACGTCTGGTCGGTGAACAACGGACGCATGCTTGAGGCCAGCCTCGGTTACTACATCAACCCGTTGGTAAACGTGCTGCTGGGGATGCTGATCCTCGGCGAACGGCTAAGGCGCATGCAGTGGATCGCGGTGGGGCTGGCGGCGGTCGGTGTCGCGCAGCAAGTGTGGCAGGTCGGCAGCCTGCCGTGGGTGTCGCTGGTGTTGGCATTGACCTTTGGCTTCTACGGCCTGATCCGCAAGCAGGCACCGGTCAAGGCGTTGCCGGGGCTGGTGGTGGAAACCTGGATGCTGGTGCCGATTGCTGTCGCCTGGCTGCTGTTCAACCCGACGGCGACCAGCGCGCAAGCCGCATTCTGGACCAGCTCCGAAGCCTGGTGGCTGGTAGCCGCCGGTCCGGTGACGCTGGTGCCGCTGGTGTGTTTCAACGCCGCCGCACGGCACTTGCCCTACACCACCCTCGGATTTCTCCAGTACCTGGCGCCGACGCTGGTGCTGTTGCAAGCCGTACTGCTGTTTGGCGAACACTTGTCGTCCAGCACGCTGGTGGCGTTCATCTTTATCTGGGCAGGTCTGGCGGTTTACAGCGTCGACGCGTGGATAAGTCTGCGCCGCCGCAGTTGATCAGAAAACGTACAAATCTCTACAGGCCACGTCTCCCGTGGCCTGCATCCATCCTTCCCAAGGTTATCCACAACGTGATCCCCGGCGTTTGTGCGCAAGTCACTGAAACTGCTGGTTTTTTGATCAGATCCTGAAGAGCCCCGGCCGGCGTGGGCTGGCGGGGTGTCTCTACAGGTTATCCACAGGCAGGTGCACGTATAACTTGGATAACCTGTTCAAGGTTCGCTGCGCAGTACCAATTCGACCATCAGGTCGTCCGCCAGGGTTTCCAGGCGCGATTGCAGCACCTCCAGCGACAAAGTCAGGGGCACCGCGAGGATTGCTTCGGCATGGAACAACGGCTCACTGCTCATCGGCGCCGGACGCACTTCGGTCACCAGCCGCTCCAGGCTCACCCCTTGCTCACTCAGCAGACGCGTAATGTCCCGCACAATGCCCGGACGATCATTGCCCACCAGTTCCATGGCAATCGGCTTCCAGGTGCAGGATTGTTCGATGCTGCTTTCGGCGATCATCACGCGGATGCCCTGGGTCGACAGTCCCTGTAGGGCGTCTACCAGTTCATCGTAGGCTTCGGCCGGTACGCCTACCCGAAGAATCCCGGCGAACTGCCCGGCCATGCGCGACATTCGGCTCTCCAGCCAGTTGCCGCCATGCTCGGCAATGCATTGGGCAATGCGCTCGACCTGCCCAGGCTTGTCCGGGGCGAATACCGTGAGTACGAGATGGTCCATGGCGCAGCCCTCTTGTCATGACTTTTGTTATGGAAAGGCAAGTATAGGCAAGGGGCTGGATGTGGCGAGGGGGCTTGCCCCCGTTGGGTCGCAAAGCGGCCCCTTGAGTTTCTCCAGCGTGTTCGCATCAGGCGATCTACGACTGCTTCGCAGCCGAACGGGGGCAAGCCCCCTCGCCACAAAGGCAATGCCCCATAGCAGGGCATCGAAGATTATGTGTACAAGTTTTTATATTTAGCTGGAACAATCCAATAGTTTTTTGAGAACATCCCGTCCCCCGACATGACTGCAATGCGTCATGGGGTCGCAGAACGACGTAATTAGTCTAATTTTCACAACCGCAATTCATCATGTAGTATGCCGCAGCGCGCACTACATAACGTTGGATCGATGTCTGCCGCAGGCACACTCGCAACCCTGAAAGCCCCGTCAGCAAGGCCGCAATGCCGTTGATCGGAACGAACCCAGCCGCCAGCAATGGCATGTACTGGTAGAAGGGTTTGTGGTTTAAATGGCCAGAGGCTTCATTGTTAAATTGAAGAGCTGAAAAGCGAAATAGCTGAGCAGAGTGAGGCAAGCAATGACTGAACACGTTCAAGTCGGTGGCCTGCAGGTCGCCAAAGTCCTGTTCGACTTCGTGAACAACGAAGCCATTCCCGGTACCGGCCTCACCGCCGACACGTTCTGGGCCGGTGCCGACAAGGTCATCCATGACCTGGCACCGAAGAACAAAGCCCTACTCGCCAAACGCGATGATTTCCAGGCTCGCATTGATGCCTGGCACCAGGCTCGTGCAGGTGTTGCGCACGATGCGGTGGCCTACAAAGCCTTCCTGCAAGACATCGGTTATCTGCTGCCAGAAGCGGCCGATTTCCAGGCAACGACACAAAACGTCGATGACGAAATCGCCCGCATGGCCGGCCCACAGTTGGTGGTGCCGGTGATGAACGCGCGCTTCGCGCTCAACGCCTCGAACGCCCGCTGGGGTTCGCTGTATGACGCGCTCTACGGCACCGACGCCATCAGCGAAGCGGATGGCGCGGAAAAGGGCAAAGGCTACAACAAGGTACGTGGCGACAAGGTTATTGCCTTCGCCCGTGCGTTCCTCGACGAAGCCGCGCCATTGGCTGCCGGCTCCCACGTCGATTCCACCGGCTACAAGATCGTTGACGGCAAACTGGTTGTCGCCCTCAAGGGTGGTAGCAACACCGGCTTGCGCAACGATGCCCAACTGATCGGTTTCCACGGCGATGCAGCGGCTCCGACCGCGATCCTGCTGAAGAACAACGGCCTGCACTTCGAAATCCAGATCGACGCCAGCACCCCGGTCGGCCAGACCGACGCGGCCGGTGTCAAAGACATCCTGATGGAAGCCGCGCTGACCACCATCATGGACTGCGAAGACTCGGTCGCCGCCGTCGATGCCGATGACAAAGTGGTGATCTACCGCAACTGGCTCGGCCTGATGAAGGGCGATCTGTCGGAAGAAGTCTCCAAGGGCGGTCAGACCTTTACCCGCACCATGAACGCCGACCGCACCTACACCGCTCTCGATGGCAGCGAACTGAGCCTGCACGGTCGCTCGCTGTTGTTCGTGCGCAACGTCGGTCACCTGATGACCATTGACGCGATCCTCGACAAAGACGGCAACGAAGTGCCAGAAGGCATTCTCGACGGTCTGGTGACTTGCCTCGCGGCGATCCATAGCCTCAACGGCAACAGCTCGCGCAAGAACAGCCGTACCGGTTCGGTCTACATCGTGAAGCCGAAGATGCACGGCCCGGAAGAAGCCGCGTTTACCAACGAGCTGTTCGGTCGCATCGAAGACGTCCTCGGCCTGCCGCGCAATACGCTGAAAGTCGGGATCATGGACGAGGAGCGCCGTACTACGGTCAACCTCAAGGCCTGCATCAAGGCTGCCAGCGAGCGCGTAGTGTTCATCAACACCGGTTTCCTCGACCGCACGGGCGATGAAATCCACACCTCCATGGAAGCCGGCCCGATGGTGCGCAAGGCCGACATGAAGGCCGAGAAGTGGATCAGTGCCTACGAGAACTGGAACGTCGACATCGGTTTGAGCACCGGCCTGCAAGGTCGTGCCCAGATCGGTAAAGGCATGTGGGCCATGCCCGACCTGATGGCCGCCATGCTGGAACAGAAAATCGCTCACCCATTGGCCGGTGCCAACACCGCCTGGGTTCCATCGCCGACAGCTGCTGCGCTGCACGCGTTGCACTACCACAAGGTCGACGTGTTCGCCCGTCAGGCCGAACTGGCCAAACGTGCGCGTGCTTCGGTGGACGACATCCTGACTATCCCGCTGGCTGTGAATCCGAGCTGGACTGCGGAACAGATCAAGAACGAACTGGACAACAACGCCCAAGGCATTCTCGGTTACGTGGTGCGCTGGATCGACCAGGGCGTAGGTTGCTCGAAAGTGCCGGACATCAACGACGTCGGCCTGATGGAAGACCGTGCGACGCTGCGTATTTCCAGCCAGCACATCGCCAACTGGCTGCGCCACGGCATCGTTACCGAAGCGCAAGTGATGGAAAGCCTCAAGCGCATGGCGCCGGTGGTTGACCGTCAGAATGCCAACGACCCGTTGTACCGCCCGCTGGCACCGAACTTCGACAGCAACATCGCCTTCCAGGCGGCGGTCGAGCTGGTGGTCGAAGGCACTAAACAGCCGAACGGCTACACCGAGCCGGTTCTGCACCGTCGTCGTCGCGAGTTCAAAGCTGCCAATGGCCTTTGAGTAAACGCTGATGCCGGACGTGAAAAAGCCCTGATCGAGAGATCAGGGCTTTTTCATTTACGCTGTCTAGTCCTGAAATAGGTTCACACCTGTTTCAGGACTAGACACGCTGCGGTCCCCTGTGGCGAGGGAGCTTGCTCCCGCTCGACTGCGCAGCAGTCGTAAATCCGGTGTATGCGGTGTATCAGGGACATTGGGATCGCAGTTTTTGGGGCTGCTTCGCAACCCAACGGGAGCAAGCTCCCTCGCCACAAAAGCTGCCAACCTGGAAGTCCGCGCTACAGATCCATCCCCAGCTCATGCTTGACCAATTCAAGCAATTTTTCGCTATCGATGGGCTTGAGCAAAAAGTCCACGACGTGCAAATGCATGGCTTCGATCGCATCCTTCACGTCGGCGTCGCCGGAAACGATGATGATCGGCAATGCCGCACGTGCCGACTCACGCACTTGGCGGATCAGTTCCAGGCCATCGACGTGCCCCATCCGCAGGTCGGTAATCACCAGACCGATCGATGGCTTCTCTTCCAGCATTTTGAGCGCCGTTTCGCCACTGGCCGCCGTCATGCAGTGAATGCCATCGAGCCCCAGAATTTCCGACAGCAATTCGCGGGCATCCTTATCGTCATCGACGATCAGCACCCGCTGCGGCGGCAAGTCTGGTTCCAGCATGACGGCGCTGAGCGCTTCGCGCTCGGCATCACTCAAAATATCGTGGTCGGACATGGCGTTCTCAACGTTTTCAATGCGATCCCTGACACAGGGTGTCAGACATCGCTCAGCTGACTTCAATGTGCACTTCGTCGGAATCTTTTCCAATAGACAATGTAGGAGGTTTTTCCCACCGTTGTGTCAGACATTTCCCATATTCCGGCCGCTGCACTGCCTACCTAGACTTACGTCCAATGGGCACCCTGCCCGCAGGGGTCGACCATGCCTGGAACGATCTGAAACAACGATCCGACACAACAATCAGAAAAAGACTGCGGTAATGGTTATGAGTAAAGCGGACGCCTTCACCCAGGCAGGGAAAACCGCGGTGTTGCAGAACATCCAGGGCACTTTGCAATTCCTGCAGCGCTTCCCACCCTTCAATCAGATGGAAAACGCTCACCTGGCCTATCTGGTCGAGCAATGTCAGCTGCGTTTTTATGCCCCCGGCGAAAGCATCATCAAACCTGCCGATGGCCCGATCGAGCATTTCTACATCGTCAAACAGGGCCGGGTCGTGGGGGAGCGCCCGCACACGGCCAAGGGCGGCACCGAAACCACTTTCGAAATCACCACCGGCGAGTGTTTCCCCCTTGCCGCGCTGCTGGGCGAACGTGCAACCCGCACCGAACATCTGGCGGCCGAAGATACCTTTTGCCTACAGCTGAACAAGCTCGCGTTCATCAAACTGTTCGCACTGTCCAATCCGTTCCGCGACTTTGCCCTACGGGGTGTCAGCAGCTTGCTGGACCAGGTCAATCAGCAAGTCCAGCAAAAAGCCGTGGAAACCCTCGGCACCCAATACTCGCTCAATACCCGGCTGGGCGAATTGGCCATGCGTCACCCGGTAACCTGCAGCCCGATCACACCTCTGCGTGAAGCGGTGACGCTGATGCACGATCAGCAAGTCGGCAGCATTGTGGTGGTCGATGAGCAAAAGGCGCCGCTGGGCATTTTCACCCTGCGCGATTTGCGGCATGTGGTGGCCAACGGCACCAGCGATTTCAATGAATCCATCGAGCGGCACATGACCCGGGCGCCGTTTTTCCTGTCGCCGGACCACAGTGCCTTCGACGCAGCTATCGCCATGACCGAGCGACACATCGCCCACGTCTGCCTGGTCAAGGACCAGCGCCTGTGTGGCGTGGTTTCGGAGCGTGACCTGTTTTCCCTGCAAAGGGTCGATCTGGTGCACCTGGCGCGGACCATTCGCAGCGCCCAGCGGGTGGAAAACCTGGTGGCGATCCGCGGCGAAATCGGCCAATTGGTCGAGCGGATGCTAGCCCACGGCGCGTCCTCGACGCAGATCACCCATATCATCACCCTGCTCAACGACCACACCGTCTGCCGGGTGATCGAACTGGCCATCGCGGAGAAAGGTGATCCCGGTGTGCCGTTCAGTTGGCTTTGCTTCGGCAGCGAAGGCCGCCGCGAGCAGACGCTGCACACCGATCAGGACAACGGCATTCTGTTCGAAGCTCGCGATGCGGCCCACGCCGCCGAAATTCGCGGCAAGTTGTTGCCCATCGCCCAGCAGGTCAATCAGAGCCTGGCGCTGTGCGGCTTTACCTTGTGCAAAGGCAACATCATGGCCGGCAACCCCGAGCTGTGTTTGTCCCGGATCGAGTGGGCACGACGCTTTGCGGCATTTATCCGCGAGGCGACCCCGGAAAACCTGTTGGGGTCGAGTATCTATTTCGATCTGCGCGTGGTCTGGGGCGATGAGCGAGGCTGCGAGCAACTGCGCCGGGGCATTCTCGATCAGGTCGGCGACAACCGGTTGTTCCAGCGCATGATGGCCGAGAACGCCCTGCGCAACCGCCCGCCCGTAGGACGTTTCCGCGAATTCGTCCTGGCGCGCAAGAATGGCGAGAAAGCCACCCTCGACCTGAAACTCCAGGGCCTGACGCCATTCGTCGACGGCGCGCGAGTGCTGGCCCTGGCCCACGGCATCGACGCCAACAACACCCTGGAGCGTTTTCGCCAATTGGTGGAAAAAGAGGTCATCGATCAGCTGGACGGCGCGGCCTATGAAGAGGCGTATCACTTCATCCAGCAAACCCGCATGCAGCAACATCAGCTACAGACCCGTGAGAACTTGCCCTACTCCAACCGGGTCGATCCCGACAGCCTCAATCATCTGGACCGACGCATCCTGCGTGAATCCCTGCGCCAGGCCCAACGCCTGCAAAGCAGCCTGACCCTGCGGTATCAGTTATGAGCCTGTTTTCATGGCTGCGCCCGGCCAGTCCCGTTTTGCCCGGCGAACTGCAACACCGTCTGGATCGCTTGCCGGCCGTGGCCCAACTGAGCGACTGCAGCCTGCGCGAGCAACGCTGGGTGGTGCTCGACCTGGAAACCACCGGGCTGAATCTGAACAAGGATCGGCTGTTGTCCATCGGGGCCGTGGTGATCGAGGACGGCGCGATCGACTTCAGCCAGCAGTTCGAGCGCACGCTGCAATGCACCGAACTCAAACTCGGCCCCAGCGTGCTGATTCATGGGCTGGGTCCGAGCGCCATTGCCGCCGGCAGCGACCCCGCGCAGGCCCTGCTCGAATTCATGGAATTTGTCGGCGACAGCCCGGTGTTGGCGTTTCATGCGCCGTTCGATCAGCACATGCTCGGGCGCGCACTGAAAGAACATCTGGGTTACAAGCTGCAGCATCCGTTTCTGGACGTGGCAGACATCGCCCCGCTGCTTTGTCCCCAGGCACACTTTCGCGAGGCCGGGCTGGATGAGTGGATCGACTGGTTCAAGCTGGAGGTCTTCGAACGGCATAACGCCAGCGCCGATGCCTTGGCGACGGCGGAGCTGATGCTGATTTTGTTCAGCCGCGCGCGGCAGCAACAGATTCATAGCCCGTTGAACCTGCAGCAGCGGCTGAGTCAGTGGAAGCGGCGGCGGCAAGCGCCTTCTTTCTGACCTGTGGCGAGGGGGCTTGTCGGACCGCCGCACCGCCCCGTTGGGTCGTGAAGCGGCCCCCTGCATTTCGCCATATAAACCGCATTCGGCGGTTTTACGACTGCTGCGCAGCCGAACGGGGGCAAGCCCCCTCGCCACAAGCTCGCTCCCACACTCAAACACCAAAGCGCTATGCTCCCGACACTGCCCATGATCGAGATGCCGCCATGTCCGCCCCCAGCATGACCTTGTTCCACAACCCCGCCTCGCCCTTTGTTCGCAAAGTCATGGTGCTGCTGCACGAGACCGGCCAAACGAACCGCGTGGCGCTGCAAGCCTGCCAGCTCACGCCGGTCAGCCCGGATCAGGCTCTCAACAAAGACAACCCGCTGGGCAAGATTCCGGCGCTGCGCCTGGCCGACGGCAATGTGTTGTACGACAGCCGGGTGATCCTCGATTACCTCGATCACCAGCACGTCGGCAATCCGCTGATTCCTCGTGAAGGCTCGGCGCGCTGGCGGCGCTTGACCCTGGCTTCTCTGGCAGACGGGATCATGGATGCCGCCGTGATGATTCGCTATGAAGTGGCACTGCGCTCACCGGAGAAACATTGGGACGCATGGCTCGACGGTCAACGCGACAAGATTCGTCGCGCCCTGGCGCTGTTGGAGGCCGATGCGATTGCCGAGCTGACCAGCCATTTCGATGTGGCAGCGATCAGCGTGGCCTGTGCCTTGGGTTATCTGGATTTGCGCCATCCGGATCTGGAATGGCGCAAGGAAAATCCAAAGTTGGCCGAGTGGTATTTCGAAGTGAGTCAGCGGCCTTCGATGATCGCGACGATGCCCAAGGCTTAAATCTTCGCTGGCTGTACCGGCCTCATCGCAAGCCGGCTCGCTCCCACAGGGGATTTGTGTTGTTCACACCATCGGTGCGCAACTGAGTTCCAATGTGGGAGCGAGCCTGCTCGCGATGGCACCACACCGGATCTGACGGAAATAACTGGCAAATCCGCGTCGCCAACACCTCACCCACTCGCTGATCCTCGCGCAACCCCAACCACCGGCTCATTCCACGGCACCTATATCAAAGTCCAAGGGCTTCGCGGTTTTCTGCCCGATCCCGTACCAGTCCAGCTTGCGGGTCAGCACCATGAACACACCCAGTAGCCCGAACAACAGCAGCGAGCCCATCAACAGCGCGTAATCCTCGGCGCTCAACAAGCCGTAAAGCAGCCCGTATAACGCCGCCAACCCCGCCGAAAAGCTCAAACCGTGACGCACGCTGCGCAGCACATGGCAGACATAAAAACCGATCAACGCCACACAGCTACTCGCCGACAGCAGATACGCCAGGGCAAAGCCGATGTGTTCGGACAGCGACAACAGCAACAGGTAGAAGAACGCCAGCGCTACACCCACCAAGGCATACTGCACCGGGTGCACCGCCAGGCTTTTCAACACTTCGAACAGGAAGAAACCGGCGAAGGTCAGGACGATAAACAGCAATGCATATTTGATTGCCCGGTCGCTTTTCAGGTACTGGTCCACCGGGTCGATGAAACTCACGCCGAAACTACGACCGCTGAACGCCTCGCAATGACCGCCCGACACGCAACTGTTCAACGCTTCTTGCAGGTTGGTGGAGAAAAACGAGGTCTGCCAGTTGGCGGTAAAGCCCTGATCGGTGATTTCCCGCTGGGCCGGCAGGTAATTGCCGATGAAGCTGGGGTGAGGCCAATTGGCCGCCAGTGAAACCTTGCTGGTCTTGCCCACCGGCAGAACCTGTAACTGGCCGGTGCCTTGCAGACGCAAGTCGAAACCGAAGGCCAGCTCCGTGGCCTGTTGGGTGTCCAGCGCCGGCAACGTCACATGCACACCCTCGCCCAGCCAGCCCACCTGGCTACCCGGTACAAAATCCAGCTTCTGGCCATTGAGTTCGAGTTTCAGCGCATTTTCGATGCCGCGGATGTCGCTGATGCCAACAGCCAGGAACGGCTGATCGAAGCGGTAATCGGCGAAGTCTTCCTTGATGCCCAGTTGTGCCGGAACCGAAAAATGCCCGCTGATGCGGTTATCGGCATGGAACAGTCGCGCCTCGTAGATGCCCCGGGAGCGCAGCTCTGTCTGGACCTGGCCGTCGAGTTCGAAACGCTCCGGCAAGAAATACAAACGTCCACGCTCCTCGCCGACATCCTGATAACGCTGGTTGGTTTTTTCGTTGGTTTTCCAGGTGCGCACTGTTTTGCGATAGGGCACCACCATCAGCGGGCCGCTCAATTGCTGGCTGTAACTGGAACTGCGGGCGATGTCTTCGAGTACACCGTCACGCAGTTGCTGGCGCTCCTGGATCACGCCGTTGATCATCAGTAGCGGGATCAGCAGCAACAGAATCAGCAGGGCAATTGCCCCGAGTTTTAGGGTCAGGCTTCGGTTCATGGGACTCTCCCTGTTTGGATGGGGAAAGTCTGGATTGGGTATGTGGGGGTTTTGTGGGAGGAATGTGGAGAGTGTGTGGAATTTGCGCTCGGCGCAGCAGCTGCCGAAGGCTGCGATCTTCAGCGGCTTGAAGGCAACCGCAAACGCACTTGAACACCGCCGTCGACGTTGCCGATACTCATCACACCACCATGCAACTTGACCACTTCCTCAACGAAGTTGAGCCCCAAACCGGTGCTCTTGCGTCCACTGTCCGGACGCGGCAGTGAGTAGAAGCGCTCGCTCAAGCGTGGCAACGCATAGTCGGGAATCGCTTCGGCCTGGTTGAACAGCTTGAACTCGATCTGCTCACCGACTCGTTCGGCACACAATCGCAGCACGCCGTTCGCTGGGGTGAAGTCCAAGGCATTCTCCAGTAGATTGCCCAGCGCCTGGCGCAATAGGAACGGCTCGCCAAGCAGATTCAGATCCGCCGCAATTTGCCGTTCCACACGCAATTGCTTGCCTTCGATTCGTGCAGCCTGCGCGTTCAACAGTTCTTCCACCAAGCCCGCCAACGGCACCACCACCCGCTCCTCCAACCCTTGGCGTTGCTCAACCTGCGCCAGGTTCAACAGTCGCTCGATCAACTGCTGCATGCGCGCACTTTCGCTGTCGATGTTACTGACGAAGCGCTGCTGCTGGGCTGGCGGCATTTCGCCTTGCAGCAGCTCCGCTGCGCCACGAATCGCCGCCAGCGGGCTTTTCAATTCATGGGTCAGGGTGTGCACATAACGCTCGACGTAGGCTTTGCCCTCGAGTTGGGTACGCATGTGCTCCAGCGCCGTGGCCAGTTGTTCCAGTTCGCCCCCGCGGTAATGCGGCACCTCGACCCGGCGGCCTTCACTGACGGCCTGGGCATAGGCCGTCAACCGCCGCAGCGCCGCGCTCAGCCACCAGGACAACAGCGCACCGAACAACAAACCGAGGCCGATCAACCCGGCGCCATATGCCAACAATCGGCGCTCGGTGCGATCGACGTAAGGCTGCAGTGAGCTGTTGGGTTTGGCCACCGTCACCACGCCGATGATCTGGCCGTTGTCGCGAATCGGTGCCCCGACGTGCATCACCGACGAGTTCGAGTCATCGGGGTTGCTGCGCGTCGAACGCGCACCGTACTCGCCACGCAGGGTCAGGTAGACGTCATTCCAGCGCGAGTAGTCCTGGCCCACCGCAATCCCGCTGGAATCCAGCACCACGATGCCTTTGGCATCGGTGACGTAAATGCGGTGATTGACCTGATTCTTCGACAGGCCCCAGATTTTCGCCTGCGGTTGTCGCTCGCCATAAGCCTTGAGCAACTCGGGCCAGCGGTTCTGGCTGAGGGTGCCGGCCTTGAAGTCGTCGCGCAGGATCTCGGCCATCAGGTTGGCGGTGTCCACCAGGGTTTCTTCGGTGGACTGGCGCACACCGGGGCGGATTTCTTCCATCACGGTGTTGAGCACGAAGTAACCGGTCAGGCCGATGAACAGCACGTAAACCAGAAAAATCCGGATCCCCAGTGACATCAGCTGTGCCCCGGGCTGTAGCTGTAGCCGAGGCCACGATGAGTCTGGATCGGCTCGGCGTCGGCCTTCACCAGGCGCAACTTGGCGCGCACGCTCTTGATGTGGCTGTCGATGCTGCGCTCGTAACCGGCATCGGCGGCCACGCCCAGCGCATCGAGCAATTGCTCGCGGCTGAAGACTCGCTCAGGTTGTTCCAACAGGCATTGCAGCAAACGAAACTCATGGCGAGTCAGGCTCAGCGGCTGGTTGCGATAGCTGATCTGCACCCGATCGCCGTCGATGCGAAACAGCGCTGAAGCCACCTCCGACACCTCCGCCACCGGTCGTGGCGCCATGCGCTTGAGAATCGCCCGGACCCGCGCCGCCACTTCCCGAGGGCTGAACGGCTTGACCACGTAGTCGTCGGCGCCGATTTCCAGGCCCACCACGCGGTCGATCTCGGCGTCACGGGCACTGAGGAACATCACCGGCACGTCACTGAAACGCCGCAATTGCTTGCAGGTCTCGAAGCCGCTGATATCCGGCAGGCCGATATCGAGAATGATCAGGTCGGCCGGCGTGGCGCGCTGATGTTCGAGCGCCGCCGCGCCAAGGCTCAACCAGGTGGTGGTAAAGCCCTCGCCCTGCAAGGCGAAAATCAGGGTGTCGGCAATCGCCGCTTCGTCTTCGACAATCAGGATATGAGGCATGGCGTCCGAGCCCACTGGTTAAGTGGGCGAACGGTGCCCCAAGGCTGATTCGCCGTCAATCAGCAGTCGGGTTTGTCGGCTGTAAAGCGACGCGCCGGGTTCACTGCTGCGCCGAATTCGCGCAGGGCTTTGGCGCCGATCAGCAGTGGATAGTTGAAGCTGCTGCGGTCGGTGAGGTTGACCTCGACGGTACGCTTGACGTTGCCCAGGCACAGTTCCAGATCGACCACCGGACGCTTGGTCACTTCGCTCACGGCCTTGTCTTCATCTTCTTCATCGGCACGGTTCTTGATCTTGCTGATCCGCGCGACCTTGTGTTCGTAGACCTTGTTGCTCGCGCCTTTGGTGGCGAGACGGAAACGTACCCACTCGTCGCCGTCGCGGGTGAAGGTTTCGATGTCTTTGGCCGACAGCGACGCGGTCAGGGCGCCGGTGTCCATTTTGGCCTTGAGGACTTCACCGCCGATTTCCGGCAGCGCGATGTATTCGTAACGCCCGTACAGGGTCGGCTCGGCGGCCAGGACCGGCAGGGTCACGAGGGCAAGCAGTGCAAGGAGAGATTTCACGTAAGGGGCTTCCTTGAGGGATGTGGACGCATGGCCGAATTCTAGACCGCAAAAAACAACGATAGTTGGACCACTTCCCACTTTTGTGGCGAGGTAGCTTGCTTCCGTTGGGGGGCGCAGCGCTCGTAAAACCGTTGCCTGCGGTATACCTGAAAATCGCGGCGCCTGGTTTTAGGGCCGCTGCGCAACCCAGCGGGAGCAAGCTCCCTCGCCACAAAGGCAACAGCGATACGCTGAGAGCATACCGCTACCAAGGTGAAACATTCGTCACCACCGATTTGGCCTGCCAACCGAAGCTGCTTATCATGGCGCGCCCACACGCTTTCAAGAGTTATCTATGCGCCGCCTGCTCACCGGCTGTTTCGTTACCCTGCTGCTATTGCTCAACACGCTGGTCCTGTTCGGGCCTTTGATGGTGTTCGCGCTGCTCAAACTGCTCCTGCCCGGGCGCTTTCGCGATTACGCCTCGTGGGCGGTGATGTGGATTGCCGAAACCTGGGCCGAGATCGACAAGCTGATCTTCCGCCTGTGCATTCCCACCCAATGGGACATTCGCGGCGGCGATGAGCTGCGCGGCGACACCTCGTATCTGGTGATCGGTAACCATCAGTCCTGGGTCGATATCCCGGCGCTGATCCAGGCACTGAACCGGCGCACGCCGTTCTTCAAGTTCTTCCTCAAGAAAGAACTGATCTGGGTGCCATTCCTGGGCCTCGCCTGGTGGGCGTTGGACTATCCGTTCATGAAGCGCTACAGCAAGGCGTTCCTGGAGAAGCACCCGGAGCTGGCCGGCAAGGACCTGGAGATCACTAAACAAGCTTGCGAGTTGTACAAGCGCCAGCCGGTGACCGTGGTCAACTACCTGGAAGGCACCCGCTACACCGCGGCGAAAAGCGCCCAACAACAGTCACCGTTCACCCACCTGCTCAAGCCCAAGGCGGGCGGCGTGGCGTTCGTGCTGGCGGCGATGGGCGAACAGTTGGACGCCATTCTCGATGTGACGGTGGTGTATCCGCAGCAGAAGATTCCGGGGTTCTGGGATTTGCTTAGTGGCAACGTGCCCAAAGTGATCATCGACATCCACACCCGCGAACTGGACCCGGCACTGTGGCAAGGCGATTACGAAAACGATCCGGAGTTTCGCGAAACAATCCAGAACTGGGTCAACCAGCTCTGGATCGTGAAGGACCGGCGCATCCAGGCACTACGCGCCGAGGGCTGACTCAGCTACCGGCGCCGGTGCCCCAGATCCCGCCGAGGTTTTGCAACAGCGAACCGGCAACGCCTTGCTGACCGAGGTATTGCAGGATCACCGGGGCAAACACGCCAACCATCCCGGTGTCCATGCCCAGGGCGCTGAAGGCGTTGTTCAGGTCCTTGGTGTCTTTGACGTTACCCAGCAAGCCATCGAGCAACGCATTCTTGTCCGAGCCCGTGCCGAGCAACCCACCCAAGCCAGTCAGGCTACTGATCGCGCTGTTGCCGGCGATCTGAGCGAGGCCCGGCACGGTTTTGCTCAGTTCGGAGAAGTCCTGGCCGCTGAGCTGATTCCTCGCCAGGCCCAGCATCGCACCGGCGCCGCCGATGGCCTGCTCCGGGGTAATGTCGAGCTGCGAACCCAGGGTATTGAGCAAACCGGCGGCCTTGGGCGCCGCCGCCACGATGCCATCGACATCATCGGCCTCGACACCCTCGACATCCTCGTCGTCCTGCATCGATGACACCGCCTTGACCGCATCGCTGAGGCTTAACTGTGCAAAGGCCGGGCTGGCGGCCAGCGTCGTCAACGAAGCGACAGCCATGAGCGATGCCAGTGCAAAACAGCGTGAAACGTTCATCCAGACATCCTCTTGTGCCATGAAAGCCGCCCGGTAACGGCGGGGCGGCAAAACTGCTGATTGGACCGGATGTACGCCAGCATGTTCCTCGTTTGCGTGGGCATTTATCCCCAGGTGGCGTCTATAAAACGTGCCTCCTGGGACGCAACCGATGAACGGTATGACCGAACCGGCTGCATCTGAGTTCTGGACAATGAGGTCAACTGGAAAGCGACGTCTACGGCATGGAGCAAATCAGATTATCGTTCGAGTTCCATTGGTGATCGCTCATTTTCTCTGAGCAATTACGTGCCACTCGCCATAAAAAAGGGCGACATCACTGTCGCCCTTTTTTCCGTCTTGCTCCAGGCCTTACGCCGCACTAAACAACTTGTGCGGATCGATCACAAACTTCTTCGGCACGCCCGCGTCGAACTCGCCGTAACCCCGTGGCGCGTCATCCAGGCTGATGACTTCCACGCCGACGATTTCGGCAATCTTGATGCGGTCCCACATGATCGCCTGCATCAGCTGGCGGTTGTACTTCATCACTGGCGTCTGGCCGGTGTGGAAGCTGTGGGATTTGGCCCAGCCCAGGCCGAAGCGAATGCTCAGGCTGCCCATTTTCGCGGCAGCGTCCACTGCACCCGGATCTTCGGTGACGTACAGGCCAGGAATACCGATTTTGCCAGCGACGCGAACCACGCCCATCAGCGAGTTGAGTACGGTGGCGGGAGCCTCGTGCTTCACGCCGGCATGGCCGTGACCGCGAGCTTCGAAGCCTACGGCATCGACGGCGCAGTCCACTTCTGGTTCGCCCAACAGTGCAGCGATTTGTTCGTGCAGTGGGGTGTCTGTCGACAGGTCGGCGATTTCGAAACCCTGAGCCTTGGCATGGGCCAGGCGGATCGGGTTGACGTCACCGATGATCACCACAGCAGCACCCAACAGGCGAGCGGAAGCGGCAGCTGCCAGGCCAACCGGGCCGGCGCCGGCAATGTACACGGTGCTGCCAGGGCCGACGCCGGCAGTCACTGCGCCGTGGTAACCGGTGGGCAGGATGTCGGAGAGACAGGTCAGGTCACGGATTTTTTCCATGGCCCGGTCGCGATCTGGAAGTTTCAGCAGGTTGAAGTCGGCATACGGTACAAACGCGTATTCGGCCTGGCCACCGGTCCAGTCACCCATGTCGACATAACCATAGGCACCGCCCGGACGCGCCGGGTTAACGCTCAGGCAGACGCCAGTATGTTGCTCTTTGCACGAACGGCAACGGCCACAGGCAACGTTGAAAGGTACCGACACCAAGTCGCCGATCTGCAGGTTCTCGACACCGCTGCCCTTCTCGATCACTTCACCCGTGATCTCGTGGCCCAGCACCAGACCGGTCTGAGCGGTGGTACGCCCGCGCACCATGTGCTGATCGGAACCACAGATGTTGGTGGAAACTACGCGCAGGATGACACCGTGCTCGATCTTCCTGCCGCGCGGGTCCTGCATTTTGGGATAGTCGATTTTCTGTACTTCGACCTTGCCTGCGCCGAGATACACCACACCACGATTACCAGACATGCTTTCACCTCGCTGTTGTTTTTATGTAGCGGTCGCGTCGCCAGGAAACGGCGGCGCGTTGATTGCTCGATAAATCAAAAGATCGTCCGAACGCGGCCCGAACCTTCGGCAGCGTCTACAGAGGCAGGCGATCTTTTCAGGCAGTAAAAACGCTAGAGAACAACTGTCCTGTTAGCGTTAAGGAACACGCGTCTTTCAATGTGATAACCCACCGCCCGCGCCAACGTCAGCCCTTCGATATCCCGCCCCTTGGCGATCAAGTCTTCGGGATAGTGGCTGTGATCCACGGCTTCCACGCCCTGGGCGATGATCGGACCTTCATCCAGATCGTTGTTGATGTAATGCGCCGTGGCGCCGACCAGTTTCACGCCTTTGTTGTAGGCCTGGTGATACGGCTTGGCGCCCTTGAAGCCCGGCAGCAGGGAGTGGTGAATGTTGATCGCCTTGCCGTCGAGTTTGCGGCACAGCTCTGGCGACAGAACCTGCATGTAGCGGGCAAGGATCACCAGCTCGGCGCCGGCCTCTTCGATCACCTGCCAGACCTGGCGCTCTTGCGATGGTTTGTCGTTGGGGTCCAGCGGAAAGTGGTAGTACGGAATCTGGTGCCAGTCGGCCAACGGCTTGAGGTCCGGGTGGTTGGAGACCACCGCGACCACGTCCATCGACAACTGGCCGATGCGCTGGCGGTAGAGCAAGTCGTTGAGGCAGTGATCGGCCTTGGAGACCATGATCACCACTTTCGGCCGGTAGTTCGGCGGGGTCAGCTCGAAGACCATCCCGAAGGCGGCACCACGCTCCGCCAGGCCTGCGCGGAAGGCTTGTTCGTCGAAAGCGTCGGGTTGCCGAAACTCCACTCGGATGAAGAAACGGCCTGAGAGCCGGTCATCAAAGGAGTGGTGCTCGGTGACGTAGCAGCCCTGCTCGAACAGAAAGCGGGTCACCGCATCCACGGTGCCGAGGACGCTTGGGCAGTCGGCGGTCAGAATCCATGTGTCTGGGGCGCGGCTCATAGTGCGGTGACTCCTGCTGCTACATCTGTGATCAGAGAGAACTCTGTGGCGAGGGAGCTTGCTCCCGCTGGGTTGCGAAGCGACCCCTATGTCAGCAACCGCATTCCTGCAGAAGGAACGCGGATTCAGGTTTTACGACTGCTGCGCAGCCGAGCGGGAGCAAGCTCCCTCGCCACAATTACGCCTGGACGCTAAGCCCGTACTCAGCCGACGCATCCTGCAACCACAACCACCAGTAATCCGAGAAGCTGCGGCGAATCAGCAGTTCCCAGGTGTCTTCGGCGGTATGGCGGATCATCAGTTGCGACTTGGCGAACACCGTGCCCACAGCCTTGCCCACCGGGAAGTTGTTGGGGTGCACGTCGTAGCTGGTGGACTTCATCAGCACCTGACGCACGTTCGGGCCGCTGAGTTCGAGGATCTGCTGGCCACCGCTGACGTTGACGATCTGGATGTGCAGGTCGCCCAGCGCTTCACGGAGTTTTTTCTCGGCGGCGAATTCTTCACCGGTCGGCACGACCAGCAGCCATTCATCCGGCCCCATCCATTGCAGGCTGGTTTCGCCTTTGATGATCACGGTCAGCGCACCTGGCAACTCGATGCCAAGGGCCTTGTGCACACCAGCGGCGAACGCGGCGTCGTGGCCATCGCCACGGATAGTCAGGTGACCGAGGAGTTTTTTCTCACGCACGATCACGCCGGCGTTCTTGCGACCCTTGCCCACCAGGCTGGCGAGGTCGGCATGATGCAGCGACGACTCGGCCTTGGCCCCGGTGGTTGGGCGTTGTTGGTAAACATTGGCTGCGGTCATAAAGCACCTGTCTTGAACTTGAATTCTTTGTCGCCCCCCGCGCCTGGCGCGGGGGGTGATCGATTACACGTTCTGGCGATCGCCTTTCGGATCGAAGAACACCGAAGAAACGATTTCCGCCTCGATCACGCTGCCGTCGGCCAGCGGTGCGAACACCCGCTCACCCATGCGCTTCAAGCCGCCCTTGACCACGCCCATGGCAAACGAATAGCCCAGGGAGTTGTGCAAGTAACTGGAAGTCACGTGACCCACCATGGTCATCGGAATCGCTTGCTTGGTGTTGAACACCAGTTGCGCACCTTCCGGCAGCCATTTGGTCGGATCGATCGGCTTCAGGCCAACCAGCTGTTTGCGCTGATCACGCACACAGTCTTCGCGGTTCATGCCACGCCAGCCGATCCACGAGAACGGTTTGGTGCGACCGACACACCAGCCCATGTTCAGGTCGTCCGGGGTCATCGAGCTGTCAGTATCCTGACCGACGATGATGAAGCCCTTCTCGGCCCGCAGTACGTGCATGGTTTCAGTGCCATATGGCGTCAGGTTGTACTTCTTGCCAGCATCAACAATTTTTTCCAGCACGCCCATCGCATAGTCGGCCTGCACGTTGACTTCGTACGACAGCTCACCGGTAAACGAAATCCGGAAAATCCGCGCCGGCACGCCACCGACCAGGGCTTCTTTCCAGGTCATGAACGGGAAGGCTTCGTTGCTCAGGTCGGCGTCGGTGACTTCGCTGAGCAGCTTGCGGCTGTTCGGCCCGGACAGGGTCATGGTTGCCCAGTGATCCGTCACGGAAGTGAAGTACACCTTCAGGTCTGGCCATTCGGTCTGGTGGTAGATTTCCAGCCATTGCAGCACGCGCGCAGCGCCGCCGGTGGTGGTGGTCATCACGAAATGGTTGTCGGCCAGGCATGCAGTCACGCCGTCGTCGAACACCATGCCGTCTTCTTTACACATCAGGCCGTAGCGCGCCTTGCCCACGTCGAGCTTGGTCCAGGCGTTGGTGTAGATACGGTTGAGGAACTCGCGGGAGTCCGGGCCCTGGATGTCGATCTTGCCCAGGGTCGAAGCGTCCAGCAGGCCGACGCTGTCGCGCACGGCTTTGCATTCGCGTTTGACGGCGGCATGCAGGTCTTCACCGTTTTTCGGGAAGTACCAAGGACGTTTCCACTGACCGACGTCTTCGAACTCGGCGCCATTCTTAACGTGCCAGTGATGCAGCGCGGTGAAGCGAACCGGCTCGAAGATGTGCCCACAGTGACGACCGGCCACGGCGCCGAAAGTCACCGGCGTGTAGTTCGGGCGGAACATGGTGGTGCCCATCTGCGGGATGGTCACGTTCAGCGAACGGGCAGCGATGGCCAGGCCGTTGACGTTGCCGAGCTTGCCCTGATCGGTGCCGAAGCCCAGTGCGGTGTAGCGCTTGACGTGCTCGACCGACTCGAAGCCTTCGCGGGTCGCCAGTTCGATGGCGGCTGCGGTGACGTCGTTCTGCAGGTCGACGAATTGCTTCGGCGCACGGGCAGTGGCTTTTTCGTGAGGCACCTGGAACAGCGCCAGCGTCGGCTCTTCGAGTCGGCTCAGGGCTTTGGGCAGTACGCCTTCGACCTTGCCGAATCCAGCTTCGCTGGCAGCGCGAGCACCGCCTTCAAAACCATCGGCCAACGAATCGCCGAGGCTGTAGACGCCGTTGATGCCACCGACGCACACGCGTTTCTGCGGTGCTTCGCCCGGTACGAAACCGAGGATGTCTTCACGCCAGATCGGCTTGCCACCCAGGTGCGAAGCCAGGTGAACCACCGGGCTGTAGCCGCCGGAGCTGGCGACCAGGTCGCAATCGAGCCATTCGCCCGGGCTGGTCACGGTGTGTGCTTTTACATCAATCGCTGCAACGCGAGCGGCGGTCACGTGCTTGCTGCCACGGGCCTCGATCACGGCGCTGCCGGTCAGGATGCGAATGCCTTTGGCGCGCGCTTCTTCCACCAGCGCACCGCGAGGGTTGCTGCGGGCGTCGGCGATGGCCACCACTTGCAGGCTGGCGTCGAGCCAGTCCAGGGCAACGCGGTAGGCGTGGTCGTTGTTGGTCGACAGCACCAGTTTCTTGCCCGGTGCCACACCGTAGCGACGCACGTAGGTCGACACAGCGCCGGCGAGCATGTTGCCCGGCACGTCGTTGTTGCCGTAAACCAGTGGACGCTCGTGGCTGCCTGTCGCCAGCACCACGCGCTTGGCGCGAACCCGGTGGATGCGCTGACGCACCTGGCCGATCGGAGCGCGGTCGCCGAGGTGATCGGTGAGGCGCTCGTGAATGGTCAGGAAGTTATGGTCGTGGTAACCGTTGACCGTGGCGCGCGGCAACAGCAGCACGTCAGGGGTGTTTTTCAGCTCGGCGATGACGCTGGCAACCCACTCGGTAGCTGGTTTGCCATCGAGGCTTTCGCGGGAGTCGAGCAGGCTGCCGCCGAACTCTTCCTGCTCATCGGCCAGGATCACACGGGCGCCGCTGCGGGCAGCCGCCAGTGCAGCCGCCAGACCCGCAGGGCCAGCGCCGACGATCAGCACGTCGCAGTGCTGGTTCATGTAGTCGTAGGTGTCCGGATCGTTCTCGGTCGGCGAACGGCCAAGACCGGCTGCCTTACGAATGTACTTCTCGTAAGTCATCCAGAACGATTGCGGGTACATGAAGGTTTTGTAGTAGAAGCCCGGTGGCATCAGCTTGCCGCCGACCTTGCCGAGAATCCCCATCATGTCGTTGTTCACGCTTGGCCAGCCGTTGGTGCTGGTGGCGACCAGGCCTTGATACAGCGCTTGTTGCGTGGCGCGTACGTTCGGAATCTGCGTGGCTTCGGTCGCACCGATCTGCAGCACGGCGTTCGGCTCTTCGGCACCGGCGGCGAAGATGCCGCGTGGGCGCGAATACTTGAAGCTGCGGCCGACGATATCGACACCGTTGGCCAGCAAGGCTGCGGCCAGCGAGTCGCCTTCAAAGCCTTTGTAGACCTGGCCGTTGAAGGTGAAGCTCAGCACTTTGTTGCGGTCGATGCGTCCGCCGTTGGACAGGCGATTGATCTGGCTCATACCTTCTCTCCCAGAGCCGTGGCGGCCGCTTTCGGGCTGTCGGTCTTGTCGGTGAACTGCGGCTTGGTGCCGATCTTGTAGGTTTCGAGAATCTCGTAGGTCACGGTGTCACGGGTCACGTTGAAATACTGACGGCAACCGGCGACGTGATCCCACAGTTCGTGGTGCAGACCGCGAGGGTTATCGCGGAAGAACATGTAGTCGCCCCACTCCTCGTCGGTGCAGCTGTTCGGATCCAGTGGACGCGGGATGTGCGCCTGGCCGGATGCATGGAATTCCTCTTCGGAGCGCAGTTCGCCACAGTGAGGACAGAAGATATGCAACATAGGGATTTCTCCTGTTAGTGGGCGACTGCTGCAGCGCCGTGTTCGTCGATCAACGCACCGCTGTGGAAGCGGTCGATGGAGAAAGGTGCAGCCAATGGGTGCATTTCACCCTTGGCCAGGCTTGCGGCAAACACGTTGCCCGAGCCAGGTGTAGCCTTGAAGCCACCGGTGCCCCAACCGCAGTTGAAGAACATGTTCGGTACCGGAGTCTTCGAGATGATCGGGCACGCATCCGGCGTGGTGTCGACGATGCCGCCCCACTGACGGTTCATGCGTACGCGCGACAGCACCGGGAACATCTCGACGATGGCCTGGATGGTGTGCTCGATCACCGGGTACGAACCACGCTGGCCGTAGCCGTTGTAGCCGTCGATACCGGCGCCGATCACCAGGTCGCCCTTGTCGGACTGGCTGATGTAACCGTGTACGGCGTTGGACATGATCACGCTGTCGATAATCGGCTTGATCGGCTCGGACACCAGCGCTTGCAGCGGGTGCGATTCGATCGGCAGGCGGAAACCGGCGAGTTTGGCCATGTGCCCGGAGTTACCGGCAGTCACCACACCGACGCGCTTGGCGCCGATGAAGCCCTTGTTGGTTTCAACACCGATGCACACACCGTTTTCCTTACGGAAACCGATCACTTCGGTCTGCTGGATCAGGTCCACGCCCAAGGCGTCGGCGGCACGGGCAAAGCCCCACGCCACGGCATCGTGACGGGCCACGCCGCCGCGACGCTGGACGGTAGCGCCCATCACCGGGTAGCGGGTGTTCTTGGAGCAGTCGAGGTACGGGATCTCGTCTGCCACTTGCTTGGCATCGAGCAGTTCGCCGTCCACGCCGTTGAGGCGGTTGGCGCTGACCCGACGCTCGGAATCACGAATGTCCTGCAGGGTGTGGCACAGGTTGTAGACGCCACGCTGGGAGAACATCACGTTGTAGTTCAGGTCCTGGGACAGGCCTTCCCACAATTTCATCGCGTGTTCGTACAGATGTGCCGACTCGTCCCACAGGTAGTTGGAGCGCACGATGGTGGTGTTGCGCGCGGTGTTACCGCCGCCCAGCCAGCCCTTCTCGACCACGGCCACGTTGGTGATGCCGTGTTCCTTGGCCAGGTAGTAGGCGGTCGCCAGACCATGCCCGCCACCGCCGACGATGACCACGTCGTAGACCTTTTTCGGGGTCGGCGTACGCCACATGCGCTGCCAGTTTTCATGGTGGCTGAGGGAGTGTTTGAAGAGGCCGAAGCCCGAATAGCGTTGCATAGTCATTTACTCCAAAACCGCGCTCAGCGATAAACCGGGAAGTCCGCGCACAGGGCTGCCACATGCTGCGCGACATTGGCCTCGACATCGGCGTCGCCGAGGTTGTCGAGGATGTCGCAGATCCAGCCGGCCAGTTCAACACACTGGGTAACCTTGAAGCCGCGAGTGGTCACCGCCGGGGTGCCGATACGCAGGCCGGAGGTCACGAACGGCGACTGTGGATCGTTCGGGACAGCGTTCTTGTTCACGGTGATGTGGGCGCGACCGAGTGCTGCGTCCGCCTCTTTACCGGTGAGGCCCTGACGGATCAGGCTGACCAGGAACAGGTGGTTATCGGTACCGCCGGACACTACATCGTAGCCGCGTTTGATAAATACGCCGGCCATTGCCTTGGCGTTGTCGATCACTTGTTGCTGGTAGGCCTTGAAGCCAGGCTCCAGTGCTTCCTTGAAGCACACTGCTTTACCGGCGATGACGTGCATCAACGGACCGCCCTGGGCACCAGGGAATACCGCGGCGTTGAGCTTCTTCTCGATTTCTTCGTTGGCCTTGGCCAGGATCAGGCCACCACGCGGACCGCGCAGGGTCTTGTGGGTGGTGGTGGTCACCACGTCGGCGTATGGCAGCGGGTTCGGGTACAGGCCAGCGGCGACCAGACCGGCAACGTGAGCCATGTCGACGAACAGCAGGGCACCGACCTTGTCAGCGATCTGGCGGAAACGCGGGAAATCGAGGGTCTTGGAGTAGGCCGAGAAACCGGCGACGATCATCTTCGGCTTGCATTCGACGGCCAGACGCTCGACTTCGTCGTAGTCGATCAGGCCGGTTTTGGTGTCGATGCCGTACTGCACGGCGTTGTACAGCTTGCCCGAGGACGACACTTTGGCACCGTGGGTCAGGTGACCGCCGTGGGCCAGGCTCATGCCCAGAATGGTGTCGCCGGCTTGCAGCAGGGCCAGGTAAACGGCGCTGTTGGCCGAAGAACCGGAGTGCGGCTGCACGTTGGCGTAATCGGCACCGAACAATTGCTTGGCGCGTTCGATGGCCAGGGCTTCAACCTTGTCGACGTGCTCGCAACCACCGTAGTAGCGCTTGCCCGGATAGCCTTCGGCGTATTTGTTGGTCAGGCCACTGCCTTGCGCTTCCATCACGCGCTTGCTGGTGTAGTTCTCTGACGCGATCAGCTCGATGTGATCTTCCTGGCGTTGCTCCTCGGCATTCATCGCCGCCAGCAGTGCATCGTCGTAACCCTGAATCTGGTCTTGCTTGCTGAACATCGCGTCTCTCCCAGCGGCGGCGGTGCGCCTTTCGTCTCGGTGAGGCACTGGCATTTCGGCAGTGCCCTTTGATAGCGATGGTATGACCGGCGCAGACAGGTCAAATGCCTATGGACGCCACGCAAAGGTGCGTTTACGACATGGGCCGAGAAGGCTGAGCCAGGAAGGCTCTTGTGGCGAGGGGGCTTGCCCCCGTTCGACTGCGCAGTAGTCGCAAAATCAACAAACGGGGTTTGCCTGATAAACCACGCTCTGAGGGTTTAGGGCCGCTTCGCAGCCCAACGGGGGCAAGCCCCCTCGCCACAGGGGACGGGCGTCAGGCGATGAGTTGGCGCAAGGCCAAAAGTACGAGGAAATGCCCGGGATAAAGGGCGTAGGCCCAGCGGCGCATCGGCGGTGGCTGGATGCCTTGGGCATGTCGCAATAGCAGCAGGCCCGAGAATGGCGCAATCAGACAAACGACAATACCCAAAATCGCCGCACCGCTGCCGAACCAGGCAGCGGAGTACAGCACTTGCCATTGATTGGCCGCCAGGCACACCAGCCCCGGCAACAGGCCGAAATACCAGGGCCGCTGGATCACCAGCAACATCGCCAGTGGCAACAGCACGCCGAAAAAGCCGAACATCAATCGCTGCGGGAACAGTGCCGCCAGCACCAAGGCAACGACCGCCAACAGACGCGACTGAACTGGCCCGTGCTGCCAGCCACGGGCCACCAGCAACCCCATGACCAGCGTAGGCAATACATTCAAGGTGTCGTGATCAGGAATGTACATCCGATACGGAATTTCGCTCAGGGCACTGAACAGCAACAACCAACCGAGGTAGCGCCACTGGCCGTCGGTCGTCACTGTACGGACACGCGCCAGGTTCGCCGCCATCGCCAGACAGAACCACGGGAACGCCAATCTGCCCGGCACATACAGCAGATCGAGGGAATAACCGACATATCGCAGGTGATCGAGCACCATGCTCAACAGCGCCAGCCACTTGAGCAGATCCAGTGCACCGTCCCTCTGCGTCATGTGCATAATTGCCCGAGGCATTTGTATTTTTCTGACAGACTCATCCCGTGTGCTCCCCGGACGATCTTCGGTAAAGTGCACATCATCATTGACCAACGAAGCGCCACAAGCGCCTCGATCACGGAAGCCGGCCATGACCGACAAGAGCCAACAATTCGCCAGCGACAACTATTCCGGTATTTGCCCTGAAGCCTGGGCTGCCATGGAACAGGCCAACCACGGACACCAGCGCGCTTATGGCGACGATGAGTGGACCGCACGCGCCGCGGATCAATTCCGCAAACTGTTCGAAACCGACTGCGAAGTGTTCTTCGCCTTCAACGGCACCGCGGCCAACTCGTTGGCCCTGTCGTCGCTGTGCCAGAGTTACCACAGCGTGATCTGCTCGGAAACCGCCCACGTCGAAACCGACGAATGCGGCGCTCCGGAGTTTTTCTCCAACGGTTCCAAGCTGCTCATCGCCCGCACCGAAAACGGCAAGCTGACCCCGGAATCGATCCGCGAAATTGCCCTCAAGCGCCAGGATATCCACTACCCGAAACCGCGCGTCGTGACCCTGACCCAGGCCACTGAAGTCGGCAGCGTGTACACCCCGGAAGAAATCCGCGCCATCAGCGTCACCTGTAAAGAACTGGGCTTGAACCTGCACATGGACGGTGCCCGTTTCTCCAACGCCTGCGCTTATCTGGGTTGCTCGCCAGCCGACCTGACCTGGAAGGCCGGCGTCGACGTGCTGTGCTTTGGCGGTACGAAAAACGGCATGGCGGTGGGCGAAGCGATTCTGTTCTTCAACCACAAACTGGCTGAAGACTTCGACTACCGCTGCAAACAGGCCGGGCAACTGGCGTCGAAGATGCGCTTCCTCTCGGCCCCCTGGGTCGGGATTCTTGAAAACGACGCCTGGCTCAAATACGCCCGCCACGCCAACCACTGCGCGCAGTTGCTGGCCGAACTGGTGAGCGACATTCCTGGCGTCGAGCTGATGTTCCCGGTGCAGGCCAACGGTGTGTTCCTGCAACTCTCCGAGCCGGCCATCGCCGCACTGACCGCCAAGGGCTGGCGCTTCTACACCTTCATCGGCAACGGCGGCGCACGGTTCATGTGCTCGTGGGACACCGAAGAAGAACGCGTGCGGGAACTGGCGGCGGATATTCGGCACGTGATGACAGCCTGACTCCCTCCCCCTAGCCACAGGCTCTGTGTTCCACCTCAGCTATTTGGTTGAAGTGCGACTTTGTGGCGAGGGAGCTTGCTCCCGCTCGGCTGCGCAGCAGTCGTAAAACCAGCCAACGCGGTCCACCTGACAGACCGCATGCTCAGGCTTTGGGGCTGCTTCGCAACCCAACGGGAGCAAGCTCCCTCGCCACAGGTTCTGCGCTCGACCTCAGCTATTTGATTGGCAAGAGATCTTATGGCGAGGGGGCTTGCCCCCCCTTGCCACAGTCCCGCACGAGTTGGTCTACATTGACTGCGAGCCGTTTCGATCCGCTCGGATCACGCCAATCGGGAGCGTCCGCATGTCACTACAAGGCAAAACCCTGTTCATCACCGGCGCCAGTCGCGGGATCGGGCGTGAGATTGCGCTGCGGGCCGCGCGCGACGGGGCCAACATCGTGATTGCCGCGAAAAGCGCCGCCCCTCACCCCAAACTGCCTGGCACCATCTTCAGCGTGGCAGCGGAAGTCGAAGCCGCGGGTGGCAAGGCGCTGGCCCTGGAGGTGGATGTGCGCGATGAAACCATCGTGCGCCAGGCCCTGGCTGACGCCAATGAGCATTTCGGCGGCATCGACGCGCTGGTCAACAATGCAGGAGCGATCAAGCTGACCGGCGTGCAGCACATCGAACTCAAGCGCTTCGACCTGATGCACCAGATCAACACCCGCGCCGTGCTGCTGTGCAGCCAGGCCGCCCTGCCCTATCTGAAAAAATCCAGCGGCCACATCCTCAACCTGTCACCGCCGTTGAACCTGGCCACCAAATGGTTCGCCCAATACAGCCCCTACACCGTCACCAAGTACGGCATGAGCATGCTCACCCTGGGCATGAGCGAGGAATTCGCCGCCTACGGTATCAGCGTCAACTCTCTATGGCCGCAGACCATGATCGCCACGGCCGCGATCGAGTTTCAGCTCGGATCGCGAGAATCTTTCAAACATGCCCGCACACCCGCGATCATGGCGGATGCCGCCCACGTCATTCTCGACAGCAGCGGTCGCAGCATTACCGGTCGGTTGCTGATCGATGAGGAGATTTTGCGCGAGCAAGGGGTGACGGATTTTGAAAGGTATCGGTATGCGCCTGATTCCACCGACAAACTGATGCCAGACCTGTTTGTCGACTGACTGAAGCGCGCCCTCTACAGGCGCTGCCGAAGGCTGCTCCTGTAGAGGTTATTCAGCGATCATCCGACCGATCAATACTCGATCCGCACGTCACCCTTCGGCACGCTGCAGCAAGACAGGATGAACCCTTCGGCTTCGTCTTCCTCGGTAATCCCGCCGTTGTGTTCCATTGCCACTTCGCCGGCAAGCTTCATTACCTTGCAGGTACCGCAGATCCCCATGCCGCAGGCCTTGGGGATCATCAGGCCCAGCTTGGCGGCAGCGGCGTGGACGGTTTCGCCCGGAGCCACGCGGATGCTCTTGCCGGAGGCGGTGAATTCCACCTGGTGCAGGTCGGCGGCGTCGATTGCAGGGGCGTCGGCCGCTTGTTCAGCGTGTTCCTCTGCATCGGCGATAGCCTCTGGCGGTGTGGCGCCGAAGGACTCTTCGTGGTAGCGCTTCATATTGAAGCCGGCGTTTTCCAGCAAACGCTTGACCGCATTCATGTAGGGCGTCGGGCCGCAGCAGAACACTTCCCGCTCAAGGAAGTCCGGGACCATCAGTTCGAGCATCTTGTGGTTGAGATAACCGCGGTATCCGGCCCACGGCTCACCGAAACCGTGTTTCTCGCAGATCAGGTGCAGGCTGAAGTTTTCGATCCGCGCCGCCATGTGCTCCAGCTCGCGGTGATAAATGATGTCTTTCGGCGAGCGGGCGCTGTGGATGAAGGCCATATCGACATTGCCGTTGGTATCGAAGAACCAGCGCGCCATG
This sequence comes from Pseudomonas sp. GW821-FHT03E01, assembly GCF_059420765.1. Classification (NCBI taxonomy): domain Bacteria; kingdom Pseudomonadati; phylum Pseudomonadota; class Gammaproteobacteria; order Pseudomonadales; family Pseudomonadaceae; genus Pseudomonas; species Pseudomonas sp. GW821-FHT03E01. The sequence continues at coordinate 309,439 of NZ_JBWKUI010000004.1, read as the reverse complement.
GACATCACCGGGGTGATGCCCACGCCGCCGCTGAGGTACAGCACTTTCGGGTTCGGAAAGTCGATGGCGTTGAACAGCCCGACCGGGCCGTGCACCGCCAGTTCGTAGCCTTCATGCAGGGTGTCATGCAACCAGTTCGAGACCTTGCCGCCCGGTACGCGCTTGATCGTCACCGAGAAGCTGTACGGCACCGACGGCGAGCTGGAAATGGTGTACGAACGCATGATCTGCTGGCCTTCGATTTCCAGCTCCAGGGTGACGAATTGCCCCGGCTTGAAGAAGAACATGATCGGCTGGTCGGCCATAAAGCAGAAGGTGCGCACATCCCAGGTTTCCTGGATGACTTTGACGCAACGGACAATGTGTCGACCATTGGCCCAGGTCTGGGTGGTTACCGGGTTCAGGAAGTTGTTGGACATGCTGATCTCCACGGCCGACTACCGGCCTTTATGTTGGCGATTCTGCGTATAGCGCAGCCCCGCCATTTACCTATCTGCGACATTGACATACTTATCGCGACCAGCCCCCAATTACCGGGGGTTGGGCGTCGGGAACAGATTGGGCCATGTCGCCCATGGATAAGGTTCCGGGGAGCGCCGGCCCCACACTCGCCCCATACCAAGACACAACCTTTACACCTTGCGTAGCAAACCTGATTAGCCACTTTCGCCGGCCACACAGAATGGCCTTGAGGATTAAACGATGGACGTCACCACTACCCTGAGCCTGGGCGATCCACTGGAACCCGCACGCAAGGCCACTGCGCAGATGCTGCAAGAGCGCGAGCGCACTTTCTCGCTGCCGCAGCCGTTTTACTCTGACGAGCGGCTGTTTGATATCGACATGCAGGAAATCTTCCAGAAAGAGTGGTTGATTGCCGGCATGACCTGCGAGATCCCGACCAAGGGCAACTACCTGACCCTGCAAGTCGGCAAGAACCCGATCATCGTGATTCGTGGCGCCGATGGCGTGGTCCATGCGTTCCACAACGTCTGCCGCCACCGTGGTTCACGCCTGTGCACCAGTGAAAAAGGCAAGGTCGCCAAACTGGTCTGCCACTACCACCAGTGGACGTACGAGCTGGACGGTCGCCTGCTGTTCGCCGGCACCGAAATGGGCGCCGACTTCGACATGAAGCAATACGGCCTCAAACCGGTGAACGTGAAGACCGCCGGCGGTTACATCTTCATCAGCCTGGCAGAAAACCCGCCGGCCATCGATGACTTCCTGTCGACGCTCAGCCATTACATGGAACCGTACGACATGGAGAACACCAAGGTGGCGGTGCAAACCACCTTGATGGAAAAGGCCAACTGGAAACTGGTGCTGGAAAACAACCGCGAGTGCTACCACTGCGGCGGTTCACACCCGGAATTGCTGAAAACCCTGCTGGAATGGGACGACGTCACCGATCCGCGTGCCGACCAGGCCTTCAAGGACCACGTAGCCGCTTCCGCCGCTGCCTGGGAAGCCGAGAAGATCCCTTACGCCCACGCCAGTTTCGGCCTGCGTAACCGTATCGTGCGCATGCCGCTGCTCAAGGGCACCGTATCGATGACCATGGACGGCAAACAAGGCTGCGCCAAACTGATGGGCCGCATCAAGAACCCGGACCTGGGCTCGATGCGCATCCTGCACCTGCCGCACTCGTGGAACCACTGCATGGGCGACCACATCATCGTGTTCACCGTGTGGCCGATCAGCGCCCAGGAAACCATGGTCACCACCAAGTGGATCGTCCACAAGGACGCGGTCGAAGGCGTGGACTACGACGTGGAGCGCATGCGCCAGGTCTGGGATGCGACCAACGACCAGGACCGTCGCCTGGCCGAAGAGAACCAGCGCGGGATCAACTCCACCGCGTACCAGCCAGGGCCTTACTCCAAGACCTATGAGTTCGGCGTGGTGAACTTCGTGGACTGGTACAGCGAGCGGATGCTGAACAACCTGGGGGCCGAGCCTGCGCCTTACCTCAAAGGTGTTCCGGTTCAGGGTTAATCGAAATCTGATCGTTCCCACGCCAGGCGTGGGAACGATCCTTCCTCGCTAAATTGAAGACCACCGCACCGAACCATCCTCGCCAATAAACGTCTCTTCGATGTTCTCCCCCACCAGCCGCACCTTCACATAACCGTTCAACACCCGATCCGGGTACGCCTCATCCCGCGCATTTTGCGTTTCCGACCACAGCACCCCCGGATGCCCGTTCAGCTCGCTGGCATTGCCATAGGGAATCGCCCCGTGCCCGGCGCAACGTGCATGCAAGCCACCTTGAGTGGCATAGCAGATGCCGTTATGCAAATGCCCCCAATACCAGTAATCCGGCTCGCGCCCCAAGGCATCGCAGACCGGTTTGTACAACGCGGTCTTGTCACGCCCGGTAATGTCAAAGCCCTGGTGATGACTGAGCACCATGATCTTCTTGCGTTTGGGCAGGTCTTTCATCCAGTCGATCTGCTGCTTGTTCAGCGCGCCGTCCATATACAGGTTGATTGGACTGGAGGCATAAGCCGAGTCGATCCCGACCACCAGCCAGTCATCGTTGTACAACGCAAAATAACTGGTGCCCTGCTGCGCCGGGAAACGTTTGGCCAGTTCCTTGAAGTAGCCATGGGCGCCGCTGTACATCTCGTGGTTGGAGTTGAGAGTGAATGAGCCCTGCTTGCCCATCGGCCAACCGACCATGTCGACGTCTTCCTGGGAGCGGGTGCCGGCGTAATACACATCCCCCAGATGAATGGTGAAGTCGGCCTGGGCCAGTTGCATCTGATCGGCCACCGCCACTGCCGGGGCATGACTGTCGAACGGCCCGGTGCCCCAGTCGCCGGCAATGGCCAGGGTCACGTCACTGTCCATGCGCATCAACGCCGGGTTGGTAGCGAACGGTGCGTGATGCCGCAGGTTCTCGATCCACTTGAGCAACGCTTCGCTCCACAACAGATCCAGCAGCTCCCATTTGCGACAACCGAGCAGGCTGCCATCCTTGAGCACTTGGGTCTGCAGCTCATCTACCGATTGCGGCAAGGGGCTGGCGTTGCCGATGTGCAGGATCGACAAACCGTGGGACAACTCCCACGGCACACTCGGTTGATCGTCCGGCAAGTCGCCGTGCTTGAGCACGTATTGCGCCTGATCGTGCCCCCGCTGCAGCAGCGCGACGATGGCTTGGTACTCCTCCGGTTCAAGCTCGCTGACGAGCTTCTTCCAGGCCATTTCCATCCGTGTGAACAGCCCGTGCAGGCGCACCTTCACCTTGTCGTATTCATGTTCCCAATGTCTGACCAATGACATGTCGCTTTCCTCCATCCGTAGTGGAATCACAGGGTTTTCATGAACTCGATGAGCGCCCGCTTATCGAGTTCCGACAACTGCGTGCCGTACAGGTGGCCACCGTTGTGGTTGCCCTCCAGGCGCGTGTCGTATTTGAAGTCCGCCGAGGCTTTCACCTGCTCGCCACTGGTGATGAAGCCGACCTTGTCCTTGTCGTAAATGTCGGAACCGGTGAAGAACACCTGCGGCCGCAGTTCCGGCGGCTGCAGCAAATCCCATAGGGTCGGCACCGAGCCGTTGTGCAAGTACGGCGCGCGCAACCAGATACCGTCAGTGGGCGTATTGCTGTAGCTCTGGGTCTTGCGGTAAGCACCAAAGTCGAACGGCGGTTTCTTGAAGCCGTGGAAGGCTGTCACTAAACCGGTGGTGAACGAGTTCAGCCGATGGGGATCGGTGCCCAGTTCATCAATCGTGGTGGTGACCTGACCGGTGTCGGTGCGGCCGAAGTCATGGCAACCGGCACAATTTTTTTCCCAGACCGGCTTGCCCCGGGCGACCTTGGCCTGATCCAGCGCGAACGGCCAGGCCGGTGCCTTGTGGCCCAGCAGCCAATTGGTCACCCGGTTGAAACTGTCCGGCAGCACCGACTCCGGCGTCGCACCCACGGCCATGGCCGCCGCGTAGTTGCGCTCATGGATATCGTTGTTGTTGCCGTCCCAGTGCAGGTACAGCGATTCCCGGGGTTTCTGGTTCCAGACTTGCGGCAAGTCGACGGTGCCGATGGTCGAGTCATCCGGGAAGCCGAACACCACCATTTTCGTCGGGTTGAAAGTGTCGGTACGCCCCGGCCCCTGCGGTGCGCGCAGCTTCTGCCAGGCATAGGCCTGCTTCTGTTTGATCAGCGCGCTGGTGGCCATCGGGATGATCAGGTAGCGGTTGTACAGGCGCTCGAAAAACCCGAGCTGGAACTTGCTGTTGATCGCAGTCATCACCGCGTCGGGGGTGAATTTGGGGTCGCTCGCGCAATCGTAGGCGAACCACTGGAAGGCCTGCAGTTGCAGGGTATTGGCCGGTGCGGAGGCCACCGGGGTAGCAACATCGCTGGCATTGGCGCGGTAGGAGCCGGTGTGGCACAAGGCGCAGTTGGGCTCCACGGTCGGGTAGCCGATCTGCCGCTTGGCCATGCCGATCGGCAGGTCCTTGCCGTTCTCGTAGAGGAAACCGAACACTTCGTAACCCCCGGGCTTCGGCAGTTTCTCCGGGCACATCTGCGGCAACACGGCGAACAGGTAATAGGGAATCCGTGCTTCGATGCCCAGGCCGATGGCGGCGTATTTGTAGTGGTCTTCGTCAGAAGCGTATTGCTCGGCCGGCACCACCCGCAGCATCTGGTACCAGGTTTCGTAACCGATAAACCCCAGCGCCAGCACCACGACCAGCGTGGCGACCTTGAAGCTGTGCCGCCGCCAGCGTCGCGCCCACGCTGCGCACCACTCACGCCAGCCATCGCGAAGCAGGGCGAACGGCCGATTGGCCGGCGCGCTGCCCAGGTACAGCAGAATCCCGAGGATCAGGAACATGCCCAGATCGCCCAGCAGCATCGGCACGAACACCTGGGCCTGGTTGCTGGTGTTGATCAGGTAAATCCAGAACGCCACGGCGACCAACCGTGACAATACGCACAGCCACGAATGCACCACGTATTTGGGGGCATTGAAGCCTGACGGCATGTAAAAAAGGCTGATCCCCACCAGCAACATGCCGGCGTTCTCCAGCCAAGGATCGGAGAGCTGCGGAGGCATCCCGAGCATCGAGGTCAGCAACGCCGGCGCGAACAGCGCCGGAATCGCGAAGACCATGTTCATTGCGATGCCTATCCAGATGAAGCGTTGAAACCAGCGGATGTAACTGTCCATGGCATCCATTTCCTTTTTGTCCCTAGCCACCAACGAATCTTGAGTGGGCACATACCCGTGGCGAGGGGGCTTGCCCCCGCTCGGCTGCGAAGCAGTCGTGAAACATGCAATCGCAATGTTCCTGAATGACCGCATTTGCCGATTTGGGGCCGCTTCGCAGCCCAACGGGGGCAAGCCCCCTCGCCACAACAAGCCCCAAGCCACAGGTGAGCAGTGCTAGCCGAGGGCGGTTTTCTCCAGGTGCTGCAGGATGATCGGGTACACATCGACCACCGCGTTCTTGCCGAACATGCAGTCGATATGCCCATAACCCGGCACCACATGCCGGCTGTAGCGTTCCGGTCCATGGATTTTGCATACGCGCTCATAGGTCCTGAGCGTGCTTTCGGGCAAGTAGCACTGGTTGTCTTCGCCACTGATGAAGCAGATCGGCATGGTCAGCCGGTCGAAGTGCGGCATGTAGACGTCCTGGCCCTTGAAGTCCACCAGATGGCCTTTGCGCAGGATCAGCGCCAGGTGCTCGAAGGTCTGTATGTTCGACTCGCCGAACAACTCGTGCAGGTTGTCGTGCAGGGTTTCGTTGAGTGTGTCGTGGCGGTACAGCGACGCGTACATGAAGGTGATGCGGTGGCACACCGGGTTGGTGCAGTAACCTTGAGCCTCGATGCGGGCGTAGATGTTGAGGGCCTTGTCGTAGAGTTTGTTGAACCAGCTCTCCTTGTTGTCGGCATACGCGGTGAGGGATTTAATGCCGATGGCGTCGAGCATCCCCGGCAAATGCAGACCGGCCTTGAGCCCCGTTGCCGTGGCGACCACCGTGTCCGCGGCGATCTGCGAACAGACCACCGAACGCACGCCCTGCAACCCGGCCAGCAGCGACATGAAGAAGGTCGTCGCGCCATAGCAATGCACCACGCACTGCACGTCAGCGGCGAGGGTTGCCTGCTGGATATGCTCGATGGCGGCCTTGAAGTCGTACTGGGCAATCTGGTCGCCGTTCCATTCATGTTTGCTGGCCGGCAGCAGGATGCTGACCCGGAAATCCAGGAGCCAGACGTCGTACTCGTGCTTGCACAGGTACTCCAGCAGGTTGGTCTGGATGGTGTCGGTGGAGAAAATATTCGAGCCCACACCCAAACCATGCACCAGCATCACCGGCCCCTTGGTGCCGCCCTGATAGCGGGTCAGGCGTAGCTGGACGCTGTCTTCGGTCTGGAAGAACTGCACGCTTGGCGTCGGTGCATCCAGCGGCCGTTTCTGCCGGGGCGGCGCATCGGGGTTGAAGTAGATGTCGCCGGCGAATACCCCGCCGTAGCTCTCCCACAAGATGCCGGCGAAGAACTTGCCGAACCGCGCCAGCCCCTCAATGCGCTCGCGTTCGTTGCGCGCGTTGAGCACCTTCATGGTGGTCATCTGCTTGGCGAAATCGGCCGGCTCGATGTGCATCACCCCCGAGCCGATCACTTCGCCCGTCTTGTCCGGCCCGCGATACAGCGTCACATAGAGCGTACTGGTGTCGTGCCAGACGTTCAGCACGCCGTTGTCTTCGGGCACGGTCTTGAATGCGCTGAAGTAATAATCGCTGCCGTCCTCGGCGGTCAGTTTCATGTCGTAATTCATGTGCCGCACGCCGACCTGTTCCTGATATTCCTCGAACAGATTGAACACGCCATTGCTGGCGGTCAGCGGCTCTGGCGACAGGCCCGGCGCATCCAGGGTGCCGACCAGTGTCGCGGCATGTTCCGGCTCCTTGATCATGCGATTGAGGTCGTTGGCGGTGATGGTCAAGGTGAATTCGATCGGCGAGTTATCCGACTTGCCGCGTTTGGCCGCCGCTTCGTAGAGTTTGAGATCGGTGCCCTGGGGCTGGGTGAAATCTTTGGAGAAATAGCCCTTCATGGTTTCGGTGAACTGCACGCCGAGGGTCGGTGCCACCACCGGTTTGCGCGGTGCCGAGGGCAACGTGTAGTCGATGTGCCACCCGCGATCGGCGGCCAGCAGGCTCATATTGCGCTCGCTCACGGCAGAGATGGTCAGCAGTGGATTGACCGCCAGGGAGGTCGGAATCACCGCGCCGTCGGCTACGTACAACCCGGCATAGACATCAGTGCCGCTGACGCCGCTGAACACCTGGCCCTTGTGGTTGACCACGCCCTGCGTCGCATCCTCGCCCATCACACAACCGCCCAATGGGTGCACGGAAACGATGCTGTGTTTGAGCAGCTCGGTCCAGATCGGGTTTTCCACCCAGATCCCGCCCAAGGCCTTGGTGCTCTGGTGCAGGCGCTCGTTGCCGATCTTGACGTTTTCCTGCTCGCCAACGCCCGGCCAGTCGATGCGCAGCTGATCCTTGCTGTCGAGCACCATGCGCCCCTTGCCGTCGTCGTGGCTCATGATCAGGTAGGTCTGCATGTTGTGCAGGGCGCCGTGGTACGGGCCGCGCAGGAAGCTTTCGGCTTCGCGCTCGGCATATTTGAGCTTGCCGGTGAAGCTGTCATCGGTGGGTTTGCCGATCAACCCGGCGAATGTGGCCATGCTCGGCACCATGGGCCGGCCGAGTGCGCCGGGGATCGAGCCTTCTTCGATGACCATGCGGCTGCGCCAGTCGCCTTCGGTGCGCATGTCGATGATCGAGGTGATGCACGGGCCGACCGGTTTCATTTCCTTCGCCGGATGGGCACCGAAACCGATGCCGTTGATCGTTTCATCGCAGTTGTGGCCGAAACCGAGGATGTCGCCGTTGCCGCTCATGTTTTCGCCAAGCTGATTGGACGTCGACAGGCCTTTGTCCCGAGAGCGCAGGAGGATTTCGGTGGAACCCAGAGTGCCGGCCGACACCACGACGATGTCCGCCTTGACGAACAGCGTCGGCGCGGAGAATTTCTCGCGGCCGCTGTCCAGGTATTGGAAGTGCACGATCCAGCCATCGCCGTCGCGCTCCAGATGCCGGACCTCGGCCTGGCAGAAAATCTCTGCGCCGTGGTTGCAGGCATCCGGCAGGTAATTCATCAACGTGGTGTTCTTGGCCTTGTTGTTACAGCCCGAAACGCAGTCGCCGCAGTGGTTGCACGGCAATTGCTCGACGCCGACGTGGTTGAGGTTGTTCGGCAGTTTGTCGAAGGTCACGTTGATCGGCGGCTTGTAGAAGTGTGCGCCTTGCTTGAGGTAATCGGCGGACTTCTGGTTAGCCTCGAGTTTGGGCAAGGTCGGAGCGGTTTTCGGATAGGGATTGGGCTTGAGCATCTCCCGAGCCCGGGCGTAACCGTCTTTGAGCAGCGTGTCGCGATGTTCACGCACCGCCAACGGCCAACGCGGATCATCGAACACACCGGGTTCAGGTTCCAGCGCGACGTTGGCGTTGATCAGCGACGTGCCGCCCAGGCCGCAACCGACCACTACGTTCTGCTGGGCGTTGACGTGCAGGTCGAACAGCCCGGTGCGCGAGCCGATGTGCCCGTCCGGGTCATGCACTTGCAGCTCTTCAGTGGCCGCCAGCATCGTATTGGGGTATTCGCCGGGCTGGATTTCCCGGCCTCGCTCCAGCAGGCATACCCGCTTGCCGGCCCGGGACAGGCGCGACGCCGCGATCCCGCCGCCGTAGCCGGAGCCAATGACGATCACGTCGTAATGTTCCTTGATATCGCTGATGGGCGTGGCGATCCGTGTCATGGGTCATTTCCTCTCGGGCAGATGGGGCAACTCTGCGGTTGCCTGCAATCGATAGACGAACAAACGCCTGGTCACCGGGCACGGTCGGGCCTCAATGGCAGCGGTGTTATGGCATAAGGGGGCCAGGCGCTATAGACGAGCGCGCTGATTGGCGGCGCGACGATGAATCCGCTTGTGCAACGAGGTGGCGGATGTCGGAACACAGGTCACGCAGGGGCTGGGGTGCGAATGTGGCTGCGAGCGATGTGGCTGGCTATCCATCACGCGTTCTCCCTGAACCAGATGTGGATAAGTGACAGTTGTCCTTATGCGATGAGAGTGAAGACAGGCGACAGATCGAAGTCAAGGAAGTGCCTTAGAACTGTATGAAATCTGATCTATCGCGTTCCGGCCTATACGGGCCGTGGCTTACAGGGTTCAGCGAACAAGTTATCCACATCTCCACCCACAGCAAATGGGGACAACTGTGGATGACAGGCTAAATCTATTCACAAAAACCGAAGAAAAACCGTGACTTATCCAGAAGCAGGGTTTTAGCCAGGCACTGGTTGTTTTTTAATCAGAAGCTTGCAGACCACGTTTTACATAGCGTGCAGGGGATGGCGAACACCTTATCCACAGAAGCACCAACAGACTTTGGGGGCAACTTTGCGGTCTCTGTGGAAAACCGCTGAAACCCGCGAGTATTCCGGGTTTACGGGACGATTAGCGGAGGAAAACGTCGAATTGAACAATATTTGATCAACCCAATGAAAGCCGCTATCTGTATGGCCTGTAGCGGACAGCGAACATCTTATCCACAGAAGCGCCAACAGAGATTGGGGGCAAGTGTCGGCCAGTGAGCGACGTTACTCTGTGGAAAAAGCCCGAAAAAACCGTGGGTTAGGCTGGTTGTTTTTTGTACGGAGGGCTGCAGGGCTTGATTGGCATGGGGTGTAGCGAGGGGCGAACATGTTATCCACAGAAGCGCTAACAGGGATTGTGGGTAACCCAAGTGCGTTAGGAGTACATATCCGTTTCAGCGGTAACGGCGGCTTATGGTTCCGCTCTTACAGCGGGTCACTTTGGAAAAGCGCCAAAGTAACCAAAACGCTTTTGCCCCGCCATTCGGTGCCTCGCCTAGGCTCGGCATACCCTCACTCCGGCATTGCTCCGGGGGCCCGCCGCCATCGGCCATCCATGGCCGGGGGCGGCTACCGCGGCATCCTTGCCGCGGTGCCCCCTGCGCAACGCCTGCGTTCGGCCTCTGGGAAAGGGGCGTACAGATCAAGATCAAAAACCAAAGCAAAGCAAAGCAAAAGCAAGATCAAAAGATCGCCACCTCGCTTCGCTCGACAGCTCCTACAGGGAAATGCGTGCACGTGAGATCAGGCCGGCCGGTAGGCCGCCTTGCTTTTGATTTTGACGCACCGCCCCCTCGAGAGGCCGAGTGGAGGTTCTGCGCAGTGGGCCCACGGAGCAGGACCGGAACGAGGGCATGCCGAGCCTAGGCGAGGCGCCGAACGAAAGGGGCAAGAGCGCTTTGGTTACTTTCGCCTGGGCCGGCATTCCGGCTTTTCGAAAGTGACTCGCTGTAAGAGCGAAACCGCCAGTCGCCATTACCGCAGCAACGGATATGTGCACAATCAAAACCGGGAAGCCCCTAAGGCCGATGCATGAGATAGGCATCACCCGTCACCCGAATCATCGGATGAGGAACGACCTGACAAGTTTTGACGATCCCAAAACCATGGCGCTCATAAAAACGCCGGGCCCCGGTATTCGCTGCATAGTCGATCAGGCTCAGGCCGTTGAGTTCCAGTTGATCGGCGCGCTGTTGAGCATGCTCGAGAAAGCGCACACCCAAGCCTTTGTTGCGCCAACCTTCATGCAGGGCCAGGCTCGAAATATAGAGGGTATCGGGAACTTCCATGTCGGCGTAAGGCGCCAGGACCGGATCAGTCACGGGAGCTGCCAACGGATCGTGACGCGTCACGTAACTGTGCATCATGCCGATGACCCGCCCCTGTGCCTGCGCGATAACGCAGTTCTGATAGGAGAAATCGACATCTTCACGGGCGTAACGAATGGCCCCCACTTCCAACAGATCCTGCCCGGGCTCCGCCAGCTGGCTCCAGATGTAATCCGAAGCCCCCTCTGACGAAATCTGGAACAAACGGGCAATCTCCCGCGCATCCGTGCGCAATGCCGGACGAAATTCAACTTCCATTATTTCCCCATTAACTTCGGTGAGATGGTTTTCAGACCTGCGTCTCCAGCACGTCAGGAGCACTTTGTGGCGAGGGGGCTTGCCCCCGTTTGAGTGCGTAGCACTCACAGGATCTTTGGTACATCAGAGATTTCAGGACTGCTGCGCAGCCCAACGGGGGCAAGCCCCCTCGCCACACAGGCTCCCACATCGATGGTGACTACTTGTCAGCGAACCACGCCTTCTTCAATCAGCAACTTGAGGATGGCTTCGGCGCCCGCCTGCGCGGTCACGCCCTTGAGCACTTGCCCACCGCCGCCACTGGCCTTGGCCGTCGCGGCCTTCATGCGGTCAGCACCGCTCTTGGCCTTGATCACTTTCAGGCGCTTGGGTCGTGGCTTGGCCGGTTGCAGCGTGGCCACTGCCAGCAGTTCATCGTCGACCACTTCAACTTCATCTGCCTGCAATACCCCGCGTCGCGCCGGACCGTAGGCACTTTGCCGAGGCTTGGGCGCTGCGTTATCCACAGTCGCCAGAAACGGCAGGCGCACTTTCAAGCGACGGCGCTGACCGCGCGGCAAGGCCTGCAGAACCAGCGCCGAACCACCGTCGATGGATTCGACTTGCGCCAAACCCACCACCAGCGGCCAGCCGAGGCTTTCGGCCAGCAGGAACGGCAACATGCCCGAGCCTTCACCGGTTTCCGCCTGGCTGCCGGTCAACACCACCTGCGCCCCGGCGTCACGCAAATAGTCGGTCAACGCTGGCAGCGCATCTGCGCCGACCGGTTGTTCCAGCACATGCAACTGTTCCAGGCCCATGCCCAGATAGGCACGCAGCGCCGGTTCCGCAACGTCGCCGGCGTGCAGCACTTGCAGGTTATCCCCAGCCAGCTGCAGACCCAGCTCAACGGCCCGCGCGTCCTGCTCGGCGCGGCGTGGCCGGCCGGAGGTCGGGTGGGCACCGATGGACACCAGGCTGATGATTTTCGTGCTCATAACCCTTTCCTTCCCTTAAGCCGCATCGCGCTTGGCGTCGTTGCGGTAAGCCTCTACCGCATCGATCAAGGCTTGAAGAATCTCGGCGCTCTCGCCGATCACCGACAGGTCGGCCCGTTTGATCATGTCGCAACCCGGATCGAGGTTGATCGCCACCACCTTGTCGCAGGCACCGATGCCTTGCAGGTGCTGGATCGCCCCGGAAATCCCCACCGCCACGTAAACCCGCGCGGTTACCCAGGTGCCGGACGCGCCGACCTGACGGTCGCGCGCCATGAAACCATCGTCCACCGCCACCCGCGACGCACCTTCGGTCGCGCCCAACGCTTCGGCCGTCCTGTGGAAAAGTCCCCAGTCCTTGACACCGTTGCCGCCAGAGAAGATGAACTCGGCTTCGGCCATCGGAATCGCCGCCGGGTCCACCGCCACCGCGCCCAGATCTTCGATCCGCGACAGGCTGCGAGCGACCGTTGTGGATAACTCCACCGGCAACGCTTCGTGACGGGTTTCGCTGACCGGTTCGGCGCATTCGGCAGCCGCCAGAATCAAGCGGGCCACCGGCCGCGCAAGGTCCTGCAAACCGGCACCGGCACGGCCGATGCATTCCTGATCCTTGACCTGCCAGACCCGTGTGGCCGGACGTTCGCCCAGTGCGGCAGCAAAGCGTCGACCCAGTTCGCCGCCACCACTGCGGCTGTCCGGCAGCAGCCAGTGACGCGGGCTGAACTGGTTATCCACAGCCCGCAGGCCCTGGACGCGTTGTTCCGGTGCATAACCACTGAATTCGTCGCCTTCCAGTACCAGCAAGCGGTCAACGCCTGCCGTGGCGAAGGCGTTTTCCTTGTGCTCACCGAAGACCACCGCCAGTACCGCGCCGTCCTTGCCGGCCAACTGATGGGCCAGGCCGAGCAAATCGCGGTCGTGGCTGCTCAAGCGGCCGCCGACCATGTCCGGCACCACGCTGATGTAGAACGCGGGTGCAGCCACTTGATGCAGCGGCAATTGCACTTCAACCGCGGCCGAGCGTTTAGTTGCCCCGCCCTGCTGAGCGCCACTGCGGTCGATCCGTTTGATCCCGTTGGGACCGATAAAACCGATCCCGTGGGGATTCTTGCGGATGACGCCGTTAGGCCCCATCCAGCTGTGTTGCACCGGTTGCATGGCCGCGTGCAGCGGGTGCAGACGGTTGCGGGCGATCCATTCAGCGCGAGGGTCGCGGCGGATAATGTCGCTCATCAATGCACCTCCGCAGGTTCACGTTTGGCCGGTGCCGAAGGCTTTCCCGGCGCGGCGTCTTCAAGCAGCGCATCAGCCACCAGTTCGGCGATGTCCTTGATCAATGGCCGTGGCTCGACCACGCCCTCAAGCATCGCGGTGCACTGTGGACAACCCACGGCCACCAGTTCGGCGCCGGTTTCGCGGATGTCTTCCATGCGCATGTCAGGGATCCGTTGCTTGCCCGGAATGTCGGTGATCGGCGCACCGCCACCGCCGCCGCAGCAGCGCGAACGGAAACCGGAGCGTTGCATTTCCTTGATCTCGATGCCCAGGGCGCGCAGCACTTCGCGTGGCGCCTCGTATTCGCCGTTGTAGCGGCCGAGGTAGCACGGGTCGTGATAAGTCACGCTGTTGCCTTTGTGCTGACCGAGGTTCAGTGCGCCTTCGCCAATGATCTCCGCCATGTAAGTGCTGTGGTGCTGCACGAGGTAGTTGCCATCGAAGGCGCCGTATTCGTTTTTCAGCACATGGAAGCTGTGCGGGTCGCAGGTGACGATGCGGTTGAAGCGGTATTTGGCCAGGGTCTGGATGTTGCGTTTGGCCAACAGCTGGAACGTCGCCTCGTCGCCCAGACGCCGGGCCACGTCACCGCTGTCGCGCTCTTCAAGGCCCAGCACTGCGAAGTCGACCTTGGCCGCTTTCAGCACTTTGACGAAGGCACGCAGGGTGCGCTGGTTGCGCATGTCGAAGGCACCGTCGCCGACCCAGAACAGCACGTCGGTGGTTTTCTTTTCGCTGAGCAGGTTCAGGTTCAGATCCGCCGCCCAGTTCATCCGCCCGCCCGGCGCGAAGCCGCCAGGGTTGTCGGTGGCGATCAGGTTTTCCAGGACCTCGGCGCCCTTGTTCGGGGTCGCGCCTTTTTCCAGAGTCAGATGGCGGCGCATGTCGACGATGGCATCGACGTGCTCGATCATCATCGGGCACTCCTCGACGCAGGCGCGGCAGGTGGTGCAGGACCACAGGGTTTCAGCGTCCACCAGACCGTTGACGATCGGTTGATGCGGATTACCGGCGTGCTCACCGATCGGCTTGCCTGGGTAAGGGCTGCCGGCAAACTTGGCATCCGTACCACCGGCCAGGCCGACGACCATGTCCTGAATCAGTTTTTTCGGGTTCAGCGGCTGGCCGGCGGCGAACGCCGGGCACGCAGCTTCACATTTACCGCACTGCACGCAGGCGTCGAAGCCGAGCAGTTGGTTCCAGGTGAAATCCTTGGGTTTTTCCACGCCCAGTGGCGCGGTCGGGTCGTTCAGATCCAGCGGCTTCAAGCCAGTGGAACGACCGCCGCCAAACCGTTCGGAGCGACGGTGCCAAGCCAGGTGCAAGGCACCGGCGAAGGCGTGCTTCATCGGCCCGCCCCAGGTCATGCCGAAGAACAGTTCCGACACGCCCCACAGCACACCGACGCCGAGAATCGCCGCCAGTACCCAGCCACCGAAGTTTTCCGGAAGGATGCCCGCCACCGGCAGGGTCAACAGGAAGAACGACGCCGAGAATGCCAGCAGGCTTTTCGGCAGGCGCATCCACGGACCTTTGGACAAGCGGGCCGGTGGGTTGCGGCGGCGCAGGAAGACAAAGATCGCACCGACGAACATCACTGCCGTCATCAACAGCAGTGCATAACCGAGGATGCGGTTATGCAGGCCGAAACCGTGAACCAGAATCGCCAGCACAATGGACGCCACCGCACCACCGGCCGTGGCGACGTGAGTATTGGCGATGTATTTGTCCCGCGCGACGACGTGGTGCAAATCGACCATGTAACGCTTGGGCATGGCGAACAGACCGCCGATCAGGTCGACTTTCGAAGCCCGGCCCTGACGCCACATAGCCACCCGCCGCAACGCGCCCAGGACAGCCAGGCCCAGGGCAGCGAACAACAGGATTGGAAGAAGGGTGTTCAACATGGTGGAGCTCCCAAAGACCTCGGGGTCATGTGCGTGCCGATGAGAGCGACGCACCTACTTGTGGCGAGGGAGCTTGCTCCCGCTGGAGTGCGAAGCGCTCCCAAAACAGTCTCAGGTGTACACCTGATACACCTCGACTGCAGGTTTTGGGGCTGCTTCGCAGCCCAGCGGGAGCAAGCTCCCTCGCCACAGGTGATGGTGGTAAATCCGTTAGAAATCCTTGCACAACCGCAGCGCGTCGTAGATCGCCGCGTGAGTGTTGCGCTGGGCCACGCAGTCACCGATGCGGAACAGCAAGTAGCCGTCGCCCGCCTGGCTCAGCGAAGGTTGTGGCTTGATCGCGAACAGGGCTTCGATGTCCATCTGGCCTTTGTTGCGCGAGCCTTCCTTCATGGCGTAGTAGATTTCTTCGTCCGGACGCACGCCGTTCTCGACGACCACCTGGTCAACCACCCGCTCCTCTTTGGCGCCGGTGTATTCGTTTTCCAGTACCGCCACCAGCTTGTCGCCTTCGCGATAGACCTTTTCCAGCATCATGTCGCCGGTCATGATCACTTCTTTCGGGTACATGCTGCGGTAGTAAGTCGGGAACGACGTACCGCCGATGGCCACGCCCGGCTTGATGTCGTCAGTGACGATCTCGACCTGGCTGCCTTTGTCGGCGAGGAAGTCGGCTGTCGACATCCCGGTGAACTCGCAAATGGTGTCGTAGACCAGCACGTTCTTGCCCGGCGCCACTTTGCCGTCGAGGATGTCCCAGCTGCTGACCACCAGGCCTTCAGCCGCACCCCAGTGCTCGTTCTGCTCCAGGAACGGATGGCCGCCAACGGCGAGCACCACGACGTCCGGACGCAGGTCGAGAATGGTCGCCGCATCCGCCGCCACGCCCAGGCGCAGGTCGACTTTCAAACGCGCCAGTTCCAGCTGGAACCAACGGGTGATACCGGCGATCTGGTCCCGTTGCGGGGCTTTCGAGGCGGTAGTGATCTGCCCGCCGATGAATTCTTTCTTCTCGAACAGGGTCACGTCGTGGCCACGTTCAGCGGATACACGAGCAGCTTCCATCCCGGCAGGGCCGGCACCAACGACCACAACTTTGCGCTTCGGCCCGGTGGATTTCTCGATGATGTGCGGCACGCCCATGTATTCACGGGAGGTCGCGGCGTTCTGGATGCACAAGACGTCCAGGCCCTGGTACTGACGGTCGATGCAGTAGTTGGCGCCCACGCACTGTTTGATCTGGTCGACCTGGCCCATCTTGATCTTGGCGATCAGGTGCGGGTCGGCGATGTGAGCGCGGGTCATGCCGACCATGTCGACGTAACCGCCTTCCAGAATACGGGTTGCCTGGTTCGGGTCCTTGATGTTCTGCGCGTGCAGCACAGGAGCCTTCACCACTTCCTTGATACCGGCGGCCAGGTGCAGGAACGGCTCCGGTGGATAACTCATGTTGGGAATAACGTTGGCCAGGGTGTTGTGGGTATCGCAACCCGAGCCCACGACACCGATGAAGTCGATCATGCCGGTGTCGTCGTAGTACTTGGCGATCTGCTTCATGTCCTCATGGCTCAGGCCATCAGGGTGGAATTCGTCACCACAGATACGGATACCAACGCAGAAGTCCGGACCGACTTCCTTGCGCACAGCCTTGATCACTTCCAGGCCGAAACGCATGCGGTTCTCGAAGCTGCCGCCCCATTCGTCGGTACGCTTGTTGACTCGCGGGCTCCAGAACTGGTCGATCATGTGCTGGTGCACGGCAGACAGCTCGACGCCATCCAGGCCACCGGCCTTGGCCCGTGCTGCGGCACTGGCGTAGTTGCCGATCACCCGCCAGATTTCTTCCGGCTCGATGGTTTTGCAGGTCGCGCGGTGCACCGGCTCGCGGATGCCCGACGGCGACAGCAGGGTTGGCCAATGCTCACCGTCCCAGCGGGAGCGGCGACCCATGTGGGTAATCTGGATCATGATCTTGGCGCCATGCTTGTGCATGGCATCGGCCAGATTCTGGAAGTGCGGAATAATCCGGTCGTCGGCCAGGTTGACCGACTTCCACCAGCCTTGCGGGCTGTCGATGGCCACGCTGGAGGAACCGCCGCAAATCGCCAGGCCGATCCCGCCCTTGGCTTTCTCTTCGTAATACTTGACGTACCGATCGGTGGTCATGCCGCCGTCGGTGGCGTAGACCTCAGCGTGCGCGGTGCTGAGCACGCGGTTGCGGATGGTCAGTTTGCCGATCTGGATCGGCTGGAACATTGCTTCGAAAGCCATGGCGGGTTCCTCGACTTACAACGGCTTGACGGTGAACAAACCGTCGTCGTGGCCTTCTTCGGAGCCACCGTAAACTTGTTCGGCGACGGTGCGGATCTTGCTGCCGCGAGCAGCCAGGATCTGGTCCATGGCGCCGGCGAACCAGCCAGTGAACATGTAGTCGACCTTGCGCCCGACCTTGCCGTACACGTAGACGAATGCGGAGTGTTCGAGCTTGACGCTGGCGGTGCCTTTGTCGAGGTCGATGTCCTGGATCTTGAACAGACCCCAGCCGCGCTGCGACAGGCGCTTCATGTAGTGCTCGAACACCGCGACGCCTTCCAGGCCATGGCATTCAGCTTCTTTTTCACACCAGTGCCAAGCGGACTTGTAGCCGGCCTTGTAGAGGATTTCGGCGTAGGCGTCGGCGCCCAGCACTTCCTCGATGCCCATGTGGTTGTTGACGAAGAAGTGACGCGGCACATACAGCATCGGTAGGGCGTCGGAGGTCCAGACACCGGTTTCGCTGTCGACTTCGATTGGCAATTGCGGGGCGATCTTGGCCATGGAAACTTAACTCCAGAAAATTCGTTGTGTTGCCCCCGGCACGGACGGCCGGGGGAAAGGATTCTTCAGATGCGGCGGCTTATTCGCCCCAAACGTCTTTCAAAACGTTGACCCAGTTTTCGCCCATGATCTTGCGCACCACGCGCTCGGAATGGCCGCGCTTGAGCAGGGTTTCGGTCAGGTTCGGGAACTCGCCCACGGTGCGGATGCCCAGCGGGTTGATGATCTTGCCGAAGCTGGTCAGACGGCGGGCGTAGCCCTTGTCATGGGTCAGGTATTCGAAGAAGTCCTGGCCATGACCCTGGGTGAAGTCGGTGCCGATGCCGATGGCGTCTTCGCCGACGATGTTCATGGTGTATTCGATGGCTTCGGCGTAATCGTCGATGGTCGAATCGATACCCTTGGCCAGGAACGGCGCGAACATGGTCACGCCGACGAAACCGCCGTGATCGGCGATGAACTTCAGTTCTTCATCGGACTTGTTGCGCGGGTGCACTTTCAGGCCCGACGGCAGGCAATGGGAGTAGCAGACCGGCTTCTTGGATTCGAGGATGACTTCTTCGGAGGTCTTCGAGCCGACGTGGGACAGGTCGCACATGACACCGACGCGGTTCATCTCGGCAACGATTTCACGACCGAAACCCGACAGGCCGCCATCGCGCTCATAGCAACCGGTACCGACCAGGTTCTGGGTGTTGTAGCACATCTGCACAATACCGACGCCCAGCTGCTTGAAAACCTCGACATAGCCGATCTGGTCTTCGAAGGCGTGAGCGTTCTGGAAGCCGAACAGGATGCCGGTCTTGCCCTGCTCCTTGGCTTTGCGGATGTCGGCGGTAGTGCGCACCGGGATCACCAGGTCGCTGTTCTCGCGAATCAGCTTCTGACTGGCGGCGATGTTGTTGACGGTGGCCTGGAAGCCCTCCCACACCGACACGGTGCAGTTGGCCGCGGTCAGACCGCCCTTGCGCATGTCTTCGAACAGCTCACGGTTCCACTTGGCAATAATCAGGCCGTCGATAACGATGCTGTCGGCGTGTAATTCGGCTGGGCTCATCAGGCAGTCCCCTATTAACGATTCATGCGCCGAATCGTGTGCCGGCGCTTTGGGGCCAGCATATGCCTGAGGGACGGTGCAGCCGGGTGCAAAAACGACAGGGGAATTGCCGAAAGCGTCAATCCGCGACAAAGGGTCGCCAACCGACATGATTGCCTACCTGTTCAAGCCCGTTCGCATGGGCCAGAATTCGTCGCATCACCGAATGTTTCACTGAATTAAGGGCGGCGACGCAATGAAATCCATCTTCTTGGCTTTGGCACTGATAGCGACCGGCGTACAGGCGGCCGAAGGGGCCGACGACAACCCCTGTGACGCCGTCGAAAACGAAGTCCAGACCCTGGAATGCTCGGCTTACAGCAGAAACACCGCCGAACAGCTGCTGAGCGACAACTACCAAGGCCTGAACGAACGCATGCAAACGCGCTACGGCAGTAACAAGGCGCAACTGGCCGACATCACCGCAAAAATCAAAACTGCGCAACAACAATGGCTGAAGACCCGGGATGCCGATTGCGCGGTGGAAGCGTTCCCGGCGACGAGCGGCAGTAAAGCCTTCAACATTGCGCAAAATGATTGCGTGGCGCGGATGAGTGACGAGCGGTCGGAGTTTTTGGAGTCGATTGGGCAGGAATAAAAACATAAAAATGGAGAATCATTTGATCCCACACGAAGTAGTCAGCCGCATCGTCGATGGCGCCCCCCCTGTTCGTGCCTGGCGTGAACACCTGAACCTTACGCAGGATGAAGTGGCCAGACGCATGGGCATCTCCCAACCAGCCTTTGCCCAGCAGGAAACGGTTGCCAAGCCCCGCAAGGCCACGCGT
Organism: Pseudomonas sp. GW821-FHT03E01; assembly: GCF_059420765.1. Lineage (NCBI taxonomy): Bacteria > Pseudomonadati > Pseudomonadota > Gammaproteobacteria > Pseudomonadales > Pseudomonadaceae > Pseudomonas > Pseudomonas sp. GW821-FHT03E01. Next base: position 289,512 of record NZ_JBWKUI010000004.1, on the reverse strand, counting down.
GAGAAAATCGCCGCGGCTTTTGGCATCACCGCCAATCAACTAGAGCTGTAAGCTGCACGCCAACATCGGAAAAGGGATTGAAATGAAAATCTGCGGTATCGAAATCAAAGGCAGCGAAGCAATCCTTGCCGTGGCCTCCCTCGACGATCAGGGGCTGACCCACGTCGCGCTGGCCACCAAGAAAATCGCCCTCGACGATGACGACGAAGCCGCCAACGTCAAAGTCTTTGCCGCTCAGGTGGCGTCGTTTATTCGTGAGAATTCAATCGACCGCATCGCGATCAAAAAGCGCAGCAAGAAAGGTGAGTTCGCCGGTGGGCCGACCACCTTCAAGATCGAAGGGGTTTTCCAGTTGCTGGAAAATTGCGAGGTGACGCTGCTGTCGCCGCAAACCATCAATGCGCAGAACAAAAAGTTCGACTTTGAACTGCCGGCCACGCTGAACAAGTATCAGCACGAGGCTTACAAAGCGGCCTGCTCGGCGCTGATGAAGAAGTAAAAACGACACATCTCCTGTAGGAGCGAGGCTTGCCCGCGAAGGCGTCGTGTCAGACAACAATGATTTCGAATGTGCCGGCCTCTTCGCGGGCAAGCCTCGCTCCTACAGGGGTCGGTTTCAGGCCTTCTGGCTTTGTCGGCGATCCTCCCGCGGGCACCGCTCAAACCTCGCCCGATAACTGCGGGTGAAATACGACGGCGATTCAAACCCGCAGGCGATACTCACCTCCAACACGCTCATGTCCGTCTGGCGCAGCAGCTGCCGCGCCTTCTCCAACCTTAGTCGCAGATAGAAATTGCTCGGCGTGTCGTGCAGGTGCAGGCGAAACAGGCGCTCTAGCTGACGCCGGGTCACTTTGATCGATTCCGCCAGCTCCAAAGTGCTGAGCGGCGGTTCGCTGTGCTGTTCCATCTCCCCAATGACATGCACCAGTTTCTTGTTGCTGATGCCATATCGCGTGGCGACTTCCATGCGTTGGTGATCTTTGCGCGGGCGAATGCGCCCGAGTACGAATTGTTCGCTGACCTGAATCGCCAGTTCCGGGCCATGGGCCTGACCGATGAGGTCAAGCATCAGGTCGATCGAGGCGGTACCGCCGGCGGAGGTGATACGCCGTCGGTCGATCTCGAACAGTTCCTGGGTGACGCTCAGCTGTGGATAAGATTCCTTGAAGGCGTCGATGGCTTCCCAGTGCAGGGTCAGGCGATGACCGTCGAGCAGGCCGGCTTCGGCGAGGATGAAGCTGCCGGTGTCGATGGCGCCGAGCGTCACGCCTTCGTTGTCCAGGCGACGTAACCAATGCTCCAGGGCCGGGGTGGCGAACTTCAGCGGTTCGAAACCGGCGACCACCAACAGGGTTGCGCCTTTCTTCAGCGGCTCCAGCGCTGCATCGGCGTTGACCGACATGCCGTTACTGGCCAGAACCGCCCCGCCATCGGCGCTCAACACATGCCAGCGGTACAACTCGCCGCGAAAGCGATTGGCGACCCGCAGCGGCTCGATCGCCGAGATAAAACCGATCGCCGAAAAACCCGGCATCAACAAGAAGTAGAAATCCTGGGACATGGAGCGCACTCGACTGGCAGGCAACGAGAGGGCGGGAAGCGTGTGGACGTTGATACGCCACTTGCAAGCAGCATTCAAGTGCGCAGGTCGCCGCAGTGCAAGAGCTGGTCGCCGCAGTGCGTTTTCACGGGGGCTTTGCTGCGTAACTTGGCATCACCGGCGCATCAGACACCGGAACCCACAATAAACGACCTGCCGAGGAACCCCGACATGAAACGACTGATCAGCAGCTGTGTTCTTGCACTCAGCGGTACCGCTTTCTTGAGCGCCAGTGTCATGGCAGCCGAACCCGCCTCGTGCCAGAACGTGCGCATGGGCGTAGTGAACTGGACCGACGTGATCGCCACCAGCGCCATGACCCAGGTCCTGCTCGACGGCCTCGGCTACAGCACCAAACAAACCAGCGCCTCCCAGCAAATCGTCTTTGCCGGCATTCGCGACCAGCGCCTGGATTTGTTCCTGGGCTACTGGAACCCGCTGATGACCCAGACCATCACGCCGTTTGTCGATGCCAAGCAGGTCAAAGTGCTTGAAGCGCCAAGCCTCAAGGACGCCCGCGCCACCCTGGCAGTACCGACTTACCTTGCCGAAAAGGGCCTGAAAACTTTCGCCGACATCGCCAAGTTTGAAAAAGAACTGGGCGGCAAGATTTACGGCATCGAACCTGGCTCGGGCGCCAACACCCAGATCAAGGCGATGATCGCCAAGAACCAGTTCGGCCTCGGCAAGTTCCAGCTGGTCGAGTCCAGCGAAGCCGGCATGCTGGCGGCAGTAGATCGCGCGGTACGCCGCAAGGAAGCCGTGGTGTTCTTCGGCTGGGCGCCGCACCCGATGAACGTCAACGTGAAGATGACCTACCTCACCGGCAGCGACGACGCCCTCGGTCCGAACGAAGGCATGGCCACGGTCTGGACCGTCACCTCGCCGAACTACGCGCAGCAATGCCCGAACGTCGGTCGCCTGCTGAGCAACCTGACGTTCACCGCCGAAGACGAGAGCCGGATGATGCAGCCGCTGCTGGATCACAAGGACGCTTTCGAATCGGCCAAACAGTGGCTCAAGGATCACCCGCAAGACAAGCAACGCTGGCTTGAAGGCGTGACCACATTCGATGGCAAGCCGGCCGCTGAAAACCTGAAACTGACCAGCAAATAGAACCGAAATGAACCACCGATTCGCAGCCCGATGCGGGCTGCGAGCGGAATCGCCACGCCCAAGCTCCACCAAAAAACTCAAGCCTGAAGGAAACCGCCTCATGAACCACGACGTCATCATCACCTGCGCACTCACCGGTGCTGGCGACACGACCGCCAAGAGCCCACACGTGCCGGTCACCCCGAAACAAATCGCTGCCGCCGCCGTGGAAGCCGCCAAGGCGGGCGCTACCGTGGTCCACTGCCACGTTCGCGACCCACAAACCGGCAAGTTCAGCCGTGACGTGGCGCTGTACCGCGAAGTGATGGAGCGCATCCGCGAGGCGGACGTCGACATCATCGTCAACCTCACTGCCGGCATGGGCGGCGACCTGGAAATCGGCGCAGGCGAGAACCCGATGGAGTTCGGTCCGAACACCGATCTGGTCGGCCCACTGACCCGTCTGGCCCACGTTGAAGAATTGCTGCCAGAAATCTGCACCCTGGATTGCGGCACCCTGAACTTCGGCGACGGCGACACCATTTACGTCTCCACCCCGGCGCAACTCCGGGCCGGCGCGAAGCGAATTCAAGAGCTGGGCGTCAAGCCTGAGCTGGAAATTTTCGACACCGGTCACCTGTGGTTCGCCAAGCAGATGATCAAGGAAGGTCTGCTGGATAACCCGTTGTTCCAGCTGTGCCTGGGCATCCCGTGGGGTGCGCCAGCAGATACCACCACCATGAAAGCCATGGTCGACAACCTGCCGGCCGACGCGGTCTGGGCCGCGTTCGGCATCGGTCGCATGCAGATGCCAATGGCCGCACAGGCCGTGCTGCTCGGTGGCAACGTGCGTGTCGGTCTGGAAGACAACCTGTGGCTGGACAAGGGCGTACTGGCGACCAACGGCCAACTGGTCGAACGCGCCTCGGAAATCCTCAGCCGCCTCGGCGCCCGCGTTCTGACCCCGGCCGAAGGCCGGGCAAAAATGGGCCTGACCAAGCGCGGTTGAAACAAATCACCCTTTCCCCCTGTGGGAGCGAGTTTGCTCGCGATGACGGTTGTCCTGCCGCAGATAACGCATCGGTTGTACCGGCGTCATCGCGAGCAGGTTCGCTCCCACTTTTTTTTGAGCCAAATTCAGGAAGTCGCCATGAGCTTTATCACTGATATCAAAACCTTCGCAGCACTGGGCAGCGGTGTCATCGGCAGCGGCTGGGTGTCCCGCGCCCTCGCCCACGGCCTCGATGTGGTGGCCTGGGATCCGGCACCCGGTGCCGAAGCGGCGCTGCGCAAACGTGTCGCCAATGCCTGGGGCGCGCTGGAGAAACAAGGCCTGGCACCCGGCGCATCGCAGGATCGGCTGCGCTTTGTCGCCACCATCGAAGAATGTGTTCGCGACGCGGATTTCATTCAGGAAAGCGCCCCTGAGCGCCTGGACCTGAAACTGGAACTGCACAGCAAAATCAGCGCGGCGGCCAAGCCCAATGCGTTGATCGGTTCCAGCACCTCGGGACTGTTGCCGAGCGAGTTTTACGAGAGTTCGACGCACCCGGAACGCTGCGTGGTCGGGCACCCGTTCAACCCGGTTTATCTGCTGCCATTGGTGGAAGTGGTCGGCGGCAAGAACACCGCGCCAGAAGCGGTGCAAGCGGCGATGAAAGTCTATGAATCCCTGGGGATGCGCCCGCTGCATGTGCGCAAGGAAGTACCGGGATTTATCGCCGACCGTTTGCTCGAAGCCTTGTGGCGTGAGGCGCTGCACCTGGTCAACGACGGCGTGGCGACCACGGGTGAAATCGACGATGCGATTCGTTTTGGCGCGGGTCTGCGCTGGTCGTTCATGGGCACCTTCCTGACTTACACCCTGGCAGGCGGCGATGCCGGGATGCGGCACTTCATGGCGCAGTTCGGACCAGCATTGCAGCTGCCCTGGACGTACCTGCCGGCACCGGAGCTGACCGACAAGTTGATTGACGATGTGGTGGATGGCACCAGCGATCAGTTGGGCACACACAGCATCTCGGCACTGGAACGCTATCGTGACGATTGCTTGTTGGCGGTGCTGGAGGCGGTGAAAACCACCAAAGAGAAGCATGGGATGGCCTTCAGCGAATAAACACACACCCTGTGGCGAGGGAGCTTGCTCCGGCTCGGCCGCGAAGCGGTCGTAAAACCAGCAAACGCGATTTGACTGATACCTCGCATCCACCGGTTTTGGGACTGCTTCGCAGTCCAGCGGGAGCAAGCTCCCTCGCCACACATGTGTACACCAGCGATTATCTGTGGAGTTCCACCATGCCCACCCTCACCACCTACCAAACCAGAATCATCCCCGACTGGGTCGACTACAACGGCCATCTGCGCGATGCCTTCTACCTGCTGATTTTCAGCTACGCCACTGACGCGTTGATGGACCGGCTGGGTATGGACAGCAACAACCGCGAGGCCAGCGGCCACTCGCTGTTTACCCTCGAACTGCACCTCAATTACCTGCACGAAGTGAAACTCGATGCCGACGTCGAAGTGCATACGCAGATCATCGGCCACGACCGCAAGCGCCTGCACCTCTACCACAGCCTGCATCTGGTGGGCGGTGACAAGGAGCTGGCGGGCAATGAACAGATGCTGCTGCACGTCGACCTCGCCGGACCGCGATCCGCACCGTTCAGCGAAGCAACCTTGAGCAAGCTGCAGGCCATCGTCGCCGATCAAACCGACTTGCCCGCACCCGCCTGGATCGGCCGAGTGATTGCTTTACCAAAATAATAAGGAGCCCGCCATGAACACCGCCGCCGCTTTTGCCGATTTCCGCACCTATCCATTGATCAGCGCGTTGACCGCCGTGCACACCCTGGCGGACCGAATTCAAGTGAAGTGGGCGGACGGTCGGGTCAGCCCTTTTCATCATCAATGGCTGCGGGACAACTGCCCGTGCCCACAGTGCGTCTACACGGTGACGCGCGAGCAAGTGCTGGAAATCGTCGATGTCGCAGAGCACCTGATGCCTGAAAACGCCACCGTCGATGCCGAAGGCTGCCTGTGCGTCGATTGGCAGGATGGCCACCTCAGCCGCTTCGATCCGGGCTGGCTGCGGGCCCATGCCTATGACGACGAGTCCCGCGCCGAACGCCAAGCCGGAAAACCGAAAGCCAGGCTTTGGCACAGCGATTTGCAGCTGCCAGTGTTCGAATACCAGGCCCTGATGGAGAACAACGACGCCTTGTTGCAATGGCTGCTGGCCGTGCGCGATATCGGCCTGACTCAAGTGCGCGGAGTCCCCACCGAGCCGGGCTCGCTGAAGCTGATCGCCCAACGGATTTCGTTCATCCGCGAGAGCAATTTCGGCGTGCTGTTCAACGTGCAATCCAAGGCCGATGCCGACAGCAATGCCTACACCGCCTTCAACCTGCCACTGCACAGCGATTTGCCGACCCGGGAGTTGCAACCGGGGCTGCAATTTCTGCATTGCCTGGTGAATGACGCCGACGGTGGCGAAAGTATTTTCGTCGACGGTTTTGCCATCGCCCAAGCTTTGCGTCAGGAAGATCCAGAGGCGTTTCAAGCCTTGTGTGAAATCCCCGTGGAGTTCCGCAACAAGGACCGCCACAGCGACTACCGCTGCCTGGCACCGATCATCGCGCTGGATGCATTCGGGCAAGTGTCGGAAATCCGCATGGCGAACTTTCTGCGCGGGCCATTCGATGCTTCAGTGGAGCAGATGCCCAGGCTGTATCGCGCTTACCGGCGTTTCATTGCGATGACCCGCGAGCCGCGCTTCCGGGTGATGACACGGCTCAACCCCGGCGAGTTGTGGTGCTTCGACAACCGCCGCACCCTCCACGCCCGCAACGCCTTCGACCCCGCCACCGGCGCCCGGCATTTCCAGGGTTGCTATGTCGACCGGGATGAATTGCTGTCGCGCATTCTCGTTTTACAACGCTAGACCGCGTCATCGTTCATCGCGGGCAAGCCTCGCTCCTACAGGGTATTCGCGATCCCTGTAGGAGCGAGGCTTGCCCGCGAAAGCGTCAGCCCAATCAACACGTCCATTACCGATTCACAGGCAAAAAAAACCCCGATCAAGCCGTGACAAGATCGGAGCTGAGGAGGGTACTGTTGAGGAGCTGTTGCGCGAGGGTGACCAAACCTTCGTGATGCCAGCTGAGTCCAGTGTGCCTACTCCCATCCTTAGCAAGTTAGCCGAAAACGACCTGTTCATAGGTATTGCGGCCATTGCGACAAATCGTCCTTGCCGACGCCTACAGCCCCTACCAGAATCGAACCACGACACCGTTCCCTGAAGAAGGATTGCGTCATGATGTACGCCGATTTGATAGACCAGGAAGACCTGTTGAGCCAGCTGAAAGCGTTGGGGTTTTCAGTGCCCCCCGGCGCAACCGCCGAGCAAGCCTGCGAATGCGCAGTACGGGGTTTGAACAACGAGCGGGCAATGGAACTGCGGACCATGGTCAAGCAGATGTACACCAGCAGCGCGTCAATCCAGCCGGCCGTGCGTCAGGCCATTGACAAGCAACTGTTACCGGCATTGGCGCAGTACCAACAGAGCCATAGCGCCTGATTTCCGGGGTGTGAACACTTTGTGGCGAGGGAGCAAGCTCCCTCGCCACAATAGTTTGCCTGGTTTAGAGCCTTACGCTGGCAAACGTCGATTCATTACGCGCCTGGCTCAACGCCGACAGCGGCCCGGACAACGGCGACAGCACCAGTGCTTGCGGCAGCGGCATCATCGCCACTTGTTGCGTGGTATTGGAGCCTACGCGCTCGTCACGCGGTGGAATGCCGAAGTATTCGCGGTAGCACTTGGAGAAGTGCGGCGTGGACACGAACCCGCACACCGACGCCACTTCGATGATCGACATCGGCGTTTGCTTGAGCAATTGCCGAGCACGGATCAGGCGCAGTTTCAGGTAGTAACGCGACGGCGAGCAGTGCAGGTATTTCTGGAACAGCCGCTCCAGCTGACGACGCGAAACGGCGACATAAACCGCCAGTTCATCAAGATCGATCGGCTCTTCGAGGTTAGCCTCCATCAGCGCCACGATTTCCTGCAGTTTCGGCTGGTTGGTGCCGAGCATGTGCTTGAGCGGCACGCGCTGGTGATCCTGCTCGTTGCGGATGCGCTCGTAGACGAACATCTCCGAAATCGCGGCCGACAGCTCACGACCGTGATCACGGCTGATCAGGTGCAGCATCATGTCCAGCGGCGCGGTGCCGCCGGAGCTGGTGAACCGGTTACGGTCGAGGGTGAACAGCCGGGTGCTCATGGCCACTCGCGGGAAAGCTTCCTGCATAGCGGCCAGACATTCCCAGTGCACGCTGCAATCGAAACCGTCCAGCAGGCCGGCGCACGCCAGGGCCCAGCTGCCGGTGCAGACCGCGCCGAGACGACGGGACTGACGCGCCTGGCTTTGCAGCCACGACACATGCTCACGGGTTACGGTGCGCTGAATGCCGATGCCGCCGCAGACAATGACGGTGTCCATGGGTGGTGCTTTGTGCATGGAGGCGTCGGGGGTGATCTGCAGGCCGTCACTGGCCCAGACCTGACCGCCATCGACGGTGAGCGTGGTCCAGCGGTACAGCTCGCGACCGGACAATTGGTTGGCCATGCGCAGGGGTTCTACTGCGGAGGCCAGAGAAATCAGCGTGAAATTGTCCAGCAGCAGAAAGCCGATGGATTGAGGCGCACGGTTCTGGGGTTGGGCCCCGGAGTTGAACGTCGTCATCGCGGTATCTCCTCACACAAAGCGGGTGATGGCCTCAGGCGGAGGCTCTTTTTATTGCCATCGTTCTCGCGTGGGAGACGGGCTTTGTAATGACAGAGCAATTGCCATGCCTAAATTGAATGCGCGTTCAATAACTCCTGAAAACGACGTCGCGATGCGTCTAGATATGGCGCGCAGAGATAAGAGGTTAAAAGTGCCATCAAAGGCCCCAAACCCGTGCCCCCGTTGCGTGTGAGCAAATCGGTAGCACTTGTGGGAACAGGTCTGCGACGCGGCGGTCAAGAGTGTCACCGCTGGCACAGGTGACGAACGGTCAGGGTTTGAATTTGATCCCCGACCGGGGAGCCGGGCTTGCCTGTTTGCGACGCGCCAAAACGTGGCGCGTTTTAGTGCGCGTGTTCACTTGGTGCGCAGTTTTGACTGGTCTGGTGTAGCACATGAGGTCTTTGTGGAGAGCAGGCTTGCCCCCTCTCCACAGGTCAACTCGGTTTCAGCACTCCACCGCGCTAACCGCCAAGCCACCGCGCGACGTCTCTTTATATTTGTCGTGCATGTCGGCACCGGTATCACGCATGGTGCGGATCACCCGGTCCAGCGAGATAAAGTGCTGGCCGTCACCGCGCAGCGCCATCTGCGCGGCGTTGATCGCTTTCACCGCAGCAATCGCATTGCGCTCGATGCACGGTACCTGCACCAGCCCGCCCACCGGGTCGCAGGTCAAGCCGAGGTTATGCTCCAGGCCGATTTCCGCCGCGTTACACAACTGCTCCGGCGTGGCACCAAGAACCTCCGCCAACCCGGCCGCCGCCATGGCGCAAGCCGAACCGACTTCACCCTGGCAACCGACTTCGGCACCGGAGATCGAGGCGTTCTTTTTGCACAGAATCCCCACCGCCGCGGCACTGAGGAAGTAATCGACCACATTGGCGTCGGTCACCGCCTCGCTGAATTTCATAAAGTAGTGCAACACCGCCGGAATGATCCCCGCCGCACCGTTGGTCGGCGCCGTGACCATGCGCCCGCCGGCAGCGTTTTCTTCGTTGACCGCCAACGCGAACAGGTTGACCCACTCCATCGCGCTCAAGGTCGAGCCGATCACGTTGGGCTTGTTCAGCTCTTGCAAGCTGCGGTGCAACTTGGCCGCGCGACGGCGCACATTGAGACCGCCGGGCAGGATGCCTTCGTGCTTGAGGCCTTGCTCCACACAATCCTGCATGGCGCGCCAGAGCTTCATCAGGCCACTGCGGATTTCTTCTTCGCTGCGCCAGACTTTCTCGTTGGCCATCATCAATTCGGCCACGCGCAGGTTGTGCTTCTTGCACAGGCTGAGCAATTCGACGGCACTGGAGAAGTCGTAAGGCAGTACGGTGTTATCCAGATCCACCACACCGCTGGAAGCTTGCGCCTCGTCGACGACAAAACCGCCGCCGATGGAATAATAGGTATCGCGATGCAGCTCGCCGTGATCGCCTTCGGCGACCAGGGTCATGGCGTTCGGATGGAACGGCAGGTTCTCGTCGATCAGGCGCATGTCCCGAGCCCAGATGAACGGGACCGACAAGCGGCCGTCGAGCAATAGCGTGTGAGTTTCACGCAAGGCTTCTATACGGATGCCGATTTGCGACGGATCGATCGCGTCGGGCCACTCGCCCATCAACCCCATGATCACCGCGTTGTCGCTGCCGTGGCCGATGCCGGTGGCCGAGAGCGATCCGTATAGCTGAACTTCGATGCGACACACCTGCTCCAGAAGCCCCCGCTCGCGCAAACCTTGCACGAACAGCGCCGCGGCGCGCATAGGCCCCACGGTGTGCGAACTGGAAGGGCCGATGCCGATTTTGAACAAGTCGAAAACGCTGATAGCCATTACTGCTGAACTCCTGGATGTGCCTGCTCCAGGCGCAAAAGCGCCCAGTGACGGAGCTGCTACGCTCAAGCTGCAATCCGTCGAGATGGCCGCATCATCAGGCTTTTACCATGTCGTTCAACGTCTCACACCGACGCACTCATGCCCACTAGCGCCGCAGGTCTCTTACGCAATGTTTTCGCCGTTTTTTTGCGGATCAGCGGGGCAAATCGGGCTGAAAAAAGCTGTAAACGACGTCACCGACACTGGATGCGACCATCCCTGTACTGGTTACGACGCACCCTGTAGGCGTCAGATTTTCACTGGTACATGATCGTATCGACTCGATTGCAAGGCGCTGTGGTAGAGCTGTCTCCAAAACGCCATCCAACCGCAACAGATAAGTGCGGTGGTCCAGTCGGAACACTGCCAAAAAAAACACTTAGGAGTCGCCCCTATGAAAGGTTCCCCGTCGTTGTTGTTGGCCGCCATGCTGAGTCTGCCGTTCCTGGCTCAAGCCGCAGAGCCGGCCCAATGCAGCACCGTAAACTTCTCCGATGTCGGCTGGACGGACATTACCGCGACCACCGCGACCACCAGCGTTGTGCTCAACGCCCTCGGCTACAAGACCAAGACCACGATGATTTCCGTGCCGGTGACCTACAAGTCCCTGGCCGACGGCAAGAACATGGACGTGTTCCTGGGTAACTGGATGCCGACCATGGAAAACGACATCAAGGCCTATCGGGATGCCGGCACCGTGGAAACCGTGCGCACCAACCTCAAAGGTGCCAAATACACCCTCGCCGTACCACAAGCGCTGTACGACAAAGGGCTGCATGACTTTGCCGACATCGCCAAATTCAAGAAAGAACTCGACGGCAAGATCTACGGTATCGAGCCAGGCAACGACGGCAACCGTCTGATCCAGAGCATGATCGACAAAGACGCCTTCGGTCTCAAAACCGCCGGTTTCAAAGTCGTCGAGTCCAGCGAAGCGGGCATGTTGTCGCAAGTCGACCGTGCGCAAAAACGCGACACCGCCGTGGTGTTCCTCGGCTGGGCACCGCACCCGATGAACAAACGTTTCAAGATTCAGTACTTGACCGGTGGCGATGACTTCTTCGGCCCGGATTTCGGTGCTGCCACCGTTGCGACCAACACTCGCAAGGGGTATACCCAAGAGTGCAGCAACGTCGGCCAACTGCTGAAAAACCTGGAGTTCACCGTCGACATGGAGAGTACGCTGATGGGCAACATCCTGGACGACAAGATGAAGCCTGAAGCGGCCGCCAAGGCCTGGCTGAAAAAGAACCCACAGGTGCTCGATACCTGGCTCGCTGGCGTGACCACCATTGACGGTAAACCAGGCCTGGAGGCCGTGAAAGCCAAGCTCGCGCAGTAATCGCTTACGCCGGGCAGGCTCGCCTGCCCGGGCTGTTTATTTCCTTGCATGCGGACGTTCACTACCATGCTGATTGATCAGAAAATACCCTTAGGCCAGTACATCGCGAGCTTCGTTGAATGGTTGACGCAACACGGCGCCAGCACCTTCGACGCCATCGCCGTGTCACTGGAAACGATGATCCACGGCGTGACTTTTGCGCTGACCTGGTTCAACCCGCTGGCATTGATCGGCCTCATCGCACTACTGGCACATTTCATCCAACGCAAATGGGGCCTGACCGTTTTCGTCATCGCCTCCTTCCTGCTGATCCTCAATCTGGGGTACTGGCAGGAAACCATGGAAACCCTCGCCCAGGTGTTGTTCGCCACCCTGGTCTGCGTAGTGATCGGCGTGCCGTTGGGTATCGTCGCCGCGCACAAACCGATGTTCTACACACTGATGCGGCCGGTGCTCGATCTGATGCAGACCGTACCGACTTTCGTGTACCTCATTCCTACCCTGACCCTCTTCGGTCTGGGTGTGGTCCCGGGTCTGATCTCGACGGTGGTGTTCGCGATTGCCGCGCCCATCCGCCTGACCTACCTGGGTATCCGCGATGTTCCGGACGAACTGATGGACGCCGGCAAAGCCTTTGGCTGCTCGCGCCGTCAGTTGCTCTCGCGCATCGAACTGCCCCACGCCATGCCAAGCATCGCGGCCGGTATCACCCAGTGCATCATGCTGTCGTTGTCGATGGTGGTGATTGCGGCACTGGTGGGCGCCGACGGCCTGGGCAAACCTGTGGTCAACGCACTGAACACTGCTGATATCGCACTGGGCTTCGAAGCAGGCCTGGCGATCGTACTGCTGGCGATCATGCTCGACCGTATCTGCAAACAACCCGAAGCCAAAGTAGGGGGTGACGCATGAGCATTATTCGCTTCGAAGACGTGGACGTGATCTTCTCCAAAGATCCACGCGCCGCTCTCAAACTGCTCGACCAGGGCATGACCCGCAACGAGATTCTGAAAAAGACCGGGCAAATCGTCGGTGTCGAAAAGGCCAGCCTGGACATCGAGAAAGGTGAAATCTGCGTACTGATGGGTTTGTCCGGCTCCGGCAAATCCAGCCTGTTGCGCTGCATCAACGGCCTCAACACCGTTAGCCGTGGCAAGTTGTTCGTCGAACACGAAGGCCGGCAGATCGACATCGCGTCCTGCACCCCGGCGGAACTGAAGATGATGCGCACCAAGCGCATCGCGATGGTGTTCCAGAAGTTCGCCCTGATGCCTTGGCTGACGGTGCGCGAGAACATCAGCTTCGGTCTGGAAATGCAGGGTCGCCCCGAGAAAGAACGCCGCAAACTGGTGGACGAGAAGCTTGAGCTGGTGGGCCTGACCCAGTGGCGCAACAAGAAACCCAATGAGCTCTCCGGCGGCATGCAGCAGCGTGTCGGCCTGGCCCGTGCGCTGGCGATGGACGCCGACATCTTGCTGATGGACGAACCGTTCTCGGCCCTCGACCCGCTGATTCGCCAAGGCCTGCAAGATGAACTGCTGGAACTGCAAAACAAGCTGAGCAAGACCATCGTCTTCGTGAGCCACGACCTCGATGAAGCCCTGAAGCTGGGCAGCCGTATCGCGATCATGAAAGACGGCCGGATCATCCAGTACAGCGTGCCGGAAGAAATCGTCCTGAACCCTGCGGACGATTATGTGCGCACCTTCGTCGCCCACACCAATCCGCTGAACGTATTGTGTGGTCGCAGCCTGATGCGCACCCTGGACAACTGCAAACGCATCAACGGTTCGGTGTGCCTGGATCCGGGCGGCGATTCGTGGCTGGACCTGGCCGAAGGCAACACCATCAAAGGCGCGCGCCAGAACGGCTCGAGCCTGGATCTGCAGAAATGGATACCTGGGCAAGCGGTTGAAGCCCTGGGCCGTCGGCCAACACTGGTGGACTCCAACATCGGCATGCGTGATGCGCTGCAGATTCGTTACCAGACCGGCAACAAGCTGGTGCTGCACGACAACAACAAAGTGGTCGGGATCCTGGGCGACAGCGAGCTGTACCACGCGCTGCTCGGCAAGAACCTGGGGTAAGCAAGACAGCAGACACAAAAACGCCGCGAGATGATCGCGGCGTTTTTGTTTGTGCAGATATCAGGTCTGGAATACCGACAACTGTGGCGAGGGAGCTTGCTCCCGCTGGGTTGCGGAGCGACCCCAATCCAGACACCACGGTATTTCAGATAGATCGCGTAACCAGGATCTACGACTGCTTCGCAGCCGAACGGGAGCGAGCTCCCTCGCCACAATGGAGATGCGGTGCATTCACTGCACCGCATCACCTCAAACCTCAGCTATAAACCCGGCCTAGCAGCTGCCGATGGCTTTCAAACTGATCGAGCACGTCACGGGTGATTTGATCCTGAGTGAAGCCCATCAAGTCATAGTCCTGGCTGCCGTTGTGCAGGTACACCTCAGCGCGGTAGTAACGTGCGCGCGGTTCATCGGCACTTTCGGCCGACACCGCTTCACTCGCCGCCGCCAGATAACCGTCCAGGCTCACTTCGTAGACAAAAGGGTTGCCCTCTTCCATCTCGATCCGCAGGCCCATGCAACGCTTGGCTTTACCCAGCAACGTTTGCACGTTCAGGCCCTTGCCACGCAGTTGAACCACGGCCTCTTCCAGCGCCGGGCTGACTTGTTTGTCCATGAAACGCTGAACAATCGACTGATTCGGCTGCAGATCCAGCTGGGTCAGACGCTCGCTGAAACCACGACGACCACGCGCTGCCAGTTCCGCTTGCTCCTGTTCGATCTGCACGTCCTGGCGCATGGCCTTGTGCAAACCGAACATGAAGAACACCAGCACCACCGAGAACGGCAGCCCCGCCAGCACCACCATGGTTTGCATGGCTTCGAAGTTACCGGCGAACAGCAGACCGATGGTCACCAGGGTGATCACCACCGACCAGAAAATCCGCAGCCAGTGCGGCGCGTCTTCGTCGACGTTGCCGCCCTTGCACGAAAGGTTGGCCATCATCACCGCGCCGGAGTCCGCCGGGGTCAGGAACAGCACGAAACCGACAAAAATCGACACGCCAATGACAACTTTCGACGCCGGGTAATGCTCAAGCAACTGGTAGATCGCCATCGATGGCTGTTCCAGCGCCGTCTTCCCGAGCTCCACCGCCCCATGGTTCATCACCAGGTCCAGGGCCGAGTTACCGAAGATCGACAGCCATGCCAGGGTGAAACCCAGCGGAATCAGCAGCACGCCGGCGACCAGCTCACGCACCGTGCGACCACGGGAAATACGCGCGATGAACATGCCGACAAATGGCGCCCAGGAAATCCACCAGGCCCAGTAGAACAGGGTCCACAGGCCCAGCCAGCGGTCAGACTTCTCACTGTCGCCTTCATACACGTAGAGGTCGAAGGTCTTCAGCACCACGCCATTGAGGTAGTCACCGATGTTCTGCACAAAGCCGTTGAGCAGGTGCAGAGTCGGGCCGAACAACAGCACGAAAATCAGCAGACCGCTGAACAGCACGATGTTCAGGTTGGACAGACGGCGAATGCCGTTTTCCACGCCGGACACAGCGGCGATGGTCGCCACGGTGCTCATCACGATGATCACGATCAGCAAGTTGGTGTTGCTGTGCGCCATGCCGAACAGGTTTTCCAGCCCCGACGACACTTGCAGCGAACCGATCCCCAGGTTCGTCACCAGCCCCAGCAGGGTCACGAACATGCCAAAGCCGTCCACCGCATGACCGGCCGCGCCTTTGACCCAACGCTCGCCGACCAGCGGATAAAGCGCCGAACGCAATGCCAACGGCTGGTTATGACGGTAAGCAAAGTACGCCACGGCCAGGCCGACCAAGGCGTAGATCGCCCAGCCATGCAGGCCCCAATGCAGGAACGTCAGCTGCACTGCCTGACGTGCGGCAAGGTTGCTGCCGGCGACGCCTTCCGGCGGGTTGAAGTAATGGTCCAGCGGCTCGGACGCACCGAAGTACAACAGCGAGATGCCGATACCCGACGAGAACAGCATCCCCGCCCAGGCGCCGTAGCTGAAGTCCGGGGTATCGTCCTTGCTGCCCAGCTTGAGCTTGCCATAAGACGAAAACGCCAGGCCAACCACGAACACCAGGTAGGCGGCGATCACTACCATGTAGTACCAGCCGAAGCTGCGGGACAACCACGCCTGGGCAATGCCGAGCATTCTGCCGGCCTCTTGCGGGGCGATGATCAGAATGGCGGTCAACAACAGAATCAACGCGGTAGAGGTGTAGAACACCCAACCGTTGACCATCACCTTCTCGGGTGGGGTCTTTATTAGAGAGGCAGAACTCATGGCACAGATGCTCCGGGCAGTGCGAGAGAAGAACACAAGGCAACGCGATACCCGACCAATCGATTAGTTGGCAGCCGACCGGCGGGTGATATAAAGACACCCCGAAAAAAGCCCGAAACCCATGGAACGCCAGTGCGCGTGGGTTTCGAGCATGTTCAGATGTCGTTTTTCCGCCCACTACACGTAGGAAAAACCTGTAGGCAGCGACGAATTGTCGCAGATCTTATTCTTTGTTGATTGAACGTTCAATCAAAACAAAATAGACTGGCCCTCAATCCGGTAGGCGTATTTCGTCCACCGGGAGGCCTAAGGAGATGTGCAAGATGCCCAAGGTCGGTATGCAACCCATCCGCCGCCAGCAATTGATCGAAGCCACGCTACAGGCCGTCGATCAGGTCGGCATGGGGGACGCCAGCATTGCGCTGATCGCCCGTTTGGCCGGTGTCTCGAATGGCATCATCAGTCACTACTTTCAGGACAAGAATGGCCTGATCGCCGCCACGATGCGGTATCTGATGAGCGTCCTCAGCGAGAACGTCACCGCGCGCCGTCAGGCGATGGCAGATGACAGCCCACGGGCGCATCTGCAGGTGATTATCGAAGGCAACTTCGACGCCAGCCAGGTCAATGGCCCGGCAATGAAAACCTGGTTGGCCTTCTGGGCCACCAGCATGCACCAGCCGTCTTTGCACAGGTTGCAGCGGATCAACGATCACCGTCTGTATTCCAACCTGTGCTGCCAGTTCCGCCGTGCGTTGCCGCTTGATCAAGCGCGCAGCGCCGCCCGGGGCCTGGCAGCCCTCATCGACGGTTTGTGGTTGCGCGGCGCGTTGTCGGGAGATGCTTTCGACACCGAGCAGGCGCAAAGAATCGCTTACGAATACATGGATATCCAATTGGCCAAGCAGGTGAGTTAGAGCACACATAAAACCGCTCAGCCCCTGAACGCCACTGATCAGCGTCGCCAACGCTACACGGCACGTCCCAGTGGTTAACGCCAACCAACTTATGCACTTGCGAGGACTTTATGGCCCGTTTCGAACTGCAAAAACTCTACATCGACGGCGGTTACAGTGACGCCAGCAGCGACGCCACCTTCGAAGCCATCAACCCGGCTAACGGTGAAGTCCTCGCAACCGTACAGCGTGCGACCAAGGAAGACGTCGAGCGTGCAGTGGTCAGTGCCGAAAAGGGCCAGAAAATCTGGGCCGCGATGACCGCCATGGAGCGTTCACGCATCCTGCGTCGTGCCGTCGACATCCTGCGCGAGCGCAACGATGAACTGGCCGCCCTGGAAACCCTGGACACCGGCAAGGCGTACTCCGAAACCCGTTACGTCGACATCGTCACCGGCGCTGACGTGCTGGAATACTACGCAGGTCTGGTACCGGCCATCGAAGGCGAGCAGATTCCGCTGCGCACCACCTCTTTTGTCTACACCCGTCGCGAGCCGCTGGGCATCGTGGCCGGTATTGGCGCGTGGAACTACCCGATCCAGATCGCCCTGTGGAAATCCGCTCCAGCCCTGGCGGCCGGCAACGCGATGATCTTCAAGCCAAGCGAAGTCACCTCGCTGACCACCCTGAAACTGGCCGAGATCTACACCGAAGCCGGCCTGCCGGCTGGTGTGTTCAACGTGTTGACCGGCAGCGGCCGTGAAGTCGGCACCTGGCTGACCGAACACCCACGCATCGAAAAAGTCTCCTTCACCGGCGGCACCGACACCGGCAAGAAAGTCATGGCCAGCGCTTCCGCTTCCACGCTGAAAGACGTGACCATGGAACTGGGCGGCAAATCCCCGCTGATCATTTTCGACGACGCCGACCTCGATCGCGCCGCCGACACCGCGATGATGGCCAACTTCTACAGCTCCGGTCAGGTCTGCACCAACGGCACTCGCGTGTTCGTCCCGAGCCACCTGAAAGCCGCGTTCGAAGCCAAGATCGTTGAGCGCGTTGCGCGCATCCGCGTTGGCAACCCGGAAGACGAAAACACCAACTTCGGCCCGCTGGTCAGCTTCGCCCACATGGAAAGCGTGCTGGGTTACATCGCCAAAGGTAAGGAAGAAGGTGCTCGCCTGCTGTGCGGCGGCGCTCGTCTGACCGACGGCGAATTCGCCAAAGGCGCATTCGTGGCCCCGACCGTGTTCACCGACTGCACCGACGAGATGACCATCGTGCGCGAAGAAATCTTCGGCCCGGTGATGAGCATCCTGACCTACGAAACCGAAGAAGAAGTGATCCGTCGCGCCAACGACACCGACTTCGGTCTGGCTGCCGGCGTTGTTACCAAAGACCTGAACCGCGCGCACCGCGTGATTCATCAACTGGAAGCCGGTATCTGCTGGATCAACGCCTGGGGCGAGTCCGACGCCAAGATGCCGGTCGGCGGCTACAAGCAGTCGGGCGTGGGCCGTGAGAACGGCATCAGCTCGCTGAACAACTTCACACGCATCAAATCGGTACAGGTCGAACTGGGCGATTACGCCTCGGTGTTCTGATCTGACGCGAACCTGAAGCTGGGGCCTTTGTGGCGAGGGAGCTTGCTCCCGCTGGGCTGCGAAGCAGCCCCAACTTCAGGTTCAGCGCTCATTCAGACAGAACACGGTCGCTGATTTGCGACTGCTGCGCAGCCGAGCGGGAGCAAGCTCCCTCGCCACAGTAAGTGACAAATCCGCGACCGCGACCTGACCAACTTCAAAGAGGGTGCATTCAATGTCCCAAGTATTCGATTACATCATCATCGGTGCCGGCTCGGCCGGTAACACCCTGGCGACCCGTCTGACTGAAGACGAAGGCGTCACCGTCCTGCTGCTCGAAGCGGGCGGCCCGGATTACCGTCTGGATTTCCGCACACAAATGCCGGCGGCTTTGGCGTTCCCGCTGCAAGGTCGTCGCTACAACTGGGCGTACGAAACCGATCCAGAGCCACACATGGACGGTCGCCGGATGGAATGCGGTCGCGGCAAGGGCCTGGGTGGTTCTTCGCTGATCAACGGCATGTGCTACATCCGCGGCAACGCCATGGACTACGACAACTGGGCGAAACTGCCAGGCCTGGAAGACTGGACTTACCTCGACTGCCTGCCGTATTTCCGCAAGGCGGAAACCCGTGACATCGGCCCGAACGACTACCACGGTGGCGACGGTCCGGTCAGCGTGACCACGCCCAAAGCCGGCAACAACCCGCTGTTCAGCGCGATGGTTGAAGCAGGCGTGCAGGCCGGTTACCCGCGTACCGAAGACTTGAACGGTTACCAGCAGGAAGGTTTCGGCCCGATGGACCGCACCGTGACGCCGAAAGGCCGTCGCTCCAGTACCGCTCGCGGTTACCTGGACATCGCCAAGAAGCGTTCGACCCTGACCATCGTCACCCACGCCCTGACCGACAAGATTCTGTTCGAAGGCAAGCGTGCAGTCGGCGTGCGTTACCTGATCGGTGCCGCCGAAGAACGCGTTGAAGTCCGTGCCCGCAAAGAAGTGTTGCTGTGCTCCGGCGCCATCGCGTCGCCGCAGATCCTGCAACGCTCCGGTGTCGGCCCGGCCGAACTGCTGAAAAAGCTTGATATTCCGGTGGTCCACGACCTGCCGGGCGTCGGTGAAAACCTGCAGGATCACCTCGAGTTGTACCTGCAATACGCCTGCACCCAACCGGTCTCGCTGTACCCGTCGCTGCTCCTGCACAACCAGCCGGCCATCGGTGCCGAGTGGCTGTTCAACGGCACCGGCATCGGCGCCAGCAACCAGTTCGAAGCCGGCGGTTTCATTCGTACCCGCCCGGAATTCGAATGGCCGAACATCCAGTATCACTTCCTGCCGGTAGCGATTAACTACAACGGCAGCAACGGCGTGAAAGAGCACGGCTTCCAGGCGCACATGGGTTCCATGCGTTCGCCAAGCCGCGGTCGCATCCAGGCCAAGTCCAAGGATCCGCGCGAATACCCGAGCATCCTGTTCAACTACATGGCCACCGAGCAGGACTGGCAGGAATTCCGCGATGGCATCCGCCTGACCCGTGAAATCATGCAACAGCCGGCGCTGGATGCCTTCCGTGGTCGCGAAATCAGCCCCGGCATCGACGTGCAAACCGACGAGCAGCTGGACAAGTTCATCCGCGAGCACGCCGAAACCGCGTTCCACCCGTCCTGCTCGTGCAAGATGGGCACCGACGAAATGGCCGTGGTCGATGGCGAAGGTCGTGTGCATGGCATGCAAGGCCTGCGCGTGGTCGATGCCTCGATCATGCCGATCATCACCACCGGCAACCTGAACGCACCAACGATCATGATGGCCGAGAAAATCGCCGACAAGATCCGCGGTCGCAAACCATTGCCGCGCAGCAAGGCCAAATACTACGTGGCCGGCGGTGCACCGGTGAAGGGCAAGCCGTTGCGGGATGTGAGCGCTCAGTAAGCCGTAACACCGAGGCGCGGCCTTCGCGGGCAAGCCTCGCTCCTACAGGGAATCGCATTCGCCCTGTAGGAGCGAGGCTTGCCCGCGAAAGCGTCCGCCCAAGCAATAAGATAAATTCCTGACTCACCCAACCTCAACTCTTCCTACACCGCTCTTCACTTGATCCTACCCCCCACGCAGGCCTAATCTAGCGCCACGCAAACGTTCCCCCCCCTCGCAACACCGATTCGCCGCCACTCCATACCAAGGAGGTTCCCGAATGTTCGATTTCCACCCCCAGCTCAAGCAGCGCTTCGCTGCGTTGCGCACGGGCGCTGAATTCTTTTCGCTGCGTTATGTTCGCGAATCCGGTCAGTATCTTTCAGTGCGCAAGAACGTCGCCGAACCACCGAGCCTGAGCCGGGACGAAGGTGCGATGCTGACCGTTCGGGTCAACGGCGTCGAAGCCTATGCCGCGACCAACGATTTGTCTCAGTCCGGGCTGCAAGCCGCGCTGGAGAAGGCCGAGCAACAAGCCCGTCGACTCAAGCCACACGCCCTCCTCGACTTGCGTGAGCAAGCGGTTTCCAGCGAGCGCGCCGACTATTTCTCGCCGAGCCTCGACCAACCCTTCCCGTCTCTCAGCGATTGCTACCAACTGCTCGGCGCCGAATCTGCCGCCGTGCCCAAGGACGAACGCCTGGTGAACTGGCAGGCGAGCATCGGTATCACCAACGTCGAGCAGATCTACCTCAACAGCGCCGGCGCCGAACTGCGCCAGGCCCAGCGCTTCGTCTACCCGAGCATGGACGTCACCGCCTACGACGGTAGCGACAGCCAGACCCGCACCCTCGGCCGCGAGAATTTCGGTCAGCAGGGCGGCTTTGATGTGATCAGCCGCTGCGGCCTGATCGGCGCCGGCCCGAAAGTCGCCGACCAGGCGTTGCAATTGCTGCTGGCACCGAACACCCCGCAAGGCCCGCGCGACCTGTTGCTGATGCCCGACCAGATGATGCTGCAGATCCACGAGTCCATCGGTCACCCGCTGGAACTGGACCGCATCCTGGGCGACGAGCGCAATTACGCCGGCACCAGTTTCGTCAAGGCGCAAGACTTCGGCCGCCTGCAATACGGCTCCGAACTGCTCAACGTGACATTCGACCCGGACATCCCCGAACAGCTCGCCAGCTACGGCCATGACGACGAAGGCACCGCCGCCAGCAAGCAATTCCTGATCAAGCAAGGTTTGCTGCTGCGACCATTGGGCGGCGCGCTCTCGCAGTTCCGGGCCAGCCTCGACGGCGTGGCCAACAGCCGCGCCTGCGGCTGGAACCGTCCGCCGATCGACCGCATGGCCAACCTCAACATCGAGCCCGGCGATCAGCCGCTTGAGCAACTGATCGGCAACATCGAGCACGGCATTTTGATGAGCACCAACCGTTCGTGGTCCATCGACGATGCGCGCAACAAATTCCAGTTCGGTTGCGAATGGGGCCAGTTGATCGAAAACGGCGAACTCAAAGGCGTGGTGAAGAACCCGAACTACCGGGCGATTTCCGCGCAATTCTGGAAGAGCCTGCGCGCCGTCGGTGACGCCAGCACCTTCAAGGTGCTGGGGACGCCGAACTGCGGCAAGGGCGAACCGAACCAGGTGATCCGTGTCGGCCATGCGTCGCCGGCCTGTGTGTTCAGCAATGTTGATGTGTTTGGGGGAGATGCCTGATGAGTACGTCCACGAGCACTTCAAAAAACCAGGCCGATTCGTTCAAGGCCTTGGTCAACTGGCTGCGCGATGCACTGCGCACGCCTGAGCAGTTCACCCTC
Source organism: Pseudomonas sp. GW821-FHT03E01 (assembly GCF_059420765.1). NCBI lineage: Bacteria > Pseudomonadati > Pseudomonadota > Gammaproteobacteria > Pseudomonadales > Pseudomonadaceae > Pseudomonas > Pseudomonas sp. GW821-FHT03E01. The sequence goes on along the minus strand of NZ_JBWKUI010000004.1, from coordinate 267,251 downwards.
AGCTACGCCGCCGAATCGTCGGCCTTCGTGCGTTTCAACCACGCCAAGGTGCGTCAGGCCGGGCAGGTGCAGCAGGCAAGCATCGGCTTCAAACTGATCAACGACGGCCGCCACGCCGACCTCGATATCACGTTGTCGGGCGATCCGGAAGTCGACCTTCAGCGTCTGGCCGATGGGCTACAACAGTTGCGCGAAACCCTGCCGTTGCTGCCTCAGGACCCGTACCTGCTGCTCAACCATGACGACTGGCAGAGCAACAACGTGCAGGATCATCCGCTGCCGGACACCGAGCAGGTGGTCGCTGAAATCACTCAGGCCGGCGAGGGGCTGGATCTGGTCGGTTTCTATGCCGCCGGGCCGATCAGTCGCGGTTTCGCCAGTTCTTCGGGCGCGTTCGGCTGGCATCAGGCCAACAGCTTCAACTTCGATTTCAGCCTGTTCCATGAAAACGGTCAGGCGGTGAAAGCCAGCTATGCCGGGCACGACTGGAACAGCGAAGGCTTTGCCCGGCGTTTCCAGCAGGCCCGCGAGCAGTTGGCGTTTCTCGGGCGGCCATTGCGCACGCTGGCGCCGGGTCAGTACCGCGCCTACCTCGCGCCGGCAGCCCTGGAAGAAATCATGGGCATGCTCAGCTGGGGCGGGTTCTCGGCGCAGTCGATTGCCAGCAAGAGCAGTCCGTTGCAGAAGCTCTACGGTGGCGACAGCTCGTTCAGCCCGTTGGTGTCCCTGGATGAAAAAGTCAGCGGCTCCCTGAGCCCAGCGTTCTCCGGTGAAGGTTATCCGCGCAGTGATCTGCGGCTGATTGTTGAGGGCAAGGCGGGTGAGCAACTGGTCGGTTCACGCAGCGCCGCCGAGTACGGCCTGACCGCCAACGGTGCTGGCGGCGGTGAAGCGCCAAGTGCGTTGAACATGGCGGCCGGCTCGTTGCCTGACGCCGAGATCCTCAAGCAACTGGGCACCGGTTTGTATATCAGCAACCTGTGGTACCTGAACTACTCGGACCAACCGGCGGCGCGCCTGACCGGCATGACACGGTTCGCGACCTTCTGGGTCGAGAACGGCGAGATTCAGGCACCGGTCAGCACCATGCGTTTCGATGACAGCGCCTACAGCCTGCTCGGTTCGCAGCTGGAAGCGTTGACCGAGGAACGCGAGCTGATGTTGTCGGCCAGCACCTACAGTCAGCGGAACACGTCTTCGGCATTGCTGCCGGGAGCGCTCGTCAGCCGATTGACCTTGACCCTGTAAACACAAAAACCTGTGGCGAGGGAGCTTGCTCCCGCTGGGCTGCGAAGCGGCCCCAGACCGGCAGGAGCAAGCTCCCTCGCCACAGGGTTCAGCGCCAGCCACGAATCTGCATTAACAAGAGGCCCCATGCCCAACCGCCCACCTCTCGACGCCGTCACCGCCCGCTGGTTGCCATGGGTCGTGGCCATTGCCTTCTTCATGCAGTCCCTCGACGGGACAATCCTCAACACCGCCCTCCCCGCCATGGCCCGGGACCTGGCCGAAGACCCGCTGCGCATGCAGGGTGTGATCATCGCCTACATGCTCACCGTCGCCTTGCTGATTCCCGCCTCCGGCTGGATCGCCGACCGTTTCGGCACCAAGAAAATTTTCTTCGGCGCCATCCTGTTGTTCAGCATCGGCTCATTGCTCTGCGCCTTGTCGAGCACCCTGAGCATGCTGATCGGCGCCCGGGTGATCCAGGGCCTGGGCGGCGCCTTGATGTTGCCGGTCGGACGCTTGGTAGTGCTGCGCGCGTATCCGCGCTCGGATCTGGTGCGGATCATGGGGTTCATCACCATTCCCGGCCTGCTCGGCCCGCTGATCGGCCCGACCATGGGCGGCTGGATGGTGCAATACCTGACCTGGCACTGGATCTTCCTGATCAACCTGCCGGTGGGCGTTCTCGGTTGCTACGCGGTATGGAAATTCATCCCCGACTTGCGCGGCAGCGAGCGCACCCGCTTCGATAGCCTGGGCTTCTTGCTGTTCGGCGCGGCGATGGTGCTGATCACCATCGCCATGGAAGGCCTCGGCGAACTGCGTCTGCCGCACTTGCGGGTGATGTTGCTGTTGTTTGCCGGCATGGCCTGTCTGGCGGCCTATTGGCTGCGGGCCGGGCACATCGACAATCCACTGTTTGCGCCATCGCTGTTCAAGACCCGGACCTTCGCCGTGGGCATCCTCGGCAACCTGTTCGCCCGGTTGGGCAGCGGCGCATTGCCGTTCCTGGTGCCGTTGCTGCTGCAAGTGGCGCTGGGCTATTCGCCGTCACAGGCCGGGATGAGCATGCTGCCCCTGGCCGCGGCCGCGATGGTCGCCAAATCGGTGGCGCGGCCGTTGATCGAACGTTTCGGCTACCGCATCGTGCTGACCGGCAACACACTGGCGCTGGGGATCATGCTGGCAAGCATGGGCCTGGTCAGCGAGCAGACACCGTATTGGCTGTTGCTGGGCCAGTTGGCGATTCTGGGGGCGATCAACTCCTTGCAGTTCACCGCGATGAATACCGTGACACTGATCGACCTCGACGACGCCAGCGCCAGCAGCGGCAACAGTTTGCTGTCGGTGGTAGCGCAATTGTCCCTGAGCCTGGGCGTGGCGTGCGCCGGTGCGCTGCTCGGCGGATTCACGGCGGAGATGGGCAATGACGACGTGGACACGGTGCTGGGCGCGTTCCAGCTGACTTTTGTGACGGTCGGCGTCATGGCGATGCTGGCTGCAACCATCTTCTCGCAGCTTTCACCAAAGGATGGCCGACGGATGGTCAGCCGTGAGCACGATATCGAGCACTGACCCGTAGCAGCTGCCGAGGCACGAGGCTGCGTTGGGCTGCGAAGCGGCCCAGCCGGGGCGGTCCTGCGGACACGCAACGCAGCCCCGTACCTCGACAGCTGCTACGGCTATTCGTCCAGAATTTGCAGGTGGAGAGCCTGGGACTGATACACTGCGCGACATTTTGTTTTGCAGGCCAGTCCCGTGACCACCATCGCCACCGCTTTTAATACTTTGCCGCTGTCCGCCGCCATGCTGGCTAACCTCGACTCCCTCGGTTATGCCCAGATGACGCCGATCCAGGCGCAAAGCTTGCCGGTGATCCTCAAGGGGATGGACCTGATCGCCCAGGCCAAGACCGGCAGCGGCAAGACCGCCGCCTTCGGTATCGGCCTGTTGAACCCGATCAATCCGCGCTTCTTCGGTTGCCAGGCACTGGTCATCTGCCCGACCCGTGAGCTGGCCGACCAGGTCGCCAAGGAAATCCGTCGCCTGGCCCGTGCCGAAGACAACATCAAGGTCCTGACCCTGTGCGGCGGTGTGTCTTTCGGCCCGCAGATCGGCTCGCTGGAGCACGGCGCGCACATCATCGTCGGCACTCCAGGGCGCATCCAGCAACACCTGCGCAAGGGTTCGCTGGTGCTTCACGGCCTGAACACGCTGATCCTCGACGAAGCCGACCGCATGCTCGACATGGGTTTCTACGATTCCATCGAAGAAATCATCGCCCAGTGCCCGGAACGTCGCCAGACCCTGCTGTTCTCCGCCACCTATCCGGTGGGCATCAAGCAGTTGGCGTCGAAGTTCATGCGTAATCCGCAGCAAGTGAAGGCCGAGGCGTTCCACGACGACACGCAGATCGAGCAGCGCTTCTACGAAATCTCCCCGGAAGAGCGCATGAGCGCGGTGACCAAGGTGCTCGGCCACTTCCGTCCGGCGTCCTGCGTGGCGTTCTGCTTCACCAAGCAGCAGGTGCAGGAAACCGTCGATCACCTGACGTCCAAAGGCATCTCCGCCGTCGGCCTGCACGGCGATCTGGAACAGCGTGACCGCGACCAGGTGTTGGCCATGTTCGCCAACCGCAGTACGTCGGTACTGGTTGCCACCGACGTCGCCGCACGCGGCCTGGACATCGATGCGCTGGACATGGTGATCAACGTCGAACTGGCCCGTGACTCGGAAATCCACATTCACCGTGTCGGCCGTACCGGTCGTGCCGGTGAGAAAGGCATTGCGATCAGCCTGGTCGCACCGTCCGAAGCCCATCGCGCCCAAGCCATCGAGCAACTGCAGAAGTCGCCGTTGAATTGGGATCAGGTGGATAACCTCACGTCCCAGGGCGGCGGTCCGCTGCTGCCGCTGATGAGCACGCTGTGCATTGGTGCGGGCCGTAAAGACAAAGTCCGTCCAGGCGACATTCTCGGCGCACTGACCGGTGAGGCGGGCATTCCCGGCGCCCAGGTCGGCAAGATCGCGATTTTCGACTTCCAGGCCTATGTGGCCGTGGAACGCGGGATCGCCAAGCAAGCCTTGCAGCGTCTGAACGACGGTAAAATCAAAGGCCGTTCGCTGCGCGTACGCATTTTGTAAAACCGCACCGCCCCCCCTGTAGGAGCGAGGCTTGCCCGCGAAGAACGAAAACTCGGTACACCTGATGCAACGCGTTATCGTTCTTCGCGGGCAAGCCTCGCTCCTACGGGATCGCCGTTAGCTCTGAGATTTATGTGAGGACACCGTTTTGCGCTCTACCGAAGTCGTGATCATTGGCGCTGGCGCCGCAGGGTTGATGTGTGCGCTGACCGCCGCCGGGCGCGGGCGCAAGGTGATGTTGCTTGACCATGCCAACAAGGCCGGCAAGAAAATCCTGATGTCGGGCGGTGGCCGCTGCAATTTCACCAACATGTACACCGAGCCGAGCAATTTCCTCTCGCAGAACGCACATTTCTGCAAATCTGCGTTGGCACGTTACACCCAGTGGGACTTCATCGGTCTGGTGGCCAAACACGGCGTGCCGTACCACGAGAAGAAACTCGGCCAGTTGTTCTGCGATAACAAATCCAGCGACATCCTCGACATGCTGCTCGACGAGTGCAATCAGGTTGGCGTCAGCCTGCACCTGGACACCTCGATCCAGACCATCGAGAAGCTCGAAAGCGGTTATCTGCTGGATACCACGCTGGACCAGATCACTTGCCAATCCTTGGTGATCGCCACTGGCGGCCTGTCGATTCCGACCCTCGGCGCCACCGGTTTCGGCTATCAGGTGGCCAAGCAGTTCGGCCACGACCTGCTGCCGACCCGCGCCGGTCTTGTACCGTTCACCATCACCGATCAGCTCAAGGAGCTGTGCACCGAGCTGTCCGGTACGTCGGTGGATTGCCTGGTGAGCTGCAACGACCAGAGTTTCCGCGAGAACATCCTGTTCACCCACCGCGGTCTCAGCGGCCCGGCGATTTTGCAGATTTCTTCGTTCTGGGAATCCGGCGACACGGTAGAGATCAACCTGATGCCGGATCACGACGTACCGAGCTGGCTGCAACAGCAGCAAGTCGAACGCCCCAACAGTGAGCTGAAAACCCTGCTCGGTGAAATCTTCACCAAAAAGATGGCCAACTTGCTGGCAGACAACTGGTTCGTCTCCAAACCGATGAAGCAATACACCCACGCAGAAATTGCAGACATCGCTGAAAAACTGGCGAGCTGGAAAGTCGTGCCGGCCGGCACCGAGGGCTACCGCACGGCCGAAGTGACCCTGGGTGGCGTCGACACGCGCGAGGTGTCGTCCAAGACCATGGAATCGCTGAAAAGCCCTGGCCTGTACTTCGTCGGTGAAGTGCTCGACGTCACCGGGCATCTGGGTGGTTTCAACTTCCAATGGGCCTGGGCCTCCGGTTACGCGGCGGCGCAATACGTCTGACCGATCGCGTTATCGTTCTTCGCGGGCAAGCCTCGCTCCTACAAGGGTCACCTAAATCCCTGTAGGAGCGAGGCTTGCCCGCGAAGACGTCCTGACAGGCAACACAGAACGAGGAAGGAACAGATTTTGCTGTCTGATGTGATCGGCGCCATTGCGTCGGCGTCATTAGTGGCTCAATTTAGCGTCATTGCCTCGGAAGGCCTTCGCACTTCATGTCATCGACCACATTTCGGCAGTCTCTGCGTCGCCTCTGGGCGCTGGATAAATTCAGTTACAGCGTTCGGGTATTCATCGCCCTGACCGGCACCATGGCGCTGTGTTGGTCTCAGGATCAAATGGGGCTGCTGATCCCGTTGTTCCTGGGGATCATCGCCAGCGCCCTGGCCGAAACCGACGACAGTTGGCAGGGCCGCCTCAACGCACTGGCCGTGACGCTGGTGTGTTTTATGGTCGCCGCCCTGTCCGTCGAACTGCTCTTCCCCTACCCCATCCTCTTTATCATCGCCTTTGCCCTGGCCAGCTTCTGCCTGACCATGCTCGGCGCGCTGGGCGAGCGTTATGGCGCGATTGCGTCAGCGACGCTGATTCTGTCGGTCTACACCATGATCGGCGTGGACCAGCGCGGCGGCGCAGTCACTGATTTCTGGCACGAGCCGGTACTGCTGGTGGCGGGTGCGGCGTGGTATGGCTTGCTCTCGGTGTTGTGGCAGGTGCTGTTTTCTAACCAGCCGGTGCAACAGAGCCTGGCGCGGTTGTTCCGTGAACTGGGTTATTACCTGAAACTGAAATCGTCGTTGTTCGAACCGATCCGGCAGTTGGACGTGGAAGCGCGCCGCCTGGAACTGGCCCAGCAGAACGGTCGGGTGGTGGCAGCCCTGAACGCCGCCAAGGAAATCATTCTGCACCGGGTCGGCGATGGCCGGCCGGGGGCGAAACTCAGCCGTTACCTGAAGCTGTACTTCCTCGCCCAGGACATCCACGAGCGCGCCAGCTCCTCGCACTACCCTTACAACGCGCTGGCCGAGGCGTTCTTCCACAGCGACGTACTGTTCCGCTGTCAGCGCCTGCTGCGCCAACAAGGCAAGGTGTGCCGCGCGCTGGCCGAATCGATCCAGATGCGCCAGCCGTTCATCTATGACGCCAGCTTCGCCGAAGCCTTGAGCGACCTGCACGCCTCCCTCGAACACCTGCGCATCCAGAGCAATCCGGCCTGGCGCGGTCTGTTGCGCTCGTTGCGGGCATTGGCCGCCAACCTCGGCACCCTCGACCGTTTGCTCAGCGACGCCAGCAACCCCGATGCGCTTGCAGACGCCACCGACAGCAGCCTGCTCGACCGTTCGCCACGCAGCCTCAAGGATGTGTGGATTCGCTTGCGCACACAGCTGACGCCAACGTCCTTGCTATTCCGCCACGCCCTGCGCCTGCCCCTGGCATTGAGCATCGGCTACGCGATGGTGCATTTGATCCACCCCTCGCAAGGTTACTGGATCATCCTCACCACGTTGTTTGTCTGTCAGCCGAACTACGGCGCCACCCGCCGCAAACTGGGCCAACGGATCATCGGCACCGCCATCGGCCTGACCGTGGCCTGGGCGCTGTTCGATCTGTTCCCCAACCCGTTGATCCAGTCGAGCTTCGCCATCGTCGCCGGGGTGGTGTTCTTTACCAACCGCACCACCCGCTACACCCTGGCGACAGCCGCCATTACGATCATGGTGCTGTTCTGCTTCAACCAGGTGGGCGACGGTTACGGGCTGCTTCTGCCGCGACTGTTCGATACCTTGCTCGGCAGCCTGATCGCCGGCCTGGCGGTATTCCTGTTCCTGCCGGACTGGCAGGGCCGACGCCTGAACAAAGTGCTGGCCAATACCCTGACCTGCAACAGCATTTACCTGCGCCAGATCATGCAGCAATACGCCGCCGGTAAAAGCGACGACCTGGCTTACCGCCTGGCCCGACGTAACGCGCACAACGCCGACGCGGCGTTGTCGACGACACTGGCCAACATGCTGATGGAGCCGGGGCACTTCCGTAAGGAAGCCGATGTCGGGTTCCGATTCCTGGTGCTGTCGCACACCCTGCTCAGCTATTTGTCGGGGCTTGGGGCACACCGTGAAACCCAACTGCCGTCGGATGTGCGCGAGCACCTGATCGACGGTGCGGGCGTGAGCGTGGCCGCCAGCCTCGACGACATTGCCCAGGGCCTGGCGAGCAAACAGCCGATTGCGATTCAGAGTGATGAGGAAGAAGCACTGGCCAATGCGCTTGAGCAGATGCCGGATGAAATCGATGAAGGCCAGCGGCTGGTACAGACACAACTGGCGTTGATCTGTCGGCAACTGGGGCCGTTGCGGACGTTGGCGGCGCATTTGATCAAGGACACTAACGAAGCCTGAAATGTGCAGCGACCGGGCTTGCCCGCGAAGGCTTCAGCTCGGACACTGCAGGCCTTTCAGATCACATCCCATGCTGCCTGAGCAACTTCTCATAACTCCCGTCAGCCTTCATCGCCGCAATCTCGCGATCGAAACCGGCGACGATCTGTTCATGCTCCGGGTTCTTCAGGCTCACCAGAATATGCAGACTGTTCTCGCTCAACGGCTTGGGCAGGAACTCCACGGCATTGCGCACTTTGGGTGATTCCCGCGCCAGGTAATACCGGGCGACGAACTCGTCTTCCAAAGTCAGCTTGACCCGATCGGCCGCGACCATGCGCACAGCCATGGCGAAGTTATGCACCGGGACCTTCTGCAACGACACATCCTCATCAAATTCCTGCGAATAGGCATAACCGCGTACCACCGCTATCGGGTAGGTGTGCAGTTGTTGCAGGTTGTTGTATTCGATTGGCGTGTCTTTGCGCTTGAGAAAGCGCACGCGGTTGAGCAGGTACTCGCCGGAAAATTGCCCCAGCTTCGTGCGCTCGTCGGTGTACCAGGTGTTGACCAGTACGTCGTAACGTCCCTCGCCCACCCCAAACAAGGCCCGGGCCCACGGCACTTGTTCGAAATCGCTGGCGTAACCGGCCCGGGCCAGCGCGGTGCTGACGATGTCCGTGGCCACACCGCCATTGACCAGCGTGGCGTCGGTAAAGGGTGGCCAGGCATCGGCGACCAGACGCAGCTTTTCCGCAGCCTCGGCCTGTGTCAGCAACAGCAATCCGATCAAAGCAAACGCTCGATGAAACCGCGGCATGCCAGAAATCCTTAGCGGGCGGGCTGCCCGACGTGTTTTTCAGCCAAAACTCCAAGATTCCTCTACCGGCGAACCCAGGTCCTAACATTAGCTCATTGAGGCCATTGCACAGCGCTTCATCGCAGATTACACAAAGAAGACAACTTCGCGAGAAATGAATGATGGCATTTTGGTCTTTATCACAGATTCCCTGCGATAAAGACATCCCGCCTCAGGGCGCTTAGTATCGGAACAACGTTGTTCAAGGAATGTGAAGATGACAATCGATTGGGTCTGCAAACACCACAGCGATCTGGGTAAAGAGCAGCTGTATGCCATTTTGCAACTGCGCGCCGAAGTGTTTGTCGTCGAGCAGAAATGCGCTTATCAAGACATCGATGGCCAGGACCTGGAAGGTGACACTTGCCATTTGATGGGCTGGGACGGGGATCGGCTGGTGGCCTACCTGCGATTGCTCGACCCGCAATTGCAGGGCGGCGACGTGGTGATTGGCCGGGTGATCATTGCACCCCAGGCACGCGGTGCCGGGCTTGGGCATGAGTTGATGAGCCAGGCGTTGAAACAGGCCGAGAAGCACTGGCCCGAGGTGCCGATCTACCTCTCGGCCCAGGCGCATTTGCAGGGGTACTACGGGCGGTACGGGTTTGTGGTGGTGGGTGAGGAATACCTCGAGGATCAGATTCCGCATATCGGGATGCGCCGTTCCTGAGGCCCCTATGAGCGTTCCCACGCTCTGCGTGGGAATGATCGGGGTCGGGAATTCAGGGGTATTCAAGCACCGCTTTGATCTGCCGCAGATTACGCTCGATCCACCCCCGATCAATCGCCCCCCACTCGCGAATCCGATAGCGCCCCGCGTGGTTACGTGCGCCTTCTTCCTGCTCGAATTCACAAACGATATCCAGATCCGCCAACGCCGCGATGGTGTCCTGAGCCGTGCGTCGGGGCATGCCGGTCACCTCGGTCAATGCAGGGACGTTACTGGCCAGCCCACTGTCGATCAGGTACGCCACGTACAATCGGCGGTAGAAGCTGCTCTTGGTCTTGCTCACGTCCATCCATGCGCTCCCGATTAATTAGCAGATTTGTTCAGTGCATATCCCGCCACGTCAGGTATACCCGCAAATCGAACTCCACCTGGTGATACCCCGGCAACATGTGCTCGCACAGCTTGTAGAACGCCTTGTTGTGATCCGACTCTTTGAAGTGCGCCAGCTCATGCACCACGATCATCTTCAGAAACTGCGGCGCCGCGTCCTTGAACAGCGAGGCGATGCGAATTTCTTTCTTGGCCTTGAGCTTGCCACCCTGCACCCGTGAGATCGCGGTGTGCAGACCGAGCGCGCGGTGGGTCAGGTCCAGACGGTTGTCGAACAACACCTTGTCGATGGCCGGGGCGTTACGCAGGTATTCCTGCTTGAGGTCCAGGGCATAGGCGTACAGCGCCTTGTCGCTCTGCACCCCGTGTTTTTCCGGATAGCGCTGGCTCAGGTAATCGCCCAGCCGACCTTCGGCGATCAGTTGGCGCACCTGGTCCTGCAACGCGGCAGGATAAGCCTGGAGGTATTTCAACACAGTCATTGGAGCGGCAACACGCATCACGAAAAGGTTGCCAGTGTAGCGAATTCAACTCGTCAGCGCGCCCCAGTCGAACGGCTCGACAAAGTGACCGGTATCCTCGGCCATCAACGGCCGCGCCACCAGGAAACCCTGCACATACTGGCAACCGTTGGCTTGCAGCCACTCATATTGCGCCACCGTTTCAACCCCTTCGGCGATCACCAACAGCCCTAACCGGTTGCACAAATCGATGACACTGCGTGCCAGCGCCGCATCCCGTTCGGACCCTGGCAACCGGGCGATCAAATGCCGGTCGAGCTTGAGCGTGTCCAGTTCCAGGTCGCGCAAATGCGCCAGCGAACAAGCCCCGGAGCCGAAGTCATCCAGCGCCACCCGTACCCCCAGATTGCGCAGCAAACGCAGTTGTTTGCGGGTCTCGTCGGGGTTAGACATCAAGGCCTCTTCCGTGACCTCGACTTCCAGCTGCTGCGGCTTCAGGCCATGGCGCTCCAGCACCTGACGCAGCTCGGTGACCAGGTTGGGCAACCCGAATTGGGTGCTGCTCAAGCTGACGCCCAGCACCAGATCTTCGGCAAACAAGGTTTCCCAGGCTTTGCGCTGTTTGGCCCCGCGATGATAAATCCAGCTACCCAGGCGACTGATCAACCGCGCCTCTTCCAGCAACGGCAAAAACAGCCCCGGCGGTACATCGCCGACACTCGGATGCTGCCAGCGCAACAACGCTTCGAACCCGCGGATCTGCCCATCGGCAATCGCCACCTGGGGCTGATACACCAGGTTGAAATCGCGGTTCTCGATGGCCGTGCGCACGCTCTCTTCAAGCATCAGCCGCGAGCGTGCCCGGCCGTTCATTTCGTGATCGTAGAAGCGATATTGCTGACGCCCGGCGCGCTTGGCTTCGTACATGGCAATGTCGGAGGCGCGCATCAGCCCGTCCAGATTAGACCCGCAATCGGGATAAGTGGCGATGCCGATGCTGGCACCCAAGGCGATGTCCATGCCTTCGATCTGCTGACAGATCGACACCCGCTCGATGAGCTTCTCGGCAATCTTTGCCGCCTGCTCGGGGAGCTCAAGATCCAGCAACGCAGTGAACTCATCGCCCCCCATCCGCGCCAGAATATCGAAGGGCCGCAGGCATGCCTTCAACTGCTCGGACACCCAACGCAGCACCCGGTCGCCGGCATCGTGGCCGAGGGAATCATTGACCCGCTTGAAGCCGTCGAGGTCCAGGTACAACAGCACCCAAGTGCTGTCGGAACGTTCGCCGCGCAGCAGCAGGTTTTCAACGGTCTGGTAGAAACCCCGGCGATTGAGCAGCCCGGTCAGCGGGTCGGTCACCGCCTGGAACTCCAACTGCTGATGCAGATGGCGCACCACCGACATGTCCAGCACCGTCACCACCATCGCATGTTGTTCGGCGGGCAAAGGCGCGCAAGACAACGCCACGGGCACTTGCTGGCCGGGCGCGGTACGCAGCAGCGCATCGTGCAAGCGCAGGGTTTCACCGCGTTTGTAACCGGCAAACAACTCGGAATCGGCCCAGATCGGAATGTGCGGTTTTTGCAGGAAATCCAGAAACTCCTTGCCTTGCAGGTCGTTCACCGTGGCATTGAGCAAGCGAGACATCGCCGGGTTGGCGAAGCGAATCAGCCCGTCCTCACTCACCACCAAAATGCCTTCGGCGGCGTTATCCAGCACCGAGGCATTGAAGGCCCGGGCGACTTCCAGATCATGGCTCAACCGCTGCAAGGCACGGCGATTACGCTGGTGCTCGAGCAACGCCTGGACTTTAGGCTTGAGAATTTGCGGATCGAACGGCTTGAACAGGTAATCCACCGCGCCACTGGCGTAGCCCTTGATCACGGCGTCCTGGGACTGTTCGTTGGCGGTAAGAAAAATGATTGGCGTAAGACGGGTTCGCTGGCTGCCGCGCATCAAGCGCGCCACTTCAAAACCGTCCATGCCCGGCATCTGCACATCCAGCAGCACCAGGTCGACATCGTGTTCGAGTAACAGGCCAAGGGCTTCAAAACCGGAAGCCGCGGTCATGACCTGCCAATCCTGGCGCTGTAACAACGCGCGCATGCTGATCAGGTTTTCAGGGTAATCATCAACAATTAACAGGATTGAGTTGCCTTCAGCTGGCTTAGATTGTGCGCATTCCATGCTGCATCTCTTTTTCGGGGCCTCAGGCCGGCCTTTTGTTAAAACCGGTCACCTATTGCGACTTCACTCTAGACCCGGATCCCTTAAAGCAGAAGCCGCTCGTATCCCATCACTTCGGTAAAGTTTCATATAGCCGACTAACGGTCAGCCCTGCAGGCCTTATAAACCGGGAAGGATGGCATTTCGACAGGTTGTTGACGCCAATCATCTGCCAGAAGGGCATTAACAAAGAGGCCTTCTACGCTTATAAAGACCCACCCGAAGGCGCGAGCTAGAGCTTCTGGCACGCACGTGCAGTAAAAAAGTGGAAGCTTGAATTATGATCGATCTCGCAACCTGGAACCTCAGTGTTCCCGTCGGCAGCCCGCCGTACACTGTCGAAACCACCAAGCTGGTGGACGGCTTCAAGGATCAATACTTCCACTCCGACACCGGCACTTTATTTTTCTGGTCCCCGGTCACCGGCTCCAAAACCGAAAACGCGATCTACCCGCGCACCGAACTGCGCGAAACCTACAGCAACGGCACGCTGAAAAACTGGTACTACCCTGACGCGGACAACACCCTGCGTGCCACCCTCTCGGTCAGCCAGGTGCCCAGTTCGGGCAAGATCGTCATTGGTCAGATTCACGCCTATAAGAGCCAGAAGCCCTTGGTGAAGGTCGAGTATCAATACAAAACCTCCACCTCGACCGGCAACATCGTCGCCAAAGTCCGCATGCACCCCGACGACGACACCGCCCGGGTCATCACCATCGCCACCGGCGTGAAACTCAATCAGGAATTCTCCTACCTCATCCACCTCAGCCCGGGCGGTGCATTAGGCATCAGTGCAGCGGGGTACCAATGGGACACCGACATCAGCACGATGTGGCGTGATAAGCCGCTGTATTTCAAGGCCGGGGTTTATGTGCAGGACAACACCGGGTACACCACTGAAGGCGGGGAAGTGACGTTCAGCCATCTGGATATCGATCACAATACGTAATCCCTGAAAGACCGCAGGAATCCACCCTTTGTGGCGAGGGAGCTTGCTCCCGTTGGGCTGCGCAGCAGACCCTCTTTTTGGGGGCCGCTTCGCGGCCCAGCGGGAGCAAGCTCCCTCGCCACAGGTTCTTTATGTCCAACTCCATCTCTTCACTGACCGGCATCAGCCCCCACTTAAACGCCAACGTTTAAAGACACGCAGCGTTACTTCATGAGGCCTACATCGGCTTGCGTCACTGCCTACGGGTACGCCAGAATCCGCCGGCTTGTGCGTCTGGGAGGCCATCGGTAACTTGATTCGTGTCACTGATTCGCAGTGATCGGGTTTAGTAGCCCGTGGTTTCGAGCTTGGTGCACAAGCATCTGTCAGTCAGGGATTTCGATTCCTGCGCTTGATGGTAACTGTGCGCAGGGCACCTTCGGGTGCGCCGGCTTGCTCGAAACCCCGGTCTACTAACCTGCGTACAGTTGCCTCCACTTTGATTAGTAGCCAGAGAGGGGCACTCCAATCAGGTTTCGAGCAAATGACTAAATCAACGCCGCATCCGCCGGTCACAGACCCGGCATCCCCCTACGAATCCCTCGATTCAAAAAAACTCCACGAAGCCGCCGAGCGCGCCCTCGACCACTACCTCAACCCCGCCGCCCAAATCATGGCCACCACCCACGAACCCGAGCCCATGTACCTCGCCAATCCGAAGTACAACACCGAAGCCCTGCTGGCCAACGCCAGCGAAACACTCGGCTCGGCCACCCTCATGCTCAATAATTTCGCCGCGCTGCTGGAAACCTCACATCGCAAGACCCTGCTGGGCATTGCCCAAGTGGTCATGCTCGGTGAACTGGCGGTGAATCTGGCGCTGGATCACGTCGAACCGAAGGAGTAATCGCGGCTCGGTTGGTGCAAGGCGAGCAAACTTTCTTCCAATAAAAAACCCGCCTCTCGGCGGGTTTCTTATTCAACGCAGCTTAACGCTCAGGCTCAGTTAACCTTAGCGTTCAACTCGCCTTTCAGGTAACGCTGGAACATCGCTTCCAACGAAATCGGCTTGATCTTCGAAGCATTACCGGCAGTACCAAACTGCTCATAACGCGCAATACACACGTCACGCATCGCAGTAACAGTCGCGCCGAAGAATTTACGCGGGTCGAACTCGCTCGGGTTGGTGGCCATCAGGCGACGCATCGCACCGGTGGACGCCAAACGCAGGTCGGTGTCGATGTTGACCTTGCGCACGCCGTGCTTGATGCCTTCGACGATTTCTTCAACCGGTACGCCGTAGGTTTCTTTGATGTCGCCGCCGTACTGGTTGATGATCGCCAGCCACTCTTGCGGAACCGAAGACGAACCGTGCATCACCAGGTGGGTGTTCGGGATGCGTTTGTGGATTTCCTTGATGCGGTCGATGGCCAGCACGTCGCCGGTAGGTGGCTTGGTGAACTTGTAGGCGCCGTGGCTGGTGCCGATGGCGATGGCCAGGGCGTCGACCTGGGTCTTCTTGACGAAGTCCGCGGCTTCTTCCGGGTCGGTCAGCATTTGGCTGTGATCCAGAACGCCTTCGGCGCCGATGCCGTCTTCTTCACCAGCCATGCCGGTTTCCAGCGAACCCAGGCAGCCCAGCTCGCCTTCCACCGATACGCCGCAGGCGTGAGCCATGGCCACGGTTTGTTGGGTAACGCGAACGTTGTACTCGTAGTCGGTCGGGGTCTTGCCGTCTTCGCCCAGGGAGCCGTCCATCATGACCGAGCTGAAGCCCAGTTGAATGGAGCGCTGGCAGACGTCAGGGCTGGTGCCGTGGTCCTGGTGCATGCACACCGGGATGTGCGGGAATTCTTCGATGGCCGCCAGGATCAGGTGACGCAGGAACGGGGCGCCTGCGTATTTGCGAGCACCGGCCGAAGCCTGGACGATCACCGGGGAGTCAGTCTTGTCAGCGGCTTCCATGATGGCGCGCATCTGCTCAAGGTTGTTGACGTTGAAGGCTGGAACGCCGTAGCCGAACTCGGCTGCGTGGTCCAGCATCTGGCGCATGCTGATAAGTGCCATTGTGTGTGTCTCTCCCGGTTGAGGGTCGTTAATCGTGCCAGCCTGCCGTAGCGGCGGCGGCTATTCAAGTTATTGCAGATCGGGGGTTGGCCCGGGCTGCGAATTCGGTACAACAAAAACCTGTGCGTAACGAAGAACCTGTGGCGAGCGAGCTTGCTCGCGTTCGGCTGCGAAGCAGTCGTAAACCCGTCGACTCGGTCCTTCTGAAACACCAAATCGACTGGCTTTGGGACCGCTTCGCGCTCCAGCGGGAGCAAGCTCCCTCGCCACAACAATAGTCCTGCGATCGGCGTTGTTACTGCGCTTTACAACCGCGGCCAATCAAATCATTGGTGGCGACCCAGTACACCAGGCCTTCCTCACCCTTTATGTGAAACGCCAGCATGTCGTTGCTGTACAGCGAGCCTTCGGCGCCCGGTTCAAGCTTCAGGCGGTAGACCTGATCGGCGCCGCCCAAACGAACATCGACTGCCTTGCGGCTCACATCAGTGTAGCGCCAGAGCACTTTGGCCTGGCTGTCGCAGGTCCAGGTGGTCCAGTTGCCCGTTGATTCGGCAGGCTTGAACAGTTCGAAATTCGAACAACCTGCCAGCAATGCCACTGCCGCAACGGCAATAAAGCGTTTCATCCGTGTTCCTCGACTGACAGCACACGCCGCCAGCCCTGAGTTAAAGAGTCAGACCCGTCAAGGGCAGCCATGTTCCTTGGTCGGGGTCTGTGTCTCGTATTTGTCCAGGCCATCGGGCCCGGACCGCTTGTTGATCACCGGGTTGGTTTCCGCTTGCCAGTCAGCCTGGTAGCAGCCTTTATCCGACGCGGATGGCGCGGGCTCCGGCGTGGCTTTCGGGTTACTCCCGCAAGCCGCCAGCATACCCGCGGCGATCAACAGCATTAATGTCCTGACCATCTGAACACTCCTTTGCCTGGTCAAATGAGCGGCCTCAGGCCTTGGCCCGGCTTTCCAGGACTTCAACGGCCGGCAGCACTTTGCCTTCGACGAATTCGAGGAACGCGCCGCCGCCGGTAGAAATGTAGGAGATTTGCTCGGCAACGCCATACTTATCGATGGCCGCCAGGGTGTCGCCACCGCCGGCAATGGAGAACGCCGTGCTTTCCGCGATGGCCTGGGCCAGCACTTTGGTGCCGTTACCGAACTGGTCGAATTCGAACACGCCCACCGGGCCGTTCCACAGGATGGTCTTGGACGACTTCAGCAGCTCGGCGAAATTCGCCGCGGTCTGTGGACCGATGTCCAGGATCATGTCGTCTGCAGCCACGTCGGCGATCAGCTTGACAGTCGCGGTCGCGCTTTCAGCGAATTCCTTGGCGACCACCACGTCCACTGGCAATGGCACGCTGACTTTCGCCGCAATTTCACGGGCAGTGTCCAGCAGGTCCGGCTCGTACAGCGATTTGCCAACCGGGTGACCGGCAGCGGCCAGGAAGGTGTTGGCGATGCCGCCACCAACGATCAGCTGGTTGCAGATCTGGCTCAGGCTGTTGAGTACGTCGAGTTTGGTCGACACTTTGGAGCCGGCAACAATGGCGGCCATTGGCTGGGCCGGGGAGCCCAGGGCCTTGCCCAGTGCGTCCAGTTCGGCGGCGAGCAACGGGCCAGCAGCGGCGACTTTGGCGAATTTGGCCACGCCATGGGTCGAGCCCTCGGCACGGTGAGCGGTGCCGAAAGCGTCCATTACGAACACGTCGCACAGGGCGGCGTATTGCTTGGCCAGTTCGTCGGCGTTCTTTTTCTCGCCCTTGTTGAAGCGCACGTTTTCGAACAACACGATGTCGCCGGCTTTCACGTCGACGCCGCCCAGGTAATCGGACACCAGCGGCACTTCACGGCCCAGGGCCTTGCTCAGGTAGTCAGCCACTGGCTTGAGGCTGTTCTCGGCCGAGAACTCGCCTTCGGTCGGACGGCCAAGGTGCGAGCAGACCATCACTGCCGCGCCTTTTTCCAGGGCCAGCTTGATGGTCGGCAGCGAAGCCAGGATACGCGCATCGCTGGTGACAACACCGTCCTTGACTGGGACGTTGAGGTCTTCGCGGATCAGTACGCGCTTACCTTGCAGATCGAGGTCGGTCATCTTCAACACGGTCATGGGTCGCAATTCCTGGATAGCTGTTTTAGAGAGCAGGTTTTTGAAAGACAGATTGTGGAGTAGCAACTGCTTGTAAATAGTGTTCTGCAACGTCCAGCATTCGATTGGCAAAACCCCATTCGTTGTCGAACCAGGCCAGGATGTTCACCAGCCGTGGGCCGGAAACGCGGGTCTGACTGGCATCGACAATGGCCGAATGGGGGTCATGATTGAAATCACAACTGGCGTGAGGCAACTCGGTGTAGGCCAGAAGGCCTTTGAGCGGGCCATGGGTGGCGGCCTCGCGCAGAATCCGGTTGACCTCGGTGGCGTCGGTATCGCTTACGGTCTGCATCGTAATATCGAGGCAGGACACGTTAACCGTCGGCACCCGCACGGCTTTGGCCTGAATTCGCCCGGCAAGTTCCGGCAGCAAGCGTTCAATGCCTCGCGCCAGACCAGTGGACACCGGAATCACCGACTGGAACGCCGAACGGGTGCGGCGCAGGTCTTCGTGGTGATAGGCGTCGATCACCGGCTGATCGTTCATCGCCGAGTGGATGGTGGTGATCGACACGTATTCCAGACCAATGGCCTGATCCAGCAGGCGCAACAGCGGCACGCCGCAGTTGGTGGTGCAGGACGCGTTGGACACCAGCAGCTCGTCACCGGTCAGGCAATCCTGGTTCACGCCGTAGACGATGGTGGCGTCGACATCCGCCTCGCTGGCCATCGGCTGGGAAAACAGCACCCGTGGCGCACCGGCGTCGAGAAAACGCTGGCCATCCTGACGGGTGTGATAAGCGCCGGAGCACTCCAGCACCAGATCGACGCCCAACGACGCCCAATCGATGCCTTCGGGGGTGGCACTGCGCAGGACCTTCACGCAGTCGCCCTTAATATGCAGACAATCGCCCTCAACCCTCACTTCACCGGGAAACCGCCCGTGAGTGGAGTCGAAGCGTGTCAGGTATTCGATGCTGGCCATGTCGGCCAGATCGTTGATCGCGACAATTTCAAACCCAGCCGTCGAGCCTCGCTCAAACAACGCACGCAAGACACAACGACCAATCCGGCCGTAGCCGTTGAGTGCAACTTTGTAAGGACGCGGTTGAGGCATGGGGTTCTCGATAGTCGCGGCAGACGAATTCTTGCTAACAACACAAATCCCTGTAGGAGCTGTCGAGTGAAACGAGGCTGCGATCTTTTAAGATCAAAAGATCGCAGCCTGCGGCAGCTCCTACACAGGGAACGCGGTGGCCATAAAACCACCGCGGCGTGCCTTAGTCTTCCAGCAGCTCTTCAGCCTGACCCAGGATGTTTTCCAGGGTGAAGCCGAACTCTTCGAACAAGGCCGGCGCAGGCGCCGACTCGCCGTAGGTGGTCATGCCGATCACGCGACCTTCCAGGCCCACGTACTTGTACCAGTAGTCCGCGTGGGCGGCTTCGATGGCAATACGCGCGCTGACCTGCAATGGCAGAACCGATTGCTTGTAGCCGGCGTCCTGGGCTTCGAAGACGCTGGTGCATGGCATCGACACCACACGAACCTTGCGGCCTTGCTCAGTCAGTTTGTCGAAGGCTTGAACGGCCAGGCCGACTTCCGAACCGGTGGCGATCAGGATCAGCTCAGGCTCGCCTGCGCAGTCCTTCAACACGTAACCGCCACGGGCGATCTCTTCGATCTGGATCGCGTTGCGGGTTTGGTGTTGCAGGTTCTGACGGGAGAAGATCAGTGCCGAAGGACCGTCGTCACGCTCCAGGGCGAACTTCCAGGCCACCGCCGATTCAACGGCATCGGCCGGACGCCAGGTGTCGAGGTTCGGCGTGCAGCGCAGGCTGGCCAGTTGCTCGATCGGCTGGTGAGTCGGGCCGTCTTCGCCCAGACCGATAGAGTCGTGGGTGAACACGTAGACGATGCGTTTTTTCATCAGCGCCGACATGCGCACTGCGTTGCGGGCGTATTCCATGAACATCAGGAAGGTCGCGCCGTAAGGCACCAGGCCGCCGTGCAGGGCCACGCCGTTCATGATCGCGCTCATGCCGAACTCGCGAACGCCGTAGTACATGTAGTTGCCGCTGGCGTCTTCGGCGGTGACGCCTTTGCAACCTTTCCACAGGGTCAGGTTGGAGCCGGCCAGGTCAGCCGAACCACCGAGCAGTTCAGGCAGCAGCGGGCCGAAGGCGTTCAGGGCGTTCTGGCTGGCTTTACGGCTGGCGATGGATTCGCCTTTGGCCGCGACTTCAGCGATGTAGGCCTGGGCCTTCTCGGCGAAATCCTCCGGCAGGTCACCACTCAGGCGACGAACCAGTTCATTGGCCAGCTCAGGGAATTCAGCAGAGTAAGCAGCGAAACGCTGGTCCCACTCGGCTTCGGCAGCGCGACCGGCTTCCTTGGCGTCCCACTCGGCATAGATATCAGCCGGAATTTCGAACGGGCCGTGGTTCCACTTCAGCGCTTCACGGGTCAGGGCGATTTCCGCGTCACCCAACGGGGCGCCGTGGCAATCTTCCTTGCCTTGCTTGTTCGGCGAGCCGAAGCCGATGGTGGTCTTGCAGCAGATCAGCGTCGGTTGTGCGCTTTTGCGCGCGGTTTCGATCGCGATCTTGATTTCTTCCGGATCGTGACCGTCGACATTGCGGATCACTTGCCAGTTGTAGGATTCGAAACGCTTCGGCGTGTCGTCGGTGAACCAGCCTTCGACTTCACCGTCGATGGAGATGCCATTGTCATCGTAGAAGGCGATCAGTTTGCCCAGGCCCAGCGTACCGGCCAGGGAACTGACTTCGTGGGAAATGCCTTCCATCATGCAGCCATCACCCAGGAATACGTAGGTGTGGTGATCGACGACGTTATGGCCAGGACGATTGAACTGCGCCGCCAGGACTTTTTCCGCCAGGGCGAAACCGACTGCGTTGGCCAGGCCTTGGCCCAGTGGACCGGTGGTGGTTTCAACGCCCGGGGTGTAGCCATATTCCGGGTGACCCGGGGTACGGCTGTGCAGCTGGCGGAAGTTTTTCAGGTCATCGATCGACAGGTCGTAGCCGGTCAGGTGCAGCAGCGAGTAGATCAACATCGAGCCGTGACCGTTGGACAGCACGAAGCGGTCACGGTCGGCGAACGATGGATTGCTCGGGTTGTGCTTCAGGTAGTCACGCCAAAGTACTTCGGCGATATCCGCCATACCCATAGGGGCACCGGGATGGCCGCTGTTGGCTTTTTGCACGGCATCCATGCTGAGGGCACGAATGGCGTTGGCGCGCTCACGACGGCTGGGCATCGCTGATCTCCTGCGGATATTGAATCGAGAGTGAATAAAACGAAACGGAAAAAAGGCGAGCATTTTCCCTCACCGACCCGCCTCGGGGCAATGACAGATAGTCATCCGAAGGCGTTTTTCCAATGGATAACGGCGTATTCGACTGATGAAACCTTTCCGCTGTTGGTTTGTGGACTGAAACTAACGTTAAGAAGTGCCATCTATCGACCAATATCAAAACTTTTTGATATTGCTCTTGCGGTGTTTTCTTACCGTCACTAGACTGCTGGCCTTATGAATCTGCGCGTGCCTTCCATTCAACATGACGATTGCGATGAGCTGGCGGCCCTGTGCAAGGCCGGCGGCGATCCTCTGCGGCTGAATGTATTGCGCGCGCTGGCCAACGATTCGTTCGGCGTACTGGAACTAGCGCAGATCTTCGGCATCGGTCAGTCCGGCATGAGTCATCACCTCAAGGTATTGGCCCAGGCCGAACTGGTGGCGACCCGCCGTGAAGGCAATGCGATTTTCTACCGTCGTGCCCTGCCCCACACCGATCTGCTGGGCGGCAAGCTGCATGCCGCGCTGCTCGAAGAAGTGGATAACCTGACCCTGCCGACTGACGTCCAGGCGCGGATCGGTCAGGTCCACGGGCAACGTGAGGCGGCCAGCCAGGACTTTTTCTCGCGGGTCGCGGAGAAGTTTCGCGCCCAGCAAGACTTGATCGCCGGCCTGCCGCAATACCGCGAAAGCGTGGTGGCCCTGCTCGACAAGCTGAGTTTCGGCCCCGGCGCCACGGCCATCGAAGTAGGCCCCGGCGATGGTGCCTTTCTGCCGGAGCTGGCGCGTCGCTTCACTCAGGTCACGGCGCTGGACAACAGCCCGGCGATGCTCGAACTGGCCCGCCAGGTCTGCGAACGTGAAACGCTGGCTAACGTCAGCCTGCAATTGGCCGATGCATTGAACGGTGTAAACCTTCAGGCCGACTGCGTTGTATTGAACATGGTGCTGCACCATTTTGCCGCGCCGGCCGAAGCGCTCAAGCACATGGCCGGTTTGCTGCAACCAGGCGGTAGCCTGTTAGTGACAGAGTTATGTAGCCACAACCAGAGTTGGGCCAGGGAGGCCTGCGGTGATCTCTGGTTGGGGTTTGAACAGGACGATCTGGCCCGTTGGGCCACCGCTGCGGGACTCGTTCCCGGGGAAAGCCTCTATGTAGGCTTACGTAATGGTTTCCAGATACAGGTCCGCCATTTTCAGCGACCGGCTGGCGACACTCACCATCGGTAAATTCAGGAAAAAATCGAGATGAGCGAATACTCCCTCTTCACCTCCGAGTCCGTGTCTGAAGGGCATCCGGACAAAATCGCCGACCAGATTTCCGATGCGGTGCTGGACGCCATCATTGCTGAAGACAAGTTCGCCCGCGTGGCGTGCGAGACTCTGGTGAAAACCGGCGTGGCAATCATCGCAGGTGAAGTCACCACGTCGGCCTGGGTCGATCTGGAAGACATCGTCCGTAACGTGATTCTCGACATCGGCTACAACAGCTCCAATGTCGGCTTCGACGGCGCGACCTGCGGCGTGATGAACATCATCGGCAAGCAGTCCCCCGACATCAACCAGGGTGTTGACCGTGCCAAGCCTGAAGACCAGGGCGCCGGCGACCAGGGCCTGATGTTCGGCTATGCCAGCAACGAAACCGACGTGCTGATGCCAGCACCGATCACCTTCTCGCACCAACTGGTTCAGCGCCAGGCCGAAGCCCGCAAGTCCGGCCTGCTGCCTTGGTTGCGTCCAGACGCCAAGTCGCAAGTGACCTGCCGCTACGAAAACGGCAAGGTTGTCGGTATCGACGCCGTTGTACTGTCGACCCAGCACAACCCGGAAGTGTCCTACAAAGACCTGCGCGAAGGCGTGATGGAACTGATCGTCAAGCACGTGCTGCCTGCCGAACTGCTGTCCAAGGACACCCAGTTCCACATCAACCCGACTGGCCAGTTCATCATTGGCGGCCCGGTGGGCGACTGCGGCCTGACCGGTCGCAAGATCATCGTTGACAGCTACGGCGGCATGGCCCGTCACGGCGGCGGCGCGTTCTCCGGTAAAGATCCATCGAAGGTTGACCGTTCGGCGGCCTACGCCGGTCGTTATGTGGCCAAGAACATCGTGGCTGCCGGCCTGGCCGAGCGTTGCGAGATTCAGGTTTCCTACGCAATCGGCGTCGCTCAACCAACTTCGATTTCGTTGAACACCTTCGGCACCGGCAAGATCAGCGACGACAAGATCGTCAAACTGGTCCGCGAAGTGTTCGACCTGCGTCCATACGCGATCACCACCATGCTCGACCTGCTGCACCCGATGTACCAGGACACCGCGGCGTACGGCCACTTCGGTCGCACCCCGGAAACCAAAACCGTGGGCGACGATACGTTCACCACGTTCACCTGGGAAAAAACCGACCGCGCCGACGCTCTGCGTTCTGCTGCCGGCCTGTAAGACTTCTCCGGTTGTACAAAAAGCCCCGCACGGTTCGCCGTGCGGGGCTTTTTCATGAAGAAGATCCCACCTCGAAACACGCAGAATTACACCTCTGCACTCCACACTCGAAACCTGACTAGCCTTGAAAGCATCCCAACGAGCAAGGACGCTCTCGATGCTGCCCAACCTGCGCCTGTTTTTCGGTTTCCTGCTGACCCTCACCTGCCTGACCGCCAATGCCGCCGACTGCCCCGATTGGCCGCCGGCCCGCGCTCTGGACGAAATCAACGCACTGCAAAAGCGAATCGACCTCTGGGACGACAGCTATCATCGCGAAGGACGCTCTTTGGTCGCCGATGAACTCTATGATCAATCCCGCATACGACTAAGCGAATGGCGCGAGTGTTTTGACTCAGGCCCTTCAGCCGAACCGTTGCGCACTGCCCGTGGCACGATTGCTCACCCCATCGCCCACACCGGCCTGGAAAAACTGCGCGATGGGCGCGCCGTCGAAGCCTGGCTGAAAAATCGGGATGAGGTCTGGATTCAACCCAAGGTCGACGGTGTGGCTGTGACGTTGATCTATCGCAACGGCTGGCTGCACCAGGCGATCAGTCGTGGTGACGGGATAACCGGCCACGACTGGACTGCCTCAGCGCGCCAGATCGCCGCCATCCCTCAAAAACTTCCACAACCGCTCGACCTGCTGTTGCAAGGCGAACTCTATTGGCGCCTGACCGAACACGTGCAAGCCGAGGCCGGCAGCCTCAATGCCCGCGCCACGGTGGCCGGGTTAATGGCACGCAAGACGCTGAACCCCGAGCAAGCCGCCGGTATCGGCGTGTTCGTCTGGGACTGGCCACAAGGCCCGAAAAGCCTGCCCGCCCGCGTGGCGGCTCTGGATGAGCTGGGATTCCCGAGCACCGCGCCCTACAGCCAGCCGATCGAGGCCTTCGCCGACGCCGAACGCTGGCGCGATTACTGGTATCGCTCGCCCCTGCCCTTTGCCAGCGACGGCGTCGTTTTACGACAGAACCAGCGCCCACCCGCCGAGCGCTGGCAGGCGAAAACGCCTTTCTGGAGTGTCGCCTGGAAGTACCCCTTCGCCCAGGCGTTGGCCGAGGTGCGCAAGGTCCACTTCAAGATTGGACGGACCGGCCGGATCACACCGGTGCTGGATCTGGCACCGGTGATGCTCGATGACCGGCAGATCAAGCGTGTCAGCGTCAGCTCCCTGCAGCGCTGGGAAGCGCTGGACATTCGTCCCGGCGATCAGGTCGCCATCAGCCTGGCCGGGCTGACCATCCCCAGGCTCGACGGTGTGGTATTGCGCAGCACCGAACGTCCTGAATTGAACGCACCGCTGGCAGCAGATTTTCATCCGTTGAGTTGCTGGCAGCCGACACCCGGATGCGAAAGCCAGTTTCTCGCACGGCTGGCCTGGCTCAGCGGCAAACAGGGGCTGGCCTTGCCGCATGTCGGGCCGGGCACCTGGGAGAAACTGCTCAAGGCCGAACGTCTCGACAACCTGCTCGATTGGTTGACCCTCGATGAGCAAGAGCTTGCTAACATTGACGGCTTCGGCGAACGCAGCAGTGCTCGTCTTTTGAACAGTTTCAACAGCGCCCGGCAACGACCGTTCGCTCGCTGGCTCAAAGCCCTGGGCTTGCCGCCGACCGGCCAGGCACATCTCGCCGATTCATGGCAGGTGCTGGCGCAACGAAACACCGAACAATGGCAGGCCGAAACCGGCATCGGCCCGGGACGCGCGGCGCAACTGAGCGCATTTTTCCGCGACCCGCAGGTCCTGGCCTTGAGCGAGACATTACGTGTTGCCGGGATTGACGGTTTTTAGCAGCCGGCGACGCCCGTCAGCCTGGGAACCCATAGGTACCGATGCGCTCAAACAGCCCATCGCTACATCGATTTTTTCACCTGGAGCCTTTATGAAACTTCTTTCACCGCTCGCCTTGTTGACCCTGTGCAGC
Organism: Pseudomonas sp. GW821-FHT03E01; assembly: GCF_059420765.1. Classification (NCBI taxonomy): domain Bacteria; kingdom Pseudomonadati; phylum Pseudomonadota; class Gammaproteobacteria; order Pseudomonadales; family Pseudomonadaceae; genus Pseudomonas; species Pseudomonas sp. GW821-FHT03E01. The sequence goes on along the minus strand of NZ_JBWKUI010000004.1, from coordinate 241,761 downwards.
GTGATGGCCGCTCCATTAATGGCCGACGAAGACGCCCCGGGCCTGACCGGCTGCGCCGCCAAAAAACAAGGCATCATCAACCAGATCGAACTGGCCAAATCTCACGGCAACGCCGATCAACAGGCAGGCCTGGAAACCGCCCTGAGCGAGGTCACCGCCCATTGCACCGACGCTTCCTTGAAGAAGGAACGGGAAAACAAGGTGCTCGACGCCAAGCACGAAGTCAGCCGGCGTCAGGCCGACCTCGACAAGGCGATGAAAAAAGGCGACGCCGAGAAGATCAACAAACGCAAAGACAAACTGGCTCAATCGCGCAAGGATTTACAGGACGCGCTCGACGAGCTGGATAAGTAATCCGGTTTGAACACGCCACCTCAATGATCCCGAAACTCTTTATGGCAGGCACTACAGGCGTCTTCGACTTTCTGCACCGCCGGCCCCAGGTTGCTGGCCTTGTAGGGTTGAACCTGGCTGGCGATCACCAGTTCACCGGTGGCGCCTTCAAGGGTGCGGGCCATTTCCTGGAAGCGTGCCTGCTTCTGCCAGACATCGTCCTTGGCGCTGGTGTGATCTGCTTCGCGCACCTGCGGGAAATGTTTCCACGGCTCATGGGACAACGCGTCGAGCTTCACGGCACCGTCGGCGAATTTCGGGCCATCGAACGGAATACGCCCACGCAACATGCCACCCAGGTCTTCGCCGGTCTTGAGCATTTGCTTGAAGATCGCCTTGCGCTGGCCCAGAGGCGAGTTCGGGTCGACACCGCCGCAGGCGGACAAGGTCAGGCAGGCCAGCAATACAACAGAGAGTCTTTTAAGAGTCATGGTGGCTTCAGATCACTGGAAACGGCAGCCAGTATCCTCGCGTCACCGGCAAAGACCAATAGCCCTATTATCAATACGGGTTGTTTGAGCGCATGGAGCACTCAGGCAACCGGCAAAGGAATTACTCCATGAACAGCCGTTTCAAGGCGTGGCGTCACAACCTGGCCTGGACCCTTCCGATGGTGGCCATACTTGCTGGCTGCACCGGTGGCGACAGTAGCAAACCGAAAACCCACGCACTGGCGACCTACTCCAGCGCTACCTGGGAAGCCCTTCCAGCGGTGTCCGACAATGACCTCGTCGCCGGTTTTGGCTCGTGGCGCAGCGCCTGCACCCGACTCAAGGCCGACCCGGTCTGGGGTGGCACCTGCGCCGCTTCCGCCAATGTTCAGCCAACCGCCAGCGAAATCCGCGGCTTCCTCAAGCAAAACCTCGATGTTTACGGCTTGCGCGCCGCCAATGACAACCCCAACGGCCTGATCACCGGTTACTACGAACCGGTGTATCCCGGCAGCCTGACCCAGACCGAGCAAGCGAACATCCCGGTGTACGGCGTGCCCGAGGACATGATCATCGTCTCGCTGGACAGCATTTACCCGGAACTCAAAGGCAAACGCCTGCGCGGACGACTCGAAGGTCGCGTGCTCAAGCCTTATGACGATGCGGCAACCATTGAAACCAATGGCGTGAAGGCGCCAGTGATTGCCTGGCTGACCGACCCGATGAACCTGCAGTTCCTGCAAATCCAGGGTTCGGGGCGCATCCAGCTCGATGATGGCCGTCAATTGCGCATTGGTTATGCCGACCAGAACGGCCACCCCTATCGACCTATCGGCCGCTGGCTGGTGGATCAGGGCGAGCTGAAGAAAGAAGAGGTAACCATGAGCGCCATCGATAACTGGGCCAAGGCCAATCCGACGCGCATTCCCGAACTGCTCGGCAGCAACCCCAGCTACGTGTTCTTCAATCGCAACCCGGACAGCAACGAAGGGCCGCGCGGTTCGCTGAATGTGCCATTGACCGCAGGTTATAGCGCGGCAGTGGATCGCAAGGTGATTCCGCTCGGTAGCCTGTTGTGGTTATCGACGACGCGACCGGACGGCAGCGCACTGGTGCGTCCGGTGGCCGCTCAAGATACCGGCGGCGCGATTGCCGGCGAGGTCCGCGCAGACCTGTTCTGGGGCACGGGCGAAGCCGCCGGGCAATTGGCCGGCGACATGAAACAGCAGGGGCAGATCTGGATGCTCTGGCCTAAAGGGGCGGCGTTGCCTCAGGTGCCGCAGGTGGCTGACAAACTTTAGAAGCAAAAGATCGCAGGCTGCGCCAGCTTCAACATCGAGAGCGTTCGTCGCAATATCGCGAATGAACATCGATCCCTGCTGGGAATGGCGCAGCCTGCGATCCTTTGATCTTGCCGTTAAACAGACACCACAAAGAAACTGACAATCAGCCCCATGCCAATGGCCCACACCAGCGACCGCAGAATCGCCCAGTCCGCCAGATAGCAAATGATGTACAGCAGCCGACTGGTGATGAACAGCACCGATAGCACATTGATCGTCACCAGTTCGGCATTGCCGGCCAGATGCGCCACGATCACCGCCGCGGCAAACGCCGGGGTCACTTCGAAGCTGTTCAACTGCGCCGAATGCGCACGCCTGGCCACGCCTTCGAGCGAATCCAGAAACGCCCTTGGGTCGTGATTCTGTTTCAGCCCGAACTTGCCATTGCTGAACTTGGCGACGCCTGTGCACAGATAAGGCAAGCAGATCGCAATCAAAATGCACCACAGAGCAACCGTCATAACGCAGTCCCTTCTTCAAGTTGTAGAGAATCGAATTCCATCAGCGGCGACTAAAACTTCATCACCAACATGCCGATCAATACCAGTCCACAGGCTAAGAGCCGTGGCCTGCCAAAAGGTTCTTTGAGGTAGCGCATGCCGAACAGCACCACCAGAATCACGCTGATCTCGCGCAGCGCCGCAGCCTCGGCAATCGATCCGAGCTGCATGGCCCACAGCACCAGAGCGTAGCTGAACAATACGCAGAACCCGACCGCCAACCCCAACCGCCACTGCTCACGCCAGAACAACATGAACGCCGGGCGTTTGCGCACCAGCGCCAGCAATGGGAACGGCCAGGCACTGAGCACTGTGACCCAAACCAGGTAGTCCAGCGGATGGGACCAGCGCCGCAAGGCCTGGCCATCGATGAAGGTGTAGCAACCGATGCACAACCCGATCAGCGCCACCACCGGCAGCATCGACCACGGCAGGCGCACCCCGCCACCGCCCTGCCAGAGCAGGCACACCATGCCGAACGGGATGAGCAAAATCCCGAAGATCTGCTGAGCCGTCAGCACTTCACCGGCGAAGATCAGCGTCAGCGCCAGCACCACCAACGGTGACAGGCCACGCATCAACGGATAGACCAGGCCGAGATCGCCGACCCGATAGGCCTGGATCAACAGGTAGCGATAGAGCAACTCGAATGCCGCCGACGCAAGAATCCACGGCCACATATCCAGTGGCGGCAGCGCCACGAAGGGTAGCATCAGCGCGACAAACAGCAACGCCACGCTGTCCATGCAGGCCACCACCAACAGCCGCTCCGCGCTGAACTTGATCAGGGTATTCCACGCCGCGTGCAACAGCGCCGCCACCAACACCAGAATTGTCGCAAGCACGGCACACTCCTTGTATTGCCCCTACATCGCGGGACAGAGATTTGATTCGCCATATGTCCGCAGCTGTTTATACTGCAAGCGACCACGCCGCACTCAGTTGCGCACAGACTAATTCCAATAACTCCTGCCTCTGCCCGCTCTCATCGAGAACGGTCGTCGGCCTGCGTATGCCTGATCAAAGCGTCAAGACTACCGACAGAGACCTTGCGCATGCCACTCGCCTTGCTTGCACTGGCCGTTGCCGCTTTCGGCATCGGCACCACTGAGTTCGTCATCATGGGCTTGCTGCCCGATGTCGCCCGCGACCTCGCCGTGAGCATTCCTCATGCTGGCCTGCTCATCACCGGTTATGCCCTGGGCGTGGTGTTCGGTGCGCCGATTCTCGCGGTCGGCACCGCCAACATGCCGCGCAAAGCCACACTGCTGGGCATGACGCTGATGTTCATTCTCGGCAACATCCTCTGCGCCCTGGCGCCGAACTACGCCACCTTGATGGCCGCACGAGTGATCACCGCGCTGTGCCATGGCGCGTTTTTCGGCATCGGCTCAGTGGTCGCTACCAGTCTGGTGGCACCGAACAAACGAGCCCAGGCAATTGCCATGATGTTCACCGGCCTGACCTTGGCCAACGTGCTGGGCGTGCCATTGGGCACTGCTCTGGGGCAATACGCCGGCTGGCGCTCGACCTTCTGGGCAGTGTCGGTGATTGGCGTGATTGCAGCCATTGCGCAGTGGGTCTGGCTGCCCAAGGAAATCCCCATGGACAAAGCCAACCTGGCCAGCGAATTCAAAGTGCTGGGCAAGGTCAATGTGCTGCTGGCGCTGGGCATGAGCGTGCTGGCGTCTACCAGCCTGTTCAGCGTGTTCACTTACATTGCGCCGATCCTGCAGGACATCACCGGCGTCAGTCCGCATGGCGTAACCATCATGTTGCTGTTGTTCGGGGTCGGCTTGACCGGGGGCAGCATGCTCGGCGGCCGATTGGCGGACAGTCGTTTGCTGCCTTCGCTGGTGGGGATGACATTGGCCGTGGCCATCGTGCTGGCCGCCTTCAGCCAAACCAGCCATTCAGTGATACCGGCGGCGATCACGCTGGTGTTGTGGGGCATCTTCGCCTTCGCGCTGTGCCCGATCCTGCAATTGCTGATTATCGATCAGGCCCATGAGGCGCCAAACCTCGGGTCGACGTTGAATCAAAGCGCATTCAATCTCGGCAACGCCGCCGGGGCTTGGATTGGCGGACTGGTGGTGGCCAGTGGCGCGGACCTGGCGGACTTGCCGTGGACCGGCGCACTGGTCAGCGTATTCACGCTGCTGACGGCGCTGTTCTTCATCTACCTGCAACGTCGCAGTGCTGCCGCAATCAACGTCTCTAGCTGACATTGATCATTTTTTGATCTTCTGCGGTTCGGATTCCTGAGCCCGCTCCGCAGAGGTCTTCGGCGGCCCGCTTTCACTGCGAATCTGCGCGTGACTGATCAGCGCGAAGATAAAACTGCCGCCAATAATGTTCCCCACCAGCGTGGGACCTGCGAACACCCACCAGAAATCCTTCCACGGCAACTCGCCGGCAAACACCAGGTAAGAAACCTCGACCGATCCGACCACGATGTGGGTGAAATCGCCCAGCGCCATGAAATAGGTGATGAGGATGATGATCCACATCTTGGCGCTTTCCATGGACGGGATCATCCAGACCATGGTGGCGATCATCCAGCCGGAGATGATGCCTTTGGCGAGCATCTTGCCGGCATCGTTCTCCATGACCTTGCGCCCGATCTCAAGGAAGGCCAGATCGGTCTTGCTGTCGAATATCGGCAGGTGCAGCATCACATATGCCACCAGCAAGGTGCCGCAGAGGTTGCCCACCAGCACCACCGTCCACAGCCGCAGCAACCGACCGACATTACCCAACGTTGGCTTGCTCATGATCGGCAGCACGGCGGTCAGGGTGTTTTCGGTGAAGAGTTGCTGACGGGCGAGAATCACCGCTAGAAAACCGGCGCAATAACCGAAGCTGGCGATCACCTTGTAGCCTTCGCCGTCCGGCAGGCGCGAGTTGAGCAGTCCCATGCCCATCAGCGACAGGCCCATGGTCAGGCCGGCAGCCAGCGCCGACCACCACAGCGCCGCAACGCTACGTTCGAGTTCCTGATCGCCTTGGGTGCGAATGATTTCGTGCAACACCGCCGCACGCGGGGGCTGGTTTTTATCGACCTCGCGCTGTTCCTGTGCCGAGAGGTCCGGGGTCTTGCCGTCGTTGGGCGTGTCCATAAGGCTGCTCCTGAACCGGTGGCGTGTCGTTTACGTACGACACGCGGGGTTCGGAGCTGTTCACTACCGGGGGAACGCAGCAAACCCTGTGGCGAGGGAGCTTGCTCCCGCTCGGCTGCGAAGCAGTCGTAAGCTGACGTGAAGCCTGCCTGAAAGAACCCAATGATAGATTTCAGGGCCGCTTCGCGCTGGAGCGCCAGCCCGGCCCAACGGGAGCAAGCTCCCTCGCCACAGAGCGGCAACTACTCGCCAATGTCATCATCCTTGAACTGGTCTTTGACGTACCTGATCTCGGTCCGGCCGTGCGGCATGGGCAGGCCGTCTTCGCCCAGGTTCACGAACACCATCTTCTCTACCGTCAAAATGCTCTTGCGAGTGATCTTGTTGCGCACTTCGCAGGTCAGAGTGATCGAGGTGCGACCGAACTCGGTGGCGGTGATGCCCAACTCGATGATGTCGCCCTGACGCGAGGCGCTGACGAAGTTGATTTCGGAAATGTACTTGGTGACCACGCGCTGATTACCCAACTGGACGATGGCGTAGATCGCCGCTTCTTCGTCGATCCAGCGCAGCAGGCTGCCGCCGAACAGCGTGCCGTTGGGGTTGAGGTCTTCGGGTTTTACCCATTTGCGGGTGTGGAAATTCATACTCACTCCTGACCGTCTTGCCGATTGATGCCGGCCATCATGGCAGAGCCCGGACTAGAGCTCTATCAAGCATCGACTATGGTCTCGATTACCGTTCGGACATTGACCAACAGAAACGCTTTGGAAGATCAGCATAGCCCGCTATAATCGCCCCCGTTTCAAAACGGTCATGTTTGATTGATACCGTTTTCCCGCCACCTGTCCGAGGGGCGCTGCAGCAGGTTCAACCTGTCAGGCTCGGATGGGGCGTTGACTGGCCACGGCCAGACACTAAACGCACAACGGCGCCCATTCGCATACATTACGAATGGAGGCTCTTCATGAGCGCTGTTATCACGCCTGCAGATTTTAACGATTACAAAGTCGCCGACATGTCCCTGGCTGCCTGGGGCCGTCGCGAAACCATCATCGCCGAATCCGAAATGCCGGCCCTGATGGGTCTGCGCCGCAAGTACTCCGTCGAGCAACCGCTCAAGGGCGCGAAGATTCTCGGCTGCATCCACATGACTATTCAGACTGCCGTGCTGATCGAAACCCTGGTTGCCCTGGGTGCCGAAGTACGCTGGTCGTCCTGCAACATTTTCTCGACTCAGGATCAGGCCGCCGCTTCCATCGCCGCTGCCGGCATCCCGGTGTTCGCCTGGAAAGGCGAGACTGAAGAAGAGTACGAGTGGTGCCTGGAGCAAACCATCCTCAAGGATGGCCAGCCTTGGGATGCCAACATGATCCTCGACGACGGCGGCGACCTGACCGAGCTGCTGCACAAGAAGTACCCACAAGTACTGGACCGCGTCCACGGCGTCACCGAAGAAACCACCACCGGCGTTCACCGTCTGCTGGACATGCTGGCCAAGGGCGAGCTGAAAATCCCGGCCATCAACGTCAACGACTCGGTGACCAAGAGCAAGAACGACAACAAGTACGGCTGCCGTCACAGCCTGAACGACGCGATCAAGCGCGGCACCGACCACCTGCTGTCCGGCAAGCAAGCGCTGGTCATCGGTTACGGTGACGTGGGCAAGGGCTCGGCCCAGTCCCTGCGTCAGGAAGGCATGATCGTTAAAGTCTCCGAAGTCGACCCGATCTGCGCCATGCAAGCCTGCATGGACGGTTTCGAACTGGTTTCGCCGTTCATCGACGGTATCAACAACGGTACCGAAGCGAGTATCGACAAAGCGCTGCTGGGCAAGATCGACCTGATCGTGACCACCACCGGCAACGTCAATGTTTGCGACGCAAACATGCTCAAAGCCCTGAAGAAACGCGCTGTGGTCTGCAACATCGGTCACTTCGACAACGAAATCGACACCGCTTTCATGCGCAAGAACTGGGCATGGGAAGAAGTGAAGCCGCAGGTTCACAAGGTTCACCGCACCGGTCCAGGCGCTTTCGACGCTCAGAACGACGACTACCTGATCCTGCTGGCCGAAGGCCGTCTGGTTAACCTGGGTAACGCCACTGGTCACCCAAGCCGCATCATGGACGGTTCGTTCGCCAACCAGGTTCTGGCGCAGATCTTCCTGTTCGGCCAGAAGTACGCCGACCTGTCGCCAGCCCAGAAAGCCGAGCGCCTGACCGTTGAAGTACTGCCGAAGAAACTCGACGAAGAAGTGGCCCTGGAAATGGTCCGCGGTTTCGGCGGCGTGGTCACTCAACTGACCAAGCAACAGGCTGACTACATCGGCGTTACCGTCGAAGGCCCGTTCAAGCCGCACGCTTACCGCTACTGATCGGTCCAGCAGTCCGCTCCCCATGGGAGCGGACTTATGCAGGAACCACGCTTCCTGTAGGAGCGAAGCTTGCTCGCGAACGCTTCACCGCGGTGCTGCTGAAAGACCGCGGCGCCTGCTTCGCGAGCAAGCTTCGCTCCTACAGGAAGCACGGCGCCTACAAGGCTTACGTGTTTCCAAGGATATGACCATGTCCCAAGAACGTCGCTACAGCTTCGAATTCTTCCCGACGAAGACCGATGCTGGGCATGAAAAACTGATCGCCACTGCCCGTCAGCTGGCGACCTACAATCCCGACTTCTTCTCCTGCACCTACGGCGCTGGCGGTTCGACTCGTGATCGCACCCTCAACACCGTGTTGCAGCTGGAAAGTGAAGTCAAAGTCCCTGCCGCTCCGCATCTGTCTTGCGTGGGTGACAGCAAGAACGATCTGCGCGGCCTGCTGACCCAGTACAAGGCAGCCGGCATCCAGCGAATCGTCGCGCTTCGCGGTGACCTGCCCTCGGGCATGGGCATGGCCAGCGGCGAGTTGCGTCACGCCAATGACCTGGTTGAATTCATTCGTGAAGAGACTGGCGATCATTTCCACATCGAAATCGCCGCTTACCCGGAAATGCATCCGCAAGCGCGCAATTTCGAAGACGATCTCAACAACTTCGTGCGCAAGGCCAACGCCGGTGCCAACAGTGCGATCACCCAGTACTTCTTCAACGCCGACAGTTATTTCTACTTCGTCGAGCGTGTACAGGCGAAGGGTGTGAACATCCCGATCGTGCCGGGGATCATGCCGATCACCAACTACAGCAAGCTGGCGCGCTTCTCCGACGCTTGCGGCGCGGAAATCCCGCGCTGGATCCGCAAGCAACTGGAAGCCTACGGCGACGACACCCAGAGCATTCAAAGCTTTGGTGAGCAAGTCGTCACCGAGATGTGCGAACGCCTGTTGCAAGGTGGCGCACCGGGGCTGCACTTCTACACACTGAACCAGGCTGAACCGAGCCTGGCGGTATGGAATAACCTGAAGTTGCCGCGCTAATAGCCGTTAACGCAAATCAAGAGATCGCAGTCTTTGGCAGCGCCTCCAGGGGAATATGTACCTCTGCAGGCGCCGCCGAAGGCTGCGATCTTTTGCTTTTAATGCCCGATCCAGAGCTTCTGGATCCGGTTTCTGGCTCTTTATGATTTCTCGTCGTAATCTCAAGCCATGCCCCTGATCACCCAGTTACTGACCGTGCTTCTATTCACTTGCCTGAGCTTCACCGCTCGCGGCGAGAAGCTGCGTATTGTCACCGAACCCTGGGCGCCTTACGTCTATGAAGAAGGTGGCAAGAACCTCGGGCTCGACTACGAAACCACGGCCATCGTCTTCAAACGCCTCGGGATTGACGTGGAATGGCAGTTCCTGCCGTGGAAGCGCTGCCTGTCGATGCTTGAGCAAGGCCAGGCGGACGGTGTGCTGGATATTTTCCACAGCGATGAACGCGAAGCGACCCTGCTCTACCCCAGCGAACCGCTCTCGCAAGTCGAATTCGTGATGTTCTACGCCAATGAACGGCCGTTCCCGTTTCGCACCCTGGACGACCTGAAAGGCCTGACCATCGGCACCTCGCCGGGCTACCTGTACAGCAAGGATTTCAGCGAATCGACGTTGTTTACCCGGGAACCGGCGCCTACCCATGAAGCCAACTTCGGCAAACTGGTGCGCGGGCGGATCGACCTGTTGATCACCGATCGCCGGGTCGGCCAGCACTTGCTCGATCAACTGGACATCCGCGACAAGATCACCGAGAACCCGACCGTCATCAGCCAGCAGAGCCAGTACCTGGCGGTGCGCCGCAATGCCGGGATGGATTTGTTGGTGCAGCGTTTCGGCGCCGAGCTCAAGCGCTTCAAGCGCGAACCGGCCTACGCCGAACTGAGCGCCCGCTATGGTGCCGGTCCGGCTGCCGAAGCCCGGGCCGCCAGCGCCACCGCAACCGGCGGAAAAACCGTTGAGCAGCAGGAAAGCGGCGCACAGTGATTGCTCTGTTATACTCCGGCCTTCCCGCCAGGCTCACGCCCGGACGCTCGGACTTGTTCAAGGCATCTCGATCCCGCTACAGCGCAGCTTTTCAGCCCGCGCGAGCGCTCCAGACGAGCCTTCGAGGCCCAGCAGGACCGGACGGGATTGCGTCCTCTTAAACGCCATTCGCGCCAGGCAAGACTCCCATTGGGCCAAGCCCTAACTAAAACAGGATTACTCATGTCCTTTGCTTCCCTCGGTCTCTCCGAGGCTTTAGTCCGCGCCATCGAGGCAGCGGGCTATACCGAGCCTACTCCGGTGCAACAGCGGGCCATTCCCGCCGTGTTGCAAGGTCGCGACCTGATGGTTGCGGCTCAGACAGGTACTGGTAAAACCGGTGGCTTCGCCCTTCCGATTCTGGAGCGGTTGTTTCCCAACGGTCACCCGGACAAATCCCAGCGTCACGGCCCGCGCCAACCACGCGTACTGGTCCTGACCCCAACCCGCGAACTCGCGGCTCAGGTGCACGAGAGCTTCAAGGTCTATGCCCGTGACCTGAAGTTCGTCAGCGCCTGCATCTTCGGTGGCGTCGGCATGAACCCGCAGGTTCAAGCCATGTCCCGTGGTGTCGACGTGCTGGTGGCCTGCCCAGGTCGCCTGCTCGACCTCGCCGGCCAAGGCAGTGTCGATTTGTCCCACGTGGAAATCCTCGTGCTGGACGAAGCCGACCGCATGCTCGACATGGGCTTTGTCCATGACGTGAAAAAGGTCCTCGCCCGCCTCCCGGCCAAACGGCAGAACCTGTTGTTCTCGGCGACGTTCTCCAAAGACATCACCGACCTCGCCGGCAAGCTGCTGCACAACCCGGAACGCATCGAAGTCACGCCACCGAACACCACGGTCGAGCGGATCGAACAACGCGTATTCCGTCTGGCCGCCAGCCACAAGCGTTCGTTGCTGGCACACCTGATTACTGCCGGCGCCTGGGAACAGGTGCTGGTATTCACTCGCACCAAGCACGGCGCCAACCGCCTGGCCGAGTACCTGGACAAACACGGCCTCACCGCCGTCGCGATCCACGGCAACAAGAGCCAGAACGCCCGCACCAAGGCCCTGGCCGACTTCAAGGCCGGTGAAGTGCGCATCCTGGTCGCCACCGACATCGCTGCTCGTGGCCTCGACATCGACCAGTTGCCTCATGTGGTCAACTTCGAACTGCCAAACGTCGACGAAGATTACGTGCACCGTATCGGTCGTACCGGCCGTGCCGGTCGTTCGGGCGAGGCGATCTCGCTGGTCGCTCCGGACGAAGAAAAACTGCTGAAAAGCATCGAGCGCATGACCAAGCAGAAAATCGCCGACGGCGACCTGATGGGCTTCGACTCCAGCGCTGTGGAAGCCGAGAAACCGGAGGTCCGCGAGCGTCCGGATGTGCGTAACCCGCGCGCCCCACGTGGCCCACGCGGCGACGGCCCGAACGGCAGCGGTGGTGGTGGCGGTCGTAAAGACAAAGGCAAGGACAAGGGTGGCAAGGAAAAACCTGCCGCCGGCCGTGGCGAGCGCCCGGCCCGTGAACACAAGCCACGCGAAGGCACTCCGGCCCGCGAGCAACAGCGCCCGGCCCCTCGCGCCGCCGCCGACCGTGCTCCGGACGAGTTCCTGGACGACGATATCGATAACTTCGGTAACCGCGTCGACTACGTGCCTCAAGCCAAACCGGCTCAGGGCCGTGGCCGCCGTCCGGGCGCACCGGCACAAGGCGCTGGCGCTCCGCGCGCCGGTCAGCCACAAGGTCGCCAGAACGGTCCGCGCAACAGCAGCGGCGCAACCACCGGCACCCCACCGGCCAAGCGCAGTGGCCCGCGCAACGGCGCTCCACGTGACGGCCAGGCCCGTCGCGAAGAGTCACGCAACCGCCGTCCGGCCCGTGACGACCAGTCTCGTTCGGAACCGGCCGTGCAGAACCCGCGGAGCCCGGCACCGAAGATCATTCACAAGGAGTCGAAAAGCGATCGCTTCCCGACCCCTGAGCAACTGGATCAACTGCCAGGCCGTCCGCGCGGCGAAAAACCAGCATTGCTGACCCGCAACCGCTGAGTTAGCACCGTTATAAAAAATGCCCTGATCTTGCGATCGGGGCATTTTCATTTCAGTTGAGAACATCCCTGCAGATTTTCTCCGACCATAAAAAACGCCCGCGATCGTGAGATCGGGGGCGTTTTTGTGTCAGGTGCGAAGATTATTTCGCTTTGACACCTTCAAACGTCACGTACAGATCGACTGCGTCGGACGCTGGGCCCAGGTCTTTCTGCTTGCCAAAATCGGAACGCTTGATGCTGGTGGTGCCTTCGAAGCCGGCACGGTAGCCGCCCCATGGATCCTTGCCTTCACCCAGGAACGTGGCTTTGACCACGATTGGCTTGGTCACGCCCAGCAGGGTCAGGTTGCCGGTCACGTCGGCAGTGTCTTTGCCTGCGGCGTTTTTACCGGTAGGTTTGACGCTGGTGGAGACGAACTTGGCGTCGGCGAATTTGCCCACGTTCAGGAAGTCACCGCTGGCGATGTGCTTGTCGCGTTCGGCGTGGTTGGTGAACACGCTGGCGGTGCGCACATTGAACTCGATCTTGCTGTCTTCAGGCTTGGCAGCGTCGAAGCTGAACTTGCCGTCGATATCCTTGAAGGTACCGATGATGTAGCTGTAGCCCAAGTGGCTGATCTTGAAGTCAACAAAGGCGTGCTGGCCTTCTTTGTCGACCACATAGTCGGCCGCCATCACGTTAGCCGACAGCAGAGCAGAACCGATTGCCAGAGCGGCGAGCGTCTTTTTCAACATGCTTTCTATTCCTTTGGAGTCGAGGTAGAACATCAGGCTTTGCGCCCCAGCATTCGCGTCAGGGTCGCATCACGATCGATAAAGTGGTGCTTCAATGCAGCCAACGCATGGAAACCGGAAAAAATTACCAGCAGCCAGGCCAGGTACAAATGAATCACACCCGCGGTGTCTGCCTGGTCCGGTAGTCCGGAAACCAGTGCAGGAATTTCAAACAGGCCAAACACCGGAATCCCGACACCGTCTGCGGTGGAAATCAGGTAACCGGCGATCATCACAGCGAACAGACTGAGATAAAGGAACGAATGGCCGAACTTGGCGCCAAGGCGGGTCATGCGGCTATAGCTTGGCAAGAGCGGCGGCGGTGGGCTGATGAAGCGCCACACTACCCGCAGCAACATCACGGCAAATAACACCAGACCAATGCTCTTGTGCAGATCCGGCGCGTCTTTACGCCAGGTGCTGTAGTAATCGAGACCGACCATCCACAACCCCAACGCAAACAGGCCGAAGACGGCCAACGCCACACCCCAGTGCATAAAGATGCTGACCCAACCGTAGCGGGAAGAAGAGTTACGTAGCTGCATTGCCCAAATCCTGTAAGAACTGCGCCCAAGACTATCGAGTTATCTATCGATTTAAAGCGGAAAATTTCGCTCTGAAATATCGAGAAATACGATCAAGACCTTGGGGCCGGGAGGTTAAGAGAGTGTTAACCGAAGGAAAAAACCTTCACGCACCCTCCTTATATTCATTTATGAGCCGATACCACTCGTCAGAACTGTCACATTTAACAGTGGCTTTCATTGCAGGTCATTGATGAACTTGAACTTGGACGTCAGTCCAAGTGTCTGAACAGGAGTTCTACCATGAGTCACAATTCGAGTTCATCCCCCGTGATAACACGCAGTCAATCCAATTCAATACCCGTAGGGGAAGGACCGCGAGGGATGGCCATCAGCAACGATGGATCACGTGTATTTGTTTGCAATTACATGTCGGACAATGTGTCCGTCATCGACACCCGGAACAAAAAGGTAATCCGCACCATCGCCGTGGAGCAGTATCCCCGAAGCATTGCCCTTGGCCATGAGGGGAAAAGAGCTTACGTGACCAACTACGGTTCAAGTTCGGTTTCGGTTATTGATACCGAAACATACGCGGTGGGTAACATCACGGTGGGTAGACACCCTTGGGGAGTCGTCGCGAGCCGGGACGGGAGGCATGTTTACGTCACCGTACGGCAGGATAAAGAGTGGCTGGCGATAATTGACGCTCGCACTTATGTGGTGAGCAGAGTCCGAGGGTTACCTTCACCGTCCATAAGTGTGGACATCAGCCAGGACGATTCGCGTCTCTATATTTCCAGTACCGATTCCCCTGGTCGCCCTTTTCAGGACGCGCTCACGGTCATCAGCAGCAAGACGTTCGAAGTCATCAACATCATCAAAACCGAAAAATATCCGTCAGCCGTTACTGTCAGTCCCGACGGTAGAAAAGTGTATATCGTGGGTCTGGACGCTCGAAGACTGACCGTGTTGGACACCCGGTCACTGACCACCCGGCATTTCGATTTTGTGGCTTGCGAAGGGGAAATAGTGTTTAGCAAAAAGAACGCTTACGCCGTTGATCACACCGAAAAAGAGGTCGTGGAAGTGAATACCGCCACCCATAAGATTGTTCGCAGGTTTCCCATCCCTGGGGCTATCGACCCGCATCATATGGTTCTTGATCATCATAACTGCGCCTATATCAGCGACTACCAAGGCGACGAAGTCCATATCGTCGATCTACCTTAGTACCAAAGAATCAGCCGGCCTCTACGAGGGTGCAAAGACATAAAAAAAGCGCGGCATCTCTGCCGCGCTTTTTTTTGATCCCAAGACTTACTGTGTCTTGGTTTCAGTCGCCACCGGTGCCTTCGCAGCGGTACTCGCCACTGGTTTCTTCACTGGCTCAGCCTTTTTCGCCGTTGCCTTGGCCGGAGCCTTTTTGGCCCCGGTTTTGGCAGCAGGCTTTTTCACTGGCGCTTTGGCCGGTGCTTTCTTCACCGGCTCGGCTTGCGCCGGCACCACTGGCTTCGGTGCCTCAACCGGTGCAGGTGCCGGAGCCGGCGCAGCAACTGGCGCGGGTGCCGGAGCAACGGGGGCCACGGGTTCTGGCGCCTTGGCCGGAGCCTTGTCGGAGCCACCACCAAACATCCGCGAGAAGAAGCCAGGCTTGGTCTCTTCAGCTTTCGCTTCAACCTTCGCAGGTTCTGCCTTGTCGGCCGCTTTATCGGACGAACCACCGAACATGTTGCTGAAGAAATTGCCTTTCTTCGCCACTACCGCGCCTGCCGCCGCAGCGGTCGCTGCCGGCACAACTTTCGCCGGTTCAAACGATTTGCCCGCTGCCAGGTCTTCCAGCTGACTGGCTGCACGCTGACCGGTGCGCAAGGCGCCTTCCAGGGTGCCTGGGTACAAGGTGTCAGTGTGTTCGCCGGCAAAGGCTACACGTTGCAGCGGACGCTCCCACAGGCGCCAGTATTTGCTGATCTGCCCCGGACCGAAGGCCAGGTAAGCGCCGCCCATTGATGGGTCGGTGCTGTAGCGGCGGATTTCATAACCGGTGAACGAACCGCGTGCCTGTGGATAAAAGGCGTGCAGACGAATCAGCACCTGATCGGCCATTTGCTTGTCGCCAAAGGCCTGCATCACCCGCGCGTTGTCGCCGGAAATGTTGATCACCACGTTGGCGCCGCCCTTCAAGGCCGGCTCGATCCACAACATGCCCAGACCGGCGTTGCTGTAGATCTCGCCAGACATGCGCGCCTTGCTTTCCCACACTGGCGTCTTGAACTTCAGCATGATCTGGTCACGCCAGCCGTAGTTGGTGCCCTTGATGGCGCCCATGTGCTGGGCGTCCAGCGCCGGAGTCATCTGGATCTTGCTCAGTGCGCGCAACGGCACGGCCAGCACGACGTAGTCCGCCTGATAGCCAACGCTGCCGACCTTGACACTCACGCCATCCTTGTCCTGGGTAATGGACGAAACCGGGGAACCGGTCTTGATGGTTTTCAGTTGTTTGACGAAGGCCTGGGCTAGCACCGGGCTGCCGCCGGGCAGGCGCGAGGCGCGCAGGTCACGGTCAGCAATGCCACGGTAGACGCGGCTTTGTTGGGCAAAATACAGCAGCGACAGGCGCGAAGGTTCGTCGTAACGGGTACGAATCTCCTGATTCACCAACTGACGCGCAGTGGCAGGCAGATTCAGGCGATCGAGCCAGTTGGCCACGTTGATCTGGTCCAGGGCGAACAGCGTGCTGTTGGCGGCCGGGTTTTGCGGGTCTTCGATCGAGCGCGCCAGGTCATCCAGAGTCTTTTCGTAGCGTTTCAGCGCGTCGCTGGTGGCCGGCTGTTTAGTCGCCAGATCGGCGGCGCTGAAGTATTCACCGTCGATCAGGTAACCCGGGGTCCGCACGAACTCGGGGGCTGGCGTGGTGCTCAGCTTGAACGTCGAGATGTACTTGTTCAAAACCGGTTGGGTCTTGTCGTTGCCGATCCACTCGCTGGTGGCCATGCCGGAACGACCGCCCAGGGTCGGTTTGGCTTCCAGCAAGGTGACCTGCCAGCCTTTGCTCTGCAGTTCGTACGCCGCGGTGAGGCCCGAAAGCCCGCCGCCGACCACGATCGCCGTTTTATCCTTGGCCAGCGCCGAAACGCTGAACAGTCCTAACATCACCAGCGCACAGGCGCGCAGCCAACCAGCAGACATTCAGAGAACTCCGGAAATACACGAGGAAATAGCGGTTTTACGAGTCAGACGACTCAAAGAGCCGCGAAGAATACGTCAGCCATCAAAACGCCGCCAGCGACGTCTATCGTCCTATACAAAGTAGCTCAATCGACACAATGGGTTGTCCCCGTGACGCGCATTGCATAGGCTTGCGCGATTGTTTACCCGCCTACGTCACGGGTAGCCTCGAGGAGACAGAAAATGGGCCTGAATAAACAGTGGATGGAACGCGATCTCGCCGTGTTATGGCATCCCTGCACCCAGATGAAAGACCACGAACAGCTGCCGCTGATCCCGATCAAGCGCGGTGAAGGCGTGTGGCTGGAAGACTTCGAAGGCAAACGCTACCTCGACGCCGTCAGCTCCTGGTGGGTCAATGTGTTCGGCCACGCCAACCCGCGGATCAACCAGCGCATCAAGGATCAGGTCGATCAGCTGGAACACGTGATCCTCGCCGGTTTCAGCCATCAGCCGGTGATCGAGCTGTCCGAGCGTCTGGTGAAGATGACGCCCGAAGGCCTGACCCGGTGTTTCTACGCCGATAACGGTTCATCGTGCATTGAAGTCGCGCTGAAAATGAGCTTCCACTACTGGCTCAACCGCGGCCAGCCGAACAAGAAACGCTTCGTCACCCTCACCAACGGCTACCACGGCGAGACCATGGCGGCGATGGCAGTGGGCGACGTGCCGCTGTTTACCGAAACCTACAAAGCCCTGCTGATGGACACCATCAAGGTGCCGAGCCCCGATTGCTACCTGCGCCCCGAGGGCATGAGCTGGGAAGAACACTCACGCAACATGTTCGCCGCCATGGAGCAGACCCTGGCCGACAACCACGATACCGTGGCCGCCGTGATTCTGGAGCCGCTGATTCAGGGCGCCGGCGGCATGCGCATGTATCACCCGGTGTACCTCAAGCTGCTGCGCGACGCCTGTGATCGTTATGGCGTGCACCTGATCCACGATGAAATCGCCGTCGGCTTCGGTCGTACCGGCACAATGTTCGCCTGCGAACAGGCTGGTATCCGCCCGGACTTCCTCTGCCTGTCCAAGGCCCTGACTGGCGGTTACCTGCCGTTGGCGGCCTGCCTGACCACCGATGAGGTCTACAGCGCGTTCTACGACGACTACCCGACCCTGCGCGCCTTCCTGCATTCCCACAGCTATACCGGCAATCCGCTGGCCTGCGCGGCGGCATTGGCGACGCTGGATATCTTCGAAGAAGACAACGTCATCGAGAACAACAAGGCTCTGGCCCAGCGCATGGCCTCCTCCACCGCGCACCTGGCCGATCACCCGAACGTCTCTGAAGTGCGCCAGACCGGCATGGTGCTGGCGATCGAGATGGTCAAGGACAAGGCCAGCAAGACCGCTTACCCGTGGCAGGAACGTCGCGGTTTGACCGTGTTCCAGCATGCACTGCAACGAGGTGCTTTACTGAGGCCGTTGGGCAGCGTGGTGTATTTCCTGCCGCCTTACGTGATTACCCCGGAGCAGATCGATTTTCTGGCCGAAGTGGCCAGCGAAGGCATCGACATCGCCACCCGTGACAGCGTCAGCGTGGCGGTACCGAAGGACTTTCATCCGGGCTATCGCGATCCGGGCTAGCTGCCACTGAGTAGTAACCCTGTGGCGAGGGAGCTTGCTCCCGCTGGGCTGCGTAGCAGCCCCAAAAACCTGACACTGAGGAGTGTCAGGTAAACCTTGCGACCGCTTCGCGCTCGAACGGGAGCAAGCTCCCTCGCCACAAAAGCAACTCGATCCGAACTTACCGTAGAGACCCAAGATGAGACTGTCCCGCTTCTTTATCGACGCCCCTTTGAGCACCGGCGAACACGAGTTGCCCGAAGCCCAGGCGCATTACATCGGCCGTGTGCTGCGCATGGCCGAGGGTGATGCGGTGCAACTGTTCGACGGCTCGGGCCATGAGTTTCGCGGCACACTGGTGGAAGTCGGCAAGAAGCGCGTGGTGGTGCAAATCGATGAAAGCTTTACCGGTCAGGTCGAGTCGTCGCTGGCGGTCCATCTCGGCCAGGGTTTGTCCCGTGGCGAGCGGATGGACTGGGCGATTCAAAAAGCCACCGAACTGGGCGTCACCGAAATCACCCCGATTTTCACCGACCGCTGCGAGGTCCGCCTCAAGGACGAACGCGCCGACAAACGCCTGATGCACTGGCGTCAGGTGGCGATCAGCGCCTGCGAGCAGTGTGGGCGTTCACGGGTGCCGGTGATTCATCCGCCATTGCTGTTGGCTGACTGGTTGAAGCAGACCGCGGCCGAATTGAAACTGGTGCTGCATCCGGTGGCCGAGCCGCTGGTGAGCCACGCCAAACCTGCAAGCCTGGCGTTCCTGATCGGTCCGGAGGGCGGCTTGTCGGACGTCGAAGTCGAACAGGCCAAGGCTGGCGGTTTCCACGCCGCCCGCCTCGGCCCGCGCGTGCTGCGCACCGAAACCGCGCCGGTGGTGGCATTGGCGGTGGCCCAACAACTCTGGGGTGACTTCTAGGGCCTTGTGGCGAGGGGGCAAGCCCCCTCGCCACAAAAGCAGTCACAAGACGTAGAACCAAATCGCCACAAAGTGCAGCAAACTCCCGGCTATCACGAACAGATGCCAGATCCCATGGGCGTGGCGCAGACGATGGTCGAGGGCAAAAAAGATAATCCCCACAGTGTACAACACCCCGCCCGACGCCAGCAAGGTAAAGCCGACAGGGCCCAGTGCCGCCAGTAACGGCTTGACCGCCACCAGCACGATCCAGCCCATCACCGCGTAAATCACGACCGACAGAATCCGTGCTTCCGAGCGCGGTTTGATCTCTTGCAGGATACCGATCAGCGCCAGCCCCCAGACAATCCCGAACAAGGTCCAGCCCCATGGCCCGCGCAGGGTCACCAGGCAGAACGGCGTGTAACTACCGGCAATCAGCAAGTAGATCGAAAAGTGATCGACCTTCTGCATGATCGCTTTCTTGCGCCCACGCACGCTGTGGTACACGGTCGAGGCGCTGTAGAGCACCAGCAAGGTAAACGCGTAAATCGCCACACTGACGATCTTCCACGGACTGCCATCCATACTGGCGATCACCAGCAGCCACACGCCCCCGACCAATGCCGCCACCGCCCCAACCAAATGCGTCCAGGCGTTCAATCTTTCCCCGTGATACATGTGTTGCTCACCTCTACGTTCATTACCGCCGCGCGCAAGGCTCAGGCCTCAAGGTTAAAAGCGCAATGTTTCAGAACACAATGCCCCCCTACGAAAGCCATCGAGCCAAACGTTAGCCAATTGGGCACAATCGAGACATACGAATAAGAGTCTGGCCCATGTTGATCGATGAAGAGTTGACCCTGAAAAAACTCGAAGTGTTCCTGGCCTTCATGCGCACCGGCAACCTGGCCCGCGCCGCCGTCGAGTTGCAGACCAGCAACGTCAGCGTGCACCGCGCCATCCACTCCCTGGAAAGCGCCCTGCGTTGCCCGCTATTCAAGCACGAAGGGCGCAACCTGACCCCGTTGGAAAGCGCTTATGTGCTGGAAGAGCGGGCGCAGAAGCTGATTCAGGACGTGCTCGAAACCGTGCGCCTGACCCGCGAAGCCGCCGGGTTCTCCGCCGAACGCTTCAAGCTCGGCTCGCTGTATTCGCTGACGGTGAAGACTGTGCCGCAGCTGATCATGGGCCTGAAAATCCGCCGCAGCGAACTCAATATCGACCTGATCCTGGGTTCGAACATCGACCTGCTGTACAAACTCAAGAACATGGAAGTCGACGCGATCCTGGTGTCACTGGACGACAGCGTCAACGACCCGGACTGCGAACAGATCCCGCTGTTTTCCGATGACATCTTCCTCGCCACCCCGGCGGACTCGCCCTTTGCCCAGCGGAGCGAAGTCGACCTGGCCGAGGTGCGCGACGAAACGTTCATCACCTTGACCCAAGGCTTCGCCACGCACCAGGACGGCATTCGAGTGTTCAAGCAGGCGGGGTTCGAGCCGAAGGTGGCGATGCAGGTCAACGACATCTTCACCCTGCTGAGCATGGTCAGCTCGGGGGTGGGTTATGCGTTGCTGCCGGGGCGGATTGCGGCGGTGTATGAGAACCGGGTGAAGCTGATTCCATTGCAGGAAAAGTACCGGTTGCAGCAGCACATTGGCGTGGTGTTTCTCAAGGCCAAGGAGCGTGACCCGAATCTGCTGGCGCTGTTGGCGGAGTGCCGGATGTATGCCAATCGCCAGGCTTGAATGTGGCGAGGGAGCTTGCTCCCGCTCGGGTGCGGAGCGCCCGCAAAACCAGGCCACCGGATTTACCTGATACACCTCGGTGGTAGAAGTTGGGGCTACTGCGCAGCCCAGCGGGAGCAAGCTCCCTCGCCACAAGAAGCAGTCATTCGTTAACCAACAATCCCGCGAACAACGAAGTACAGCAACGAAGGCCCAAGCAAGCACCCAAGCCCGGTATGGAACGTCGCCGTCAGCGCGCCATACGGCACCAACCGCCGATCCGTCGCCGCCAACCCGGCAGTCACACCACTCACCGTCCCGGCCAAGCCGCCAAATACCATCGCCGAGCGCGGGTTATCCAGGCCCATCCAGCGCGCCGCCACCGGCGTGCCGACCATCACCAGAATCGCCTTGATCAACCCGGTGGCAATCGACAGCGCCATCACATCGGATGAGGCCCCAATCGCAGCACCCGTCACCGGCCCGACGATGTACGTCACCGCACCCGCGCCAATGGTGGTCATGCTGATCGCATCGCGATAACCGAACACCCAGGCAATGCTCGCCCCGACAATGAACGGCAGAATCGTGCCCAGCAGCAGCGCGATGACGCCAATCATCCCGGCCTTTTTCGCTTCGGTGGCCTGCACCTCGAACGCCGTGGCAACGATGGCGAAGTCACGCAACATGGCGCCGCCCATCAAGCCGATGCCGGAAAACAGTGACAGATCCGCCAGGCCTTTTTGCCCGCCGGTCATGGTGCCGCCAACCCAGGCCAGCACCAGGCCGATGACGATGGCAATCGCCGAGCCATGAATCCGCCCGAAAGTCAGGCGCTTGGACAGAATCACCGACACCCACATGATTACGCCAACAAACGCGAATGCCGTGACCAGACTGTTATTTACCAGGCCTTTCTCAATGAGTTCCCACATATCAGCGACCTCCTACTGGCGTGCCGACCGGTGTTATGTCCACCGGTTCATCGGGCAAGGGTTCGCCTTTGTGGGTTCGGCTGATCAACGCAATGGTGCAGCCGCAGAGCACCACCGAACCGATCGCCGCCAGCACCGCCACCGGGCCGCCGTGCAGGGCGGTGACCACGTTCTGTTGCGCCGCCATGGCAACCACCACCGGAATGTACATGGCGCCCCAGAAGCCGACGCCCATCTCGCAATCCTTGGTCATGCCGCCGCGTTTTTGCATCCACAACCGCGCGCAAATCAGCAGGATCATCGCGATCCCGACCCCGCCGACGTTGGATTTCACACCCAGCAACACGCCGAGCATGTCACCCATGATCACCCCTGCCAGCGTACAGATCGCCAACAGCGCCACACCGTAAATAATCATTGTTGTAGTCCTCAAAGTGCATCGTCGGAATTGTTGTTTTTGTAGTTCGCAACCTGAGTCGGTGATCTAGGGTTGGCGGCTTCCCTCCTCACGCAACAGCGCCTGCAAGGTATCGAGCCGTGCACCGTCGTAGGCAATCACGGTGCCCTGCTCGAACACCCGGCGCGCCAGCCCGGTCAACACCGCACCGGGCGGCAGTTCGATCTGTAAACGCACGCCGCGCTCGTAAGCGCTTTGCACCGTACCGCGCCAATCGACGACGCGGCACATGTTGAACGCCAGGTCGTCGCGCAAGGCATCCGTGTTGATGACGGGCCGGGCTCGACTGCCGCTCAGGTAACCCAGGGTCGGCGTTTTCAATTGCACCTTGGCGAAGGCTTCGGCCAGAGTTTTCGCCGGTGTTTCCAGCAGCGGGCAATGGGACGGCACGCTGACCGCCAGACGCTTGGCCAGACCGGCGCCACGGCTGCGCGCCAGGTCGGCAACTGCTTTCATCGCCGAATCACTGCCAGCAATCACCACCTGGTTATCGGCGTTGATGTTGGCCAGGTAAACCGGTGTATCAACACTGTGAACCTGCGCCAGCAACCCTTCCACCGTCGCCAATTCCAGACCGATGATCGCGGTCATGCCGTAGCCCTGAGGATAAGCCTGCTGCATCAGCTCACCGCGCAGGCTGACCAGATGCAGCGCATCACTGAAACTCAAGGCGCCCGCAACCACCGCCGCCGGGTAGGCACCGATGGACAGTCCCGCCACGTAATCCGGTGCCATTGATAACTGACGCGAAGCGGCGACGCCGGCAATCAGCAGGCACAGCTGAACCGCCCTTGTCGACTGCAACGCCTCGGCAGAATCGAGCAGCAAGACGTCTTCGCCAAGCACCTCGCTGGCCTCGATCAGCGTTTCCCAAGGTAAACGATGGAGCATGCCCGGCTGCTGCGCGCCCTGGCCGGGGAACACCAGCAAGCTGCTCACGCTGCTTGCTCCTGCGGGTTCCAGGGATCGTTGACCAAACACGCTTCATGGGCGTTTTTGAGTAGAACCCGTTGCGACGGGCTAGCCCATTCGCGCAGGGCGACAGCGCCATTCGGCGCCTGCAATTGCATGTCCACCAAACACTCGGCGCTGCCGAGAAGCATCATCAATGCCCGCGCTTGAGTACGGCTCAACGGCTGCGGTGTACGCAGGATCAAGTCGAGGTCGCTGCGCTCATGGAGCGCCGTAAAACCGCTGGCCAATTCGAACCCGGCGCTGCCGCTGACACCCCACACCCAACCGCAGGCGTCGAGCATCGGCCGCAGTTGCGCCAGCGCTCGCAGGGCCGGCAGGTCGCGAGTCGACTCTGCATGGCAAAGGTCTTCCGGCCTTACCCGATTCGAAATCACCGCGATCGCCATCGACGTTGCATAACGCTGCTCGCGCAAGCGCCCACGCACCCCGACCGCGATCTGATCCGGCGCGGTGATCGCGCGCCGGACTACCACCGGCTGACCCGCGCTGATCGACTCGACCACCCACGCAGGTGCATCCGCCGGCAACTGCTCCAGGGTCATCCCCCAAAGCAGGTCGTGGGCCAGAAACGTGTTCACCACTGCGCTCTCAGCAGTTGACGAACCTTGCTCGACGCTGCGCGGTTACTCGCGCCCAAGCGGCTGCTCAGATCGCGACCGCTGGCAGCGACATCGCCAATCGCCTGGCTCAGGCACTCCGTCACGCGAGCCAGATCCGCCGTCGTCGGCTGCTCGATCTGCTCCACCGACAAGGTTTCCCAGAGCAAGCCCAGGCTGGCATAGCTGTCGATGTCATAGGCCATCGGCGGCACGCTGGCGGCCAACGCCTCCAGCTCTTCGACACTGCGCAACGTCACCCGCGCCGCCGACGCCTTGCCCATCGCATGCACCATCACCCCCGGATCGCGCAACGCAATCAGCCGGTTGGCCTGATACCCGTGAGCCAGAAACGCCCCGGACATCGCCTTGCCCACCAGCAAACCGATCACCGCATGGCCGGCCAGTCGGGCGCGGGCATAACTGTCCGCCGCACCGGCCAGGGCCTGATGAATGCCAAGGGCTTCTTCGCGCCGACCGTAAGCCTGACTCGGCACATCGACGATGGCGATCAAGGCGCGTTTGTGCGCTTTGTCAGCATCAGCGGTGATGACGTCATCCACCGCCTTGGCCAACCCCCAGCCTTCCAGCAGCCCGACCTCGCCATTGCGCGCACGAACGAACCGGTTGTCAGGATCAGCCACCACAGCGATGAAGCGAACGGGCCGGTCACCCAAGACGCCGTCAGCCACTTTCAATGAAGCCGGCAAACCCTCCACCGGTTTTGCGCCTGCACTCAAGGCGTTGAACCAGTTCAGGCCTCTGAGGGAATACGTGCTCATGAGCGCTCTCCTTGATACAGATCGCGAACCACTGACGGCTCGATTTGCGGTGCGGCGTCCAGACGAGCCAGCCGTTGCAGGTACAACTCGGCCTGACGACTGCGCTGCTGCGCTGGCAAACCGCGCTTGAGCAATTGGCTGACCTGTTGTTGCACCTGCGCCACATCGTCGGCAACAAAACTATCCACCAAACCGCTGGCGAAACGCTGCTCGCCACCGGTCAGGCTCCAGATGAAAGGACGATCCCGGGAGTCGTATTCCTCAAGCCCGGCTTCCTGTTCGATCACTTGCGGACCGTTCAGGCCCAGGCGCGCCTCCTGGGTCACCAGCAAATAGCTGCACAGCCCGGCAGCAATCGACATCCCGCCAAAGCAGCCGACGCTGCCAGCGACCACGCCAACCACGGGTTGGTACTGGCGCAGATCGACGATCGCCGCATGAATATCGGCAATCGCCGCCAGCCCGAGATTGGCTTCCTGCAAACGCACGCCGCCGGTTTCCAGCAGCAACACGGCACGGGTGGGAATGCCTTTGCGGTTATCCTCGGCGGCCAGTTCCAGCGCACCGGCAATCTTCGCCCCGCCGACTTCACCCAGGCTGCCGCCCTGAAACGCGCCTTCGATGGCCGCGATCACCACCGGCAAACCGCCAATGCTGCCCTTGGCGATCACCACCCCGTCATCGGCTTGCGGCACCACGCCCTGGCGCGACAGCCAGGGCGACATGACGCGCTGAAACGGGTCGAGCAATTCGCGGAAGGTGCCGGCATCGAGCAGCGCTTTTGCCCGTTGCCGGGCACCGAGTTCGACGAAGCTCTGCCTTTCAAGGAATGGGTTGAGAAGCGCTGCGCTGTCAGTCATGACCGATCTCCTCAAAGCCCTGTTCCAGACGCAAGCGCACTACACCGGGGGTGGCGCCGAAATCGTGGATATCGATCGCCATCGCGGGCGGTGTCTGGCCATCGAACATCCGTGCGAACAGATGCTGCCAGCGTTGTTCACTGCCATTGACCGAGGTCTGCACCTGGATCGTCAACTTGCCCGCCAGCCCTGGTTCGATCAGCACTTCCAGATCGCCCGAGCCCACACAGCCCACCAGCGCCCTGCCCCGTGGCGGCTGCCCGGCGGGGAATTCAAAGGATAAGGTTTCCATCAAAACGCTCCCTGGGAGATGCCGTCGCGCGACTCAATGCGGTCGATGAACAGGCAGGCTGCGAGCAAGTCCGCAGCGCCACCGGGCGAGGCATTCAACGCGATTAATTGTTGGTCCAGCTCATGCAAACGACGGCGACCGGCGAGGCTGGCGCTGCCGCCGGCATCGAGCACGGCTTGCGCGCCGAGTTGCATGGTGTGCAGGCCTTGTTCGCCTGCGCGGTAAAGGACGCAGGTGTCGGCCAGTGTCGTCATGATCGCCAGCAGAGCATCGAGCCGGGCGTTCTGTTCGCCATGGCCTGCAGCACGGCTGCGTTTTAGTTGCGGCAAACCACGGTGCAGCACCGCCGGGAAACCAAGCTGCGCCTCTTCACGGGCACCGCGAACGCCGTAGCGTTGGGCGACCTGGGCACCGTGGCTTAAAGGACGTGGCGAGTAACGGTCGTCGAGTAAGGCCAGGCGTGCAGCGCGCAAAGCGATTGAGCTTGCGGCACAGGATTCAGGTTCCAGCGCGGCGGCAGTGACCAGAAGCCCCAAGGCCCAGATCGCCCCACGATGGGTGTTCACACCGCCTGTAGTAGCGAGCATCACTTGCTCGCCTTCACGACCAATGCACCCGACAGCTTCACGCAGGGGCAGGCCGACTTCACCGAACTCGATGGCCGCGTCCGCCATTGCCTTGAACGCCGGCCACAGGGACAACGCCGAAGCGTGCATCAGCCCAAGGTGCAAATCGGTGTGCGCACCATTGCCGCGACGGTCCACCAGCGCCGGTTTCGGCGACAGGTCCGCTTCGTCGATCAGCGCGTCCACCGCCAGGTCCGCCAGCCGTTCGGCCAGGGTTAACGTTTTCGGTTGCAGGTTGAATGCGTGCATTACCAGCTCCTGAACTTGGCGGGCGGGTTGTAGAGGCCACCGGACCATTCCACCAGATCGGCCACGCTTTTCGCTGCGAGCAGTTCGCGAGTGGCGTCGGTGCGGCGGATGCCGAGGTCTTCGGGCAAGGCGATCAGCCCTTCGCGGCGCATGCGCGCGGTGTCTTTGGGGTTGTGGCGCAAGCCGATGGCGGTCACCCCGGCGACGGCAGCGATCATCGCCTGGCGTTCCTCGAGGGAACGGGCCTTGTACAGATAGGCGATGCCTTCTTCGGTGAGCAGGTGGGTGACGTCGTCGCCATAGATCATGATCGGCGCCAGCGGCATGCCGCTTTTCTTCGCCACCTCCACCGCGTCGAGGGTTTCGACGAAGGTCGGTTTGCCGCCCTCCTGGAAGGTCTCGACCATTTGCACCACGAGTTTCTTGCCGCGTTCGAGCATCGGCTCGGCCACGTCGGTGTGGCGCATGTCGAGCCAGGCGGGTGTGCCGTGACGACGCCCGCGCGGGTCGTGCCCCATGTTCGGCGCGCCACCGAAACCGGCCAGGCGACCGCGAGTCACTGTCGAAGAATGACCGTCGCCATCGACTTGCAGGGTCGCGCCGATGAACAGGTCCACCGCGTATTGCCCGGCGAGCTGACTGAACATCCGGTTGGAGCGCAGGGAGCCATCGCGGCCGGTGAAGAACACATCAGGCCGGGCGGCGATGTAGTTTTCCATGCCCAGTTCGGTGCCGAAGCAATGCACGCTTTCGACCCAGCCACTTTCGATGGCCGGAATCAGGGTTGGGTGCGGATTGAGCGTCCAGTTGCGGCAGATCTTGCCCTTCAAGCCGAGGGATTCGCCGTAGGTCGGCAGGATCAATTCGATGGCGGCGGTGTTGAAGCCGATGCCGTGGTTCAGCGACTGAACATTGTGTTTTTCGTAGATCCCGCGGATCGCCATCATCGCCATCAACACGTGCACAGGCTTGATGTGCCGTGGGTCGCGGGTGAACAACGGCTCGATGTAGAACGGCTTGTCCGCCACCACCACGAAGTCGACCCAGGAGGCGGGGATATCCACGCGAGGCAGGTCGCTGACATCGTCCACCAGTTGATTGACCTGGACGATGACGATGCCGTCACTGAAGGCCGCCGGTTCGATCAACGCGGGCGTGTCTTCGGTGCTTGGGCCGGTGTAGATGTTGCCGGCGCGGTCGGCCATGAAACCGGCCGAGAGCACGACGTTGGGGATCAGGTCCACCACCAGCCGCGCATAGAGTTCGATGTAGGTGTGGATCGCGCCGATTTCCAGCAAACCGTCTTCGAGCAACTGGCTGATGCGCAGGCTCTGGGTACCGGCGAACGAGAAATCGAGCTTGCGCGCGATGCCGCGTTCGAACAGATCCAGGTGCTCGGAGCGCCCGACGCTGGGCATGATCATGTGCAAATCATGCAGCTTGCCCGGATCGGCCTTGGCCAGGGAGCGGGAAAGGAAATCCGCCTGCTTCTGGTTATTGCCCTCCAGCACCACACGGTCGCCGGGCAGAATCAACGCCTCCAGCGCTGCCACGATCTTGTCGGTGGGCAACACCACACCGTCGGCAAGCCCCTTCACCAATTCGAGACGCCGCTGCTTTTCGCTGCGCCGCCGCGTCCATCGCGAGTCGGGGGATATTGTTGTTGTCATGACCACTCCACGGGTTCGCTGTCGTGGGAGTCACCTTAGGAGTGTTGGGTGGGGGGCATCAATCAAGCAGAGAGACGGATCATTACGCTGACCGTAATGATCGAACACCGCCAGGTTTCGTCGCTCATGACACAGGGCGAATAGCCGAACCTGTACTTTGCCAATATCAGCGGTATGAACCAGGCACTGAAACACCAGATAGCGTTTGTCTGAACGGTAGCCGCACAAACGAAGAGCCGTCAGTGCAAGGGCATGGGCAGCGTTGTATGCCAGGTCGAAACGACTCGCGAAGGAAAGTGAAGACGTTTGGGCGTCCTTCAATCGATCCACAGCCGAACGCATCAGCCCTTCGCATTCCTTGCGATCCGGCGGCTCAGCTTTCAGTCCACCACTACGTAACAGGTTTTCCAGGTTCTCGTTGCTGCCCATCCTTGGACTCCAAAGGGTTTGCCCCCATCAGATTGATCTTGTCCTGCTGCGCTACCCGCACGACAAAACTATTTTCAGCCGCCAGTTTTGCGGCCCAGTCGTCGGGGGTGTAGAGCGTCGGGTTGAGGACGCGGCCCAACTGCTCCTCCATTGGTATAAGCCGCTCCATCACTTCACTGTAGTGCAGGCCCTCGCCGATCAGCATGAGATCAATGTCACTGGATGCGTTTGCCTGATCCTTGGCGATAGAGCCGTACACAAATGCCCAGGTGATCTGTTCGGCAAAGGGTTGAAGCGCCTGACGCAGAGGCTCGGTAATACCAAAGGTTTTGCGGGCAATGCCCAGCAGTTCGGCATAGATCGGGCAGTCGGGATTGGCTTGATAGTGGGTCTGGTTGCCCTGACGGGTCATGGTCAGCACGCCTGCCCGCTGCAACCGATCCAGCTCGCGCATGAGGCTGCCTTTACCCACTTGAGCCCAGCGGGCGATCTCGTTGGCGTAAAAACTTCGGTCGGGTTTACCAAACAGCAGGCCGAGCACTTTTTGCTGGGTGGTGGTGAACAAGGCTTCACTCAATGACAGGTTTTTCACGGCAACGACCGATAAGTCCCAAAAAAGGAACGATAGGTCCCTTTTTGGGAATCTTCAACCTAATGCAGAAACCTTTGTGGCGAGGGGGCTTGCCCCCGTTCGGCTGCGAAGCAGTCGTAAAACCATTGTTCTCGGTGTACCTGATACACCTCGATTGCAGGTTTTGGGGCTGCTTCGCAACCCAGCGGGAGCAAGCTCCCTCGCCACAGAAAGGTCCGACCGCTTGGGGTTTTGTGTTTAAAGGTATGTCAGCAGGAACGGTGTGAGGCTACACAGTCGTGCGTCGCTGCCTACAGCAATGCCGGAAGCCGCTGACTGGTGAGGTTTTGCGTTGATCTTTATCGTTTGTGTGTCGCTGACAACCTCAGCGACCGGGACTGGAAACCCCGATGAGTTACTGGCGCCAAAGCGCCCTTCATAACGTATGCTTGCGCACCTTTCAAAGTGTGCACTCCGTTATGGCGGCTGTGCGCGGGAGACCTTCGGGTCGACCGGGTTGCCGTACCCCGGGTTTCCAGCCTGCGTACAGCTGTCACCCCTTCGTCTTGGAAACCGAATGGGCCAGCTCCAACCCTATACGGTGATTCACTATGTTCAAAGCTACTCCCAATCCCCCGGAAACCGGCGTCGATTCCCAAGCATCCCTCGATGCAGAAAAAATGAAGGAAGCCGCCGACCGCGCCTTCTCCCATTACTTCCCTCCGCTCCACGAAAAACCGGCCAAACGCCGCAAACTCCGCCTCTTCAGCGTCTCCCCCGACATCGACACCGAAGCCCTTCTGGCCAATGCCTCCGAAGACCTGCTGTCCATCAGCGCCATTGCTGCCGATCTCGCGGACGATGTGGAAGGCTCACGCCGCTCTGTAGCCTTGGCGCTCAGCCGTTTGGCCGATGGCGTGCAGTTGTTGGTGGAGCGGGTGCTGGATCATCATGAGTCGTTGCAGATGAAGGCTCGGGCCGGGGTTTAACGCACCACCCCCTGTGGCGAGGGGGCTTGCCCCCGTTGGGTTGCGAAGCAGCCCCAAAACCTGCAACCGAGCTGTATCAGGTAAACCGAGAACAATGGTTTTACGACTGCTGCGCAGCCGAACGGGGGCAAGCCCCCTCGCCACAGGGTCCGGTCAGACCAGACCCGCATTCACAAGCAGGTCTTCCAGCGCGAGCAAGTCAGGCACCTTGGCCACTTGCTCCCCCACCTGCACCGCCGCCTTCTCCAGCGAACACAACGGCACGTCAACATAACTCAACTGACTGTCGAGCTTGTAAGAACGCGGAATCCCCTGCACCAGCAGCGCAATGAACTTCAACTCAGGCCGCCCGCCAAGGGCATTGAGGATGACGATCCGCGCCCGCTCGCCGATCACCACTTTGCTGCCACATGCCGACTCAAAACTGAGTAACGGAATCTGCCGTTCCCGCCACGTCACCCGCCCCAAGTACCACGCAGGGGTGTCGAGGTCGAAGGCGCCGGGTTGGTAATCGATGAGTTCGGCGACGGCGACGTTGGGCAGGATCAGGTTGCGGTCGGCCAGGGGCAGCAGCAAACCGGTGAGGTTGCTGGAGCGGTGCTCATGCATGGGTTTTGCTCCAGCGGGCGATGCTGTCGAGCAGCACCGATTCCTGATACGGCTTGCCGAGGTAGTCGTTGACGCCGATGGCCATGGCGCGGTCGCGGTGTTTTTGACCCGTGCGGGAGGTGATCATGATGATCGGCAGATGCTGCAAGCGTTCGTCGGCGCGCACTTGGGTCGCCACTTCGAAGCCGTCCATGCGTGGCATTTCGATGTCCAGCAGCATCAGGTCGGGCATGTGTTCTTCCAGCAGTAGCATGGCGTCGACACCGTCCTTGGCGGTCAGTACGTTCATGCCGTGGCGCTCCAGCAGACGGCTGGTGACCTTGCGCACGGTGACCGAATCATCGACCACCAGCACCAGCAACGGCCGTTGCGCCTCGGGCTCGACGTCCTGTGTCACCGGTCGTTGCGGCACCTGCGCTTGCATCGCGCGGATCGGCGCCAGCAAGTCGAGAATCAGCACCACCCGACCATCGCCGAGAATCGTCGCACCGGACAAACCCTGCACTGCGGCAAATTGCGGGCCGAGGCTTTTGACCACGATTTCCCGGGTGCCGGCCATGGCGTCCACCTGCACCGCAACGTGCCGTTCGTTGCACTGCACCAGCAATACCGGCAACGGCAGGCTCTGGCCCAGCAGTTTCGGGCGGGTACTGGTTTTCAGCAGATCGCCGAGGTAGCACAGCTCATAGCGTTGCCCGGCGTATTCGTAGCTCGGTGGATCGAGCCGGTAATGCCCTTCGAGTTCGTTGGGCAGCACGCGAACGATGCCATCGATGGTGTTCAGCGGGATCGCGTATTGATCCTCCCCGCACTGCACCATCAGCGCGCGGTTGACCGACACGGTGAACGGCAGGCGAATCCGGAAATGCACGCCCTGCCCCGACGTCGAGTCGATGCTCATGGTCCCGCCGAGCTGCCGGACTTCTTCGTGAACCACGTCCATGCCGACGCCACGCCCGGAGATCTGGGTGATTTTCTCGGCGGTGGAAAACCCCGGTTGCAGGATGAATTGCAGCACGTCGCGGTCGCTGATGTCGCTGTCCGGGGCGAGCAAGCCGCGCTTGATCGCCTTGCGCCGCACGGCGTCCAGCGGCACGCCGGCACCGTCGTCGCAGATGTCGAAAATGATGTCGCCACCCTCTCGCGACAAGTCGAGGGTGATCTTGCCTTGAGCCGGTTTCCCGGCCGCGATCCGTACCTCGGCCGATTCCAGCCCATGGTCGACGGCGTTGCGCAGCATGTGTTCCAGCGGCGCGGCCATGCGCTCGAGGACGTTGCGGTCCATCTCGCCTTCGGCGTTGCCAACGATGAACTCCACATCCTTGCCCAGTTCGCTGGAAACCTGACGCACGATGCGTTTCAAACGCGGCAGCATTCGTTCGAACGGCACCATGCGCGTGCGCATCAGGCCTTCCTGCAATTCGGTGTTGATGCGGCCCTGCTGTTGCAGCAGGTTTTCCGCATCCTGATTGCGCCGGTCGAGGGTTTCCTTGAGGTCAAGCAGGTCGGAGGCGGACTCGAACAATGCCCGCGACAGCTGTTGCAACTGCGAGTGACGGTCCATCTCCAGCGGGTCGAACTCTTCATAACCCAGGCGCTCGGCCTCGACTTGCTGACGGCTGAGAATCCGCCCCTGGGTTTCGGTATCGAGGCGGCGCAACTGGTCGCGCATGCGCTCGATGGTGGTTTCCATTTCGCTCAGGGCCACCCGTGCATCGTTGACCTGTTGTTCGATACGGCCACGGAAGATCGAAGTCTCCCCGGCCAGGTTGACCAGATCGTCGAGCAACTCCGCCGAGACCTTGACCGTGTCGGCGCCTTCGGGTTGCAACGCGGCTGGCTCGGCTTTGGGCGCTGCGGGCATCGCCGCCGGTGTCGGTGTTTCCGGCACCGCCGGGTGGCTGAAATTCTTGATCGCCTCGATCAGCTGATCGGCCGGTGGAAGTGGCTGACCGGCGCGGGTGGCGTCGAGCATCTGCGCCAGTCGGTCATGGCTGCTTTGCAACAGCGTGAACAGCGCCGCGGTCGGTTGCAGCGCGCCAGCGGACAAGCCTTCGTAGAGGAATTCCAGCTCATGGGCCAGGTCGCCGATCGTCGCGATTTCCACCATTCGCGCGCCACCCTTGAGGGTATGCAGGTCGCGCAGCAGGGTTTCCACTTCCTGACGATTCGAAGGCTCGGCCTGCCAGCGCAACAGCGCCGCGCCGGAGTTTTCGATGATGTCGAAACCTTCTTCGAGGAAGATGTCCAGAAGCTCGGGATCATGCCCCGGCGAGTCGTTGCTGGCCGCCGGTTCGATCACCTCGGCACTGCCGGCATTACCCAGACGAAACTCACGAATGGCCTCGATCAATTCGCCCGGATCGCCCAACGGACGGTTGTGCTGCAACTGTTCGAGGAACACGGCCAGTCGGTCATGGCTCTGTTGCAGCAACTGCGCCAGCGCTTCGCTGTGGCTGTAACGGCGGTCCACCAGGCCTTCGTAAAGGCTTTCCAGTTCATGGGCCAGATCGCCGACCGGCTCGACCTCGGCCATCCGCGCACCGCCCTTGAGGGTGTGCAAATCGCGCTGTAAAGACAGTAGCGGCGCGGCGTTTTCCGGGTCGCTCAACCAGCGTTGCAAGGCCTGGCCGGCGCTTTCAAGGATATCCACCGCTTCCTCAAGAAAGATCGAAACGATTTCGTCGTCCAGATCCACCTCAGTCGCGGCCTGCTCCAGCTCGGCCGTGGCGCTGCCCAGTTCTCGAATACTCAGGGTGCGGCTGCCATCACTGCGAATCAGGCCCATGGCGGATGGGTCGAGACTCTCATCCAGCAAGTCGCGCAAGGCCCGCACCCGCTGCGGTTGCGCAGTGACTTCCTGGCCGGCAGCCAGTTCATCGAGCATGTTGATCAGCGCTTCGTGGGCACTTTGTGCTTCGTGGAAGAACCTGTCGCTGACCGCCAGGCTGCTTTCTTCCACAGCGCCATAGAGATCGAGCAAGGCTTCACAGAGTTCATCCACCGGATGCAGGTCGGCCAGGTGCGCGCCTTCGCCGAGTGTCGTCAATTCGTCCAGCAGTGCGCTGAGTTCCTGGCGCTCGCCGGGATGCTGCTGCCAGCGCTGCAACAGGCTTTCGGCGTCCAGCAGGATGTCCATGCCCTGGGCGAGGAAGTTGTTGATCAGTTGCGGGTCGCGTTTGATCCGCAGCCCCGTGCCGGGCGCGCTCGACAGACTTTGCAAATGTTCGGCCAGCAATGTCCGGGTGCGTTCAATCAACGAACGGGCGCCGGGGATTTCGGCCAGCGGGTCGCTCTTGAGCTGTCGCAGCCCCAGGCGGAACAAGCCTTCGGCTTCCAGCAGCAACTCGACTTCGTCCAGGTCGAGGGCAATCCGGTGCGCCTTGTACTCCCGGGCCAGTTGATCCAGCGACGCCGCCAGCTCGGCAATCGGCAGCACGCCGGCCATCGACGCGCTGCCCTTGAGGGTGTGCAAGGCTCGCTGCAACTCGTCGCTGGCCTGCAGCGGTACGTGCTCGGCGGCCTGATCGAGGAAGCGATTGAGGCTGTTCAAATGGGTTTCGGCTTCGTTGCGGAAGATCTCCAGCAACAGCGGATCGAGCGCCGCGACATCCTGCGCGTCCTCATCGGACAGCGGTTCATAACCCTTGGCGAGGGCATGGGCGCGGGCGGCCAATTGATCGACATCGTTGCGCTGGCGCTGGGCGTTGGCGGCGAACTCGGCCACCAGTTCCGGCAGCAACTTCAGCGCGTCGCCCACCAGTTGCTGCACTGCAGGCAAAGGTGCAACGCTGTGTTCAAGCACGCGGTTGAGCAGGTTTTCCACCGCCCAGGCCAGCTCGCCCAGCACCAACGCGCGGACCATCCGGCCACTGCCCTTGAGGGTGTGGAAGGCGCGGCGTAATTCACTCAAAACCGATGTGCTGTCGGGATTGGCCGACCAGCGCGGCAGGTACTCCTGGAGGATTTCCAGAACTTCGTCGGTTTCTTCGAGGAAGACTTCCCGCAGTTCATCGTCCACCGGTTGTTCATCGGCGGGCGGCGGCAACAGACTACCGGGCATCGTCAGTGCCGGCGGGTTGACGGACGACACCGGGCTGGCCAGTACATCGGCCAACGACTGGACGGTTTCGGGGTCGTCCAGCTCCTGCATGTCCTGCATCACCAGGGCTTCACTGGGGCTGAGCACATCCTCAAGCTTCGGCACGTGCTGTTCGCTGGGGAAACAGCCGAGTGCGGCCAGGCCTTTTTCCGCAACGTCGAGCAGTTGTTCACCGGGCGCTTCGGGGTCGTCGCTGAGACGCTCCAGGTAATACTCGATGCTGGTGATGACGTCAGCCAGGCTGTCCAGTTGCTGCCAGCCGGGCTGCCCCGGGTCCACCAATAGATGCTCGCGGATGAAACCGTTACAGGCCTCGACCAGGCTCGCCGCGCGGGCCAACGGAATCATCGCCAGCGCACCGCGCACTTGGGTCAGCAATGCCGGCAACGGTTGCAAATGCTGACGGTCCCAGTCGGCGTCGATGTAGTCGACGATCATGTCCTTGGCCTGCTGCAGGCAGATGCGCGCTTCCTTGATCACGATCTGGTGGATCTGCGTCAGGTCGGTGGTCGGCAGACGGCTGTCTTCCTGGCTTTCCGGCTCCACGGTGCCGACCATGCCGGCCAGGGTCGCTTCGACGTAGAGCAAGGCCCCGGCGACGTCCATGAGGGTCGCGTCGTTAGGTTCGCGCTGGCCCTGGGCGAGGCTCAGCACCACCGCCAGTTGATCGATGATGACCTTGCGCGGCTGGCCGAAACCGAGCACCGCCAGGGTGTCGGCGATTTGCCGCAGGGGCGCCAGCAGGCTTTCGAGGTCCGAGGTGTGCTGGCGGTCGCTGCGCACGAACAGGTCCAGGCGCTCCTTGACCCGCACCAGCTCTTCGCACAACGCCGCCAATACCGAACGCATGGCATCGCGATCAGGGCCGGCCAGCCTCGCCCGTTCTTCATCGACCATCGCACTGTCGGGTAGCGCGTCGTCCAGTGAGTAGCGATCTTTCATGGTCAGCATCTGCCCGGTGGGGTGTTCGGCCTTGGCAATATAGAACAACAAACTCTTGAGCAGCTCTGGCGGTGCCGGTTGATTGATCGCGGGCATGCCTTGCTCGAGCAGACGCTTGAGCTCTTTGTCGGCGTCCTTGAACAGACTGCGCAACGCGGGGCTGTTGGCAATCGAGCCATTGCGCATGCCTTCGACCAGCGCCGAAGCGACGTGCCATAACGGGCTCAGCGGCGCATTGCCGCACAGCCCTTCAAGGCGTGCAAAAACCCTGGCCAGGTAAGCCAAGTGGGTTTCGTCATCCTGCTCGCGCAGCAAGCCGACCAGCGCCATCTGCAGCATTTGCCGCAACTTGCGCAGCACATCCGGCAAGTCGGACGGCTCCAGCAGCGCCAGGGCTTCTTCGCTCAGGGGCGGCAGTTCCGGCAGTTGCGGGCTGAACAGGCTGGTTTCCGACAACAGGCTTTCGCCACGGGCACTGCGCAGGTCGTTGATCAGCGGCAACACCACCAGCGGCAGGTCACGCCGGGCGCCTTGCACCCGGTCGAGGTAAGTCGGCAATTGCCCCAGGGCATGCAGCAGCAAACGAATGGCCTCGTCGCGATGGCTGACGCGGTTCTGCTGCAAGGCGCAGGTCAGTTGCTCGATCTCTTCGGCGAGCAGCGCCGCGCCGTAGAACTCGACCATCTGCAAACTGCCGTGCACCTGATGGACACAGGCCAGACACTCACTCAGCACGTGCGTCGCCTGCGGGTCGTCGATCAGGGTTTCTATCGCCCGATGAGCCTGCTTCAGCGTTTCGGCAATCTCGCCTTTGACCCATTCGAGGGCCACATAGTCGTGCCGATCACCCATAACTACTCCAATCAAATGCATACGCCCTGAGGCGGTTCAAGCGTTGTCCGCAGCTTGCGCAGGCTTGGCCGGCAAGGTGAAACCGGACACCGAACGCCGCAGCTGGCTGGCCATTTTCGCCAGGTTGCCAATGCTCTCGGCAGTGGCGGTGGAGCCGGACGAGGTCTGCGTGGTGATCTGCTGGATCACGTTCATCGTCAGGGAAATCTGGCCGGCCGAAGACGTCTGTTGCTGCGCGGCGTTGGAAATACTCTGGATCAATGCCGCGAGGGTCTTCGATACGCCTTCGATTTCTTCCAGGGCCACTCCGGCATCCTGCGCCAGACGCGCGCCGCGCACCACTTCGGTGGTGGTCTGCTCCATGGAAATCACCGCTTCGTTGGTGTCGGTCTGAATTGCCCGCACCAGCGTTTCGATCTGCCGGGTCGCCGCGGACGAGCGCTCGGCCAGCCGCTGTACTTCGTCGGCCACCACCGCAAAACCGCGCCCGGCGTCACCGGCCATGGACGCCTGAATGGCCGCGTTGAGGGCGAGGATGTTGGTCTGATCGGCAATGTCATCGATCAGGCTGACAATGTCGCCGATTTCCTGAGAAGACTCACCGAGGCGCTTGATGCGCTTGGCGGTGTCCTGGATCTGCTCGCGAATATTGTCCATGCCGTGGATGGTGTTGTGCACCACTTCGTTGCCCTTGTTGGCAATTTCCACCGAGCGCTCGGCCACCGCTGAGGATTCGGCGGCATTGGCCGAGACCTGATCGATGGACTCGGCCATGTCGTTGATCGCCATGGAGGCTTCGGAAATCTGCTGCGCCTGATGCTCCGAGGCCTGGGCCAGGTGCATCGCGGTGGCCTGGGTTTCCTGCACGGCGGCGGCGACCTGGCCGGCGGTGAGGTTGATGGTCGCCACCAGATCGCGCAGTTGGTCGACGGAATAGTTGATCGAGTCGGCGATGGTCCCGGTGAAGTCTTCGGTCACCGAGGCGGTCACGGTCAGGTCACCGTCGGCCAGGTCTTCAATTTCGTCCAGCAGGCGCATGATCGCGCTCTGATTGCGCTCGTTCTTCTCAGCGGTTTCACGCAACTGACGGTTGGTTTCGCGCACCATCACCAGGCCAATGAGAATGATCGACATCAACGCGAGCAAACCCAGCACGTAGCCGCCGATGGTATCGGTGTTGCGCCCGCCGGCGAGGTTTTCGAAACGGCTGGCCAAGTGCGAAGCTTCATCGAGCAGGGTTTGCGACAGGGTAAAAATGTTGCTGGCCGATTCGCGGACCTTGAACAGCTCCGGCGAGGTTTCGAGGATTTCGTCCACCGAGCCCGACACGAATTCAAACAGCTCGGAAATCTCGGTCAACCGGGCACGGGCATCGCGGTCTTCGACCTGGCTGATTTTCAGGGCCGCATTGCCTTGAAGCATGCCGTTGAGTACCTGGCCGAAACGCGCCGCGTCGCGACCGAAGGCGTCGGCGGCCTGCTGCGAGTTTTCGTCGCCGGACAGCACGGTGTTCACTGCACCGAGAATCCGCTCGGCCAGCAGCGACTGACGCTGGGCCATCGCCACCTGAGCGGCCGGGGCGCCACGTTGCAGGAGGGTTTCGACGACCTTTTCATACTCGACCTGCAACTGCGGCACGGTTTCGGCCAGGGTCGCGGCGACTTGATGCAACGACAATACGGTCTGTTCGCTGGAGAGAATGGCGTCGGTGTTTTTCAGCAGCCGCTCCCAATCCAGCTGTACCGCGCGCATTTCCGGGCGCACGGTGGACGGTGCCGGCGGCAGGCCGGTGGAGGGATCGCCTTTCTTCAGATAGCCCCAACGCAGGGCGAAGTCGTTGCGCGCATCGCTGAGCAACTTGAACGCCGCGGCCTTGCCAGCGGCGGCTTCGGTGGCGTTCTTGGCGATGCGTTGCGACAGCACCCGCAGCTCACCGGCGTGGCCGATGTACTGCTTGTCGTAATTCGCCTGGGTGTTGAGGTACGCGAAGTTGGCGAACAGCAGCATGATGAAGATGATCAGCGCGATGAACAGCACGATGATCTGCGACCGGCTGCGCGACCCTTCCGGCGTACCTGCGTTTGCTTTAATCATCGGTCCTCGCCTGTCCTGCCCAATTCAACCTACTCCCCGGCTACAGCGCTACATTCATGAAACCTTGCGACTGCGCCAACGCAAACGGGCTGAACACCTGCCAATTCTGTTCACGCTGAAAGCGGCCTTTGACGAACGGCGCGATCGGCCCCTGCAGCTCGTCCATGGGCACCGGCTCCAGGCTGTCCTGGGCAAAGTGCTGCAAGCCGAAGACCTCATCGACCAGCAACCCGGCGAACACGTCGTTGTGCTCCACCACCAGTATCCGCCGCTGCTTGCGCAGGGCCGACAGTTCATGGCCGGCCTCATAACCATAAAAGAAGCCGTACACATCCATGATCGGCAGCAGCCGCCCACGCAGGTTCGCTACGCCCTTGACCCAGGGCTTGACCCCCGGCATTTGGGTAACGCGCGGTTCGTGCAGGACTTCGCTGACTTCGCCCATGGGCGCGACGTACCCGTGCTCGCCCAAGCGAAAACCGATGCCGCTCCAGCTGTCCTGTCGAGTCGGCTGGGACGGCAGGTCCGCCGCCAGCAGACGACAACGTTGATCAATCTGCAGCAGCAGTTCGAAGGCCGTCAGCGACTCGGTCATGGCCGGACGATCAACCGGCCAGCACGTTGTTCAGCGTCTTGATCAGGGTGTCTTCATCGACCGGTTTGGTCAGGTAGTCCTTGGCGCCCTGGCGCGTGCCCCAGACTTTGTCGGTTTCCTGATCCTTAGTGGTGATGATGATCACCGGGATGTGCCCGGTTTCCGGGTCTTTGGTCAGCTGACGGGTCGCCTGGAAACCATTGAGGCCGGGCATGACGATGTCCATCAGTACCGCGTCGGGTTTTTCCTGACGGGCCAGGGCCACGCCGTCGGCGCCGTTTTCGGCTTTCAACACTTCATGACCGTGCTTTTCGAGCATGCCGGTCAGTTTGTACATTTCGGTCGGCGAATCATCGACGATCAGAATACGTGCCATGGTCTTCCCCATTCTTGTCGACGCAAGGCCCACTGGCCGAGCGTCACTGTGCGTGTCCTACTGCGGCGAAACGACAGCAAAGCCCGGTACGTGGGCCTGAATCGCGTTCAGCAGTTCTTCCTTGCTGAAAGGCTTGGTCAAAAACTGGTCGGAGCCGACGATCCGCCCCTTGGCCTTGTCGAACAACCCGTCCCTGGACGACAGCATAATCACTGGCGTGGACTTGAACGCACTGTTGTTCTTGATCAACGCGCAGGTCTGATAGCCATCCAGACGCGGCATCATGATGTCGACAAAGATGATGCCTGGGTGATTGTCGGCAATCTTGGCCAGGGCATCGAAACCATCGATTGCGGTGATGACTTCACAGCCCACGTTTTTCAACAGCGTTTCGGCGGTGCGACGAATCGTTTTCGAATCATCGATCACCATGACCTTCA
This sequence comes from Pseudomonas sp. GW821-FHT03E01, assembly GCF_059420765.1. Taxonomy (NCBI): domain Bacteria; kingdom Pseudomonadati; phylum Pseudomonadota; class Gammaproteobacteria; order Pseudomonadales; family Pseudomonadaceae; genus Pseudomonas; species Pseudomonas sp. GW821-FHT03E01. Next base: position 201,331 of record NZ_JBWKUI010000004.1, on the reverse strand, counting down.
AGGCGCTGGAATGCTGTTCCATAGGGGCTCTACCGTCGCCTTTGTGAATCAATTTGTCCGTTTGCGGCCCGAAACCCTTGATACTCAAGGGCCAAGACGGCATGGCAGCCTTTTTAGCACAGTCTCCCCGTCCAATCTATCGGGTGACCTGTGCGGTGGTTTTTCCTTGACCGGGAACCCACTCAGCGCCACTCTGACGCCACTTTTTCATCGCACTTTCCACCCCAATTTCGAGGAAAACCCCATGAGCGTTCGCGTCGGGATTGTCATGGATCCTATCGCCAGCATCTCCTATAAAAAGGATAGCTCGCTGGCCATGCTGTTGGCCGCGCAAAAGCGTGGCTGGGAACTGTTCTATATGGAACAGCGCGATTTGTATCAGGCCGAGGGCCAGGCGCGCGCGCGGATGCGTCCGCTGAAAGTCTTCGCCGACCCGCACAAGTGGTTCGAGCTGGGCGCCGAATCCGACGCACTGCTGAGCGACCTGGACGTGATTCTGATGCGCAAGGATCCGCCGTTCGACATGGAGTTCGTCTACTCCACTTACCTGCTGGAGCAAGCCGAGAACGCTGGCGTGCTGGTGGTCAACAAGCCGCAAAGCCTGCGTGACTGCAACGAGAAGCTGTTCGCCACGCTGTTCCCGCAGTGCACGCCGCCGACCATCGTCAGCCGTCGCCCGGACGTGTTGCGTGAATTCGCCGACCATCACGGTGACGTGATCCTCAAGCCGCTGGACGGCATGGGCGGTTCGTCGATCTTCCGTCATACCGCCGGCCACCCGAACCTGTCGGTGATTCTTGAAACCCTGACCCTGCATGGCAAACAGCAGATCATGATCCAGGGCTACCTGCCGGCGATCGTTGATGGCGACAAGCGCATCCTGATGATCGACGGCGAGCCTGTGGATTATTGCCTGGCGCGGATTCCAGCAGCAGGCGAAACCCGTGGCAACCTCGCCGCCGGTGGCCGTGGCGAAGCCCGACCGCTGACCGAGAAAGATCGCTGGATCGCCGCGCAAGTCGGCCCGACCCTGCGCGAGAAGGGCTTGCTGTTCGTCGGTCTCGACGTGATCGGTGAGCACCTGACCGAAATCAACGTCACCAGCCCGACCTGCATTCGCGAGATCGATAACGCGTTCGGCACCGACATCGGCGGCCAGTTGATGGATGCCATCGATCAGAAGCTCAAGGCTCGTTGATCGAGAACAGCCAAGAGACAACCAACATTGCGTTATCATCGCCGGCCTGTAAAAAACGCGATGTTGGTTTTCTTGTCATGACACTCCCGTCCGATCTGCCCCCTGAACTCGCCCATCGTGGCGTGCGCCCGGCCGATCGCCTCGGTTTTACCCTGTTTCTCGCGGCGCTGATTCACCTGGCCTTGCTGTTGGGCGTCGGGTTCACCATGGTCGAACCCAAGCAAATCAGCAAAACCCTGGAAATCACCCTCGCCACCTTCAAAAGCGAAACCAAGCCGAAAAAAGCCGATTTCCTCGCTCAAGAGAATCAGCAAGGCAGCGGCACCCTGGATAAAAAGGCCATTCCAAAGACCACCGAGGTCGCGCCCTTCCAGGACAACAAGGTGCAGACGGTCACTCCGCCGCCAACCGCCAAACCCCAAGTGCAGGAAGCCGCGCCCAAGGCCGCCGTGACGACGGTCGCGCCGAAGCCGAAAAAAGCCGCGACCAAGCAGGAAGACGTCAAGACCGAGACCAAGCCCAAGGTCGAAGCACCGACCTTCGACAGCTCACAGTTGTCCAGCGACATCGCCAGCCTGGAAGCGGAACTGGCCAACGAGCAACAGCTGTACGCCAAGCGCCCGCGCATCCACCGCTTGAGCGCCGCGTCGACCATGCGCGACAAGGGTGCCTGGTACAAGGATGAATGGCGCAAGAAGGTCGAGCGCATCGGCAACCTCAACTACCCCGACGAGGCCCGACGCAAACAGATTTATGGCAATTTGCGCCTGATGGTCTCGATCAACCGCGACGGCTCGCTGTATGAAGTGTTGGTGCTGGAATCGTCCGGCCAACCGCTGCTGGATCAGGCGGCGCAGCGCATCGTGCGGCTGGCCGCGCCGTTCGCACCGTTTACCGGGGATCTGTCGGACATCGACCGCCTGGAAATCATCCGCACCTGGAGGTTTGCGCGCGGGGACCGGTTGTCCAGTAATTAGCCGGAAGATTTGCAGTGATCGAGCCAATGCCTTCGCGGGCAAGCCCGGATCAAAAAGACACCTGCACAGGCATTTCCTGTGCATCCTCAGCTTGTCAGTTCGCCCCTCCAACGCCACACTAGCGCTCATGAAGAACGTCAGCCCCAGCTACCTCAAGCATCACTTCCTGATCGCCATGCCCCACATGGCCGACCCGAACTTTGCGCACACCTTGACCTACATCGTCGAGCACACGGCCAATGGTGCCATGGGGCTGGTGGTCAACCGTCCGCAGGACCTGAACCTGGCCGATATCCTCGAGCAATTGCGCCCCGATATCGAACCGCCAGTGCTCTGCCAGCACGTGCCGATCTTTATCGGCGGCCCGGTGCAAACCGATCGCGGCTTTGTCCTGCACCCGTCGGGAAAAACCTATCAGGCTACCGTTGATCTGGATGGCGAGTTGTCGCTGTCGACCTCCCAGGACGTGCTGTTCGCCATCGCCGATGGCGTCGGCCCCGCGAAAAGTTTGATCACCCTCGGCTATGCCGGTTGGGAAGCCGGGCAACTGGAAGCCGAACTGGCCGACAACGCCTGGCTGACTTGCCCGTTCCATGCCGACATCCTGTTCAACACCAGCAGCGAGTTACGTCTCGAAGCGGCGGCCAAGCACCTGGGTATCAACCTCAGCCTGCTCACCAGCCAGGCGGGGCACGCCTGATGGCCCTGCGGCTGATTCTGGGTTTCGACTACGGCACCAAGCAGATCGGCGTTGCGGTCGGCCAGGTGATTACCGGCCAGGCCCGCGAGCTGTGCACCTTGAAGGCACAAAATGGCATTCCCGACTGGAATCAGGTCGAAGCCCTGATCAAAGAGTGGAAACCCGACGCCGTGGTGGTCGGCCTGCCGTTGAACATGGACGGCACGCCCAGCGACATGTGCCTGCGGGCCGAAAAATTCGCCCGGCGCCTGAACGGCCGCTACAACCTGCCCTTCTATACTCACGACGAACGCCTGACCACCTTCGAGGCCAAAGGCGAACGCCTGGTCCGTGGCGGCCAGAAAGGCAGTTACCGCGACAACCCGGTCGATGCCATCGCCGCCGCCCTGCTACTGCAAGGCTGGCTCGACGAAAACACCGCACTGTTCGAATCCTCAAGCACCTGATCCTGACGAGTCGCTGCGCGTCTCTTTTAGCTACAACCCGAGCCCCCACCCAGGCGCTATACCCCAAAAGCAGGGCTCGGGACCAAGAAGGAGCAAACCATGAGCCTGCCTAATCCCGCCGAACTGATCAGCCAGATGGCGATCCGTCTCAAGGCTTACCTGGAAAACCGTGGCATCAGCGAACCGCGTTATATCGGTATTCGGACCGGTGGCATCTGGGTCGCTCAGGCGTTGCTCAAGGAGTTGGGCAGCGACGCGCCGCTGGGCACCCTTGATGTGTCCTTCTACCGCGACGACTTCAGCCAGAGCGGCCTGCACCCGCAAGTACGCCCTTCGGCGCTGCCCTTCGAGATCGAAGGCCAGCATCTGGTGCTGATCGACGACGTACTGATGAGCGGTCGGACGATCCGTGCCGCGATGAACGAACTGTTCGACTACGGCCGCCCGGCCAGCGTAACGCTGGTGTGCCTGCTGGACCTGGACGCCGGCGAGCTGCCGATCCGCCCGAACGTGGTTGGCGCGACCTTGTCGCTGGCGGCCCACGAACGGGTGAAGCTGTCCGGCCCGGAGCTCAAGCTCGAACTGCAAGACCTCGCCCTTTAATTCGCCCTATTGAGAGTCCCCCTCGCGATGACGCCTCTAGAAACCAAGCGCCCGCTGCAGCTCAATGATCAGGGCCAGCTACGCCACTTCCTCTCGCTCGACGGTTTGCGCCGCGAGCTGCTGACGGAAATCCTCGACACCGCCGACTCGTTCCTCGAAGTCGGCGCCCGGGCGGTGAAAAAAGTCCCGTTGTTGCGCGGCAAGACCGTGTGCAATGTGTTCTTCGAGAACTCCACCCGCACCCGCACCACCTTCGAACTGGCAGCCCAGCGGCTGTCGGCCGACGTGATCACCCTGAACGTGTCCACGTCATCGGCGAGCAAGGGCGAAACCCTGCTCGACACCCTGCGCAACCTCGAAGCCATGGCCGCCGACATGTTCGTCGTGCGTCACGGTGATTCCGGCGCGGCGCACTTCATTGCCGAACATGTCTGCCCGCAAGTGGCGATCATCAACGGTGGCGACGGCCGTCACGCGCACCCGACCCAGGGCATGCTCGACATGCTCACCATTCGTCGGCACAAGGGTGGCTTCGAAAACCTCTCGGTGGCCATCGTCGGCGACATCCTGCACTCGCGGGTGGCGCGCTCGAACATGCTGGCCCTGAAAACCCTCGGCTGCCCGGACATCCGCGTGATCGCGCCGAAAACCCTGCTGCCGATCGGCATCGAGCAATACGGTGTGAAGGTCTACACCGACATGACCGAAGGCCTGAAAGACGTCGACGTAGTGATCATGCTGCGCTTGCAGCGTGAGCGCATGACCGGCGGCCTGCTGCCGAGCGAAGGCGAGTTCTACCGCCTGTTCGGCCTGACCACCGCGCGCCTGGCCGGTGCCAAACCCGATGCCATCGTGATGCACCCTGGGCCGATCAATCGTGGGGTGGAGATTGAGTCGGCGGTGGCCGACGGTCCGCACTCGGTGATTCTCAACCAAGTGACCTACGGCATCGCGATTCGTATGGCCGTGCTGTCCATGGCCATGAGCGGGCAAACAGCCCAGCGCCAATTCGAGCAGGAGAACGCCCAGTGAAGCTCAGCATTCTCGGCGCACGCGTTATCGATCCGGCCAGCGGCCTGGATCAAGTGACTGACATCCATGTTGAAGCCTGCAAGATCGTCGCCCTTGGCGCCGCTCCGGCCGGTTTTGTTGCCGTCGACACCATCGACGCCAAGGGCCTGGTGGCCGCCCCGGGCCTGGTTGACCTGAACGTTGCCCTGCGCGAGCCGGGCTACAGCCGCAAAGGCTCGATCGCCAGCGAAACCCGCGCAGCTGCCGCCGGCGGCGTGACCAGCCTGTGCTGCCCGCCGAAAACCAAACCGGTGCTGGACACCTCGGCCGTGGCCGAATTGATCCTCGACCGTGCTCGTGAGGCCGGCAACACCAAAGTCTTCCCGATCGGCGCCCTGAGCAAAGGCCTGGACGGCGAGCAGCTGGCCGAACTGGTCGCCTTGCGCGATGCCGGCTGCGTGGCTTTCGGCAATGGCCTGGAGAGCTTCCGCAACACCCGCACCCTGTGCCGGGCGCTGGAGTACGCGGCGACGTTCGACCTGACGGTGATTTTCAACTCGCAGGATCACGACTTGGCCGAAGGTGGCCTGGCCCATGAAGGCCCGACCGCAAGCTTCCTCGGTCTGCCGGGCATTCCGGAAACCGCCGAAACCGTGGCCCTGGCCCGGGATCTGCTGCTGGTCGAGCAAAGCGGCGTACGTGCGCACTTCAGCCAGCTCACCAGCGCGCGCGGCGTAGCGCTGATCGCTCAGGCCCAGGCTCGCGGGCTGAAGGTCACGGCGGATGTGGCGTTGTATCAACTGATCCTCACCGACGAAGCGCTGATCGACTTCAGCAGCCTCTATCACGTCCAGCCGCCGCTGCGCACCCGCGCCGACCGCGACGGCCTGCGGGCAGCGGTGAAGTCCGGTGTGGTATCCGCCATCTCCAGCCATCACCAGCCCCATGAGCGCGACGCCAAGCTGGCACCGTTCGGCGCGACCGAACCGGGCATCAGCAGCGTTGAACTGCTGCTGCCGCTGGCGATGACCTTGGTGGAAGACGGTTTGCTCGACCTGCCGACGCTGTTGGCACGCCTGAGTGCCGGCCCTGCCGAGGCGTTGCGCCTGCCGGCAGGGAAATTGGCAGTAGGTGGCGCGGCAGACATCGTGCTGTTTGACCCGACGGCCTCGACCGTGGCCGGTGAAACCTGGCTGTCCAAGGGCGAAAACTGCCCGTTCATTGGCCACAGCCTGCCGGGCGTGGTGCGTTATACCCTGGTGGATGGGCGGATCAGCCACCAGGCGTAAAACCCTGTGGCGAGGGAGCTTGCTCCCTCGCCGCTACTTACTGGAAGGCGCCTCTGTTCTGCGCGTTACGAATTGAAATCTGATCGTTCAGCGTCCAGAAGTCATACAACACCCCCAGAAAGAACAACCCGCCCGTGACCAGGTACAGCAACCCGCTGATCCACTTCCCCTGATACATCCGGTGTACGCCGAATACCCCAAGGAACGTCAGCAGAATCCACGCGACGTTGTATTCGATGGGGCCGGCGGTAAAGCGCAGGTCTGCTTCACGATCCATGGCCGGAATCAGGAACACGTCGATCAACCAGCCAATACCCAGTAGGCCCAAGGTCAAAAACCAGATCGTCCCGGTCACCGGCTTGCCGTAATAGAAGCGGTGAGCCCCGGTAAAACCGAAAATCCACAGCAGGTAACCGATCACTTTGCTGTGCGTGTCTTGTTGTGAAACGGGTTGTCGATAGGTGTTCATGGATGACCTCGATTCACGCGATAGAGAAATATTCTTGAATTCTTTGTGACTTTTTTACAGGCAGCCGACATACGGCAAATGCTACCTTCACTTCCGTCAAAGCCCTGTACCGCCTGACTTGTGTCAGACAATTGCGTCCTTTTTCCGCTTATTTGGTTCCGTTGACCCCAAGGTTGAATCGACCAACGGCCTCGGAAGGGACAAAAAAGCTGTTATAAAGTTGCGCGCTAACCCATACGAGCCTTGCCTAATGCGTCCATTTTTCAAGACATGGCTAACCATTTGCCTATTATTGCCCCTGGCCGCCCACGCCACCAATCGTGAGCAACGTCTTCCGAACGTTAATGGTTACACCCCAAAATCCCATGTTTCTGCTCCTTCGAGCAAAAACCAACAGACGGTAAAACGCTCCACCCAACTGAGCCGCGCCAACGGCAAGCTGGTTCCGCCGATGGCGACCAAGGAAAGCAGCAACGTGTTGAGCCGCGCGGTAAACGTGCTCGGCACACCTTATCGTTGGGGTGGCAGCAGCCCAAGTAAAGGGTTCGATTGCAGCGGCCTGGTGAAATACGCGTTCAACGACGCGACCTTCGACCTGCCACGCACCTCCAATGCCATGGCCAGCGGTCACGGTGAGAAAGTCGATCGCAACGAACTGAAGCCAGGCGACCTGATTTTCTTCAACATCAAGAGCCGCCGGGTCAACCATGTGGCCATCTACCTGGGCAACGACCGCTTCATCCACGCACCACGCCGTGGCAAGTCGGTAAGCATCGACACCCTGAAGAAGCCGTATTGGGATAACCACTACGTGGTTGCCAAGCGGGTTCTGCCAAAAGAACCGAATCAACTGCGCGTCGTACAGCGCTGATCCGATTGTGGTGAGGGGGCTTGCCCCCGTTGGGCCGCGGAGCGGCCCCAAAACCTGCCACCAAGCGTTACTAGAAAGACCGCATCGCCCGAGTTTGCGACTGCTTCGCAGCCGAACGGGGGCAAGCCCCCTCGCCACAGGTCGCGCTCCAACCCTCAAAAATTATCCGGCGACCGCGCCTTCTCCCGCGCATGCTCGCGACTGATCACACCCTTGGTCACCAGATCCTTCAGGCACATATCCAGCGTCTGCATCCCCAGCGACCCACCGGTCTGAATCGACGAGTACATCTGCGCCACCTTGTCTTCACGGATCAGGTTACGGATCGCCGAGGTGCCGAGCATGATTTCGTGGGCGGCAATCCGCCCGCCGCCGATTTTCTTGATCAGTGCCTGGGACACCACCGCCAGCAACGACTCGGAGAGCATCGAGCGCACCATCGATTTCTCGTCACCCGGAAACACGTCCACCACCCGGTCGATGGTTTTCGCCGCCGAGGTGGTGTGTAGCGTGCCGAATACCAGGTGGCCGGTCTCGGCGGCGGTCAACGCCAGCCGAATAGTCTCCAGGTCACGCATTTCCCCCACCAGAATCACGTCCGGGTCTTCACGCAGGGCCGAGCGCAGGGCCGTGGCGAAGCTGCGGGTATCGCGATGGACTTCACGCTGATTGATCAGGCATTTGCGCGATTCGTGGACGAACTCGATGGGGTCTTCGATGGTGAGGATGTGGTGATGGCGATGGTTGTTCAGGTAATCGATCATCGCCGCCAGCGTGGTGGACTTGCCGGAGCCGGTCGGGCCGGTCACCAGCACCAGGCCCCGGGGCGCTTCGGTAATCTTGCGAAACACGTCCCCCATGCCCAGATCGTCCATGCTCAGGACCTTCGACGGAATGGTCCGGAACACCGCGCCCGCGCCACGATTCTGGTTGAAGGCATTGACCCGGAAACGCGCCACGCCGGGCACTTCGAAGGAAAAGTCGGTTTCAAGATGCTTCTCGAAGTCCACCCGCTGGAGGTCGTTCATGATGTCGTAGATCAGGTCATGCACTTCCTTGTGGTCCAGGGCCGGCAAGTTGATGCGTCGCACATCGCCATCGACACGGATCATCGGTGGCAGACCGGCGGACAGGTGCAGGTCGGACGCGCCTTGTTTGGCGCTGAAAGCCAGCAGCTCAGTGATATCCATAGCGCTCCTCAATTCCAGTAGAATGCCGCGAACCTTCAGACCGCTGGCGCCTCTTGATGTCCACGATAGCAGACAACACTCTTCAGGTTAGTTCACGCATCCAGGCAGCAGCCAAAGCCGCCCACCGCGATGAGAACAGCATCCAGCTATTGGCCGTGAGCAAAACCAAGCCCGCCGAGGCCCTGCGTGAAGCCTATGCCGCCGGGATCCGCGACTTTGGCGAAAACTACCTGCAGGAAGCCTTGGGCAAACAGCTCGAATTGGCCGACCTGCCCTTGATCTGGCACTTCATCGGCCCCATTCAATCGAACAAGACTCGTGCTATCGCCGAGCATTTCGACTGGGTGCACTCCGTGGATCGTTTGAAAATCGCACAACGCCTGTCCGAACAGCGCCCTGCCGATTTGCCGCCCTTGAACATCTGCATCCAGGTCAACGTCAGTGGTGAAGCCAGCAAATCCGGCTGCACCCCGGCCGACCTGCCCGCCCTGGCCGATGCCATCAGTGCGCTGCCGCGTTTGAAATTGCGCGGGCTGATGGCGATTCCCGAGCCGACTGAAGATCGCGCCGCCCAGGACGCCGCTTTTGCTGCCGTGCAGAGCCTGCAAGCCAGCCTGAACCTGCCACTCGACACACTTTCCATGGGCATGAGCCACGACCTCGAGTCGGCCATCGCCCAGGGCGCCACTTGGGTCCGTATCGGTACGGCCCTGTTTGGCGCCCGCGATTACAGTCGACCATGAACATGGCTGACTCACCTCTCTATAAGGACCTGACATGAGCAAGACTCGTATTGCCTTTATCGGAGCCGGCAACATGGCCGCCAGCCTGATCGGCGGCCTGCGCGCCAAAGGTCTGGACGCCGCGCAGATCCGCGCCAGCGATCCGGGCGAAGAAACCCGTACCCGCGTGAAAGCCGAACACGGCATCGAAGTGTTTGCCGACAACGCCCAAGCCATTGAGGGCGTGGACGTGGTCGTGCTGGCGGTCAAGCCACAGGCGATGAAAGCCGTTTGCGAAGCCATTCGCCCAAGCCTCAAGCCGAACCAGCTGGTGGTGTCGATTGCGGCCGGCATCACCTGCGCCAGCATGAACAACTGGCTGGGTGCCCAGCCGATCGTGCGCTGCATGCCCAACACCCCGGCGCTGGTGCGCCAGGGTGTGAGCGGTTTGTACGCCACCGCCCAAGTGAGCGCCGAGCAACGCCAGCAGGCCCAAGAGCTGCTGTCGGCAGTCGGCATCGCTTTGTGGCTGGACGAAGAACAGCAACTGGACGCGGTCACCGCCGTTTCCGGCTCTGGCCCTGCGTATTTCTTCCTGCTGATCGAAGCCATGACCGCCGCTGGCGTGAAGCTCGGCCTGCCACCCGAAATCGCTGCACAACTGACCGTGCAAACCGCGCTGGGCGCTGCACACATGGCAGTCGCCAGTGATGTCGACGCCGCTGAACTGCGTCGCCGCGTGACCTCGCCTGCGGGCACCACCGAAGCGGCGATCAAAGCGTTCCAGGCCGGCGGCTTCGAAGCCCTGGTGGAAAAAGCACTCGGCGCCGCCGCGCACCGCTCGGCCGAGATGGCCGAACAACTGGGCAAATAAGGAGCCTTACATGATTGGATTGAACACTGCGGCGATTTACGTGCTGCAAACCCTCGGCAGTTTGTACCTGCTGATCGTGCTGCTGCGTTTCGTGCTGCAACTGGTGCGCGCAAACTTCTACAACCCGCTGTGCCAGTTCGCCGTGAAAGCCACCCAGCCACTGCTCAAGCCACTGCGCCGGATCATCCCGAGCCTGTTCGGCCTGGACATGTCCTCGCTGGTGTTGGCAATCCTCGTGCAACTGGCGTTGATGGCCCTGACCCTGCTGCTGACCTTCGGCACCACCGGTAACCCGCTGCAATTGCTGATCTGGTCGCTGATCGGCGTAACGGCGCTGTTCCTGAATATCTTCTTCTATGCCCTGATCATCAGCGTGATCCTGTCCTGGGTCGCGCCGGGCAGCCACAACCCCGGCGCCGAGCTGGTGAACCAGATCTGCGAGCCGGCCCTGGCGCCGTTCCGCAAGATTCTGCCAAACCTCGGCGGCCTGGATATCTCGCCGATCCTGGCGTTCATGGTGCTCAAGCTGATCGACATGCTGGTGATCAACAACCTCGCAGCCTTGACCATGATGCCGCAGATCCTGCGCCTGCTGATCTGATCCGGTGAGCTACTTTCGCTGGGACGGTGATGACCTGATTCTGGAATGTCACCTGCAACCTGCGGCCCGCAGCGATGATTTCTGCGGACTGCACGGTGATCGCCTGAAGATCCGTCTGACGGCGCCGCCGGTCGAGGGCAAGGCCAATGCGTACCTGATGGCGTTTCTGGCCAAGGCGTTCGGGGTTTCCAAGAGCCAGGTCAGCCTGATCAGCGGCGAGTTGAACCGGCAGAAGCGAGTGCGGATCTGTTCGCCGAAGAAGCTGCCGGATTTGCCGGATCTGGTGCGCCCGGCCTGACCTCAATGTGGCGAGGGAAAATCAGGCCCGGCCTTTGCTTGCCGCTAGCCACAGCGGTCTTTAGACTTACGCCTCATTTCAATGAGAGCAGGGTCGATGCCAGCTGCCTTCCCCCCCGATTCTGTTGGTCTGGTGACGCCGCAAGTGGCGCACTTCAGTGAACCCCTGGCCCTGGCCTGCGGTCGTTCGCTGCCCGCTTATGACCTGATCTATGAAACCTATGGCACGCTGAACGCCACGGCGAGCAATGCCGTGCTGATCTGCCATGCCTTGTCCGGTCACCATCACGCCGCCGGCTTCCACAGCCCCGACGACCGCAAACCCGGTTGGTGGGACAGCTGCATCGGCCCCGGCAAACCGATCGACACCCGCAAATTCTTCGTGGTCAGCCTGAACAACCTCGGCGGTTGCAACGGCTCCACCGGCCCCAGCAGCGTCAATCCGGAAACCGGCAAGCCGTTTGGCGCCGACTTCCCTGTACTGACCGTGGAAGACTGGGTGCACAGCCAGGCACGCCTTGCCGACCTGCTCGGCATCGGCCAATGGGCGGCGGTGATCGGCGGCAGTCTGGGCGGCATGCAGGCCTTGCAGTGGACCATCACCTATCCGGATCGCGTGCGGCACTGCCTGGCGATCGCCTCGGCACCGAAACTGTCGGCGCAGAACATCGCGTTCAACGAAGTCGCACGCCAGGCGATTCTTACCGACCCGGAGTTCCACGGCGGTTCGTTCCAGGAATACGGGGTAATCCCCAAGCGCGGGCTGATGCTGGCGCGAATGGTCGGGCACATCACATACCTGTCCGATGACTCCATGGGCGAAAAATTCGGCCGCGGTCTGAAGAGCGAAAAGCTCAACTACGACTTCCACAGTGTCGAGTTCCAGGTCGAAAGCTACCTGCGCTATCAAGGCGAGGAGTTTTCCGGACGTTTCGACGCCAACACCTACCTGCTGATGACCAAGGCGCTGGACTACTTCGATCCTGCGGCGAACTTCGACGATGACCTGGCGAAAACCTTCGAAGGCGCGAAAGCCAAGTTCTGCGTGATGTCCTTCACCACCGACTGGCGTTTCTCCCCTGCCCGCTCGCGGGAGCTGGTGGACGCGCTGATGGCGGCCAGGAAAGACGTCTGCTATCTGGAGATCGACGCTCCGCAAGGCCACGATGCCTTCCTGATTCCGATCCCGCGTTACTTGCAGGCCTTCAGCAATTACATGAACCGCATATCGCTTTGAGGAAGACATGAGAGCCGATCTGGAAATCATCCAGGAATGGATCCCCGCCGGCAGCCGCGTGCTCGACCTCGGCTGCGGTGACGGCGAGCTGCTGACCTGGCTGCGTGACCACAAGCAGGTCACCGGCTATGGCCTGGAAAACGACCCGGACAACATTGCCGAGTGCGTCGCCAAAGGCATCAACGTCATCGAGCAGGACCTGGACAAGGGCCTGGGCAACTTTGCCAGCAACAGTTTCGACATCGTGGTCATGACCCAGGCCCTGCAAGCCGTGCATTACCCGGACAAGATCCTCGACGAAATGCTGCGGGTCGGTCGCCAGTGCATCATCACCTTCCCCAACTTTGGCCACTGGCGCTGCCGCTGGTACCTGGCGAGCAAGGGCCGGATGCCGGTTTCGGAGTTTCTGCCGTACACCTGGTACAACACGCCAAACATTCACTTCTGCACCTTCGAAGACTTTGAAGCGCTGTGTCGCGAACGTGAAGCCAAGGTCATTGATCGACTTGCCGTGGATCAACAGCATCGACACGGGTGGGCCAGTAAGCTATGGCCTAATCTGTTAGGTGAGATCGGTATCTATCGCGTCAGCAGCCCCGGTCTGCCGGACCACAAGGTCGCGGTCTGAATCACGACACTTCGAGGAGAACGATCATGGGTCGTCTAGCGCTGTTTGTACTTACTGCCTGCCTGAGCGTCACCGCCATGGCCGCCGACGTCATCAAAAGCGAACGCCAGGAAACATTTGGCGATGTGACAGTGCACTACAACACCTTCAACTCGACTTATCTGACACCGGACATCGCCAAGGCTGCCGAGCTGATCCGCAGCAAGAACCAGGGCGTGATCAACGTGTCGGTGATCAAGGACGGCAAACCGCAAACCGCACAAGTCAGCGGGACGGTCAAAGACCTGACCAGCCAAAGCGTCCCATTGCAGTTCAAACAGATCACCGAAACCGGCGCGGTCTACTACATCGCCCAGTATCCGGTGCCACAGCAGGAAATCCGCACCTTTGAAATCAAGGTGCAGACCGGTGACAAAATCAACACCATCAATTTCAACCAAGAGCTCTTCCCCGGCGAATGATCAATTTCACGCAACTCGTACTGGCCAGCCATAACGCCGGCAAACTCAAGGAACTCCAGGCCATGCTGGGCGAATCGGTGCACTTGCGCTCGATCGGCGAGTTCAGCAGCGTTGAGCCTGAAGAAACCGGCCTGTCGTTCGTCGAAAACGCCATTCTCAAGGCCCGCAATGCCTCGCGTATTTCCGGCCTGCCGGCCTTGGCCGACGATTCGGGGCTGGCGGTGGATTTCCTCGGCGGTGCGCCGGGTATCTATTCGGCCCGTTATGCCGACGGCAAGGGCGATGCGGCGAATAACGCCAAACTGCTCGACGTCATGAAAGACGTGCCACAAGCGGAGCGCGGCGCGCAATTCGTCTGCGTGTTGGCGCTGGTGCGTCATGCCGACGATCCGTTGCCAATCCTCTGCGAAGGCCTGTGGCATGGGCGCATCCTGACCCAGGCCAGCGGTGAGCACGGTTTTGGCTACGATCCGCTGTTCTGGGTGCCAGAACGCGAGTGCTCCAGCGCCGAGCTTAAGCCCAGCGACAAGAACCAGATCAGTCACCGCGCCCGTGCAATGGATCTGCTGCGCCAGCGTCTGGGCTTGAAATGACCATTGAATCGTCCGCGTCGCCGCTGATCTTCGGCGGCGCGCATTCGCCTCGGGCCGCTTTGCCTGTGCTGCCGCCCTTGGCGCTGTACATCCACATCCCGTGGTGTGTACGCAAATGCCCTTATTGCGACTTCAACTCCCACACCGCCAGCCCAGTGCTGCCGGAACAAGAGTATGTGGACGCCCTGCTCTCCGACCTCGATCAGGACCTGCATGCGGTCTATGGCCGCGAACTGAGTTCGATCTTCTTTGGTGGCGGTACGCCGAGCCTGTTCAGCGCCGAGGCGTTGGGCCGTTTGCTCAAGGGTGTCGAGCAACGTATTCCGTTTGCCAGCGACATAGAAATCACCCTGGAAGCCAATCCAGGAACGTTCGAGCAGGAGAAATTCCGCGCCTACCGGGCGCTGGGCATCAATCGCCTGTCGATCGGTATCCAGAGCTTTCAGGAAGAAAAACTCAAGGCGCTGGGGCGGATCCACAACGGCGATGAAGCCGTGCGTGCCGCCGACATGGCGCGCCAGGCTGGCTTCGACAACTTCAATCTGGACCTGATGCACGGTTTGCCCGATCAGACGCTGGACGATGCCCTGAGCGACCTGCGCCAGGCCATCGCCCTGAAGCCGACGCACCTGTCCTGGTATCAGCTGACCCTGGAGCCGAACACGGTGTTCTGGAACCAGCCGCCGACGCTGCCGGAAGATGACGCCCTGTGGGACATTCAAGAGGCCGGCCAGGCGCTGTTGGCCGAGCACGGTTACGCGCAGTACGAAGTCTCGGCCTATGCCCAGCCCGGCCGTCCGGCGCGGCATAACCTCAATTACTGGAGTTTCGGCGACTTCATCGGCATCGGCGCCGGTGCCCACGGCAAGCTCAGCCATCCGGACGGGCGCATCGTACGCACCTGGAAGACTCGCCTGCCGAAGGATTACCTCAATCCGGCCAAAAGCTTCAAGGCTGGCGAGAAAGCGCTGACCAACGAAGAACTGCCGTTCGAGTTCCTGATGAACGCCTTGCGCCTGACCGAGGGCGTCGAAGCGCGGTTGTATACGGAGCGCACCGGGCTGCCCCTGGAAAGCCTTGCCGAAGGCCGCCGAGAGGCCGAACAAAGTGGCTTGTTGCAGGTCGAACCGTCACGTCTGGCAGCCACGATGCGCGGACAACTCTTTCTCAATGACTTGCTGCAGACTTTTCTGACATAAGGAAATCGAATGGATCTGGTACTCGACCTGCTCGCCACCGTGTCCCGCTGGAGCCGTAGCAACCTGTCGGAAATCTCTCTGGCACTGGTGGGCTGCCTGCTCGTGCTGTTTGGCGCCGACCTCAAGGGCTGGGTCGACCAACGCCTGGGCAGCATCGCCGGCGCCTTGCGCATCCCGCTGATGGCCCTGCTGTGCATGGTCGGCAGCGGCGTAGCACTGATCTATGCCACGCCATGGATCATCAAAGGCTTGAGCCAGTTCAACAACTACAGCCTGGCGCCGGTGTTGTTGGTGGTGCTGGTGTTGATCGGGGTTGTGGCAGACCGCCGCTAAGCCGGGCACAACACAAATCCCGTAGGAGCGAGGCTTGCCCGCGAAGAACGATGACACGGTGTATCAGTTACACCGCGGCGTCCCCTTCGCGGGCAAGCCTCGCTCCTACGGATTTCAGGTCGGTCAGTTCTGCTTTTCGAACTTCAGATCCCACACGCCATGCCCAAGACGTTCGCCGCGGCGTTCGAACTTGGTGATCGGGCGTTCGGCCGGGCGCGGGACGCACTTGCCGTCTTCGGCGAGGTTGCGATAGCCCGGAGCGACGTTCATCACTTCCAGCATGTACTCGGCGTACGGCTCCCAGTCGGTGGCCATGTGCAACACACCGCCGACCTTCAACTTGCTGCGCACCAGCTCAGCGAACGATGCCTGAACGATACGACGCTTGTGGTGACGGCTCTTGTGCCACGGATCCGGGAAAAACAGCATCAGGCGGTCGAGGCTGTTGTCGGCGATGCAACGGTTGAGCACTTCGATCGCATCGCAATCGTAGACACGCAGGTTGGTCAGGCCCTGAGTCAGCACGCCATTGAGCAGCGCGCCAACACCCGGACGGTGAACTTCAACGCCAATGAAATCCTGCTCCGGCGAGGCCGCGGCCATTTCCAACAGCGAATGGCCCATGCCGAAACCGATTTCCAGCGAGCGCGGCGCCGAACGGCCGAACACCTGGTCGAAATCCACCGGCGCATCGGCCAGAGGCAGCACGAACAGCGGAGCGCCCTGCTCCAGGCCGCGTTGCTGGCCTTCGGTCATGCGCCCGGCGCGCATCACGAAACTCTTGATGCGGCGGTGTTGGCGCTCTTCGCCTTCTTCCTGCTGGATAGGCGTGTCGTTTGATTCAGTCATCAATGGCTCTTACTTGATCAGACCATCCAGCGGCGAGGAGGCGCTGGCATATAGTTTTTTCGGCATGCGGCCCGCGAGGTAGGCCAGACGACCTGCCACGATGGCGTGTTTCATGGCTTCAGCCATCATGATCGGCTGCTGGGCATGGGCGATGGCCGAGTTCATCAGCACCGCTTCACAGCCCAGCTCCATGGCGATGGTGGCGTCGGAGGCAGTACCGACACCGGCATCCACCAGCACCGGAATTTTCGCCTCTTCGAGGATGATCTGCAGGTTGTACGGGTTGCAGATCCCCAGGCCCGAGCCGATCAGACCAGCCAGCGGCATGACCGCGATACAGCCGATTTCCGCCAGTTGACGGGCAATGATCGGATCATCGCTGGTGTACACCATCACGTCGAAACCTTCCTTGACCAGCACTTCGGCGGCCTTGAGGGTTTCGATCACGTTGGGGAACAGGGTTTTCTGATCCGCCAGCACTTCCAGCTTCACCAGGTTGTGGCCGTCGAGCAGCTCACGGGCCAGGCGGCAGGTGCGCACGGCTTCAATGGCGTCGTAGCAACCGGCAGTGTTCGGCAGGAAGGTGTAGCGATCCGGCGACAGGACTTCGAGCAGGTTCGGTTCGCCCGGGTTCTGGCCGAGGTTGGTCCGGCGCACGGCGAAGGTGACGATCTCGGCACCCGAAGCCTCGATGGCCAAGCGGGTTTCTTCCATGTCACGGTACTTGCCGGTGCCTACCAGCAAACGCGACTGGTAAGTACGACCGGCCAGGACGAAGGGCTTGTCGCTACGAACGATGCTCATGGGAAATCCTCTGTTGGGGTGAGGTTCTTGCACAATGATTCTGTGGCCGCTCGGGCCGGGCGGCTAGCCGCCGCCGATGGCGTGTACCACTTCGACCGAGTCGCCGTCGTTCAGCGTGGTTTCAGCGTGCTGGCTGCGCGGGACGATATCCAGATTGAGCTCGACCGCCACCCGGCGCCCGGTCAGTTCCAGACGGGTCAGCAGGGCCGCAACGGTTTCACCGTCGGGCAGTTCAAGGGATTCGCCGTTCAACTGAATGCGCATGCCGAATGCCGCCATCATTTTTAGGGGCTGGCATTCTAGCCCGATCAGACTTGGCGACCCAAGCCATTCGTCACGAAATGGACTGCGTGGTCAGCTCAGCCGCCAGGCGGCTAGCCCCAGGCAAACCCAGCCGACCAGAAACGCGAGGCCGCCGAACGGTGTAACGATCCCGAGCTTGCTGACGCCGGTCATCGTCAGCAGGTACAGGCTGCCGGAAAACAACACAATGCCGAGAGCAAAAGACGCGCCGGCCCAGGTAATCAGACGACCGGGAATCTGCGTGGCCAGCAATGCAACACCCAGCAACGCCAGGGTATGCACCAGTTGATAAGTGACGCCCGTGTGGAAAATCGCCAAATACTCAGGCGTCAGGCGGTTTTTCAGGCCGTGGGCGGCGAATGCGCCCAAGGCAACGCCGGTGAATCCGAAGAAAGCGGCAAGCATCAGAAAGCCACGCAGCATGAAGAACTCCAGTCAGACTCGATCAGCAGGGTCTGTATAATGGCCGGCTCAACGGGTTCGGCCAAGCCATCTCTATGCTGCAGTTAATTTTCCGTCGTTTCACAAAGGCCCTGCTCTGGTTCGCGGTCGGCAGTGTTTTGCTGGTTCTGCTGTTTCGGGTGGTGCCGCCACCGGGAACGGCATTGATGGTCGAGCGCAAGATCGAATCCTGGGTCGACGGCGAGCCCATCGATCTGCAACGCACCTGGAAACCCTGGGATGAAATCTCCGACGACCTGAAAGTCGCGGTGATTGCCGGTGAAGACCAGAAGTTTGCCGAGCATTGGGGCTTTGATTTCAGCGCGATTCAGGCGGCGTTTGCACATAACGAGCGCGGCGGCTCGATTCGCGGCGCAAGCACCCTGAGCCAGCAAGTGTCGAAAAACCTGTTTCTGTGGTCTGGCCGCAGCTGGCTGCGTAAAGGCCTGGAAGCCTGGTTTACCGGGCTGATCGAAGTGTTCTGGCCCAAGCAGCGGATTCTTGAGGTATACCTTAATAGCGTCGAGTGGGATGAAGGTGTGTTCGGCGCCGAAGCAGCGGCCCGGCATCACTTTGGCGTGGGCGCTGGTTCGCTGTCCCGGCAGCAGGCAAGTTTGTTGGCCGCGGTACTGCCGAACCCGCGGGTGTGGAGTGCCAGCCATCCGACTTCTTACGTTGCAAGGCGGGCGGGGTGGATTCGCCAGCAGATGAATCAGTTGGGCGGGGACAGCTATCTGGTCGGCCTCAACGATTCCCGCCGGGCGCCATGGGCTCAATGACACCGAAGATCCCACAAAGTCGACGCTAAACCGGAAATTGGGCAGAAACAAAAACGCCCCGATCAATGATCGGGGCGTTTTTTATTGCCGTTGCCGCAGTTACGCAGCGATCGACAACTTGAGCTTGTTCATCGCGCTCTTCTCGAGCTGACGAATACGCTCGGCCGACACGTTGTACTTCTGCGCCAGGTCGTGCAGCGTGGCTTTTTCTTCTGCCAGCCAGCGCTGATAGAGAATGTCGCGGCTGCGGTCGTCCAGCACTTCAAGCGCTTCGTGCAGGTTGTGGTTGGAGTTGTCGCTCCAGTCGGCATCTTCCAGTTGACGGGCCGGATCGTACCGGTGGTCTTCCAGGTAGTTGGCCGGCGATTGGAAGGCACTGTCGTCGTCCGCTTCCGCGGCCGGGTCGAAGGCCATGTCATGGCCGGTCAGGCGACTTTCCATCTCGCGCACTTCCCGCGGCTCTACGCCGAGGCTTTCCGCCACACGGTGGACTTCCTCGTTGTTCAGCCAGGCCAGACGTTTCTTCTGGCTGCGCAGGTTGAAGAACAGCTTGCGCTGAGCCTTGGTGGTCGCGACTTTGACGATCCGCCAGTTGCGCAGGATGAACTCGTGGATTTCCGCCTTGATCCAGTGCACCGCAAAGGACACCAGGCGCACACCCATTTCCGGGTTGAAACGCTTGACCGCTTTCATCAGGCCGACGTTGCCTTCCTGGATCAGGTCAGCCTGGGCCAGGCCGTAACCGGAATAGCTACGGGCAATGTGTACGACAAAACGCAGGTGGGCGAGCACCATCTGCCGAGCCGCCCCCAAATCCTGCTCATAATAGAGACTCTCGGCCAGTTCACGCTCCTGCTCCGGCGTCAGCAATGGAATGCTGTTCACCGTGTGCACATAGGCCTCCAGGTTCGCACCCGGGACCAGAGCATATGCAGGTTGCAAAGAATTGGTCATACGAAAAAACCTCCGACTTACATAACTCGTGCAGTTCAGCACTGCGAAAATTGACCGGAAACCAAAAAACAAGTTCCCATAAACGCTGAAAGGTCAATACGAGCAAAATGATATTACTTTGGCGCAAGCTCCCGCAGGTGGCGTGCGACTGCAATCCATGCACCGATATACCCCAACAGCACCGCGCCAAGCAAGAGCGACAGACCGTCGGCAACTGGCACTCCGGCCAGCGCAAAATCACTGCCGTACAAACCGGCCAGTCCAACCACCGCGTCGTTCAGCCAGTTCAGGCCGAACGCCAATACGCCCCAGGAAAGAATCCCCGCACCGAAGCCATATAGCGCGCCCATGTACAGAAAGGGCCTGCGCACATAACTGTCCGTGCCGCCGACGAGTTTAATCACTTCTATCTCTGTGCGGCGGTTTTCAATATGAAGACGAATGGTATTGCCTATCACCAAAAGTAATGCAGAAACCAAAAGCACGGTCAGACCGAAGACAAAACGGTCGCCCAGCTTGAGAATGGCCGCCAGACGCTCGACCCAGACTAGATCAAGTTGCGCCTGTTGTACCTTCGGCAACTCGGAAAGTTTTTGTCGTAATGCTTCAAGCGCAGGCTTGTCGACCTCTTTCGGAGTCACCAGGACCACGCCCGGGAGCGGGTTTTCCGGCAGTTCCTTAAGGGCTTCGCCCAGACCGGACTGCTGCTGGAATTCTTCCAGCGCCTGATCGCGACCCACGTATTCGGCATCCGCTACGCCCGGCATGCCTTTGATCTGCTCACGCAACGACTCACCCTCGGCAGGGCTGGCCTCAAGTTGCAGATACAGGGAAATCTGCGCCGCACGCTGCCAGGAGCCACCGAGACGCTCGACGTTATTCAGCAAAAGTGACAGACCCATCGGCAAGCTCAGGGCCACCGCCATCACCATGCAGGTGAAGAAGCTGCCGATCGGGTGCTTGCCCAAGCGACGCAAGCTGTCCAGCAAACTGGCGCGATGACTTTCGATCCAGGCGCGGAACAGCGTGGCGAAATCCGGGCCATCGTCATCGTCGCGTTTTTTCTTCTGCTGTGGTTGCGGGTCGGCGGCCTTCGGGGCCACACGCTCGGAAACCTTGGGGCTACGTGTCGCACTCATACGCCAGCCTCCCCGTCGCCGATCAATCGGCCACGCTGCAGGGTCAGCATGCGATGACGCATGCGGGCAATCAGCGCCAGGTCGTGACTGGCGATCAGCACGCTGGTGCCCAGACGGTTGATGTCTTCGAACACGCCCATGATTTCTGCCGCCAGACGCGGGTCGAGGTTACCGGTCGGTTCATCCGCCAGCAGCAAGGCCGGGCGGTGAACGATGGCGCGAGCGATGCCGACGCGCTGTTGCTGGCCGGTAGACAGGTCGCCAGGGTAGAGATCGGTTTTGTCCGAGAGCGCCACGCGCTCCAGGGCCGAGTCCACGCGCTTGACGACCTCGGCCTTGGACAGGCCAAGGATCTGCAACGGCAACGCGACGTTATTGAACACCGTGCGATCGAACAGCAACTGGTGGTTCTGGAACACCACGCCGATCTGTCGGCGCAGGAACGGAATCTGCGCATTGCTGATGGTGCTCAGGTCTTGCCCGGCCAGCAGCAATTTGCCGGTGGTCGGACGCTCCATGGCCAGCAACAGCCGCAACAAGGTGCTTTTACCGGCGCCGGAATGGCCGGTGACAAACAAGAATTCGCCCCGACGGACTCGAAAGCTCAGCTCATGCAAGCCGACGTGACCGTTCGGGTAGCGTTTACCGACCTGTTCGAAACGAATCATGAACGCTCCCGCTCGGCAAACAATGCCTGGACAAAGGGTTCTGCTTCAAAAGTACGCAAATCGTCGATGCCTTCACCAACGCCGATGTAACGGATCGGCAAGCCAAACTGCTTGGCCAGGGCGAAAATCACCCCACCCTTGGCCGTGCCGTCGAGTTTGGTCAGCGCCAGGCCGGTCAATTCGACGGTCTGGTTGAATTGCTTGGCCTGGTTGATGGCGTTCTGGCCGGTACCGGCGTCGAGCACCAACAGCACCTCATGAGGCGCGTCGGCATCGAGCTTGCCGATCACCCGGCGAACCTTCTTCAACTCTTCCATCAAATTGTCTTTGGTGTGCAGGCGACCGGCGGTGTCGGCGATCAACACATCAATGCCACGGGCCTTGGCGGCCTGCACAGCGTCGAAAATTACCGAAGCCGAGTCGGCGCCGGTGTGCTGGGCGATCACCGGAATCTTGTTGCGCTCGCCCCAGACCTGCAGTTGCTCGACCGCTGCGGCGCGGAAGGTGTCACCGGCGGCGAGCATGACTTTCTTACCTTCCAGTTGCAGCTTCTTCGCCAGCTTGCCGATGGTGGTGGTTTTGCCGGCACCGTTGACGCCGACCACCAGAATCACGAACGGCTTGTTCTGCGAGGTGATTTTCAGCGGCTGCTCGACCGGTTTGAGCATCGCTGCCAATTCGGCTTGCAGGGATTTGTACAGCGCGTCGGCATCGGCCAGCTCCTTGCGGGCGACTTTCTGAGTCAGGCGCTGAATGATCACCGACGTCGCTTCGACGCCGACATCGGCGGTCAGCAGACGGGTTTCGATGTCTTCGAGCAGTTCGTCATCAATGGTTTTCTTGCCGAGGAACAGGCTGGCCATGCCCTCGCCAATGCTGGCACTGGTCTTGGACAGGCCTTGCTTGAGACGGGCGAAGAAACCGGCTTTGGTCTCTTCGGTACGCACAGGCTCGACTGGAGTTTCGAGGGGCGCAACCGGTGTGGCGGCAACAGGAGCGATGACGGGTGCAGGCGCTGGAGCAACCGGAGCAACCGGAGCAACCGGAGCAACAAATGCTGGCACTGCCGGCTCTGGAACCACTGGAGCAGGTTCGGCCACGAACACGGGCGCAACGGCTGCCGGTGCAACGACTGCCGGCTCAACCACTGGCGCCCGAACCGGCTCCGGCGCAAACGCAGTCGGGGCCGGAATCGGTGGCGTGATGTGCGGCGCTTGCTCATCTTCAACCAACGCCACCGGCTCTTCCGCTACCGGCAAAGTCAGCCACGGCGTGGCAACTGGCGTCAGCGGCAATGGGGCCGCGACTTCGGTTTCAGGTACGAGCGCGGCCGCAGGTTGCAGCACCGGCTCGGCAATCGGCGCAGGCTTTTGCTCTATAACCGGTGCCGGGGTTGGCTCAGAAAGTGGCTGTGGCTGTTCGACAACGGGTTCCTGCGGCTTTTTGCGCAGCCATCCGAACAGGCTTTTCTTCTCACCAGCCGCAGCTGGGGTCTTCTTGTCGTCGTTGGAACCAAACATGGAGGACGGCTATCTCACGGTAGCGACGCGCCAAAAGGCGCCTCGGCAAATAAATAATTCGATGCTGAACAGACTGCGATTCATCCAGCTTGTTCACGCGCAACATTTTGTCGAGGAGCCAACGGCGCCTCAAAGGTCGACTAATACGAAGGACTGGAACGGCATCGTCGGCGAAAACGCAGAGTTTAGCTGACAAACTCAAAGCTTCTGCCGGTAACCCATACAACCTGCAAGCCGATCAAAGGCTTGATAGGCGTGGCCGCCAGTAAAACGGATCAGTATCCTAGCACCCTCTCGCCCGCCGACGCTAAGACCAAGCGGGCAGCCCAACAGGTTTAAAAACGAATGAATGCTCTAGCCCGCCGCGCTGCAGGCCTGCTGCTCAGCACAGTTTGTCTGCCCCTCTCGGCCCTGGCTGCCGATCCACAACCGACCCACGAATTCACCCTCGACAACGGCCTGAAGGTTGTCGTGCGCGAAGACCATCGTGCGCCGGTCGTCGTTTCCCAGATCTGGTACAAGGTCGGCTCCAGCTACGAGACCCCGGGCCAGACCGGGTTGTCCCACGCACTGGAACACATGATGTTCAAGGGCAGCGAGAAAGTCGGCCCCGGCGAAGCCTCGCTGATCCTGCGTGACCTCGGCGCCGAGGAGAACGCCTTCACCAGCGACGACTTCACCGCGTATTACCAGGTGCTGGCCCGCGACCGTCTGGGCGTGGCCTTCGAACTGGAAGCCGACCGCATGGCCAACCTGCGCCTGCCGGCCGACGAGTTCACCCGCGAAATCGAGGTGATCAAAGAAGAGCGTCGCCTGCGCACCGACGACAAGCCGATGTCCAAGGCCTACGAACGTTTCATGGCCATGGCCTACCCCGCCAGCGGTTACCACACGCCGACCATCGGCTGGATGGCCGACCTCGACCGCATGAAAGTCGAAGAACTGCGCCATTGGTACCAGTCCTGGTATGTGCCGAACAACGCCACTCTGGTGGTGGTCGGCGATGTGACCCCGGACGAAGTCAAAACCCTGGCCCAGCGTTACTTCGGCCCGATCGCCAAGCGCGACGTGCCACCGGCGAAAATCCCGCTGGAGCTGGCTGAGCCCGGCGAACGCAAGATCACCCTGCATGTGCAGACCCAATTGCCGAGCCTGATGCTGGCCTTCAACGTGCCGAGCATTGCCACCGCCGAAGACAAACGCTCGGTGAACGCCCTGCGCTTGATTTCCGCCCTGCTTGACGGCGGCTACAGCGGCCGCATCCCGACGCAACTGGAACGCGGCGAAGAGCTGGTGTCCGGCGGGTCGTCGAGCTACGACGCCTATACCCGTGGCGACAGCCTGTTCACCTTGTCGGCTTCGCCGAACACCCAGAAAAATAAAACCATGGCCCAGGCCGAAGCCGGCCTGTGGAAACTGCTCGAACAACTGAAAACCACCGCGCCATCCGCTGAAGAACTGGAGCGGGTACGAGCGCAGGTCATTGCCGGCCTGGTTTTTGAGCGTGACTCGATCACCAGCCAGGCCACCGCCATCGGTCAGTTGGAAACCGTCGGCCTGTCCTGGAAACTGATGGACACCGAACTCGCCGACCTGGAAAGCGTGACCCCGCAAGATATCCAGAAGGCCGCCAAGCTGTATTTCACCCGCGAACGTCTCAGCGTCGCCCATGTACTGCCACAGGAGACGACTCATGAGTGAGCGTAAAAAGTCGCGTCTGGCCCTGATCGGCCTGATCGCTGTTGCACTGATCGGGTCTGCCGCCTTCTATCTGTCAAAACCCGACGAGTCCAACGCCAGCGAAGCCCTCGACAAGGCCAAGTCCAGCCAAAAGCTGCAATCGCTGGCCGAACTCGACGGCAAGGCCCCAAGCCATCGCTCGCTGAACGTGCAGACCTGGAATACCGCCGAAGGCGCCAAGGTATTGTTCGTTGAAGCCCGTGAACTGCCGATGTTCGACATGCGCCTGATCTTCGCCGCCGGCAGCAGCCAGGACGGTGATGCACCCGGCCTGGCATTGCTGACCAACGCCATGCTCAACGAAGGTGTGGCCGGCAAAGATGTCGGCGCCATCGCTCAGGGCTTCGAAGGATTGGGCGCCGACTTCAGCAACGGCGCGTACAAGGACATGGCGCTTGCCTCCCTGCGCAGCCTCAGTGCCGTGGACAAGCGCGAGCCTGCCTTGAAGCTGTTCGCTGAAGTCGTCGGCAAGCCGACCTTCCCCGCCGACTCGTTTGCGCGCATCAAGAACCAGATGCTCGCCGGCTTCGAATACCAGAAACAGAACCCCGGCAAACTCGCCAGCCTGGAGCTGATGAACCGTTTGTACGGCGATCATCCGTACGCACACTCCAGCGACGGCACAGCCAAGAGTATTCCCCCGATTACCCTGGCGCAGTTGCGAGCCTTCCATCAGAAAGCCTACGCCGCCGGCAACGTGGTGATTGCGCTGGTAGGCGACCTGTCGCGTGCCGAGGCAGAGGCAGTTGCCGCACAAGTGTCCGCCGACCTGCCCAAAGGCCCGGCCCTGGCGAAAATCGAACAACCGACCGACCCCAAGCCCAGCATCGGCCACATTGAGTTTCCGTCCAAACAGACCAACCTGATGATCGCGCAACTGGGTATCGACCGTGACGATCCGGATTACGCAGCGCTGTCCATGGGCAACCAGATTCTTGGCGGCGGCGGTTTCGGCACCCGGCTGATGAGCGAAGTGCGCGAGAAGCGTGGCTTGTCGTATGGCGTGTATTCGGGTTTCAGCCCGATGCAGGCTCGCGGCCCGTTCATGATCAACCTGCAAACCCGCGCCGAAATGAGCGAAGGCACCCTGAAACTGGTGCAGGATGTGCTCGCCGACTACCTTAAGACCGGCCCCACCGAGAAAGAACTCGACGACGCCAAGCGTGAACTGGCCGGCAGCTTCCCGCTGTCCACCGCCAGCAACGCCGATATCGTCGGTCAGCTCGGCGCCATGGGCTTTTACAACTTGCCGCTGAGCTACCTGGAAGACTTCATGCAACAGTCCCAGAGCCTGACCGTCGAGCAAGTCAAAGCCGCACTGAACAAACACCTGAGCACGGATAAACTGGTCATCGTCAGCGCTGGCCCGACCGTGCCACAAAAGCCGTTGCCGGCCCCTACTGACAAACCTGCCGAGCAGCCGCTCGGGGTTCCGGAGCATTAATGGCCACTCGCCCAAAAAAACCTGTCCATAACGTGCATAACGGTGTGAACCAACTGCGCATCATCGGTGGCGAATGGCGCAGCCGAAAGCTGAGCTTCCCGGATGCTCCGGGCCTGCGCCCGACGCCGGACCGGGTGCGGGAAACCCTGTTCAACTGGCTCGCGCCTTACGTCGCCGGGGCCAAGGTACTCGATCCGTTTGCCGGCAGCGGCGCGCTGTTCCTGGAAGCCTTGTCCCGTGGCGCCGCCATGGGCCAGGCGCTGGACGCCAGCAACATCGCGGTGTCCAGCCTGAAAGAACATCTGGGCACCCTGCGCTGCACCAACGGCCAGGTACAGACTGCCGACGCCTTGCGCTATCTGGAAACCCAACCGGCCACGGCGTTCGACCTGGTATTCCTCGACCCGCCGTTCAATCAGAATCTGTTGCCTGTGGTTTGCACTCTGCTCGAAGAACGTCATTGGCTGGCCGACGATGCGTGGGTCTACACTGAAAGCGAAAGCGCACCGTCGATATTGGGTTTGCCAGAAAATTGGCGCCTGCATCGGGAGCAAAAATCGGGACGTGTGTACTACGCGTTGTGGCAACGTATGGCAGGGATCGCCGGCTAGTCCGGCCTGAGAAAACGGTGCGAAGCTCAGTCAGCTAACGCTGCGGGTACGCGCCGCAGCATCGAGAGCAATCGTGTCCCATCTGCCAGAACGTTTCACCCCTGCCTTCACGCCCGCCTACGGCCTGGGTAATCCGCACTTACAAACCTTGTGGGGACCGCTATGGCGCAAAACCACACATATCGAGCGTGAGCGCGAGCGATTGTGGCTTGAAGATGGCGATTTCCTTGACCTGGACTGGCACGGCCCACACAGCGCGAATGCACCGTTGGTGCTGGTATTGCACGGCCTGACCGGCTCGTCGAATTCGCCTTATGTGGCCGGCATGCAGAAAGCGTTGGGTGCCCAGGGTTGGGCCAGCGTCGCGTTGAACTGGCGAGGCTGCTCCGGCGAGCCCAATCTGTTGCCGCGCAGCTACCATTCCGGGGCCAGTGAAGACTTGGCCGAAACCATCAGGCACCTGCGCACCCAACGCCCCCTCGCGCCGCTGTATGCGGTCGGTTATTCCATGGGCGGTAACGTGTTGCTCAAGCATCTGGGTGAAACCGGCAGCAACAGCGGTGTACTCGGTGCGGTGGCAGTGTCGGTGCCGTTTCGCCTCGATCACTGTGCCGATCGTATCAGCCAGGGTTTTTCCCAGTTCTACCAAGCGCATTTCATGCGAGAGATGGTCGCCTACATCAAGAACAAGCAACGCAGATTCCAGCATGAGGGACATGAGGATGGCCTGGCGGCATTGGAGGCGCTGGGCTCTTTGGAGAACTTGCGTACCTTCTGGGATTTCGACGGCCGGGTCACCGCACCGCTCAATGGTTTCGCCGATGCCGCGGATTACTATCGTCGCGCTTCGAGTCGTTATTTCCTTGGAGAGATTCGCACGCCGACCCTGATTATCCAGGCGGCTGACGATCCGTTTGTGTTTCCGCATAGCCTGCCGCAAGCCGACGAATTGTCCGCCAGCACTCAATTCGAGCTGCAGGCCAAGGGCGGGCATGTCGGTTTCGTCGAGGGTTCGTTCAGGCAACCGGGTTACTACCTGGAACGGCGCATTCCCCAATGGCTGGCCGCCACAGGACGCAAGTAACCAGTGGAAGTCGATCAGGGCGAGTCGATCCACTTCTGGCAAACGGCACCGCTGGCCGGGGTCGAGTTGTTGTCTGCGCGCTACATCGAACACCGTTTCGCCCCGCATGTGCATGACGGCTATGTGATCGGCATGATCATGGCCGGCGCCCAGCGTTATCGCTATCGCGGTGCCGAGCATCTGGCGGGCAGCGGCACGCTGGTGCTGATCAATCCGGACGAACTGCACACCGGCCACAAAGGTACGGAAGACGGTTGGTTGTACCGGGCGTTTTATCCCGACAGCGGGCAAATTCTCTCGCTGCTGGAAGAGCTTGAACTGCCGAGCGACACCTTGCCGGTGTTTGGCGCCACGCTGTACCGCGACCCGGATCTGGTGAGGGGGTTCTGCCAACTGCATCGACTGCTGGAAAGTCCGTCCACGGCCCTGCAGCAGCAAACGGTCTGGCGGGAAATGATGTTGTCGCTGTTGCAACGCCACGCAGCTGTCCCGATCGCCGGCAAACCCGGCAAGGAACACCGCGCGGTGACCTTGGCCAAAGAACGGCTGCAATCGCAATTGGCGGCGCCGCCCTCGCTGGAAGAACTGGCGGCGACGGTGAACCTGTCCCCTTTCCACTTCGCCCGGGTGTTCCGCCGCACCACCGGCATGCCGCCGCACGCCTGGCTGATGCAGCAGCGTATCGCTCGGGCACGGGCGTTGTTACAGGACGGCTGTCTGCCGCTGGAAGTCGCGACGCAACTGGGTTTTGCCGACCAAAGTCATCTGAGTCGGCAATTCAAGCAGGTTTATGGCGTTGGACCGGGAGCGTATCGCAGCGCGCGGCAATTGCCCGACCATAGATGACAACGAAGATCCAAATGTGGGAGCAGGCCCGCTCCCACATCTGCTCTGCGCTTACTCGCCGGTGGCGACGCCTCGTGCAGGGTCGTTGATCCACTCACTCCACGAACCGGCATACAACGCCCCCAATGGATAACCCGCCAGGCACAGGGCGAACAGGTTGTGGCAGGCCGTCACGCCGGAACCGCAATACGCGACCAGCTCCGTCGGCGAACGATCACCGAGCTTCGCGGCAAACCGCTGCTTGAGCTGATCGGCGGGCAGAAAACGTCCGTCGCTGCCCAGGTTTTCGGTGAACGCGGCGCATTGTGCGCCGGGAATGTGCCCGGCAATCGGATCGATCGGTTCCACTTCGCCCTTGAAGCGCGGCAGGGCGCGGGCGTCGAGCAAGGTCAACGCGGGCTGGCCGAGACGTTTCTGGAGCTGTTTGGCGCTGAGCACCAGCGAAGCATCCGGCGTCCCGGTGAAGGTGCCGCGATTGATCGACGGCGGATCAAGACTCAGGGGTAATCCGGCGGCATGCCAGGCTTTCAGCCCGCCATCGAGAATGAACACACCGTCGCGCTTGCCCAGCCAGGCCAGCAACCACCAGGCCCGCGCCGCGTAGGCGCCTGGACCGTCATCGTACAAAACCACTTCGCTGTCGGCATTGATGCCCCAGGCTTGCAGGCGCTCGATCAGCTTTTCGGGTTCAGGCAACGGATGACGCCCGGTAACCCCCTTGACCACCGCCCCGCTCAGATCACGCTCGAGATCGGCAAAACTCGACCCGGCAATATGCCCTTCGGCATAACTGCGCTGACCATAATCCGGGTCTTCGAGGGCAAAACGACAATCCAGAATCACCAGCCCCGGGGTCTCCTTTTTCAGGTCCAACGCTTGCGGGCTGATCAGTTGCGCAATGGGCATAACGGGCTCCTGTGATGTTGTCAGTCTTGAATCCTAATGCACTTCTTCCAGCGCCTGGGCCAGTGGCACGTAAAATTCGTCGAACAGCGCATTTACCGCGTCGCGCGATTGATCGGTGACGAACCCGGCCTCAAGCACCAACACCTGATACACGCCGCGCTTAATAGCCTGTTCGCTCAAGTGGTTGGAGTTTTCCCGCGTGGTGCACAGAAACCGCACCCACGACGTGAGGATGATCCAGGCGTTCAGCGTCAGGGACTCGATCTGAACCTTATCCATGTTCAGGATGCCAGCGGCGACGAACCCTTCGTAAATGGCGGTGCCCTGGATCAGGCAGCGCTGGGAAAAGCGCCGGTAACGGGCGGCCAGCTCGGGATCGCTGTCGAGCAAGTGCTCGAGGTCGCGATGCAAAAAACGGTAACGCCACATGGCGGCGAGCAATTCCTTGAGGTAGAAGCGCTTGTCTTCGACCGTCGCGGCGCGGCCCTGGGGTGGGCGCAGGAAGCTGTCCACCAGGCTTTCGTACTCACTGAACAGCACAGCGATGATCGCCTGCTTGTTGGGGAAGTGGTAGTACAGGTTGCCCGGAGAAATCTCCATGTGGGCAGCAATGTGGTTGGTGCTGATGCTGCGCTCGCCCTGCTGATTGAACAGCTCCAGGCTGTTCTGCACGATGCGCTCGCTGGTTTTGATCCGAGGGGCCATGGCTTGAGCTTTAATTCAGAGTGCGGTGACGGGCATCTTACGACCTATCCGCGGGTGGATAAAACAAAGCTGCGTCAGGATGTCATTTGACTTTTTAGAGTACTGACTCTAAAAATCCCCTCATTACAATAAATCCGGAGCCGACCATGCCTGCTGACATCGCCTACCTGAAGAACTTGCAGCAGCCTCTGGACGAGCTCCAAACCCTGTTCGATGCTCAACGCGCTGCGTATACAGGCAACCCGATGCCGCCGGCAGCTCAGCGCCAACAATGGCTAAAGGCATTGCGGGACCTGTTGAGCAATGAGCGCCAGGCCTTGATCGACGCCATCAGCCAGGATTTCAGCCACCGCAGCGCCGACGAAACCTTGCTCGCCGAATTGATGCCCAGTCTGCATGGTATTCACTACGCCAGCCAACACCTCAAAAGCTGGATGAAGGCCTCGCGGCGTAAAGTCGGCATCGCCTTTCAACCCGCCTCGGCCAAAGTCGTTTATCAACCGCTGGGCGTAGTCGGGGTGATCGTGCCGTGGAACTACCCGTTGTATCTGGCCATCGGGCCACTGGTGGGGGCGCTGTCGGCGGGTAACCGGGTGATGCTCAAACTCAGCGAATCGACCCCCGCCACCGGTTTGCTGCTCAAGGAATTGCTGGGGCGGATATTCCCTCAAGACCTGGTCTGCGTGGTGCTCGGCGAGGCCGACATCGGCGTGGCGTTCTCCCGGTTGCGCTTCGATCACCTGCTGTTCACCGGCGCCACCAGCATCGGCAAACACGTGATGCGCGCAGCCGCCGAGAACCTGACTCCAGTGACCCTCGAACTGGGCGGCAAGTCCCCGGCCATCGTTTCCCGCGATGTGCCGCTCAAGGATGCCGCCGAACGCATCGCTTTCGGCAAGACCCTCAACGCCGGGCAAACCTGTGTCGCCCCGGACTACGTGCTGGTGCCGGAAGACCGCGTCGGCTCCTTCGTCGAAGCCTATCGCCAGGCAATTCGCGGGTTTTATCCGACCCTGTCCGACAATCCGGACTACACCGCCATCATCAATGACCGACAACTGGCGCGGCTCAACGGTTACCTCAGCGACGCTACCAGCAAGGGCGCGCTGCTGATTCCGCTGTTCGATCAGGGCCAGGGCCGGCGCATGGGTCATAGCCTGCTGCTCAACGTCAGCGACGACATGACGGTGATGCAGGACGAAATTTTCGGCCCGCTGTTGCCGATCGTCCCCTACAAGGATCTCGATGAAGCATTTGCCTACATCAACCAACGGCCTCGTCCGCTGGCGCTGTATTACTTCGGCTACGACAAGCGCGAGCAAAACCGCGTTCTCCACGAAACCCATTCCGGCGGCGTATGCCTCAATGACACCTTGCTGCACGTTGCCCAGGACGACATGCCGTTCGGCGGCATCGGCGCCTCGGGCATGGGCCACTACCACGGCCATGAGGGTTTCCTGACCTTCAGCAAGGCCAAGGGCGTGCTGATCAAACAGCGCTTCAACGCGGCGAAGCTGATCTATCCGCCGTACGGCAAATCCATTCAGAAACTGATCCAGAAGCTGTTTATCCGCTAACGATCAACACCGCCGGGTAATAACAATAATGAGCCCAAGCCTGTCCGACACACCCGCGCTGTCACGGCGCGGCCTGCTTAAATTCAGCCTGGGCGCCAGCGCCTTTCTGGCCACAGCCGGATTCGGCGCGAGCCTCAGCGGCTGCTCGTCGAGCACGGCGGCCAGCGGTTTCGCGACTCTGCGCAGCGGTGACCTGTTGTTTCTGCGGGCACTGATCCCGGTGATGCTCGACGGAGCCTTGGCCGTCGAGAAAATGCCGGCCGCCGTCGAAGGCACCCTCAAAAGCCTGGATTACAGCCTCGATCACCTGTCGCCGGAAATGCTCAAGCTGACCCGACAATTGTTCGATGCGCTGGGGATGAGCATCACCCGCGGCCCACTGACCGGGATCTGGGGCAGCTGGGAAAACGCCAGCAGCGAAGCCATCCGACATTTTCTCGACCGTTGGGAAAACAGCTCGTTGAGCCTGCTGCGCATGGGCCATAGCTCGTTGCTGCAAATGGTGATGATGGCGTGGTACAGCCGGGCGGAGTCTTGGGCGCATTGTGGGTATCCGGGGCCGCCTACGGTCTGAAACCGTGGCGTCCCTTTCGCGGGCAAGCCGCCTCACCATCGCACCCAAAACATAACAACAAGAGAACCCGAACATGCCCGTACCCGATCCGTTTCGCGAAGGCCTGGCCCGTGGCTGGAAAACCTATAACGGTTCGCAATTGCCCCAGGACCTGACCCTCGAAGCGGATGTGGCGATCATCGGCAGCGGTGCCGGCGGCGGAACCACCGCCGAAATCCTCAGCGCCGCAGGCTACAAGGTCTTGCTCATCGAAGAAGGCCCACTCAAGACCAGCAGCGACTTCAAGATGCTCGAAGATCAGGCCTACACCAGCCTCTATCAGGAAGGCATCGGGCGCATGAGCAAGGACGGTGCGATCACCATCCTCCAGGGCCGGGCGGTGGGCGGTACCACGCTGATCAACTGGACTTCGAGCTTTCGCACCCCGGATCAGACGCTCGAACACTGGGCCAAAGAACATGACGTCGTAGGCCACACACCGGCCGAGATGGCGCCCTGGTTCGAGAAAATGGAACAACGCCTGGGCGTCGCCCCGTGGCTAGTGCCGCCCAACGCCAACAACGACGTCATCCGCAAAGGCTGCGAAAAACTCGGCTACGCCTGGCATGTGATCCCGCGCAACGTGCGCGGCTGCTGGAACATCGGCTACTGCGGCATGGGTTGCCCGACCAACGCCAAACAATCGATGCTGGTCACGACCATCCCGGCGACCCTGGAAAAAGGTGGCGAGCTGCTCTATCTAGCCCGCGCTGAAAAGTTGTCGATCAAGGACGCCAGGGTCACGGGTCTGCACTGTGTGGCGATGGATGAGCGTTGCGTTGCCCCTACCGGACGCACAATCACGGTCAAGGCACGGCATTACGTGCTGGCCGGCGGCGGGATCAACAGCCCGGCGCTGCTATTGCGTTCAGAGGCGCCGGATCCCCATGAGCGACTGGGAAAACGGACGTTCCTGCATTTGGTCAACATGTCCGCCGGGCTGTTCGACGAGGTGATCAACCCGTTCTACGGCGCGCCGCAGTCGATTTATTCCGACCATTTCCAGTGGCAGGACGGCATCACCGGCAAGATGTCCTACAAATTGGAGGTCCCACCGCTGCACCCGGCGCTGGCCACCACCCTGCTCGGTGGCTTCGGCACGGAAAACGCCCGGCACATGGAAAACCTTCCGCATACCCACGCCATGCTGGCATTGCTGCGAGACGGCTTTCACCCGGACAGCCCCGGCGGCAATGTCGAATTGCGCAGTGACGGCACGCCGGTGCTCGACTATCAGGTTTCATCGTATGCCTGGGACGGGTTGCGTCGGGCGTTCCATAGCATGGCCGAGATCCAGTTCGCCGGTGGCGCCAACGCCGTGATGCCGATGCATGCCGACGCCCGTTACGTCAGAACCCTCACCGAAGCGCGTGCCTTGATCGATGGATTGAGCCTTGAGCTGTATCGCACGCGCCTGGGCAGTGCTCATGTAATGGGCGGTTGTGCCATGGGTGAAGACCCGAAAAACGCCGTGACCGATAGCCTCGGCCGACATCACCAACTGCACAATCTATCGATTCACGACGGCTCGCTATTCCCCACCAGCATTGGTGCAAACCCACAATTGTCGGTCTACGGACTGACGGCACAACTGGCGAATTCACTGGCCCAGCGTTTGAAAAACCCATGAAAACGAGGAATATTCCCATCGTCTATAGTGCTTTCTTACCCAACAGGCGACTTGGCCGACCGGGAAGGCTGCGATACCATCCGACTCCCCAACGGACTCCCGCCAGGACGACGCGATGAACCGAGTGTTGTACCCAGGTACCTTCGACCCTATTACCAAGGGCCATGGCGATCTGGTCGAACGCGCCTCGCGCCTGTTCGATCACGTGATCATCGCCGTCGCCGCCAGCCCGAAGAAAAACCCGCTGTTTCCCTTGGAACAACGTGTGGAGCTGGCCCGCGAGGTCACCAAACATTTGCCGAACGTTGAAGTCGTCGGCTTCTCGACGCTGCTCGCGCATTTCGCCAAAGAGCAGAACGCCAATGTGTTCCTGCGTGGTTTGCGCGCGGTGTCGGACTTCGAATATGAATTCCAGCTGGCCAATATGAACCGCCAACTGGCACCGGATGTGGAAAGCCTGTTTCTTACCCCGTCCGAGCGTTATTCGTTCATTTCCTCGACACTGGTCCGTGAAATCGCGGCCCTGGGCGGCGATATCACCAAGTTCGTCCACCCGGTGGTGGCCGATGCCCTCACCGAACGCTTCAAAAAGTAGGCGCTGCCGAAGGCTGCGATCTGCTGCACTTGATCGCGCCCGCGTGCACTGCGGGCGCCAATGCGGCACAATTGTGCGCATTGGTTTATTGCGCCAGGGCCTGCCGCCCCGGCTGGAGTTAGCATGTCCCTGATCATCACCGACGATTGCATCAACTGCGACGTCTGCGAACCCGAGTGCCCGAACGCCGCCATTTCCCAGGGCGAAGAGATCTACGTGATCGACCCGAACCTGTGCACGCAATGTGTCGGCCACTACGACGAACCGCAGTGCCAGCAGGTCTGCCCTGTGGATTGCATTCCACTGGACGAGGCCCATCCGGAAACTGAAGAACAGTTGATGGAGAAGTACCGGAAGATTACCGGTAAGGCTTGAAAGCCTGGAAAGATCGTCCGAAGGCGGCCCGAACCTTCGGACGATCTTTTTTATGCCTCACTCCCGCTGCTCAAACCCTTCCCCGACGCACCCCAGACACCGCACAAACGCCGCTTTCGCCGGGTCGACCACCAGCGCCTGCCCTGCATCGCCAATGCCGCCGCCCAGCGCGGTAAATGGCAGCGACACCACAAACGCCCCGGCACCGATCACTGTCGCCACCACCAGCAACGGTCGGGCAATCAGCAGATCGCCAAGCATGGCGTAGGCCGGTGGATTCTGGATGGTGTAACGCGGGTCGCCGCTGCCGTTCTCAGTAGCCAGCGTGGGCGCAGCGATGCTCAGCAGCAGCGTGACGACAAAGGTTCGAAACAGATTCATGGCACGGTCCTTCGGCTAGGCAGTGAGAACACTGACTATAGACCGTAGCCGATATCAGCTCTGACAGCGCGGACAAAAGACACTGGCGCGCTGCCCGAGTTTGACTTCCCGCAGCCCCGTGCCACAGACCTTGCAGTGTTCACCACCACGCCCGTACACGAACAGCTCCTGCTGGAAGTACCCCGGCTGGCCGTCGCCGCCGATAAAATCCCGCAACGTGGTGCCGCCCCGTTCGATGGCGAGCGCCAGGATGCGCTTGATCTCGATCGCCAGCTTCAAATAACGCCCCCGGGAAATGCTCTTGGCCTCGCGGCGCGGGTCGATGCCGGCAGCAAACAGCGCTTCGGTCGCGTAGATATTGCCGACGCCAACCACCACCGCGTTGTCCATGATGAACGGCTTGACCGCCATGGATCGCCCGCGGGACAGCTGGAACAGACGCTCGCCATCGAACAGATCGGTCAACGGCTCCGGCCCCAGGCGAACCAGCAGTTCGTGATTCAGCGGGTCCAGACTCCAGAGCATCGCCCCGAACCGACGCGGGTCCGTGTAACGCAGGGCCAGGCCCGATTCCAGCTCGATGTCCACATGCT
Source organism: Pseudomonas sp. GW821-FHT03E01 (assembly GCF_059420765.1). NCBI lineage: Bacteria > Pseudomonadati > Pseudomonadota > Gammaproteobacteria > Pseudomonadales > Pseudomonadaceae > Pseudomonas > Pseudomonas sp. GW821-FHT03E01. The sequence continues at coordinate 165,075 of NZ_JBWKUI010000004.1, read as the reverse complement.
CATGCTTGGCCGCCGGCAAGCCAGCTTCCACCAGCCGCAGATTCCCCGACATGCCCAAATGGCTGATCAACGTGCCGACTTCGGCATTGATCAGTAAATACTTGGCCCGCCGTTCCACCAGCACGATGCGCTGGCCCGACAGCCGCACATCCAGGTCTTCGGGGATCGGCCAGCGCAGACGGCGCTCACGCACGATCACCCGGCTGACGCGCTGGCCTTCCAGGTGCGGTGCAATTCCGCGGCGGGTGGTTTCGACTTCCGGCAGTTCTGGCATGGGGCTCTCGAATCAGGCGAGGTTCGACACTCAACGTGTGGCGAGGTCGCGAATTTCTTGTTTCTGGGTTTCGAAATCGTATTCCGATAGACCGATGTAATCGAGCACCAGATGCCCGACATTGTTCCATTCGTGGTCTTCGGCCTGGTTGCCCAACACCCGATAGGAGGCGCAAATGTGCTCGGCCATCTTCAGGATTGCCAGCAGGTTTTTCAGCGGCGTATTGCGGCATGACTCATCGCTGAAAATGGCCAGGGCATTGTGATGGTTGGCAATGGCCTGGGTGACATGTTCCGGCAGACGCCAGGACTTGGCGGTGTAATACCCGACCACGGCGTGGTTGGTGTTGTAGTGCTTGTTCTCGGTATCCACCACGCGGCATTCGACGCTGGCGTTGGCATAGGCCTGCTCCAGCACTTTCATGTAATCGGGGAATTTCTTGAGCATCAGCGGAATGCCGCAATCGTGGAACAGGCCCAGCGCATAAGCTTCATCGCCAGCCTGGACACCGACGCGCTTGGCCAGGCTCAGGCAGGTCATCGCCACGTCCTGCGCCGTGTCCCAGAAACGGTTAAGGGTGACGATGGTCTCGTCGTTCAGCTCGCCCTTGATCGACTGCGCGTTGATCAGGTTGATGATCGAACGACTGCCCAACAGGTTTACTGCACGCTGGATCGCGGTGATCTTGTTACTCAAGCCGTAGTACGGCGAATTGACGATTTTCAACAAGGCGCCCGAAAGGCCTGGATCCTGGGAGATCAGTTTGGCGATCACCTCCAGGTCCGGGTCGGGCATATATTGCTCCATCTGCAGATCCACCATGATCTGCGGCTGGGCCGGCACACTGATGCCTTGCAGGGACTGTTGAATCTGTTCAGAAGACAGCTCTTGGGACATAAGTACGCACTCCGGGTCAGGCGGGGATTCTAACCCTTAAAAAGATCGATCCGACAGCCAGTCAAACTCAATCCATATGTGTGCGGGCCCGCGATGGCGCCATGCGCGTTTCATCGTCCGTCAAACCCGCCACTCCCTCAACACGCTATACTCCCGCTCTTTTTTCCGGAGCGACGTCATGTCCCTGCCTAGCCTGCGCCTCAAAGCCAACGCCGACCGACGCCTGCGCAACGGTCACCTGTGGGTCTACAGCAACGAAATCGATGTAGCCGCCACCCCATTGCACGGCTTCAAGGCTGGCGATCAGGCGATCCTCGAAGCCGCCGGCGGCAAGCCGCTGGGCATCGTTGCCATGAGCCCGAACAATCTGATCTGCGCCCGCCTGCTGTCGCGCGACATCAAGTTGCCGCTGGACAAATCGCTGCTGGTGCATCGCCTGAACGTCGCCCTGTCGCTGCGCGATCGCCTGTTCGACAAGCCGTTCTATCGTCTGGTCTACGGCGACTCCGACCTGCTGCCAGGCCTGGTGGTCGACCGTTTCGGCGACATCCTGGTGGTCCAGATCGCTTCGGCGACCATGGAAGCTCACAAAGATGACGTGATCGCGGCCCTGACCCAAGTGCTCAAGCCAAGCGGCATCCTGTTCAAGAACGACTCCGCAGCCCGTGACGCCGAAGGCCTCAACCGTTACGTCGAAACCGTGTTCGGCCTGGTGCCGGAGTGGGTGGCGCTGGAAGAAAACGGCGTGAAGTTCGAAGCGCCGGTCATCCAGGGCCAGAAAACCGGCTGGTTCTATGACCACCGCATGAACCGCGCGCGTCTGGCACCTTATGCCAAAGGCAAACGCGTGCTGGACTTGTACAGCTACATCGGCGGCTGGGGCGTGCAAGCGGCCGCCTTCGGCGCCAGTGAAGTGTTCTGCGTCGATGCGTCGGCCTTCGCCCTCGACGGCGTCGAGCGCAACGCCGCACTGAACGGTTTCGCCGAAAAAATGACCTGCATTGAAGGCGACGTGTTCGAAGCCCTCAAAGAGCTGAAAGCCAGCGAAGAACGTTTCGACGTCATCGTGGCCGACCCTCCTGCATTCATCAAACGCAAGAAAGACATGAAAAACGGTGAAGGTGCCTACCGTCGCCTGAACGAACAAGCCATGCGCCTGCTCAGCAAGGACGGCATCCTGGTCAGCGCATCGTGCTCGATGCACCTGCCGGAAGACGATTTGCAGAACATCCTGCTGACCAGCGCCCGTCACCTGGACCGCAACATCCAGATGCTGGAGCGCGGCGGACAAGGCCCGGATCACCCGGTTCACCCAGCCATTGCCGAAACCCGCTACATCAAGAGCATTACCTGCCGTCTGCTGCCAAACAGCTGAGTACGCCGGTTTGACGGGGAGCCGACAGGCTCTCCGTCAGCCATTCTGACGCCGCGACATCTCCTCTCCCGCCCCATCGTCTTACTCTTGCAGTCCTACAAACTTGCAGGACGTTTCCCTGCACATTTGATTTGAAAGAATATAACTTACAAACTTTCTCCAACCCCAAGACCGCTCCGACAAAATTACTGGAATATTCCTACTTAATCCCCCCTTGATAAGAGCCTATTAAAGCCTATGATTGAGTTGTCACCTCGAAGTGACACTCACTATCAAATGACAAGGAGTCAACAACATGAAAGCAATTACTCTGGAAGCTAACAAAATCGCCAACCTGGCTTTTCTGGTTGCACCAAAAGCCCGCTAAGTAAATGAGACGCTGGGGAGTGCCGGCTACCCAGCGTGTTCTATGGCACCCGTCCAGAGCGAACCGCCCCACCATGCAGATAAACCCATATTTATTCATACTTCCTCGCACTCCTGGCCAAATAGTCTGGGATTACAAAAATCACAAACAATTTGAACTAAGCCTTGAGTACTCAAGCAGACTTACGCAACTAATCAACAACCCCGAACTTTATAACGACAGCAACATAGTTGACACTCAACTCCTGAACGCAGGAATACTGACAACATCAATACAAGGTACTGTTGAATGGGGCTGGGATGAACTGTCGAAGATATTCCATATCGGTACCAAAAACATCCCCTGCGAACATATCCCTCAGGATATTCATGAATGGTCCAGACACTACCTGGACCACTGCACCGAAGTGCTGGCCGCTCCTGCGCCGAGCAACCGGCCCACAGAACGCCAGGCGCGGGAGCTGATTGGCCTGCCAAAGCCTTCCTGCCTGCCGGAAGGGTCTCTTGCCAACGTCCTGATCGGCCGAAAAACCTGCCGCACCTTCACGGACGCAGCAGTTTCACTGGAAGCTATCGGCACGCTGCTTTACCTGTCCCTTGGCTACTTGCATGAGCGCGAAAACGATGTCGACGAAACCCTTGTCGAAGGTCTCGATGCCCGGCGCAGCAGCCCATCCGGTGGCGGGCTGAATGCCTGCGAAGGCTTTCTTCATGTACACAACGTCAGCGGCCTGAAACCCGGGCTCTACGCCTATCACCCCACCGACCACGCCTTGAGTTTCGTCAACCCGACACCTGACTCACCACTGGGGCAGTTGCTGTGTGGACAGCACTTCATCAACAACCTGCCCGTGGGCCTGTTCATCACCAGTCGGTTCGACAAGCTGTGGTGGAAATATGAACACTCGCGAGCCTACCGAATGGCCTTCGTGGAAGCAGGGCATATCTCGCAAACATTCCAACTGGTGGCCACTGCACTGGGGTTGAACACCTGGCTGACGGGGGCGCTGGCCGATGATCAGGTCGAGGTCTTGCTGGGGATCGAGAACAGCGCGGAACAACCTTTGTTTTTTGTCGGCTGTGGCTACAGCGACGGACAAGTGATGTGCAAGGAATTGAAAGATCTTCTGAGCAGTCGGGAGCCGCAACAATGACCACTCCCATCATTGCCCCGTTGGAGCAGCCCGTGTCCTGGGCTCATCGTTACACCCTGGGCGACTGGAATACCCGTGCGTCAGTGCGCACCAGCGAACACGACTATCTATTACCACCAGACCTGGAACAGCAACTGGAAACGCGCCACTGGTTTCCTCCAGGCTTCCTGGCTTACCTGACTCACCCGGCCATCCAGGCGGCAGGTCAAACCGTCATCCATCGGTTGTCGGCCAGTCATCTGGTGTACTTCCTCGACTACACCACCTTGCTTGAGCACCGCATCGTCAACCGCTCCGTGGAAACCATCATCCATGATGAACTGAACGTCCACATTCCCGCACGAATGAAGACCGCCGCGCTTCAGCTTTATACCGACGAGGGTTATCACGCCCTGTTTTCCAACAGCCTTGCCGAGCAAGTAGCCAGTTTCTACGGGATCAGCCGACGTCCGGTCATGCCCCACCGCATCATGCGATTGAACGCCCTGCTTGACGGCGCCCCGGAAAGATACAGGGCGCTGGCCTGGTTCCTCGTCGGGTTCGTGTCGGAGACGATCATTGCCAAGGAACTGCTCGATGTCTGCCGTAACGACCTGGTTTCCAGCGTCCAGGCAATGCTCAGGGATCATCTGGCGGACGAGGCGCGCCATAGTCGCTATTTCTCTGAAGTGTTCCATTACCTGTGGCTGACGCTGAACAGCCCTCAACGCACGTTTGTCGCCAAAGCGCTGCTGGACATCATCCGGATGTTCTTCGAAGCCGATGAGCGATGGATGCGCGAAAGCCTGCTCAGCGCGGGTCTTGGCGAGACCTCCATCACGGAAATTCTTGGCGGACTGACCAGCCCCCAAGCCACCCATCAACGGGCGCGATCCGGTGCTGGCGCAACGCTTCAGGCGTTAAAAAAGGCTGGTTTCTTCGACCTGCCCTCCAACCAGCAACTGTTCATGAAGGCAGGGCTTATCGATGGCTGAAGGACAATCCGCGGCGACCGTCAAACAACGTCGGGGGGCGGTCAGCCTTTTGTTGGCCATGGTACTGCTTGGCGTGTTCCCGCTGGATGTCCTGCTGCCCTCTTTCCCGGCGCTCGCCGAACACTTTCGCAGCACACCCGCCGACATTGCGCTGTCGATCAGTCTGTTTGCCGTCGGCATAGCGGTCTCCCAACTGCTGATCGGGCCGCTGTCGGATGTGATCGGGCGCAAAGGACTGTTGCTCGCTGGAATAACCATCTCGATGCTGGGTGCAGTGGGCTGCACGCTGACCACGGACTATGTTCACTTCCTGTTGTTCCGTGTGATTCAGGCACTCGGCTGCGGGTGTTTCGTGCTGTCACAAGCATTGATCCAGGACCTGTTCGAGGGCGAGGAGCGTGACCGCTTGCGGATCCTGATGGTGACTGCCACCGGCGTTTTCATCTCGGTCTCACCGTTGGCCGGCACGTTCCTGCAAGCCACGCTGGGCTGGCAGGGCAGCTTTGTGGTGTTTATCGCACTGGCTGGAATAGTACTGCTCAAGGCCTGTTTTTTTCTCGAAAACACTCGGCCTGCGGCAACCAGGGCGCTATCGAATATCTTCCAGCCCTACCGCCGGGTCTTGTGCGATGTCGACTTTCTGTCCTACTGGCTGATTTCAGCCTTTGCTTTCGCCTGCCATTTTTCCTTCATCGTGATTTCGCCGCTGATTTTCATGGATCGACTGCAGCTATCGGCCTATGACTTCTCCCTGGTCCTGCTGGCATACGGCGGCGCCTACATTATCGGCGGCATGGTTGCGACGCTGCTGGGTAAACGTCTCAGTCCCGGCCATCAAGTCATCAGCGGGCTGAGCCTGATCCTGCTGTCCGGCCTGATCATGCTTTACCTCTCAAGCCACTTTGCGTTGTCCCCGATCACCGTCCTGGTACCGATGCTCATCTGTACCGCCGGCACCACCATTGCCCGACCGGCCGCCACGTCCAAAGCCATGAGCCTGTTCCCTGAAAATGCGGGAACTTCGGCGTCGGCCGGCAGTACGGTGATTTTCATCTGTGGCGGGTTGATCAGTGCGCTCATCAGCCTGAGCCCGGCCAACCTGCAATCCACGCTGGGATACAGCTTTATCATCCTGAGCAGCGTGGCGCTGGTACTCAACAGTCGTATCCATAGCCGAGCCAAGAGCCCGGGAGCCAGCCCAAGCGTCGAATAATCCTGCCAGTCGTCATCCCACACGCCCCGTCAGCACTGGATCAACGTTTTCCGGCATTCCCTCCTGACGCCAGCGGTGTAGAATCGCGAGATTCATCGCCAGTCATCCCCCGGCGGGTTTATGAGCTCAAGCTGAGGCGCGCGGCGATCCCGCAAAGTTATCGGCAACTTCCGGACACACGGCCATTTCTGAGTGTTCCAGACGTCAATAGAAGCTCACTTCCCTTTTGATACCTGATTTGCCGCCCGGAGTGCTCCATGCCTGATTACCGCTCGAAAACATCCACCCACGGTCGCAACATGGCCGGTGCTCGCGCACTGTGGCGCGCCACGGGGATGAAAGATGACGACTTCAAGAAGCCGATCATCGCTATTGCCAACTCCTTTACCCAATTCGTACCGGGCCATGTGCACCTGAAGGATCTGGGTCAACTGGTCGCACGTGAAATCGAACGGGCCGGCGGTGTAGCCAAAGAATTCAACACCATCGCCGTGGATGACGGCATTGCCATGGGCCACGACGGCATGCTCTATTCGCTGCCGAGCCGCGAGATCATCGCCGACTCCGTCGAATACATGGTCAACGCCCACTGCGCCGACGCCATTGTCTGCATTTCCAACTGCGACAAGATCACCCCTGGCATGCTGATGGCCGCCTTGCGCCTGAACATCCCGGTAATCTTCGTGTCCGGCGGCCCGATGGAAGCCGGCAAGACCAAACTGGCCAGCCACGGTCTCGACCTGGTCGACGCCATGGTGATCGCCGCCGACTCCAGCGCCTCTGACGAGAAGGTCGCCGAGTACGAGCGTAGCGCCTGCCCTACTTGTGGCTCCTGCTCCGGCATGTTCACCGCCAACTCGATGAACTGCCTGACCGAAGCCCTGGGTCTCGCATTGCCGGGCAACGGTTCGACCCTGGCCACCCACAGCGACCGCGAACAGCTGTTCCTGCAAGCCGGCCGCACCATCGTCGAGCTGTGCAAGCGTTACTACGGCGAGAACGACGAGTCGGTGTTGCCGCGCAACATCGCCAACTTCAAGGCGTTCGAAAACGCCATGACCCTGGACATCGCCATGGGCGGTTCCACCAACACCATCCTGCACTTGCTGGCCGCGGCCCAGGAAGCCGAGATCGATTTCGACCTGCGCGACATCGACCGCCTCTCCCGCCATGTACCGCAACTGTGCAAGGTCGCGCCGAACATCCAGAAGTACCACATGGAAGACGTGCACCGCGCCGGCGGGATCTTCAGCATCCTCGGCTCCCTGGCCCGTGGCGGCCTGTTGCACACCGACCTGCCGACCGTACACAGCAAGACCATGGCCGAAGGTATCGCCAAGTGGGACATCACCCAGACCAACGACGAAGCGGTGCATCACTTCTTCAAGGCTGGCCCGGCGGGCATCCCGACGCAAACCGCGTTCAGCCAGTCGACCCGCTGGGAAACCCTGGACGACGACCGTGAAAACGGCTGCATCCGCAGTGTCGAACACGCTTACTCGAAAGAAGGCGGCCTGGCCGTTCTGTACGGCAACATCGCGCTGGACGGTTGCGTGGTGAAAACCGCCGGTGTCGACGAGTCGATCCACGTCTTCGAAGGCAACGCGAAGATCTTCGAAAGCCAGGACAGCGCCGTACGCGGCATCCTCGCCGACGAAGTGAAGGCTGGCGACATCGTGATCATTCGTTACGAAGGCCCGAAAGGCGGCCCGGGCATGCAGGAAATGCTCTACCCGACCTCTTACCTGAAATCCAAAGGCCTGGGCAAAGCCTGCGCCCTGCTGACCGACGGCCGTTTCTCCGGCGGCACTTCGGGCCTGTCCATCGGCCACGCTTCGCCAGAAGCCGCTGCCGGTGGCGCGATTGGTCTGGTGCAGGACGGCGACAAGGTCCTGATCGACATTCCGAACCGCTCGATCAACCTGTTGGTCAGCGACGAAGAACTGGCCGCGCGCCGGGTCGAGCAGGACAAGAAAGGCTGGAAGCCGGTGGAAAAGCGTCCACGTAAAGTGACCACCGCTCTGAAAGCCTATGCCCTGTTGGCGACCAGCGCCGACAAGGGTGCCGTGCGTAACAAAGCGATGCTCGACGGGCTGTAATACTTAACCGTCGAACAAAAAAATGCCCCGCCAAGTGCGGGGCATTTTTTTGATCGTTCCCACGCAGAGCGTGGGAACGAGATCACAGCGCTTATTGAATCTCTTCCGGTTTGACGATCACCCAGTTCTTGTCCGCCGTCACCGCCAACCCTTCTTTCGCCTGGGCCGCTGCGTGCTTGGCCATCATGCCGTTAATCTGGGTCATGTACTTGTCTTTGCGGTTGACCCACAAATGGATGCCGCCCTTGGACACGTCGACGCTGTGGAACAGCATGTAACCGTCGCTGCTCGGCGTATCACCACCCACCAGGACCGGTTTTTTCCATTCATCGATGTAGGTCAGGATCGCCGCTTGCTTGCCGGCCATCCAGGTTGCCGGAGTCCACAGGTACGGGGTCAACTCGAGGCCAAGGTTGGCCTTCTCGTCATACTTGCCCGCAGTGATCTGCTTACGCGCCGTGGTCAGTTCACCAGTCTTGCGGTCCTTGAGCATCGTGGTCACACCGATCACGTTCTGCGGTTTGACGTTGTAGCCGTACTTCGGATCGGCAGCGACCATGCGCACCAATTCTTCGGAGGCAGCGGTCATCACGTAGACCTCAATGCCATTTTCCATCAGCTTGTTGTAGAGCTCGGCCTGGCCGGTGAAGACTTTCGGCGGCTGGACGTCGATGGTCTTGACCACATCGCCGTCGTAATAAGTGCTCGGCACCGGTTTGCCAGACGCCATCAGCTCATCGACGTAGCCCTTGAGCTCTTGAAGCGTGAAGCCGGAAAACACTTGGGCGACCCATGGATAGCAGACCATGTCGTCGATTTCGCAGAGACGATAGTAGTAGCTGAACAGGCTCTCCTTGTGGTCGGCGGTGTCTTTGAACGGGATCAGTTTCAGCGAGGGGTCGAGGCTCTCGCGGGTGATCAGGCCCTTGTTTTCCATGAACGGCAACAATGACTCTTCGAGGTCGTAGCGGTAACTGGTGTTGTCCATGTCGAACACCGCGAAGTTACCCTTGTTGGCATTGGCCGCGATCATCGCGTCCAGCGCCTTGGCCTGATCCGCTGGCCAGTGCTTCAGGTCGGTAGCGAACGCCTGGCCGGCAAGGCCAAGACTCAAACCCAATCCAAGTGCAGCAGCAAGAAATTTCGGTGCAAGCTTCATCGGCGTTTCTCCCCGGTTCAAAGAAATCGACGCTAACAAATAAGTGTGACAGTCCTCGCCTGCCCGCGACCGCTTGCATCCTGATTCCGTCAGCGGCATTCCTTATAGCGGCATTGGCTTATTCCAAAAACGACAGTTGACCGCTGTTTTTGATATTAAATCATTACATATCAAGCTGTTAGGCTCACCGGTTCGCAGTCACACACGAAGGTGGCTGGCACAAGTCTATGGAGCCTCTATGAATCTGCCGCTGATCCTCAATCTGCTGGTATTCCTCGCCTTGCTCTTTGGCCTGGCGCAAACCCGTCACACCACCTGGAGCCTGGCGAAAAAGGTGTTGCTGGCGCTGGTGCTGGGCGTGGTATTCGGTATCGCCCTGCACACGATTTATGGTGCGGGCAACCCGGTGTTGAAAGCTTCGATCGGTTGGTTCGATCTGGTGGGCAATGGTTACGTGCAGTTGCTGCAGATGATCGTGATCCCGCTGGTGTTCGCCTCGATCCTCAGTGCCGTGGCCCGTCTGCACAACGCTTCGTCGCTGGGCAAGATCAGCTTCCTGACCATCGGCACGCTGCTGTTCACCACCGCCATCGCGGCGCTGATCGGTATCGGCCTGACCAACCTGTTCGGCCTCACCGCCGAAGGTCTGGTCGCCGGCACCCAGGAAATGGCGCGTCTGCAAACCATCCAGACCGACTATGCGGGCAAGGTCGCCGACCTGAATGTGCCGCAACTGTTGTTGTCGTTCATCCCGCAGAACCCGTTCGCCGACCTCGCTCGCGCCAAACCGACGTCGATCATCAGTGTGGTGATCTTCGCCGCATTCCTTGGGGTCGCGGCGCTGCAACTGCTCAAGGATGATGTCGAGAAAGGTCAGAAAGTGATCAACGCCATCGACACCCTGCAAGCCTGGGTGATGCGTCTGGTGCGCCTGGTGATGAAGCTGACCCCATACGGCGTGTTGGCGCTGATGACCAAAGTGGTCGCCGGCTCCAACCTGCAAGACATCATCAAGCTCGGCAGTTTCGTGGTGGTGTCGTACATCGGCCTGGGCCTGATGTTTGTGATCCATGGCGTGCTGGTGTCGGCCGCCGGGATCAACCCGTTGCGCTTCTTCCGCAAGATCTGGCCAGTGCTGACGTTCGCCTTCACCAGCCGCTCCAGCGCCGCCACCATTCCGCTGAGCATCGAAGCCCAGACCAGCCGTTTGGGTATTCCACAGTCCATCGCCAGTTTCGCTGCCTCGTTTGGCGCGACCATTGGCCAGAACGGCTGTGCCGGTCTGTACCCGGCAATGCTGGCGGTGATGGTTGCGCCAACCGTGGGCATCAACCCGCTGGACCCGCTGTGGATCGCGACGTTGGTGGCGATTGTGACGCTGAGTTCGGCCGGGGTGGCCGGGGTTGGTGGCGGTGCAACCTTCGCCGCGCTGATCGTGTTGCCGGCCATGGGTTTGCCGGTGTCACTGGTGGCGTTGCTGATTTCCGTTGAACCGCTGATCGACATGGGTCGCACGGCGTTGAACGTCAGTGGCTCGATCACCGCTGGGGCGATCACCAGCCAGATCATGCAGCAGACGGATAAAGCGCTGTTGGACGCAGATGAGCATGGGGCGTTGGCTCAGGCTTGATTGGCGCCTGATGGATCGCTATCGCGGGCTTGCCCGCGATGCGCTCAGGCCTTCTCCCAAACCTCAAAGCTATACGCCGGTTTGTCGCCTTCTGCCGGATTCGGAACATTCGACACCAGCTTCCACTGGTTCACATCAAACTCCGGAAACCACGCATCCCCTTCCGGGCTCAGCGCCACGCGCGTCAGGTATAGCCGATCGGCCTGCTCCAGACCTTGCGCATACAACTGCGCACCACCAATCAACATCAACTCATTGGCACCCTGCTCCAGCGCCCATTCCTCGGCGCGAACCACGGCCGTCTCCAGTGACGGATAAACCTCCGCGCCTTCCAGCTGCAGATCCGCCTGGCGACTGACCACGATGTTCAACCGGCCCGGCAGCGGACGACCGAGGGAATCCCAGGTCTTGCGCCCCATGATGATCGGCTTGCCGAGGGTGGTGGCCTTGAAGTATTTGAAGTCCCCCGGCAAGTGCCAGGGCATGCTGTTGTCGACGCCGATCACACGGTTTTCACCGAGGGCTGCGATCAGGCTGAGGGGGAGTGATTTAGTCATGCCGGCGAGGATACCAGAGCCTCCCTTACCCCGATAAGCGTCACAGCGGTTATGCTCATCGCTCAATGAAGCGACGGGATGCCGCGTGACTGAACTGACGCCCCTGCAAAACCTCTGGCTGAGCGAAACCATACGCCTGCGTGAAGAACACGCCGGCCCCCTGGATGATCTGGAAGCCAACCGAGTCGCCCGTAGCGCCGGCGGCGACCTGCCGACGCGTATTCAATGCCGCGCCCGGTGGCTGGCCGAGCGCGACGGGCAGACCCGCGCCCTCAAACACTGGCTGCAAGGCGCGCGACTGGCGTTGATCGTGCTCGCCGTGCTGGCCGTGATCAGTGGCGCCGGCCTGGCGTTTGCCGCGCTGGGCGACGGCCAGTCCCCGGTCAATGTGTTCTGGGCCTTGGGCAGCCTGCTGGGGCTGAACCTGATTCTGCTATTGAGCTGGGCCCTGGGCCTTGTGTTCGCCGGCGAACAGGGCGCCGCTCTCGGACGCTTGTGGTTGTGGCTCAGTGAAAAACTCGCCCGCGATGCCAACGCCGCGCAACTGGCGCCAGCCCTGCTGCTGTTACTGCAACGGCAGAAACTCAATCGGTGGGCGCTGGGTGTGCTGGTCAACGGCTTGTGGTTGTTGGCGATGCTCAGTGCCTTGGTGATGCTGCTGACGCTGATGGCGACCCGGCGCTATGGCTTCGTCTGGGAGACCACCATTCTCGGCGCCGACACCTTCGTCGCCATGACCCAGGCCCTCGGCGCCCTGCCGGCCTTGCTCGGTTTAAGTGTGCCCAGCGTGGAGATGATCCGCGCCAGCGGCGATGCCGCGCTGAACATCGAAAGCGCCCGCCAGGCTTGGGCGGCGTGGCTGGTGGGCGTGCTGCTGGTGTACGGCGTGTTACCGCGTTTGCTGCTCGCATTGTTCTGCCGGTGGCGCTGGAAAACCGGCCAGGCAGCCTTGCATCTGGACTTGAACCTGCCCGGCTACGCCCAACTGCGCGAACGGCTGATGCCCACCAGCGAACGCCTGGGTATTAGCGATGCCGCGCCTGAGCAACTTCACCGGGTTGAAAACGCGGCCAGCGATCTGCAAAGCGATGGCGCACTGTTGGTGGCCATCGAGCTGGACGATCAACGCCCCTGGCCGCCGCAGCTGCCGAAAAGCGTCAACGACGCCGGCATCCTCGACAGCCGCGAATCCCGGCACAAACTGCTCGAACAGCTGAGTCGCTTTCCCCCGGCCCGCCTGGCCATCGCCTGCGATCCACGGCGTTCGCCGGACCGTGGCAGCCTCGCGCTGATTGCCGAACTGGCTCGCAGCGCCACCGCCACCCGCGTGTGGTTGCTGCAAGCGCCGCCCGGCGAAGCGCTGGATGCCGAACGCCTGGGCGACTGGCACGTTGCGCTGCAACAACTGGACTTGCCATTCGCCGATTGCGCGCCGTTGAGCTGGCTGGAGACGGGTCATGACTGATGCCTGGAAACGGCCATTGAAACTCGCCGTGGTCGGCCACACCAACGTCGGCAAAACCTCGTTACTGCGAACGCTGACGCGGGATGTCGGCTTCGGCGAAGTCTCCCATCGCCCCAGCACCACGCGCCACGTCGAAGGCGCGCGATTGTCGGTAGACGGCGAGCCGTTGCTCGATCTGTTCGACACGCCGGGCCTGGAAGATGCCATCGCCCTGCTCGACTACCTCGAGCGCCTGGAGCGACCCGGTGAACGCCTCGACGGCCCGGCGCGGCTGGCGCGCTTCCTTGAGGGCAGCGAAGCCCGGCAGCGCTTCGAACAGGAAGCCAAGGTGTTGCGACAATTGCTCGCCTCCGACGCCGGCCTCTATGTGATCGACGCTCGGGAGCCAGTGCTGGCCAAGTACCGCGACGAACTGCAAGTGCTGGCCAGTTGCGGCAAACCGCTGCTGCCAGTGCTGAATTTTGTCAGCAGCGCCCAGCAGCGCGAACCGGATTGGCGTGAAGCCCTGGCGCGGTTGGGCTTGCATGCCTTGGTGCGGTTCGACAGCGTCGCGCCGCCGGAAGATGGCGAACGCCGACTGTATGAAAGCCTCGCGCTGCTGCTGGAAAACTCCCGCGAACAATTGGAACGCCTGATCGCCGATCAGCAGGCCCAACGCCTGGCCCGTCAGCAGAGTGCAGCGCAGTTGATTGCCGATTTATTGATCGATTGCGCCGCCTGCCGCCGCAGTGTCGCCAGCGAGGCGGAGCAGGAACAGCAAGCGATCAGCGAACTGCGCAAAGCGGTGCGTCAGCGTGAACAACGTTGCGTCGAAGCCTTGCTCAAGCTCTACGCCTTCCGCCCACAGGACGCGGCGGCCAGTGACCTGCCGCTGCTCGATGGCCGCTGGGGCGATGACCTGTTCAACCCGGAAACCCTGAAGCAGCTCGGTGTGCGAGTCGGCGGTGGCATCGCGGCTGGCGCGGCGGCCGGGGCCGGCGTCGATTTGCTGGTGGGCGGCCTGACCCTCGGCGCGGCGGCACTGGCCGGAGCGATTGCCGGCGGCGCCCTGCAAACCGCCCGCAGTTACGGCAGCCGCCTGCTGGGCAAGATCAAGGGCCAGCGAGAACTGACTGTCGACGACAGCGTGCTGCGGTTGTTGGCCCTGCGTCAGCGACAACTGTTGCAAGCCCTGAACCAGCGCGGGCACGCGGCGATGGACAGCATTCAGGTCGCCACACCACAGGACAAAACCTGGCGCGAAGGCAAACTGCCGGAAGCGCTGAACAAGGCGCGGGCACATCCGCTGTGGTCGTCGCTCAATCCTCATTCGAAGGTGAATCAGGCGGAGCGGCAGGAGCAGGTTGAGGTGTTGGCGCAGCAGCTCTAACCAACGATCGTCAGCGCCAATCCAGTTTCAGAAACTCTTTGGCCAATGCCTTCACACGGCTACGATCGGTCCTGTTCGCTCGCCCGTCATTGTCCACATCCGAGCTCAACACCCACTCAAAAACCCCATCGTTATCCAGATCGCGGACCGCAGCCTTGTAGGCAATCCTCGGTCCGTCATGAAAATGCAGTCGTACCGTCTCAGGCGTACCGTCAGCGGATGGATTCTGCGAGAAGATGCGCAAGTGCCGCTCCTCAGCTTCATCCGCGTTATACCAGGCGCATTTCAAGTACGTCTTGCCAAACGACTTGAGCTGTTGACGATCCGCGTCCGTCGCCTCGCGCTGCAACTGTTCACCTTCAAAGAACTGGAAAACGACGGTATCTGCCGAGCCCTTCCCGCTTCGATCCTGTGCAATCACTTTCAAAAAATGCATCCATGCGCTCCTTTGCGAAAAGGCCAGATTGATGCTTCGACGCGCGTTGATCCATAAACCGATTCCCTATCGTGTGTCAGACAACTCAGCGCAGAACGCCGGACAACAGGCCCGCAGCCTTGCGTTTCAAGACGTCGAGGTCCATCACCGGCACGTCCATGTCCTTGGCGCACTCATCCCACTGACGCATCCGCAGACTGACCTCGCACAATGGATCGAGCTCAAAAGCCTCAGCCTCTTCAGCACTCATCACCCCACCCTGATACTCCAGCGTCCGCCGACTGGCTTCACTCAAACGCTCGTAGTACCCAGGCTCTCTGAGCGTCAGATAACGCTTGGCCTGCACGTGATATTCCACCAGCCGCGCCATGCGTTCGCTGAAACCGGCCCGACGCAAATAATCAGCGCCCAAACGCTCATGGCTGACCACCCCGAAGCCACCCATGCTCTCGACCCCCTCGGCACAGAGATGCCCGATGTCGTGAAAGAACGCCGCCAGTACCACTTCATCATCGAAGCCCTCGGCCATCGCCAGTTCGGCCGCTTGCGACATGTGCTCGATCTGCGACACCGGTTCACCGATGTAGTCGTGATCGCCAAACCGTTCGTACAGACCGAACACCTCGGCGATCACTTTCTGATGGCGGTCCATCACCTGTCTCCCAATAAGCTGGCGACATTACGTTCCGCCAACGCCGGCCCGACGCTCATGCCGACACCGGAGTGCATCAGCGCCACGCTCACACCCGGCATCGGACGCAGAAAAGAAAACGGGCCGGGGCCGCGTGAACCGTAAACACCCTGCCAACGCTCGACCACTTGCACTTTGCAGCCCAACGTCTGCTCGGCCAGTTCGAGCATCCAGTCGTCCACCTGTTCGGCATTGAACGGTGATGGATCGCTGCCGTAATGGTGGGAGTCGCCGATGATCAACTCACCGTACGGTGTCGGGCTGATCAGCAGGTGAATGCCGTTTTCATGCAGATGGGGCGCCTCGCGCAGAATTTGCGCCTGTACCGCCGCAGCTTCCGGCAGATCGGCGAAGGCGCCGTAGTGCACGCAACTCAGACCGGTGAGCAGTGCGTGTTGCAGGTTGAGGTTGATCTGCGGCCGGGCGCGGAGCATTTGCAGGCGGCAGATTTGCGGGTTGAGTTCGGCAATCGGCTCGGCCAGCAAAGTTTGATAATCGTGGCCGGAGCAAACGATGATCTGCTCGGCGCTGAAGGTGCCGGCGGTGCTGTGCAAGCGGCCCGGCTCGATGTCGCGCACCAGGGTGGAGAAGTGAAACTCGACACCCCACTCACGGCGCAGGTAGTCGATCAATGCCGGAATCGCCTCGCGGGAATACAGCTGTTGATCGTCCATGCCGTGCAACGCGGCGCGGTGATGGCTGAATTGACCGCCGTATAAATCCCGCAATGGGTTGCCGCGCAACAGCTCGACACGGTAACCGTGCTCCACGGCACGCCCGGCGCAGAAGGCTTCCAGCAGGTATTCTTCCGCTTCGGTACGCGCGAACAGGTACGAGCCGTTGCGCTTGAGGTGCAGGCCGGCAAGTTCTGCCCATCGGCCCCAGATTTCTCGACTGGCCCTGGCCAATTCGAGCATCGGCCCTGGTGGCTGGCCGGTGACCAGTGCCTGACCGAAGTTGCGTACAGATGCGCCCAATGGTGTGGCGCTGCGCTCGAAGACTTTGACCTTGAGGCCGCGCCTGGCGGCGGCATAGGCGTGGGACAGGCCTAGAATGCCGGCGCCGACGATCAGCATGTCGCTGTGGTGTGTCATGAAGATAATCCCGCTTTTTGTGGCGAGGGAGCTTGCTCCCTCGCCACAAGGTGTGAGTCAGTTACTTGGCAGCCACTTTCTCGGACTTGCCGTCATAGCGCTTGCGCCATTCAGTCAGGATCTCGTCGCGATTCTTCGAGGCCCAGGCAAAGTCGTTCTTGATCAAGCGCTGCTCATAGTCCGCCGGCAATTCGGTCTGTGGCTTGGCGATACCCGGTTGTGCGAGCACTGCGAAGTTCTCTTTATAAAGCTCCATCGCCGCCGGGCTTGCAGAGAAGTCGGCCAGTTTCTTCGCTGCTTCTTCATGCGCGGTGCCTTTGATCACGGCAGTCGCTTCGATCTCCCAGCCCAGGCCTTCTTTCGGCAGGATGATGTCCAGCGGCGCGCCTTGGCGCTTCAGTTGAACAGCCGGGTATTCGAAGGAAATACCGATCGGGAATTCACCGGCAGCGGCGAGCTTGCACGGCTTGGAACCGGAGTGAACGTACTGGCCGATGTTCTGGTGCAGGTCGTCCATGTACTGCCAGCCCTGCTTCTCGCCGAAGGTTTGCAGCCAGGCGCTGACGTCGAGGAAACCGGTGCCGGACGAGGCCGGGTTGGGCATGACGATCTTGCCTTTGTACTCAGGCTTGGTCAGGTCCTGCCAGCTGACCGGTTTGCTCAGCCCCTGCTTTTCGGCTTCGACGGTGTTGAAGCAAATGGTCGCCGCCCACACGTCCATGCCGACCCAGGCCGGTGGGTTGGCAACATCACGGTAGTTACCGCCGATCTTGCCCAGGTCCTTCGGCGCGTAGCTTTGCAGCATGCCTTGCTGATCGAGGATCGCCAGGCTCGATGCCGCCAGACCCCACACCGCGTCGGCTTGCGGGCGAGCTTTTTCGGCCAGTAGCTTGGCGGTGATGATGCCGGTGGAATCGCGCACCCACTTGATCTCGACGTCCGGGTTGGCCTTCTCGAAGGCTTCTTTGTAGGTCTTCAGTTGTTCGGCTTCGAGGGCGGTGTACACCGTCAACTCGGTTTTCGCAGCGAAGGCGTTCAGGCTGAAAGCGGTGAGGACAGCAGCGGCCAGGGCCAAGGGCTTGAACATGGTGCAATTCCTGTGTGAGTTGAAGGTGTGAATCAAAGACCGGGCGCGGTCTGCCGCCAGGCCTGGGAGCGGCGCAATAAACCGCGCGAGGCCCAGGCCAGCAGCAGGGACACGCCCGCCGAGGTGAACAGAATCAGGGTCGACATCGCCGCCGCACCGCCGACGTTGCCGGCGTCGTCCATGTTCAGCACCGCCACCGCCGCGAGGATGGTGTCAGGGCTGTAGAGGAAGATTGCCGCCGAAACGGTGGTCATGGCCGAGACGAACAGGTAGCGCACGATGTCCAGCAACGCCGGCAGGCAGATCGGCACGGTGACTCGCAGGTAATGCCGATACAGCGGCGCCTTGAGCGACAGCGCGGCGGCTTCGAACTCGGCGTCGAGCTGGCGCAGCGCGGTGGTGGCGGTCATTTGCGCGGTGGTCAAATAGTGAGCAATGGTGCAAACCACCAGCAGCGTCATGCTGCCGTAGAGCACATGCAGCGGATTGCCGCTGAGGTTGAAGAAGAAGACGTAACCCAGGCCCAGCACCAGACCCGGCACCGCCATCGGTACGAAACTGAGCATGCGCAGTGTCAGATTCAGGCCGCGCTGGCCACGGGTTTTCTCCATCAGGTAGGCGCCGGTGAAGATCAGCACGCTGCCGATCAACGCCGTGCACAACGCCATCTTCACGCTGTTGCCGTAGGCCAGCCAGCCGCCGCCCGCGGTGTCGTTGAACTGGTAATGGTTGAGCGACAGCGACAGGTTGTACGGCCAGAACTTCACCAGCGACGAGTACACCGCCATGCCGAACACCAGCAGCAACACCGCACAGATCAGCAGCACGATGGCCAGATAACAACCGTCGCGCAGCCTCGACGGCATTGGCTGAAAGACTTGCGCCCGACCACTCATGGAATCGCCATGACGCCGACGCAGCCAGGCGTCGACACCAAAGCTGAACAGCGCCGGCAGCAGCAGAACCATGCCGATCAGTGCGCCGCGACCGAATTGTTGCTGGCCGACCACCGCTTTGTAGGCTTCCAGCGCCAATACCTGATAGTCGCCACCGACCACCACGGGCACACCGAAGTCGGTGATGGTCAGGGTGAACACCAGACAGAACGCTGCGAACACCGCCTGACGCGTCGCCGGCCAAGTGATGCTGCGAAAGGCTTTCGCCGGGCTCGCGCCCATGCTGGAGGCGGCATCGAACAGTCGCGCATCCGCCAGGGACAGCGCTGACAGCAAAATCATCAAGGCGTGCGGGAAGGTGTAGATGACCTCGCCGAGCACAATGCCCCAGAAACCGTAGATATTGTCCGAGAACAGACCGCGCAACAGGCCCTGATTACCGAACAGATAAACCAGCGCAATCCCCGGCAACATCGACGGCGCCATCAACGGCAGCAGCGACATGCCGCGCCAGATACCTTTGCCGGGAATCAACGTGCGTTGCAGGGCGTAGGCAAACAGGTAGGCCAACGGTACGACAATCGCCGCCACGCTGAGGGAAACCTTCAGGCTGTTACCCAGCAACCAATGGAAATTCGCACCGGTCAGCAATTCACCGGCAGCCACCAGACCACCGCCCTGCCCGGCCTGCGAACTGAACCCGCGCCAGAAGATCGCCAGTAACGGCATCAACACTGCCACACAGAGCAACACCAACAACAGCAGCTTGCCGCCGACCACGAACAGCCGGTCGCCGATCTCGGCACGCGAGGCCTGCCGAAGCTGCTTGTGCGGTATCGGCAGCGCGACGTTCGCGCTCATCAGGCGAACACCTGCAGGCTACGCGGCGGCAAGGCGACCATGATCTGCTGCGCACCGAGACGCGGCATCGCTTCCGGCGCCAGTTCCGCCAGCAATGCATGACCCGGCAGCTGATCGAGTTCGAAGCTCATGCGGCAACGATTGCCGAGGAAAGTGATTTCGCGAACCTTGGCCGGGAACAGGTTTTCTTCATGCACCAGCGGGTTGACGTTGATCGCTTCGGGGCGGCAGAACAAGCGGCCCGACGCGGTTTTCGCACTGCCTTCGGCCAGGCGCATGTGCATCCCGCCGACCAGGGCATGACTGTCGCTGCTACGGCGGAACGGCAGCCAGTTGCCCTGACCGACGAACTCCGCCACAAACGGTGTGGCCGGGCGGTCGTAGATGTCCTGCGGTGTGGCGTACTGCTCGACCTTGCCGTTGTTCATCACGGCGATGCGGTCGGCCATCAGCATGGCTTCGTCCTGATTGTGCGTGACCATCAGGGTGGTGATGCCGAGGTTGCGCTGCAATTGGCGCAACTCGGTGCACAGATGCTCGCGGACCCGGGCATCGAGCGCCGACATCGGTTCGTCCAGCAGCAACAAGGAAGGGGCCGGCGCCAGAGCCCGGGCCAGCGCTACGCGTTGCTGCTGACCGCCGGACAACTGGCCGGGGTATTTTTTCTCGCTGCCGGTGAGGCCAACCAGCTCCAGCATCTGACCGACACGCTTGCGCACCTCATCGCGACCGCTGCCGGCGAGGCCGTAGGCGATGTTCGCTTCGACGGTGAGATTGGGAAACAGCGCGTAGGACTGGAAGAGAATGCCGTAGTCCCGGGCCTGAGGCGCCAGGTGGGAAACGTCGCGATCACCGAGGTATAACTCGCCGCTGTCCTGGCGCTCAAGGCCGGCGATGCAACGCAGCAAGGTGGTCTTGCCGCAACCCGACGGCCCCAGCAGACACACCAGTTCACCGGCTGCCACGTCGAGGGAAACGTTATCCAGCGCGGTGAACGCGCCGAAGCGCTTCTGCACGCCGCGCACTTTCATCGGCGCGCCGGGGTTGGTCAGGGCAGTTGCGATCGAGTGGTTCATGGACAGGCCTCATCAAGCAGATGAGGGCCATCCTAGGTTTGCAATGCGTCCGTCATGTGGCAACGAGGCAAAAACGGCCGATAGTGGTATTCAAGGATTTGGGTTGGGTAGAACGAGCGATGAGTAACCTGTGGCGAGGGAGCTTGCTCCCGCTGGGTTGCGAAGCGGCCCCAGAAAATGGGCCTGCTGCGCAGTCCAGCGGGAGCAAGCTCCCTCGCCACAAGGATCTACGCCGGGGCCATTTCCTGCGCCAGTCCGAGAAACGCCGCCGGCAGCCGGGCGCCTCTTCGCTCCTTGAGGCAGTACAGGTACTCGGGAATCTGCGGCGCATTCTCGAGGGTCAGCACCCGCAATTGCGGATCGTGCGGCACTTCCTGCCGCGCGATGATGCTGATGCCGATGTTGCGCAGCACCGCTTCACGGATCGACTCGCGGCTGCCAATCTCCAGCAGCGGCCCGAAACTCACCCCGGCACTGGCCAGCAACTCTTCGGTCAAGCGCCGGGTGGTCGAGCCCGACTCGCGCATCAACAAGGTATGCCCAGCCAACGCACTGAGCGGCACATGGTCATGCACCGCCAGCGGATGATTTCGATGCACCGCCAACACCAGCGGATCGCTGCCGAGCACCCGGCGAATCAACCGCGCATCGTCGAGCAACTGCGAGGACGCGGCAACATCGACCCGGTAATCCTCCAGCGCTTCGAGCACCTGCTGGGAGTTGCCGATTTCCACCGACACCTCCACCTGCGGCAAGCGCTCGCGAAAGGTCTTCACCAGATCGAGGATGTAATACGGCGCCGTGGCGGCGATGCGCAACGTGCCCTGGACCTGACCGCTGTTACGCAGGAAGAACTCGATATCGGCTTCCTGCTGCAGCAGTGCCTTGACCATCGGCAACAGCCGCGCACCTTCGTCGCTGACGCTGAGGCGGCGGCCGCCACGGTAGAACAGCTCAACCGAATACTGGCTTTCCAGGTGCCGGATCTGGGTCGTCACCGTCGGTTGGCTCAGGCCGAGCTTTTTCGCCGCCAGGGTAATGCTGCCCAGCCGGGCCACCATGTAAAACGCCTTCAGCTCGGCACTCAGCACACCCTTTCCCCATCGTCTATTTGCGCAACAGGCGCAAACCGTTGAACACCACCAGCAGGCTCACGCCCATGTCGGCGAACACCGCCATCCACATGGTGGCGATCCCGGCGAAGGTTACCCCAAGAAAGATCGCTTTGATGACCAATGCCAGGGCAATGTTCTGTTTGAGGATATTGGAGGTCTGCCGCGACAGGCTGATGAAGGCCGGGATCTTGCGCAGATCGTCGTCCATCAGGGCGACATCGGCGGTTTCGATGGCGGTGTCGGTCCCGGCGGCCGCCATGGCGAAACCGATCTCGGCCCGCGCCAGTGCAGGAGCGTCGTTGATGCCGTCGCCGACCATCCCCACGCGATAGCCCTGGGCATACAGCGTTTCGATGGCCTGCAGCTTCTCGCTCGGCAACAGATCGCCTTGCGCCTGATCGATGCCCACATGGGCGGCGATGACCTCGGCGGTGTGAACGTTGTCACCGGTCAGCATCAGGGTTTTGATGCCCAGTTCATGCAACTGCTGGATCGCTTCGCGACTGGTCGCTTTCACGGTGTCCGCGACGGCAAACAAGGCCAGCGGACCCGACTTGTCGAGCAACAGCACCACCGACTTGCCCTGTTTCTCCAGAGCAAACAGTTTTTCTTCCAGCGCTGGAGAACACAGGCCCAAGTCTTCCACCAGTCGATGGTTGCCCAGGTGATAGAGCTCACCATTGATCTCACCGCGTACTCCACGCCCCGCCAAGGCTTCGAAGTTATCCACAGTCAGCGGCGCGCGCTGGTTATCCACAACTGCCGCGTTGGCGATGGCCAGCGACACCGGGTGATCCGAGCGACCAGCCAGCGCCGCCGCAAGGGCCGGGGCTGTTTGATCGGCGGTCGGGTCGAGGGACAAATAGTCGGTCTGCACCGGTTTGCCATGCGTGAGGGTGCCGGTCTTGTCGAGGGCCAGGTAGTCGAGTTTGTAGCCGTGCTCCAGGTAGACGCCGCCCTTGACCAGAATCCCTTTGCGCGCCGCTGCCGCGAGGCCGCTGACAATGGTCACCGGAGTGGAAATCACCAAGGCGCATGGGCAGGCGACCACCAGCAACACCAGCGCCCGATAGATCCAGTCGAACCACAGCGCATCCATGAACAGCGGCGGGATCACCGCCACGGCGAGGGCCAGGATGAACACCGCCGGTGTGTAGATTTTCGAAAAGCTGTCGACGAAACGCTGGGTCGGCGCCCGCGCGCCCTGGGCCTGTTCGACGGCGTGGATGATCCGCGCGAGGGTCGAGTGGTCGGCCGCTGCGGTCACGGTGTATTCCAGTGAACCGGACTGGTTGATGGTGCCGGCGAACACTTTGTCGCCGATGGTTTTTTCGACCGGCAGGCTTTCACCGGTGATCGGCGCCTGGTTGATGGTCGAGCTGCCAGACAACACTTCGCCGTCCAGACCGATCCGCTCACCGGGACGCACCCGCACCCGTGCGCCCAGTTCGATGCTTTTCACCGGTTGTGCGACCCAACTGCCGTCGGCTTGTTGCACCGTGGCTTGCTCGGGCGCCATCTGCATCAGTCCGCCGATGGCGTTGCGCGCCCGGTCCAGGGACCTGGCTTCGATCAACTCGGCGACGGTAAACAGGAACATCACCATTGCCGCTTCCGGCCACTGGCCGATCAGGACCGCACCGGTCACCGCGATGCTCATCAGCGCGTTGATGTTCAGGTTGAGGTTTTTCAGGGCGATCCAGCCCTTTTTATAGGTACCCAGGCCGCCACTGAGGATTGAGATCAGCGCAATCACCGCCACCACCCAAGTGGGCGCCGCGTTAGTGAAGTGGATCACTTCAGCCGCCAACGCACCAACGCCGGACAGCGCCAATGGCCACCAAGGTTTTTTCTCTGGCACAGGTATTGGCGCTTCGACGCCTTGTTCCAGCGGCTCGGCGTGCATGCCGAGGGACTTGATCGCCTCGATGATCGGCGCGGTGCCTGGCAGGTCATGGGTCACGCCCAACACCCGGTTGATCAGGTTGAACTCCAGTTGCTGTACGCCCGCAAGCTTGCCGAGTTTGTTCTGGATCAGCGTCTGCTCGGTCGGGCAGTCCATGGCCTCGATGCGGAAGCTGCTCAGCCGCGCGCCGGCGGTCGGTGTCTCGCTCAACTTGATCAGCGATGGCGCCGCGGCTTTGGAGGAACAGCAGGAATCGCCGTGGCCGCCATGATCATGGCTACCATGGGCATGCTGGGACGCAGGCTGCAGCTTGTGGCTGTGATCGTGATCGTGATCGTGATCGTGATCGTGATCAGCCTCGGGTTTGTGGGTGTGAAGAGAATCGCTCATTGGTCGCGTCCATGAAGGTGCCTGTTGCCAAGTAAAGACCCTGTAGCCACTATAGGGTCAAGCACCCTTTTGGAGATTGACGCGATGAAAATAGGAGAACTGGCGAAACTCACCGACTGCGCCGTGGAAACCATCCGCTACTACGAGCGCGAAAACCTGCTGCCGGAACCGGCCCGCAGCGACGGCAATTACCGCGTCTACACCCAGGCCCACGCCGAACGCCTGACCTTCATCCGCAATTGCCGGACCCTCGACATGACCCTGGAGGAAATCCGCAGCCTGTTGGCCCTGCGCGACAGCCCGCAGGATCAATGTGAAAACGTCAACGCGTTGATCGACGAACATATCCATCATGTGAAGGCACGAATCGACGGTTTGCTGGCCTTGCAGACACAACTGCTCGACCTGCGCCAACGCTGCAGCGAAGGGCCGGATATCGATCAGTGCGGGATTTTGCAGCGGCTGGAGGTGAGTGGCGGGGTTGTGGCGACGGAGGTTGAGCATTCCCATGTCGGCCGAAGCCATGGGCATTAAGAATGCCTTCGCGGGCAAGCCTCGCTCCTACAGGTATCGTGTGAACCTGTAGGAGCGAGGCTTGCCCGCGAAGCGGTGCCAGACTCAGACCGCCATCGGCGCCGTCATCGGAGCGTGGTGCTCATAGCCTTCGAGCGAGAAATCACTTGGCTCGATCAGCTCCAGCCACTCCGGCTGATACACACCGGTCTTGGCAAACTCTGGCACACGGTCGGAGATCTTCAGCTTCGGCATGGCGAATGGCTCGCGCTTGAGCTGTTCGTTGAGCATGTCCAGGTGGTTTTCGTAGACGTGGGCATCACCGATGAAATAGGTGAACCAGCGCGGCGTGTAACCGGTCAGGCGACCGATCAGGCTCAGCAGCGCGGCGCCTTCGGTGAGGTTGAACGGCGTGCCCAGGCCCAGGTCGTTGGAGCGGATGTAGAGGGTCAGGGAGATTTCCCTGGTCTCGACATTCGGGTGGAACTGGTACAGCAAGTGGCACGGCGGCAGGGCCATTTCATCGAGCTGCGCAACGTTCCAGCCGTGGAACAGAATGCGACGGCTGCCCGGGTCCTTGATGATGGTGTCGACGCACTGGCGGATCTGGTCGATCGCCTTGTACAACACCACATACGCCTGGCCATCTTCTTCGCCTTCAGCAATCTGCCGATAACCCTGGCTCAGGGTCTGCTCGATGGCGGCCTGGTTGCTGACCGGGATCTGCTTGTACGCCGGCCATTTGCGCCATTGCACGCCGTAGATCTCGCCGAGGTCGTCTTCACCCTGACGGAACGGGTTGGCCAGCCACTGGGCGTTTTCGTTGGCGTTCTGGTCCCAGACCTTGCAACCCAGCGCACGGAATTCAGCGGCGTTGTTCACCCCGCGCAGAAAACCGCACATCTCGCCGATGGCCGACTTGAAGGCCATCTTGCGGGTGGTGATCGCCGGGAAACCTTCCTGCAAATCGAAGCGCAGCATCGCACCCGGAAAGCTGATGGTGTTCACGCCGGTGCGGTTGGCCTGTTTGGTGCCGTTCTTGATGACGTGGGCGACCAGATCGAGATATTGCTTCATGAATTACCTGTGTCCTTGAACCCGGAGCCGTCGCCCCGGGGTTCGAATTTTTTGCGCCAGCTGCTTATACAGCCGCTGCGGGGGCCGCCGGGGCGCGTCGATAAGCCAGCCAGATCAGGAATAGACCGCCGACGATCATCGGTACGCACAGCACCTGGCCCATGGTCAGCCAGTTCCACGCCAGATAGCCCAGTTGCGCATCCGGAACGCGGACGAACTCGACGATGAAACGGAAAATGCCATAGAACAGCGCAAACATCCCGGATACCGCCATGGTCGGCCGTGGCTTGCGCGAGAACAGCCAGAGGATCAGGAACAGCGCCACACCTTCCAGCGCAAACTGGTACAGCTGCGACGGGTGACGCGGCAACTGCGCCGGGTCGCTGAACGGCGGGAAGATCATCGCCCACGGCACGTCGGTCGGCTTGCCCCACAACTCGGCGTTGATGAAGTTGCCGATGCGCCCGGCACCCAGACCGATCGGCACCATCGGCGCAACGAAGTCCATCAGCTGGAAGAACGACTTGTTGTTCTTTTTACCAAACCACAACGCTGCGAGCATCACACCGATGAAGCCACCGTGGAACGACATGCCGCCCTTCCACACTTCGAAGATCAACATCGGGTTGGCCAGGTAAGCGCTCAGATCATAAAACAGCACATAACCCAGACGGCCGCCGACGATGACGCCCATCGACATCCAGAACACCATGTCGGAGAGTTTCTCCTTGGTCCAGGTCGGGTCGAAGCGGTTCAGCCGACGGGACGCCAGCAGCCACGCGCCGCCGATGCCGACCAGATACATCAGGCCGTACCAGTGGATTTTCAGCGGACCGATGGCCAGGGCCACCGGGTCGATCTGCGGGTAAGGCAGCATTGCGACTCCTCGTTAGAGTTGAAACCTTCAAAATTCCCGGGCGACGCTGTCACGCCAGGATTAAGCCAGGATTGCGTTAGGTGTCAGAGCAGGAAGTTCAAGCCGACGCAAAACAGCAAAGCGGCAAACAGTCTTTTCAGCAAGCGTGGCGACAGCCTGTGGGCCAGTCGTGCACCGAGGCGGGCGAAGACCATGCTGGTCAGAGCGATCCCCAGCAGCGCCGGCAAATAAACAAAACCGAGACTATGGGCCGGCAGCAGTGGATCGTGCCAGCCCAGAATCATGAAACTTAATGCACTTGCCAAAGCGATGGGCAGGCCACAGGCCGACGATGTGGCCACCGCTTGTTGCATCGGAACGCTGCGCCAGGTCAGGAATGGCACGGTCAGCGAGCCGCCGCCGATCCCGAAAATCGCCGAAGCCCAGCCAATCACACTGCCGGCCACGGTCAGACCGACTTTACCGGGCACCGTTCGGCTGGCCTTGGGTTTGAAGTCCAAGGCGAGTTGAACAGCGATGATCAACGCGAATATGCCGATGATCTTCTGCAGATTCGGCCCGGAGATCGCTTCGGCGGTCAGCGCGCCGAAACCGGCACCGATCAGAATGCCGAGAGTCATCCAGGCAAAAATCGGCCAACGCACGGCGCCGCGGCGATGATGTTCGCGAACCGCATTGACCGACGTAAAAATGATCGTCGCCAGGGAAGTACCGACTGCAAGATGCGTCAGGATCGACGGATCAAATCCCTGCAAGGTGAAGCTGAACACCAGCACCGGGACGATGATAATCCCGCCGCCTACCCCAAACAGCCCGGCCAGCACGCCCGCACAGGCGCCCAGCGCCAGATAGAGCAAAAATTCCATGGCCACGTCCCCAAGCATCCCGAAACAGGAGCGGCATGGTAACGGATGCATGGCCTCGGGCTCCACTGCGGATGGCGATGGATCGATGAGCGATGTCTGCGTAGAGTGAGCAAAAAACACACAAGGACCACCTTATGTGCCTGATTGTCTTTGCCTGGCGGCCGGGTCATGCCCAGCCGCTGATCGTGGCGGCCAACCGCGACGAATTCTATGCCCGGCCCAGCCTGCCCCTGGCGCAATGGCCGCACGCCCCGCATGTCTACGCCGGGCGTGACCTCGAGGCCGGCGGTACGTGGCTCGGTGTCGGCGCCAATGGGCGCTTCGCCGCACTGACCAACATCCGTAATCCCCTTCAACCGCCGGCCGCCAAGTCGCGAGGCGAACTGGTGGCGCAGTTTCTCAGCGGGGAAACGCCCATTGAAGACTATTTAAGCGACGTTATCGCACGTTCGGCTGAATATGCCGGGTTCAATCTGCTGATCGGCAATGCCAAAGAGCTCTGGCACTTCAACGCTCGGGAAACCTCGGCGGTCAGGCTCGAACCAGGGCTTTATGGGTTATCGAACGCGGGGCTGAATACGCCGTGGCCAAAAGTGCTCAAGGCCAAGGCAGCGTTGAGCGAAGTCCTGGACGATCCACAACCACAGGCGTTATTGGCCTTGCTGAGCGATCCGCAGATCGCACCACTTGCCGAGCTGCCGGACACTGGCGTGGGGCAAGCCACCGAGACGTTGTTGTCGAGCGTGTTTATCAAGAGCCAGGCTTATGGGACGCGGGCGAGCACGGCGTTGATTGTTCAGGCGAATGGGATGCGGCATATGGTCGAGCGGAGTTTCGGGCCGTATGGGGGGCATTTGGGGGAAGTGGAAGTCAGGATTTAATTTTGTGCTGCCTGGACTGGCCCCATCGCGGGCAAGCCAGCTCCCACAGGTTTTGGTGTTGATCACAAATCAGTGAATCGACCCAAATTCCTGTGGGAGCTGGCTTGCCAGCGATGAGGCCATCAGCCTTTTAAAGGGTCTTGACCGAAGCCGGATTGATCATCCGTGCCAACCCAAGGTTTTTCAGCGCCAGTTGCAGCGAGCTGTGGATAACTTGCGGGTTGTCGATGGTCATCAGCTCGGCGAGCAGTTCCTTGGCCTTGCTCAGGTTGATCTGACGCAGCATCCACTTCACTTTCGGCAAGTTGGTGGCGTTCATCGACAGGCTGTCGAAGCCCATTGCCATCAACAGCACCGCCGCCGCCGGGTCACCGGCCATTTCGCCGCAGATACTCACCGGTTTGCCTTCGGCATGCGCATCGCGCACCACGCTCTGCAGGGCTTGCAGCACCGCCGGGTGCAGGTAGTCGTAGAGGTCGGCCACCCGTGGGTTGTTTCGGTCCACGGCCAGCAGGTACTGGGTCAGGTCGTTGGAGCCGACCGACAGGAAGTCCACCTGCCGCGCCAGTTCCTTGGTCTGATACACCGCTGCCGGAATCTCGATCATCACGCCAACCGGCGGCATCGGCACGTCGGTGCCTTCGTCGCGGACTTCGCCCCAGGCCCGGTGGATCAGGTGCAAGGCTTCTTCCAGTTCATGGGTGCCGGAAATCATCGGCAGCAGAATACGCAGGTTGTTCAGGCCTTCGCTGGCCTTGAGCATGGCGCGGGTCTGCACCAGGAAGATTTCCGGGTGGTCGAGGGTCACGCGAATCCCGCGCCAGCCGAGGAACGGGTTGTCTTCCTTGATCGGGAAGTACGACAGCGCCTTGTCACCGCCAATGTCCAGGCTACGCATGGTCACTGGTTGTGGATGGAACGCGGCAAGTTGCTCGCGATAGATCGCCAGCTGTTCCTTTTCGCTCGGGAAACGCTGGTTGATCATGAACGGCACTTCGGTGCGGTACAGACCCACGCCCTCGGCACCGCGCTTCTGCGCCCGTGCCACGTCCGCCAGCAGGCCGGTGTTGACCCACAGCGGCATGCGGTGGCCATCAACCGTTACGCACGGCAGGTCGCGTAATGCATCCAGCCCGAGGGCCAGTTGTTTCTCTTCCTCGACCACGTCGGCGAACTGCTTGCGCAGCACGTCACTCGGGTTGGTGTAGACCTCGCCGTGGTAGCCGTCGACGATCATCTGGATGCCGTCGACCTTGGAGTACGGCAGGTCGACCAGGCCCATCACCGTCGGAATACCCATGGCGCGCGCCAGGATCGCCACGTGGGAGTTGCCAGAACCGAGTACCGACACCAGGCCCACCAGCTTGCCTTCCGGTACCTCGCCGAGCATTGCCGGCGTCAGTTCTTCGCTGACCAGAATGGTGTTGTCGGGGTAGACCAGCGTCTGCTGCCGCTCTTCCTGCAAGTAGGCGAGCAAACGGCGGCCGAGGTCCTTGACGTCCGAGGCCCGCTCACGCAGGTAGGCGTCGTCCATCAGTTCGAAACGGTTGACGTGATCGGTAACCACCTGACGCAGCGCGCCCTGGGCCCACTGACCGGTCTTGATCACGGTGGTGACTTCGCTGCCGAGCGAAGCATCGTCGAGCATCATCAAGTAGACGTCGAACAGGGCCCGCTCTTCAGGTCGCAGCTGGGTTGCCAGCTTGGCGGACAAGGCACGCATGTCGGCGCGCACGCCTTCGATGGCCGTCTTGAACAGCCCAAGTTCTGCATCGATGTCGGTGATGGTCTTGTCCGGCACCACATCCAGATCGGCCGGCGGCAGCATGACGACTGCGGTGCCGACCGCCGCGCCCGGCGAACCAGGTACGCCGACGAACTTTGCTTCCTGGATACCTTTGCCCTGACGGCCCAGGCCACGGATCGAACCGGTGGCCTCGGCATGGGCGATAACGCCGGCGAGCTGCGCGCTCATGGTCACGAGGAAGGCTTCTTCACCCTCATCGAACTGGCGGCGTTCCTTTTGTTGAATGACCAATACGCCGACGACGCGGCGGTGGTGAATGATCGGCGCCCCGAGGAACGACGCGTAGCGCTCTTCACCGGTCTCGGCGAAGTAACGGTAGCGCGGGTGATCCGCGGCGTTTTCGAGGTTCAGGGGTTCTTCACGCGTGCCGACCAGGCCGACCAGACCTTCGTTGGGTGCCATGCTGACTTTGCCGATCGAGCGCTTGTTCAAGCCCTCGGTGGCCATCAGCACGAAGCGGTTGGTCTCTGGATCAAGCAGGTAGACCGAGCAGACCTGGCTGCCCATGGCCTCTTTGACGCGCAACACAATAATCCCCAACGCCGCCTTGAGATCCTTGGCGGAGTTAACTTCCTGGACGATCTTGCGCAGCGTATTGAGCATGGCTCGGGGTCGAACTCCGTCGTCAGTCGCGCGCTAAAAGGCGCGGGGCAAGCTCTTTGAGAGCGCGTCGATACACCTCGCGCTTGAATGTCACCACCTGGCCCAACGGATACCAATAGCTGACCCAGCGCCAGCCATCGAATTCCGGTTTACCGGTCAAATCCATCCGCACCCGCTGCTCGTTGGAGATCAGGCGCAGGAGAAACCATTTCTGCTTCTGGCCGATGCACAGCGGTTGGCTGTGCGTTCTGACCAGACGTTGCGGCAAACGATAACGCAACCAGCCCCGGGTGCAGGCGAGAATTTCAACATCTTCGCGCTCCAGGCCCACTTCTTCGTTCAACTCGCGGTACAAGGCGTCTTCCGGCGTCTCCTGGGGGTTGATCCCGCCCTGTGGAAACTGCCAGGCATCTTGATTGATTCGGCGAGCCCATAGCACCTGGCCAGCATCATTCGTCAGAATGATCCCGACATTGGGGCGGAAACCATCGGGGTCGATCACGGCAACAACCTCGCAAACGCATGTCGCCGCATTGTTCCACAAAGGTTGTGAAAGCAGCAACGAGCCGACCTACCTTATGTGCACTCTTGTGAAAAGTCCGTATTCTGGAGACCTTTCTACAGACTTTTCAGCGAGTAACTGCAATGCGGCTGGCTTTA
This sequence comes from Pseudomonas sp. GW821-FHT03E01, assembly GCF_059420765.1. NCBI lineage: Bacteria > Pseudomonadati > Pseudomonadota > Gammaproteobacteria > Pseudomonadales > Pseudomonadaceae > Pseudomonas > Pseudomonas sp. GW821-FHT03E01. The sequence goes on along the minus strand of NZ_JBWKUI010000004.1, from coordinate 133,707 downwards.
TTCGACTTGGACAACACGCTTCTGGGCGGCGACAGTGACCACGCCTGGGGCGATTATCTGTGCGAACGCGGTTTCCTCGACGCCGTCGCCTACAAGGCACGCAACGACGAGTTCTATCAGGACTACCTGGCCGGCAAGCTGGATCAGGCCGCCTACCTGAACTTCTGCCTGGAAGTCCTCGGCCGCACCGAAATGGCGACACTGGATCAATGGCACCTGGATTACATGCGCGACTGCATCGAACCGCTCGTGCTGCCCAAGGGCCTCGAACTGTTGGCCCAACACCGTGAGGCCGGCGACAAGCTGGTCATCATCACCGCCACCAACCGTTTTGTGACCGGGCCGATTGCCACGCGTTTAGGCGTTGAAACCCTGATCGCCACCGAATGCGAAATGATCGACGGCCGGTACAGCGGGCGCAGCACCGATATCCCGTGCTTCCGTGAAGGCAAGGTGACCCGGTTGAATCGTTGGCTGGAAGAAACCGGCCACAGCCTGGAAGACAGTTATTTCTACAGCGACTCGATGAACGACTTGGCGTTGCTGGAGCAAGTGACGAATCCGATCGCGGTCGATCCGGACCCTAACTTGCGGGCCGAGGCCGAGAAACGTGGCTGGCCGGTGATCAGTTTGCGCGATTGATTAAGCCTGTAGCAGCTACCGAGGTACGAGGCTGCGTTGCGGTCCGCAGGACCGCCCTTCGGGGCCGCTTCGCAGCCCATCGCAGCCTCGCACCTCGCAGCAGCTACAGATTCCGCGCTATACCGGCTTGGCCCCCATCAACCCCGCAATGGCGATCAAGCAGACAAAACTGAACAACGCCAACGCCAACGTAAACTTCCCATTCCCCGCCGCCGGCGCCTTGCGCAGCCGATTGAGCCGCACCAGCAGCCAGAACCAGCCCAGCGCCGCCACGGTGTACAGCACACTGGACGCCAGCAACCAGGTCTGCCCCAACGGCCAGCCCACCAGATGCACCATCCACCAGCCGGTAAACGGCATGCTCAACAGCGCCAGGCCCATCAACAACCAGATGAACACCTGCGGTCGCTGCAAGGTACGCGCAGGCGCCGTCGCATCACCGTTACGACGAGTGCGCCAGACCCAGATTGCCAGCCCCAGTGCGCTGATCAACAGCAGCACCGTCGCCACGCCATGCGCGACTTTGAGGGCGGTTAACGTTTCCATTGTTCGAATTCCTTATAGGCTGCCCATCAGCGTAGCCGCTCAGCCGAGAAACAGCTGATAGGCCGGGTTGTCGCTTTCGTCCCAGTACGGGTAGCCGATTTCTTCCAGCGCCGCCGGTACCAGATGACGCTCGTCGTGGGGCACTTGCAGGCCCGCGACCACACGGCCATCCGCCGCGCCGTGGTTGCGGTAGTGGAACATCGAAATGTTCCAGCGCCCACCGAGCTTGTTGAGGAAGTTGAACAACGCACCCGGACGCTCCGGGAACTCGAAGCGCAGCACCACCTCATCGACCACCTGGGCGGCACGCCCGCCAACCATATGGCGAATGTGCAATTTGGCCAGTTCGTTGTCGGTCAGGTCGAGTACCGGGAAACCCTGCTCGGTCAGGCTGGCGAGCAGCGCACTGCGCGGGTCGTTTTCCGGATGGGTCTGCACGCCGACAAAGATGTGCGCTTCGCTGCCGGTGTTGTAGCGGTAGTTGAATTCGGTGATCTGGCGCTTGCCGATGGCTTCGCAGAACGCCTTGAAGCTGCCCGGTTTCTCGGGGATGGTCACGGCGATGATAGCTTCGCGGCCCTCGCCCAGCTCGGCACGCTCGGCGACGTGTCGCAAGCGGTCGAAGTTGACGTTGGCGCCGGAATCGATGGCCACGAAGGTGTGGCCGGTGACGCCACGTTGCTCGACGTATTTCTTGATCCCGGCCACGCCCAAGGCGCCGGCAGGTTCAGTGATCGAGCGGGTATCGTCGTAGATATCCTTGATCGCCGCACAGATTTCATCGGTGCTGACGGTGATCACTTCATCAACGTAGTCTTTGCAGATATCGAAGGTGTGCTGGCCGATCTGCGCCACCGCGACGCCATCGGCAAACAGGCCCACGGTCGGCAACACCACGCGCTCACCGGCCGCCATGGCGGCTTGCAGGCAGTTGGAGTCATCCGGTTCGACGCCGATGATCTTGACGTCCGGACGCAGGTATTTCACGTACGCCGCAATCCCGGCGATCAATCCGCCACCGCCCACCGGAACGAAGATCGCATCCAGACGCCCCGGGTGCTGGCGCAGAATCTCCATGGCCACCGTGCCCTGCCCGGCAATGGTGTGGGGATCGTCGTAGGGGTGAATGTAGACGTAGCCTTTTTCGTCGACCAGTTTCAGCGAGTAGGCCAGGGCTTCCGGGAACGAATCGCCGTGCAGTACCACTTTGCCGCCGCGCGAACGCACGCCCTCGACCTTGATCTCCGGGGTGGTCTTGGGCATCACGATGGTCGCTTTCACGCCCAGCACTTTGGCTGCCAGGGCCAGGCCTTGCGCATGGTTGCCCGCCGAAGCGGTGACCACGCCACGGGCGCGCTCTTCATCGCTCAGTTGCGTCAGCTTGTTGTAAGCGCCGCGAATCTTGAACGAGAACACCGGCTGCAAGTCTTCACGCTTGAGCCAAATCTCGTTGCCCAGCCGCTCGGAGAGCTGGCGAGCAGTCTGCAATGGGGTTTCTACGGCAACGTCATAAACGCGCGAGGTGAGGATCTTTTTGACGTACTGTTCGAGCATCGGAAAGCATCACTGAACGGGTTGGGCAGGGCCAAGGAGTCTAACCCGGCTTTCGGGCGGGCGACCACACTAAACAGGTGGTTTTAGCCACTCGCAAACGCAAGAGACTCATTGTGGCGAGGGAGCTTGCTCCCGCTGGAGTGCGAAGTGCTCCCCAAAACAGGCAGCCCGTTTCTTCAAACACACTGTATTGGCAGGTTTACGACTGCTGCGCAGCCGAGCGGGAGCAAGCTCCCTCGCCACAGACAAGCCCCCTCGTCTCCATTCGACACACTGGCAATGACCTTCCACATCGCGAGGCCTATAATGCCGGCCTTTCGTCCCCCTCTTCGGCACCTCGGAGCCCGCATGACCCAGGATCAACTCAAACAGGCAGTGGCTCAGGCCGCCGTCGACTTCATCCTCCCTAAACTCGATGACAAGAGCATCGTCGGGGTCGGCACCGGCTCTACCGCCAATTGCTTCATCGACGCCCTGGCCAAGCACAAAGGCGCGTTTGACGGCGCAGTGGCCAGTTCCGAAGCCACCGCCGCGCGCCTCAAGGGCCACGGGATTCCGGTGTATGAGCTCAATACCGTCAGCGATCTGGAGTTCTACGTCGACGGCGCCGATGAAAGCGACGAGCACCTGCACCTGATCAAAGGCGGCGGTGCAGCCCTGACCCGCGAGAAGATCGTGGCGGCCGTGGCCAAGACCTTCATCTGCATCGCCGACGCCAGCAAACTGGTGCCGGTGCTCGGTGCGTTCCCATTGCCGGTGGAAGTGATCCCGATGGCTCGCAGCCACGTGGCCCGCGAACTGGTGAAGCTGGGCGGCGACCCGGTTTACCGTGAAGGTGTGCTGACCGATAACGGCAACATCATCCTTGACGTGCACAACATGCAGATCACCAACCCGGTGGAGCTGGAAGCACAGATCAACGCCATCGTCGGCGTGGTCACCAACGGTTTGTTCGCGGCGCGCCCGGCGGACTTGCTGCTGTTGGGCACGAGCGAAGGCGTGAAAACCCTCAAGGCCTGATGCCACACCCATTTGTAGGAGCGAAGCTTGCTCGCTCCTACAATTGGTTTTGCGGTGTTGGTCAGGGCTGTGCCGGTTTTTTGAAGACGTAGAACAGGTTCGGCTCGCTGACGAGGTACAGGGTGCCGTCGTCATCCATGGCAATGCCTTCCGGCTTGTGCAATCCCTGACGACCCTTGCTCAGTGACAGGGTGCTCAGCGGTCGCCCGTCCACATCCAGTTCAAGAATCAACCGCGACTCATCGGACAGTGCCAGCAAATGGCCGCTGCGCTCGTCATATTGCAGGCTCGACAGGTCTCGCACGAACATTCCGCCATCGCGCTTGGGATTGTTCACCACGTGCACCGCGTAGGACTTCTCCGGGTTGTAATGGGGAAAGCCCTGCACTTCGTAGATCAGCATCGGGTCGCGCTCCTTGGCGACGAACAAGCGCTTGCCCACCGAGTCATAGGCCAACCCCTCGAATCCCTTGTTGCCGCTCATGTGCACGCCGAGGGTCATCTGCTCGGCGTCCGCGGCATCGAGGAACGTCGTGCCCTTGCGCAGATGAATCTTGATCAGCCGTTGCTCACGCTCATCGGTGATCACGTAAGTGTCAGCGCTAATGAACTCCACTGCTTCCGGGTCGCCGAATCCGACCAGCGCCACACGCCGCAGGATTTTGCCTTCCAGGGACAACTCGATCAGCTCGGCGTTTTTTTGGGTGACCGTGAACAGGCTTTTGCGCACGGGATCGAAGGTCAGCGCTGAAACATCGTCGTCCAGACCGTCAATGACTCGCGCCTCGATCGCCACCTGATACTGGTCCAGGCCAATGGATCGGGTATTCATCGGCTGCCATAGCGCCTGCACATTGAACCCGCTGCGTTCGAACAGGCGCTGGTACTGGCCGACGGCAACCAACACGATCAGGGCAATGACCGACAGGATCAGCATCAGGGGTTTGGGGCGGACAAGTCGACGCATTCAGGCAAACTCGGAAACAGGACGGGCGGATGAAACACCACGGCTGCCTGAATTAAAACCCTAATGGCCCGCGACCTTCTACCGCAACTACCGAACCTGTTGCTTTTCGAAGCGGTAGAACAGGTTCGGCTCGCTCACCATGTACAGCGTGCCTGCTTCGTCCATGGTGACGCCTTCGGCACGGGGAATGGTTTTCTTCAGGCCATTGAACCCTCCGAGCAAGGTCATGAAACTGACCTGCTCGCCCTTCTCGTCCAGTTCCAGCAACAAGTGAGAGTCGGCGGACAGCACCAGGGTGTGACCGGTGCGCGGATCGATGGCCAGGGCCGACAGGTTACGGACATCCAGTGCGTCGCTGGAGAGTTTCTGCTTGTCCCCCTTCAGGATCTGGCTGCCATCGCTTTTCCAGCTGAACAGCGCTGGTGGACGCTCTTCACCCAGCAGCAGTTGCTGGCGACGGGCATCCCAGACGACGGCTTCGAAGCCTTTATTCTGGTTTTTCGAGGGACCGAGATCGTACTTCGGGAAATTGGCGATGTTCAGCTCGCGCGTATCGGCATCGACCTTGACGATCGAGAGCAGGTGTTCGCGCTCATCGGTAATCGCCAGCAAACCATTGCCCATTACCGTCACCCCTTCCGGGTTGCTCCACCCCACCAGCGGCATTTTGCGCAACACGTCGCCTTGCAACGTCAGCTCGACCAGGAACGGGTTCTTGCCCATCACGGAGAACAGGGTTTTGGTCTGCGGGTCGTAAGACACGTCCGACGCTTCGTCCTTCTCCATGCCCGGCAGCAGTTTGGCGTCGATCACCGCCCGATAGTCCGGCAGCCAGACACTCTCTTTTCGTTCGGCAGGGCTTTCGAAGCGCTCCTTCACCCAGAGCACACCGCGATCATCCCAATGCATCGCAAACGCAAGGCCATAAGCGGCGACCGCCACCAGTAAAAGCCAGGAATACCAACGCATGACAAAGCGCGAGCGGCGGGCAGTTTTCAGCTTGGGCAGCGATTCGATGGCCATTCAGGGATGCGTTCCAGAAATTCAGGCTATGGGTAATAGCACATTGGGACAGGCTCAGATGCCATAAGCCCCGGAATTATCCAGACAAAATGTGAAAAAAACGGGAAATGGCCGGATTGCCCTGTGTGGGCAGCCAAGATCAAAAGATCGCAGCCTGCGGCAGGCTGCGGTTTTTTGCTTTTTAGAGAACGCTACTGGTAAAGCGGCTGACACCCGGCAATTCGAGCACCAGTTCGTCACCGACGTTCAGCGGGCCAACGCCCACCGGCGTGCCAGTGAGGATCACGTCACCGGCCTGCAGCGAGAAGCAGCCGGCCATGTACTGGATCATTGGCACGATCGGATTGAGCATGTCCTTGGTGTTGCCATCCTGGCGGACTTCACCATTGATGGTCAGGCGGATGCCGATGTCGGTCAGGTCGGTAAACGTGCTGCCAGCCACGAATGGCGCAATCACCGCCGCACCGTCAAAGCACTTGGCGATTTCCCACGGCAGGCCCTTGGCTTTAAGCTCGGCCTGCTTGTCGCGCAGGGTCAGGTCCAGGGCCGGGGCGAAGCCGGAGATGGCATCCAGCACTTCTTCGCGGCTCGGCTTGGTCGACAATGGCTTGCCGATCAGCACCGCTATTTCTGCTTCGTAATGCACCGAACCGCGCTCGGTCGGAATGCTGAAGCTGCCTTCCAGTGGCACCACGCAGCTGCCGGGCTTGATGAACAGCAGTGGTTCGGTGGGCACCGGGTTGTCCAGTTCCTTGGCGTGTTCGGCGTAGTTGCGGCCGATGCACACCACTTTCCCCAGCGGAAAATGAATACGCGTTCCGTCGACATACTGGTGCTGATAGCTCATTGACCGACTCCTGCTTCGTGCTCTTAAAATTCGAAGAATCAAACAGCGAAAATCTTGCCCGGGTTCATGATGCCGTTCGGGTCGAACACCGCCTTGACGGCTTTCATGTACTCGATCTCAACCGGTGAGCGGCTATAGGTCAAGTAGTCACGTTTGGTCATGCCCACGCCGTGTTCGGCGGAAATCGAACCGTTGTACTTCTCGACGGTTTCGAACACCCACTTGTTGACGGTGGCGCACTTGGCGAAGAACTCATCCTTGCTCAGGTTATCCGGCTTGAGGATGTTCAAGTGCAGGTTGCCGTCGCCGATGTGGCCGAACCAGACGATTTCGAAGTCCGGGTAGTGTTCGCCGACGATCGCGTCGATTTCCTTCAGGAACCCCGGGACTTTCGACACAGTGACCGAAATGTCGTTTTTGTACGGCGTCCAGTGGGAAATGGTTTCGGAGATGTACTCGCGCAGCTTCCAGAGGTTCTGCAACTGGGTTTCGCTCTGGCTCATCACGCCGTCCAGCACCCAGCCCTGCTCGACGCAGTGCTCGAAGGTTTCCAGGGCGTGGTTGGCTACTTCATCGGTGGTCGCTTCGAATTCCAGCAGCGCATAGAACGGGCAGTCGGATTCGAATGGCGCCGGCACATCGCCGCGTGCCATGACCTTGGCCAGGGCTTTGTCGGAAAAGAATTCGAAGGCAGTCAGGTCAAGTTTGCTCTGGAACGCGTGCAATACCGGCATGATCGAATCGAAATCGGCTGTACCGAGCACCATCGCGGTGAGGTTTTTCGGCGCACGGTCCAGACGCATGGTGGCTTCGACGACAAAACCCAGGGTGCCTTCAGCGCCGATGAACAGCTGACGCAGGTCGTAGCCGGTGGCGTTCTTGATCAGGTCTTTGTTCAGTTCCAGCAGATCGCCCTTGCCGGTGACGACTTTCATGCCGGCCACCCAGTTACGGGTCATGCCGTAGCGAATCACCTTGATCCCGCCGGCATTGGTGCCGATATTGCCACCTATCTGGCTGGAACCTGCCGAAGCGAAGTCCACCGGATAGTACAAACCGTGCTCTTCAGCCTTGTTCTGTAATTGTTCGGTAACCACGCCCGGCTGACAAACAACGGTGCGATCGGTGAGGTTCACGTCGAGAATCTGGTTCATGTAGTCGAAGGACACGACCACTTCGCCATTGGCCGCCACTGCTGCGGCAGAAAGCCCGGTACGACCGCCGGACGGCACCAGCGCAACCTTGTGTTCATTGGCCCAACGGACAATGGCCTGGACCTGCTCGATGGTCTTGGGGAACACAATGGCCGTCGGGGCCGGGGCGAAATGTTTGGTCCAATCCTTGCCGTAAGCGTTCAGGGAGTCGGCGTCGGTCAGCACCTTGCCAGGCTCAACCAGGGTCTTCAGCTCATCAATCAGCGCAGGATTGGTCATCGACAGAACTCTCGAACAATTCATGGTCATCCTGAGTACGCTTCACGTCGCAGAATGAGTGTTAGCAGGTCGCATATGCTAGCATACCGACCCCGCAGGATAGTGCCCAAAGGCTGTTCTGCGGCGACGGCTTTCCTGCCGTCCGGGTCAGCTCTGGCTGCTCCCTTCCCTGCCATTTTTTCTCCGGGACACAGGTTTACGCAGATGAGCAAGACTTCTCTCGATAAGAGCAAGATCAAGTTCCTTCTTCTCGAAGGCGTCCACCAATCGGCTGTCGACGTCCTCAAGGCGGCGGGCTACACCAGCATCGAGTACCTCACAGGTTCTCTGCCGGACGCCCAGCTGAAGGAAAAGATCGCTGATGCTCACTTCATCGGCATTCGCTCCCGCACTCAACTGACCGAAGAGATCTTCGATCACGCGAAGAAACTGGTGGCTGTCGGCTGTTTCTGCATCGGCACCAACCAGGTCGACCTCAACGCGGCTCGCGAACGCGGTATCGCGGTATTCAACGCGCCGTACTCCAACACTCGCTCCGTTGCCGAGCTGGTGCTGGCCGAGGCGATTCTGTTGCTGCGCGGCATCCCTGAGAAGAACGCTTCCTGCCACCGTGGCGGCTGGATCAAAAGCGCAGCCAACTCCTTCGAAATCCGCGGTAAAAAGCTGGGTATCGTCGGTTACGGCTCGATCGGCACTCAACTGTCGGTCCTGGCGGAAGGCCTGGGCATGCAGGTTTACTTCTACGACACCGTGACCAAGCTGCCATTGGGCAACGCCACCCAGGTCGGCAACCTGCACGAGCTGTTGGGCATGTCCGACATCGTCACCCTGCACGTTCCGGAAACCGCTGCCACCCAGTGGATGATCGGCGAGAAGGAAATCCGCGCCATCAAGAAGGGCGGCATCCTGATCAACGCCGCGCGCGGCACCGTGGTCGAACTGGACGCCCTGGCGGACGCGATCAAGGACAAGCACCTGATCGGCGCGGCCATCGACGTATTCCCGGTGGAGCCACGCTCCAACGAAGAAGAGTTCGAAAGCCCGCTGCGTGGCCTGGACAACGTGATCCTGACCCCGCACATCGGTGGTTCTACCGCTGAAGCGCAGGCCAACATCGGCCTGGAAGTGGCGGAAAAACTGGTCAAGTACAGCGACAACGGTACGTCGGTATCGTCCGTGAACTTCCCGGAAGTGGCCTTGCCGGCTCACCCTGGCAAGCACCGTCTGCTGCACATCCACGAAAACATTCCGGGTGTGATGAGCGAGATCAACAAGGTCTTCGCCGAAAACGGCATCAACATTTCCGGTCAGTTCCTGCAGACCAACGAGAAAGTCGGCTACGTCGTGATCGACGTGGATGCCGATTACTCGGAAATGGCGCAAGAGAAGCTGCAGCACATCAACGGCACCATTCGTTGCCGCGTGTTGTTCTGATCGCGACTTGAGCGACAAAAAAGGGAGCTCCTCGGAGCTCCCTTTTTTACGGCTGCTTTTTCATCGCTGTGGAAAAGCTACTTCACCGTCACGGTGATTTTCTTCGACACGATCGGCGGATCGAACGGCATGTGACCGCTGTCGCCCAGTTCGAGCTGCAAGGTGTGCTTGCCCGGTGCCAGTTTGATTTCAGCGTGAGTCTGCGCTTTGCCAAAGTGCATGTGATTGGCATCGTTTGGAATCGGAGCGCCGGCAGCCGGTAGTTTGTCGACATCGATCAGCAGATGGTGGTGCCCAGTGTTTTTGGTGGTGTCGCCCGCTGGTGCCAGTGCGATTTCCTTGACGCCGAAATTCACTGTAAAGGTTTGCGCGACCGTGGCTCCGTCCGCAGGAGATACGATGAACACTTCTGCCCCCTTCGGAGCCGGGGTGGCGGCACCGGCCAGCACCGAAACACCCATCAGCACACCAGCCAATGCTGCTCGTGACATAAAGCTTTTCATTCTCTTCTCCAGTTTTTCCGTAAAATTCGCTCGACCGTGAACAACTTAACGGCCATTCGTTGTCGAAGGCACTCAATAACCATAGCAAAGCGAGCCTGAACAGCGCGTCGCGATAGATAAATGAATTCAAAGGAGTGACCATGCGCTTTTTGCCTGGCCTGATCTGCCTGCTACCCCTTTTGAGCCCTTTGGCTCATGCCGAACTGATGGACGATGTAAACGACCGCGGCGAATTGCGCATTGCTCTTGAGGCTAATACACCGCCCTTCAATTTCAAGGATGACGGCAAACTGACCGGGTTCGAGGTCGAGTTGGGTCAACTGCTGGCCAATGAGCTGGATGTACGGGCCGACTTCGTCGTCACCGATTCCGACGATCTGATGACCGGCGTCGAAAGCGGCAAATACGACGTTGCCATCAATCACATAGCACTGACCCCGGACCTGAAGGATCGTTTCGACTTCAGCGAACCTTACATTCACACCAACGCACAATTGATCGCGCAGAAAGAAGAGCAACCGCGATCAATCCTGTTGGTGCAGTCGCTGACGGAACAAAAACCGAAGGCCACCCCTGTGAGCCTGGCGATTCCGTTTCAGAAGGGTAATCCGGCATTTCATGCCAGCCTTGAGAATGCAATGCAGCGGATCAAGGCCGATGGCCGGCTGGAGGCGCTGGAGCAAAAGTGGTTTGGGGCAGATGCGGGTGTGGCGCCGAAACCTTGATTCGGGCGAATGAGTAACCCTGCGGGCTGTTACTTCAGGGTTGCCAGGGCCTGCGCCGCTTGCGGCAACTCCAGCTCGCTGAAGACTTGCACACCATGGCGCTTGAGCAGCGCGGCGGTCACGCCCTCACCGCTGACCTTCACTCCACTGAACGTCCCGTCATAGGTCAGCAGATTCCCGCAAGACGGGCTGTTGGCCTTGAGCACGGCAATCCGGATGCCGTGCTGTTGCACCAGCTCCAGCGCCTGAGAAGCCCCCGATAGAAACTCGGCACTGACGTCCTCGCCCTCGGTGGTGATGACCGATGCAAGGCCATCAAGCACTTCACCGCCCTGCCCGCCGGGAATTTCCGCCGCAGCCCTGGGTGTCGGCAACCCGCCGGCGACTTCCGGACACAACGGCACCACCCGGCCCTCGGCAATCCACTGTTCCAACAGATCGAACGGCCCGCTGGCCCCGCCGTCGTAACGGACGCGGTGACCGAGCAAACAGCGGCTTACCAGAATTTTTTGCATGATTAGAACGGCTCGTTGCCACGACGGCGGAACCAGCCCGTCAAGGACAGGCGTTCTCGGGTCGCGGGCAGGACTTCGTGGGGCACGTCGCCCGACAGGAACACCACCAGGCATCCGCCGGTGGGCACCACATCGTGCTCGACGCCTTCGTCCAGGTACATGCGCAACTGACCGCCATGCTCGGGCAGCCAGGCGTCGTTGAGGTAGATCACCGCCGAGACCATGCGCCGGTCGTCGTCACGGAAACGGTCGACATGCTTGAGGTAGAAAGCGCCGGGCGGGTATAGGGCGAAATGGCTTTCGAAATCTTCCAGGCCCAGGAACAAACCACGATTCATCGCCTCACGCAGGCTGTCCATCAACCCCAGGTAGCTGTCGCAGGACTCGGCCTGGCCGGGTTCGAGCCACTGGATATGGTCGCCGCGAATGCCCTCGCGAATCTCCGAAAACGCCCCGCGCCCCACGGCGGCCGGGGCGAGCTCACCCTCGGCGGCACGTTTACGACATTCGGCGGCCAGCGCCCGGGTCAGGTCCAGGGGCAGGAAAATATTCTGCTGCGACCAGCCGTGTTCGGCCAGGTCGTCGACGATACGTAACAGCAGTGGATGATCAGAGGGTATGTGCATGGCGCGCATAGTATTCCTGTGCCCGCAAATCCGACAGAGCCACGCAGCGGAGGATTGGTCGGATAAGGTACTCAACCTGATACGAATTCTCGACAAGTACGAATGCCGCACGGAGAATAGTCGCCTGCTGACAGGAGTCCCTATGCGTCGCTTGCTTTTCTCACTGTTGATGTTCTGCGTTTTGCCCGCCTGGGCGGACGGCCACGACCAGTTGTACAAGGTCGCCGGTTGGCCAGAACAACGCGCGCATTTCAACGATGCTCTCTCGGCCGCTCAGCAGCGCTATCAGAACAGCTTGCCACCGGCAGTGTTCCAGGCCCTGGTCGACAACAGCAATCTGCGGTTCGCCCCCAAGGCCATGGACCAGCGCGCCGAAGCGCAACTGCGCAAGAAGCTCGCCGACCCGAAACCTGCGCTGACCTTCTTTCAATCGCCCCTGGGCAAGAAAATCGTCGCCGCCGAACTGCTGGCGACCCGTCGCGATCAATTGGCGAAAAACGCCAAGGGCTTGCCGAAGATGCAAGCCAGCGATACCCGTCAACTGATCATCGGCCACCTGGCCCAGGCCCTGCCCGCCCGCGAGGCCGGCGCTGAAGTCAGCCTGGCGATCGCAGGCGTCGCGGCCGACAGCCTGAGTTCGATGATCCCCGGCCTGCTCGGCAACGGTCAGGCTCAAGGCATGTTGAACGGTCAGCGCCAGCGCCTGATGGAGCAGATCGGCGCCGACCTGAACAACACGCTGCTGTATGTCTATCGCGACCTGTCGGATGACGAACTGGAAGAGTTTTCGACCTTTGCCGAGTCCTCTGAAGGCAAGGCTTATTACCAAGCGGCATTGGCGGCGATTCGGGCGGGGTTGGCAGTGGGGCAAAGTACGTCGAGCCTGACCCAGTAATTTTTGGCGTCCGTGAAATGGCCCGCGAAGACTATCGAAATGTCACCGCCGATCCCGACTCATGCGCTTGGTCAAAAACCCGAAATACTCCTGCCGCAGCCCCGGCGACTCATTCGCCAGATGATGCCGCGCCTCAGGCAGCATCAACACCTGGGGCCGATCGAACTTGCCTCGCAGCACTTCAAGGTTGTGCTCCCAATCCACGGTCATGTCCGCCTGCCCCTGCACGATCAGCGGCCGCCGCGGGCTGCTCGGTGCCGCTTCGATACGCTTGATCCACCGTCCCAGCGCACCGACCCAGGCCGTTGGCAGACGCAGCGGTTGCAGCGGATCGGCCTGCAGGAACGCGAGGAAGTCAGGGTCGTTGGAATTCTCGCTGAAGCGCCGGGCGATGCCTTTGACAAACGGCTTGAGCAGGTAATAACTGAGCCGCGACCAACCCCAGGCTCGCGGCCGCACCAAGGGCGACAGCAGAATCACTTGCCCCTGGGCCGGGCTGCTCGCACCTTGATTGAGTACATGGTCGATCACAATCGCCCCGCCGGTGCTTTGCCCGCACAAGTGCCAGGGCTGCGGAAGGCCCAACGACTGCGCCTCGGCCAGCAGGCCTTGCAGGGCGCTCTGGTACTCGGCGAAGTCCTTGATACTCGCCCGTTCGCCACTGGACAAGCCATGCCCCGGCAGGTCGCAGGCGATTACCGCAAACCCTTGGTCCAGCGCCCACTCAATCACATGCCGGTAGAGCCCGGTGTGATCGTAGAAGCCGTGAAATAGAAACAGCGTCGCCTTCGCCCGCTCGGGCCACCAGAGCTGGCTGACCACTTCATAACCATCGATCTCGAAACGCCCCAAGCCACGGCGCAGGGTCCGCTGTGGAAAATCCAGCCCGTAAAAACGCTGATAGGCCATGGCCTCCGTCGACAGCGGCCGCCACTCGGCCAACGGCCGCAGGCTGGCACGCAAATGATCGGGGTCGAAAGTGGCAGACATGGGCTATTCCAGAGCGCTAAACGGACTTTATCGGCCTGCGATATTCATCTGTCGCAGCAAGCATGGCAAGCTAGCCGACCTTCGAGGATTGAAACCCATGCGCCCGGCCTATCGCACCACACTGCTTGCCAGCCTGCTCGCCCTTGTGTGTGCCAGTGTGCTGTGGGCCGCTTACGACTGGTTTCAGGGACGCTACCTGCGAGCCTTCAGTTCGCACACCGCCGTGTTCTCCGGCGACCCGTTGCGCCTGCCCGACGAACTCGCCGGCCCCGGCGCCATTCGCCTGGTGCACTTCTGGGACCCGGCCTGCCCATGCAATGTCGGCAACCAACAACACCTGACTGAACTGGTTGAGCAATATGTACCGCAGGGCGTCGAGTTCTATACGGTACAAAAGCCCGGCAGTCACGGCCAGTTGCCCGGCACCTTGAGCCGCCTGAAAACCCTCGCTGTCCTGCCTGGCTCCGAACAGATTCCCGCCAGTCCGGCAGTGGCGATATGGGACCGCGACGGCAAGCTGGCATATTTCGGCCCGTACAGCGAAGGCCTGACCTGCAATTCGAGCAACAGTTTTATCGAGCCTATCCTGCAAGCGCTGAACGCAGGCAGGGCGGTGAACGCCACCCATACGATGGCGGTGGGTTGCTACTGCCCGTGGCCCGCGGTGGCGAAGTAAGGCATTCCTGACTTTTCCAGGACCGCGATGCCCGGCACAGGAGGTCTGTGCTACACGTTTGCAGCCCACACGGGCGGCAATCCCGAAAGAACAAGGAGCCACCATGAAACGCGTCCTGACCGTACTTGCCTTGCTGATCGTCGCGCTCGCCGCCGGGGGCGGCTGGTATGTGTACAGCAAACAACCGACGCGCCAGGGCCAGGTGGCGTTGCAGCATCTGCAAGGCTCAGTGACCGTGCGCTACGACGAGCGCGGCGTGCCGCATATCCGCGCCGAAAACGAAACCGACCTCTACCGCGCCCTCGGCTACGTGCAGGCCCAGGACCGACTATTCCAGATGGAAGCCGTGCGGCGCCTGGCCCGTGGTGAGCTGGCCGAAGTCCTCGGCCCGAAACTGCTCGACACCGACAAACTGTTTCGCAGCCTGCGCATCCGCGAACGTGCTGACAGTTACGTGGCCGCGCTGGATCGTGAGTCGCCGGCGTGGAAGGCCCTGCAAGCCTATCTGGACGGCATCAATCAATATCAGGACAGCCACGCCGCGCCAGTAGAGTTCGACGTGCTGGGAATCCCCAAGCGCCCTTTCACCGCCGAAGACAGCATCAGCATCGCCGGCTACATGGCCTACAGCTTTGCCGCGGCGTTTCGCACCGAACCCTTGCTGACTTACGTGCGTGACCAACTGGGCGCCGATTACCTGAACATCTTCGACCTCGACTGGCAGCCCAAGGGCCTGCTGGCCAAAAGGCGCCCCAGCCCCGCGCCGGTCCTCGCCGCCAGTGACTGGAAAGACCTGAACGCCCTTGCCCGTCTGAGTGAGCAGGCTCTGGCCGACCACGGCCTGCCGCAATTCGAAGGCAGCAACGCCTGGGTGATTTCCGGCAACCGCAGCAAAAGCGGCAAGCCGCTGCTGGCCGGTGACCCGCACATACGCTTCTCGGTGCCGTCAGTGTGGTACGAGGCGCACCTGTCGGCGCCAGGCTTCGAGCTGTATGGCTACCATCAGGCGCTGGTGCCGTTTGCATTTCTCGGCCACAACCTGGACTTCGGCTGGAGCCTGACGATGTTCCAGAACGACGATCTGGACCTGATCGCCGAGAAGGTCAACCCGGACAACCCGGACCAGGTCTGGTATCGCGGCAAGTGGGTGGACATGGTCACCACCGAACAACAGATCGCAGTGAAAGGCCAGTCACCGGTCACATTGACGCTGCGCCAGTCGCCCCATGGCCCGATCGTCAACGATGCGCTTGGCACTGCCGCCGGCAAGACGCCGGTTGCCATGTGGTGGGCGTTCCTCGAAACCCCGAATCCGATCCTCGACGGTTTCTACCAGCTCAACCGCGCCGACACCCTGGCCAAGGCCCGCGCCGCGGCCGCCAAGGTTCAGGCACCGGGGCTGAACATCGTCTACGCCAACGCCAAGGGCGACATCGGCTGGTGGGCCTCGGCGTTGCTGCCCAAGCGTCCGGCCGGGGTGAAGCCCGGTTTCATCCTCGACGGCAGCACCCCTCAGGCGGACAAGGAAGGTTTTTACCCGTTCAGTGCCAACCCGCAGGAAGAGAACCCGGCGCGGGGCTACATCGTCTCGGCCAACTTCCAACCGGTGTCGCCGACCGGCATGGAAATTCCCGGCTACTACAACCTCGCCGATCGCGGGCAGCAGCTCAATCGCCAGCTCAGCGACAAGAACGTGAAGTGGGACAACGCGGCCAACCAGAAGCTGCAACTGGGTACCACCACCGCCTACGGGCCGCGCTTGCTGGCGCCTTTGCTGCCGGTACTGCGTGAAGTGGTGAGCGATCCGGCCGAACTCAAACTGGTGGAGCAACTGGCGCAGTGGAGCGGCGATTACCCGCTGGACTCCATCAGCGCCACCCTGTTCAACCAGTTCCTGTTCAACCTCGCCGACGCGGCGCTGCGCGATGAACTGGGCAATGACTTCTTCGAAACGCTGCTCCCGACCCGGGTGATCGATGCCGCGCTGCCGCGCCTGGCGGCCTCCGCCGACTCGCCGTGGTGGGACAACCGCAACACCCCTGGCAAGGAAACCCGCGCCGATACGGTCAAGGTGGCCTGGCAAGCGAGCATGGCTCATCTCAAAGCCACCCTTGGCGCCGATTCCGCGCAATGGCAGTGGGGCAAGGCGCACACCCTGACCCACGGCCATCCGCTGGGGATGCAAAAGCCCCTGGACCAGATTTTCAACGTTGGCCCATTCGCGGCCCCCGGCACCCACGAAGTACCGAACAACCTCTCGGCCAAGATCGGCCCGGCGCCGTGGCCCGTGACCTACGGCCCGTCGACCCGGCGGCTGATCGACTTCGCCGACCCGGCCCACAGCCTGACCATCAACCCGGTGGGCCAGAGCGGCGTGCCGTTCGACAGCCATTATGCCGACCAAGCCGAGGCGTATATCGAAGGGGTTTATTACCAGGCGAATTTCAATGAGGAAGAAGTGATGGCCAATACCCGCAGCACCTTGAAGCTGTTGCCGGCGCGGTAGATTTTTTCTGGCCGGGCTGACGCCTTCGCCGCAAAACTCTGGGCCATAAAGTCAAAAGATCGCAGCCTGCGGCAACTCTTACGGGATTCACATTCCACTGTAGGAGCTGCCGCAGGTTGCGATCTTTTGATCGGCAGCAGTTTTAAGCCGCTTCCGGTGCCTGCGCCCGACGTACGTCCGGTTGTTTCCAGGAGTCGGCAGCGGCTTCCTCGATGGCTTGCTGGATCGCACGCTTGCGGCTTTCTTCGGCGCGACGGCTGAAGAACCAGACCAGGAAGGTCACCAGCGACACCGCCAGCAGAATCAGGCTGGCCACGGCATTGATCTCAGGCTTCACGCCCAAACGCACCGCCGAGAACACTTCCATCGGCAGGGTCGTCGACCCTGGCCCCGAAACAAAGCTCGCCAACACCAAATCATCCAGCGACAAGGCAAACGACATCATGCCGCCGGCCGCCAGTGACGGCGCGATCATCGGGATGGTGATCAGGAAGAACACTTTCCATGGCCGCGCACCGAGGTCCATGGCCGCTTCTTCGATGGACAAATCCAATTCACGCAAGCGCGCCGACACCACCACCGCCACATAGGCTGCACAGAATGTGGTGTGAGCGATCCAGATGGTGACGATGCCGCGCTCCTGCGGCCAGCCGATCATCTGCGCCATGGCCACGAACAGCAGCAACAGCGACAGACCGGTGATCACTTCCGGCATCACCAGCGGCGCCGTCACCAGGCCGCCAAACAGTGTGCGGCCCTTGAAGCGGGTGATGCGGGTCAGCACGAACGCCGCCAGCGTCCCCAATGCCACCGCCGCTATCGCCGTGTAGCAAGCGATTTCCAGCGAGCGCACCACTGAGCCCATCAGTTGCGTGTTGTCGAGCAGGCCGACGTACCACTTCACCGACCAGCCGCCCCACACCGTTACCAGTTTCGAGGCGTTGAACGAGTAGATCACCAGGATCAGCATTGGCGCGTAGATGAACAGCAGACCCAGCACCAGCATCAGGTTCGAGAAACGGAAGCGCTTCATTCTTTACCCTCCATTTCCTTGGCCTGACTGCGGTTGAACAGGATGATCGGCACAATCAGGATTGCCAGCATCACCACCGCCAGGGCAGACGCCACCGGCCAGTCGCGGTTGTTGAAGAACTCTTGCCAGAGCACTTTACCGATCATCAGGGTTTCCGGACCACCGAGCAGTTCCGGGATCACGAACTCCCCCACCACCGGGATGAACACCAGCATGCAGCCGGCGATAATGCCGTTTTTCGACAGCGGCACGGTGATCTTCCAGAAGCTGTTGAAGTTGCTCGAACCGAGGTCCGATGCGGCTTCCAGCAGGCTGTGATCGTGTTTCACCAGGTTGGCGTAGAGCGGCAGGATCATGAACGGCAGATAGGAGTAAACAACCCCGATATAAACCGCCAGGTTGGTATTGAGGATCTGCAACGGCTCGTCGATCCAGCCCATGCTCATCAGAAAACCATTGAGCAGCCCGTTGTTGCTGAGGATGCCCATCCACGCATACACGCGGATCAGGATCGCGGTCCAGGTCGGCATCATGATCAGCAGCACCAGCACCGTTTGCAGCTCTTTGCGGGCGGTGGCAATGCCATAGGCCATCGGGTAGCCGATCAGCAGACAGAGGATGGTGCTGAACAGCGCCATCTTCAGCGAGCCTAGGTAAGCGGCGATGTACAACTCGTCATCGCCCAGCATCGCGTAGTTGGCCAGGTTGAGCAGCACCTGCAGTTTCTGGTCAACGAAGGTGTAGATCTCGGTGTACGGCGGAATGGCCACGTCGGCTTCAGCGAAGCTGATCTTCAGGACGATGAAGAACGGCAGCATGAAGAACATGAACAGCCAGATGAACGGAACCCCGATGACCAGCTGACGGCCACCGGGAAGTATTCGATTGAGCCGGCGTTTGAGTTTGCGCATGTTCATGAGCGAAGTACCACGCCGCTGTCGTCTTCCCACCACACGTAAACCTGGTCACCCCAGGTCGGGCGCTGGCCACGGCGCTCGGCGTTGGCGACGAAGGACTGCACCAGCTTGCCGCTCGGCAGTTCGACGTAGAACACCGAATGGCCGCCGAGGTAGGCGATGTCGTGCACCTTGCCGCTGGACCAGTTGTGTTCGCAGGTCGGCATTTCGGCCGTCACCAGCAGTTTTTCCGGACGGATCGCATAGGTAACGGACTTGTCCTGCACCGAGGTGCTGATGCCGTGACCCACGTAAATGTTGCGGTCCAGATCCTTGCAGGTGATCAGTGCATGGCCCTCGGCGTCGTCCACCACTTCACCTTCGAAGATGTTGACGTTGCCGATGAATTCGCAGACCAGGCGGCTGGTCGGGGTTTCGTAGATGTCGATCGGGCTGCCGATCTGGGCGATCCAGCCCAGGTGCATGATCGCGATGCGCTCGGCCATGGTCATGGCCTCTTCCTGGTCGTGGGTCACCATGACGCAGGTTACGCCGACGCGTTCGATGATCTCGACCAGTTCCAGCTGCATTTGCGAACGCAGCTTCTTGTCCAGCGCGCCCATCGGTTCGTCGAGCAACAACAGCTTCGGCCGCTTGGCCAACGAACGCGCCAGGGCCACGCGCTGACGCTGACCACCGGACAGCTGATGCGGTTTGCGCTTGGCGTACTCGCTCATCTGCACCAGCTTGAGCATCTCGGCCACGCGGGCATCGACCTCGGCCGTCGGGATCTTGTCCTGCTTGAGGCCGAAGGCGATGTTCTGCGCCACGGTCATGTGCGGGAACAACGCATAGGACTGGAACATCATGTTGATCGGCCGCTCGTACGGCGGCATGTCAGTGATGTCTACACCATCGAGGAAAATGCGCCCCTCCGTGGGCCGTTCGAAACCTGCCAGCATCCGCAGCAAGGTGGATTTGCCCGAACCCGAGCCGCCGAGCAAGGCGAAGATTTCGCCTTTCTTGATTTCCAGGGACACGTCGTCCACGGCAATCGTCTCGTCGAACTTTTTGGTGACCCGGTCGATTTTGACCAACACCTGTTTAGGTGATTGGTCGCCCTCGAGGGCTTTCTTATAGGCGCCGGAGGCAACTGCCATTTACGAAACTCCCAACAGAATTTGCAGTTCGCTCAACGTGGCGAACCTGGATAGTTTGACGCTATTTGCCCGACTTGACCTTGGTCCAGCTGCGCGTCATCAAACGTTGAATGTTCGGCGGTAACTCGATGGACACGTACATCTTGTCGAGGACCGCTTGCGGCGGATAAACCGACGCGTCGGTGCGTATGGATTGTTCCATCAGTTTGTCCGACCCAGGGTTTGGGTTGGCGTAGCCCACGGTATCGCTGACCTTGGCGATCACCTCAGGCTTGAGCAAATAGTTGATGAAGGCGTGGGCTTCCTTGACGTTGGCCGCATCCTTGGGAATCGCCAGCATGTCAAACCAGAGCGCGCCACCCTCTTTTGGAATCGAGTAGGCGATGTTTATGCCTTTACCGGCTTCAGCCGCGCGGGCCTTGGCCTGGAACATATCGCCGGAAAAACCGATTGCAACGCAGATATCGCCGTTGGCCAGGTCCGCGATGTATTTGGATGAGTGGAAGTACGTCACATAAGGCCGCACCGCCAGCAATTTAGCCTCGGCCTTTTTGTAGTCTTCGGGGTTGGTGCTATTGGCGTTCAGGCCCATGTAATTGAGGACCGTGGGCATCATTTCATCGGCGGAGTCGAGGAACGCGACGCCGCAGCTGTGCAGCTTCTTGATGTTTTGCGGCTCGAACACCACATCCCAGGAGTCGATCTTGTCGAGCCCCAGCACAGCCTTGATCTTGTCGACGTTGTAACCGATGCCGTTGGTGCCCCACAGATATGGCACGGCATATTGGTTACCCGGATCGTTCTGCTCCAGGCGCTTGAGCAACACCGGGTCGAGGTTGGAATAGTTGCCTAGCTTAGACTTGTCGAGCTTCTGGAAAGCGCCGGCCTTGATCTGCTTGCCAAGGAAATGGTTGGACGGCACGACCACGTCGTAACCGGTACGCCCGGCCAGCAATTTGCCTTCCAGGGTTTCGTTGGAATCGAATACGTCGTAAATCGGCTTGATACCGGCGTCTTTCTGAAAGTCGGCCAGGGTGGTCTCACCGATGTAGTCCGACCAGTTATAAATATGCACCGTGCCGGTGGCCTGGGCACTGACGGCAAGCGTCAGCCCGGCGCCGACCAGCAGGGCATTGCGCAACAAAGAAAAAACAGGCAAGTGGAGGTCCTCTAAAATTAGTTGGGCCCAAGTTGCCCCGCGCTACATGACAGCCATGGCTGCCTGACAACAAAACCGGCGCGCAACTTACCCTCGAAAAACCGTTCCAGCAAACTTTATGAAGATCCTGTAGCAGCGGCCGCAGGCTGCGTTCAACTGCGAAGCAGTTGTGCTGTCGAAAAGCGGAGGTCCTTCGGACCTCAACGCAGCCTTCGGCAGCTGCTACAGGGTTTATTACTTATTTACCGGATTTGATCTTGGTCCAGCTGCGGGTCAGTTCACGCTGGGTGGCGGCTGGCAAATCAGCGATCGCATACAGCTTGGCCTGTACTTCAGGAGTCGGATAGATGCCCGGATCCGAAGTGATGTCCTTGCTCACATACTGGGTGGCTTCAGCATTACCGTTAGGGAAACGCACAGCGTTGGTGATGTCAGCCATTACTTTCGGTTGCAGCAGGTAGTTCATGAACTTGTAGGCCCCCTCGACGTTTTCCGCATCCTTGGGGATTGCGACCATGTCGTAGAAGCTGCCAGCGCCTTCTTTTGGAATGGCGTAGCTGACTTTCACCTTGTCACCGGCTTCGGCAGCACGGGACTTGGCTTGCTGGACGTCACCCGAATAGCCGACGGCTACGCAGATGTTGCCGTTGGCCAGGTCCGAGATGTACTTCGAGGAGTGGAAGTAGGTGATCGAAGGACGAATCTTGAGGAACAGCTCCTCGGCTTTCTTGATGTCTTCTTTCTTCTGGCTGTCGGTTGGCAGACCCAGGTAATGCAGGGCGACCGGCAGCATTTCGGTCGGCGAATCCAGGAAGCTCACGCCGCAGCCCTTGAGCTTGGCAATGTTTTCAGGCTTGAGCAGGGTGTCCCAGGAATCGATCGTGTCGACGCCCAGTGCTGCCTTGACTTTCTCAGGGTTGTAACCGATCCCGATCGAGCCCCACATGTAAGGGAAGGCATGTTTGTTGTCCGGGTCACTGACGGAAACCGCTTTAAGCAGTGATTTGTTCAGGTTGCCGTAGTTGGACAGCTTGGACTTGTCCAGCTCCCGGTAAACACCGGCCTTGATTTGCTTGGCGAGGAAGTTGTTCGACGGTACGACAACGTCGTAACCGGACTTGCCTGCCAGCAACTTGGCTTCCAGGGTTTCGTTGCTGTCGAATACGTCGTACACCACCTTGATCCCGGACTCTTTTTCGAAGTTCGCGATGGTGTCCGGTGCGATGTAATCGGACCAGTTGTACACGTGCAGCACTTTATCGTCGGCCTGAACGGCGCCCGCCATCACGCCCATCAGGGACATGGCGAGGAGGGTCTTGCCAGTTATCTTCATACCTAATGCCTTCATGGGTAATGCTCCAGTTTTTCTTTTTAACCACGTGCTCAGCAGCCTGTTACAGGGCATCCGAACAACCGTTAGTCTGGCAAGATCCAAGGCAGGCTTTCAAGGAAAGCCCCATCCTTTGTTTGCACTGAGCGAAGTGCAGACATTGCACCTCGCTCAGAGCCTAGCACTTAGCCCTGCAACGCACTCAGGGTCAGGTCCAGGCACTTGCGCGCCTTGGTCACCAACTCGTCGATTTCAGCCGGTGTAATCACCAGTGGCGGAGCAATGATCATGGTGTCGCCAACGGCGCGCATGATCAGGCCGTTGTCGAAGCAGAACTGCCGGCAGATCATGCCGACGCCCTTGCCTTCGTAACGCTTGCGAGTGGCCTTGTCCTGAACCAGCTCGATAGCCCCCAACAGACCGACCCCACGCACTTCCCCCACCAACGGGTGATCGTTCAGTTCCCGTAGACGCTTTTGCAAATAAGGTGCCGTTTCTGCCCGCACATGCTCGACAATTTTCTCATCGCGCAGGATGCGGATGTTTTCCAGCGCCACCGCCGCGGCCACCGGGTGCCCGGAATAGGTGAAACCGTGGTTGAAATCACCACCTTCGTTGAGCACCTCGACCACATCGTCATGCACGATCAGGCCACCCATCGGGATGTAGCCGGACGTCAGACCTTTGGCGATGGTCATCATGTGGGGCTTGAGGTCGTAGAAATCGGTACCGAACCACTCACCGGTACGACCGAAACCGCAGATCACCTCGTCGGCCACGAACAGGATGTCGTACTTGGCGAGGATTTCCTTGATGCGCGGCCAGTAGCTGTCTGGCGGAATGATCACGCCGCCGGCGCCCTGGATCGGCTCGGCAATAAAGGCACCGACGTTGTCGACGCCGATTTCCAGAATCTTCTCTTCCAGCTGATTGGCCGCCCAGATACCGAACTCTTGTGGCGTCATGTCACCGCCTTCACCGAACCAATACGGTTGGGCGATGTGGACGATGCCCGGGATCGGCAAATCGCCCTGTTCGTGCATGTACGTCATGCCACCCAGGCTCGCGCCGGCCACGGTGGAGCCGTGATAGCCGTTCTTGCGACTGATGATGACTTTCTTCTTCGGCTGGCCCTTGATCGCCCAGTAGTGGCGAACCATCCGCAGCATGGTGTCGTTGCCTTCAGAACCGGAACCGGTGAAGAACACATGATTCATGCCTTCAGGCGCGATTTCAGCGATGACCTTGGCCAGCTCCAGCACCGGCGGGTGAGCGGTCTGGAAGAACAGGTTGTAATAAGGCAGTTCGCGCATTTGCTTGGCGGCGGCATCGGCCAGTTCATCGCGACCATAGCCGATCGCGACGCACCACAGACCGGCCATGCCGTCGAGGATCTTGTTGCCTTCGCTGTCCCAGAGGTAAACACCCTTGGCATTGGTGATGATCCGCGGGCCTTTCTCTTTCAGCTGCTTGAAGTCGCTGAACGGGGCCAGGTGGTGATCATTGCTCAGGGTTTGCCATGCACGGGTTTGCGGGTTGTTGCTGGTCATGCGAATTCTCCTTGGATTGCAGTGACGGCGCGACGTCAGAGGGCAATCACGCCCCTTGTCGCGCCCGGCGCATCAGACGGCGAAGAGCAGGAACTCCCGCTCCCACGAACTGATCACGCGCTTGAAGTTTTCATGCTCGGCCCGCTTGACCGCGACGTAGCCTGTGATGAATTTCTTGCCCAGATACTTTTCGATGGTCTTGCTGTTTTCCATACGATCCAGCGCGTCTTCGATGGTTAACGGCAGGCGCAGATTGCGCCGCTCGTAACCACGCCCCACCACCGGGGCACTCGGGTTATGCCCTTCGAGCATCCCGATCAGGCCGCACAACAGGCTGGCGGCGATGGCCAGGTAAGGGTTGGCGTCGGCACCCGGCAGACGGTTTTCCACCCGACGGTTCTGCGGCCCGGCATCCGGAACCCGCAGGCCCACGGTGCGGTTCTCTTCGCCCCACTCCACGTTCACCGGTGCCGAGGTATCCGGCAGGAAGCGGCGGAACGAATTGACGTTGGGCGCGAACAGCGGCAGCAACTCAGGGATGAATTTCTGCAAACCGCCGATGTGATGGAGGAACAGCTGGCTCATGGTCCCGTCTTCATTGGAGAAGACGTTTTTGCCGGTCTCGATGTCGATGATGCTCTGGTGCAAATGCATGGCACTGCCCGGCTCGCCAGTCATGGGCTTGGCCATGAAGGTCGCCGCCACGTTGTGCTTGAGTGCGGCTTCTCGCATGGTGCGTTTGAACACCAGAATCTGGTCGGCCAGGGACAGGGCATCGCCGTGACGGAAGTTGATTTCCATCTGCGCAGTGCCGTCCTCGTGGATCAACGTGTCGAGGTCCAGCTCCTGCAATTCGCACCAGTCGTAGACGTCTTCGAACAACGGGTCGAATTCGTTCGCCGCTTCAATGGAGAACGACTGGCGACCGGTTTCCGGACGGCCGGAACGGCCAATCGGCGGTTGCAACGGGTAGTCCGGGTCATCGCTGCGCTTGGTGAGGTAGAACTCCATTTCCGGCGCCACGATCGGCTGCCAGCCGTGGTCGGCGTAGAGTTTCAGTACCTTCTTGAGCACGTTGCGCGGCGACAGCTCGATCGGGTTGCCCTGCTTGTCGTAGGTGTCGTGGATCACGATGGCGGTGGGTTCGATGGCCCAGGGCACCAGGAACACGGCGTTCTGGTCGGGGCGGCAGACCATGTCGATGTCGGCCGGGTCGAGCAGTTCGTAATAGATGTCGTCTTCGACATAGTCGCCGGTCACGGTCTGTAACAGAACGCTTTCGGGCAGGCGCATGCCTTTTTCGGCGATGAACTTATTGGTCGGCGAGATCTTGCCCCGGGTGATGCCGGTCAGGTCGCCAATCATGCATTCGACTTCTGTGATCTTGTGGTCTTTCAACCAATCGGTGAGCTGGTCGAGGTTGTTACTCATAAATGCCTCTTAGGCTTGAGTTTCCTGACTTTTATAAGTCAGGCGTTGTTTGACGCATCGGCGTCGCGTTGTAATGCGCGCTTGCGGCAGGCATCGCCAAATGCCTGGAAAATCGCAAGGTAGTCAGGATTCAAGCTTACCTGCCATTCGGGATGCCATTGCACGCCTAAAGCAAAAGCCTTGCCTTCGATCACAGAGACCGCTTCGATCAGCCCATCGGGCGCCACAGCTTCCACACGAAGGCCCGGCGCCAGCCGCTCGACGCCCTGACCATGAATCGAGTTGACTTGAATGTCGCTCGCCAGGCCCAGCCCCGCAAGTACACCACCCGGCTGGACGTGTACCGGGTGACTGGGGGCGTACTGCCCTTCGAGCGGCAGGCTGTCGTCTTCACGGTGGTCCATGAAGGGACCGGCCTCGTGGACCTTCTGATGCAGGCTGCCACCGAACGCCACATTCATTTCCTGGAAGCCGCGGCAGATACCGAGCACGGGAACGCCAGCCTCGACAGCGGCGCGGATCAGCGGGAGAGTGGTGGCATCGCGTGCAGAATCATGAGCAGTACCCGGCGCGCTGGCCGGGCCGTTGTAGTGAAACGGTTCTATATTAGAAGGAGAGCCTGTAAAAAGAATGCCGTCCAGAGCGTCCAGAATATCGGACGGCGCCAGTCGATCTGCCAGGGATGGAAGAATCAACGGCAGGCCTTTGGCAGCTGAAGCCACGGCGCGTACGTATTTGTCGCCACTGATGTGATAAGCATGCAGACCGATCTGCTTTGAGCAGGCGGTGACGCCGATTAACGGCAGGCGAGACATGAAGCACCCCGGTATTATTGCTGTTATGGGTTTGAATCGAGCTTAGCCTTGTTCATTTTTTTACACAACACCCCCGTAAAAAATACAACACGGCCCGCTCAAGCCCGCGGGCGCCAAGACGTCAGAAGACAAAAATACGCCCCAAAGTGCCTCAAAAAAGCCTTTCGAGCGCTTTTTTAGGGCAAAAAAGGCCTCGCTTGACTTCGGCATGCCGTTCGGGTTGACTGGAATCTGAAAAGATCAATGATTGATATTTTTAACAACAAAGGTGTTGCATCATGTCGGTACCCCCGCGTGCCGTTCAGCTTAACGAAGCGAACGCGTTCCTTAAGGAACATCCTGAGGTTCTGTACGTTGACCTTCTGATTGCGGATATGAATGGTGTGGTGCGCGGCAAGCGCATCGAACGCACCAGCCTCCACAAGGTTTACGAGAAAGGCATCAACCTGCCGGCCTCTCTATTTGCTCTGGATATCAATGGCTCGACGGTGGAAAGCACCGGCCTGGGCCTGGACATCGGCGATGCTGACCGAATCTGCTATCCAATCCCCGACACCCTGTGCAATGAGCCCTGGCAGAAGCGCCCGACTGCGCAACTGCTGATGACCATGCACGAACTCGAAGGTGAACCTTTCTTCGCCGACCCGCGCGAAGTCCTGCGTCAAGTGGTGACCAAGTTCGATGAGATGGGCCTGACCATCTGCGCCGCGTTCGAACTGGAGTTCTACCTGATCGACCAGGAAAACGTGAACGGTCGCCCGCAACCGCCGCGCTCGCCGATCTCCGGCAAACGTCCGCACTCGACCCAGGTCTACCTGATCGACGATCTGGATGAATATGTCGACTGCCTCCAGGACATTCTGGAAGGTGCGAAAGAGCAAGGCATCCCTGCCGACGCGATCGTCAAGGAAAGCGCCCCGGCGCAGTTCGAAGTGAACCTGCACCACGTGGCCGACCCTATAAAGGCCTGCGACTACGCGGTGCTGCTCAAGCGTCTGATCAAAAACATCGCCTACGACCATGAGATGGACACCACCTTCATGGCCAAGCCTTATCCAGGCCAGGCGGGTAATGGTCTGCACGTCCACATCTCGATTCTTGATAAAGATGGCAAAAACATTTTTGCCAGCGAGGATCCCGAGCAGAACGCCGCACTGCGTCACGCGATCGGCGGTGTGCTCGAGACCCTGCCGGCGCAGATGGCTTTCCTCTGCCCGAACGTCAACTCCTACCGTCGTTTCGGCGCGCAGTTCTACGTGCCGAACTCGCCGTGCTGGGGCCTGGACAACCGCACCGTGGCGATTCGCGTACCAACCGGCTCCTCCGATGCCGTGCGCATTGAACACCGTGTGGCTGGCGCCGATGCCAACCCGTACCTGCTGATGGCCTCGGTCCTGGCCGGCGTGCACCACGGCCTGGTCAACAAGATCGAGCCGGGCGCGCCCGTGGAAGGCAACAGCTACGAGCAGAACGAGCAAAGCCTGCCGAACAACCTGCGCGATGCACTGCGCGAGCTGGACGACAGCGAAGTCATGGCCAAGTACATCGATCCGAAATACATCGATATCTTCGTCGCCTGTAAAGAGAGCGAGCTGGAGGAGTTCGAACACTCCATCTCCGACCTCGAGTACAACTGGTACCTGCATACCGTGTAAACGGTTGCCGTAAAAACAACGCCGCCGGCCTTACCGCCTGCGGCGTTTTTTTATGGCCAACCACTAAACATTGTGGCGAGGGGGCTTGCCCCCGTTGGGCTGCGTAGCAGCCCAAAAACGGCAATCTCGTTGTATCAGGGATACCGAGTTAGCTGGATTGGGGACTGCTGCGCACTCCAACGGGGTATGGATCATCTCTGCGCTCTGCGTACAATGCCCGCTGCCCTGCAGGAGACTTCAATGACCCGACTCGCCACCCCACGCAAACCCCGCGCACGCAGCCAGGCCCGGATCGACTCGATACTCGATGCCGCCCGCACGCTGCTGGCCGCCGAGGGCGTGGCCAGTCTGTCGATCTACAGCGTCGCTGAACGCGCAGAGATCCCGCCCTCCTCCGTCTACCACTTTTTCGCCAGCGTCCCGGCCCTGCTCGAAGCCCTGACCGCCGACGTCCACGCCGCGTTCCGTGCTTGCCTGCAAGCGCCCATCGACCACCACGCCCTCAACGGCTGGCGCGATCTGTCGCGACTGGTGGAGCAACGCATGCTCGACATCTACGACGAAGACGCCGCTGCCCGCCAACTCATCCTCGCCCAGCACGGTCTGACCGAAGTCACCCAGGCTGACCGCCAGCACGACATCGAACTCGGCGACCTGATGCACAAACTGTTCGACCATCACTTCGAGCTGCCAAGGCTGCCGACAGATGTCGATGTGTTTGCCCTGGCCATGGAGCTGGGAGATCGAGTGTATGCGCGCTCGGTGCAGCAACATGGGCAGATCACGCCGCGCATGGCTGAAGAAGGGATGCGGGTGTTTGATGCCTACCTCGGGCTGTATTTGCCGCCGTACCTGCCCAAGCGCGTAGCGCTTTAAAAAATCGCGGCCTTCGAATACACCACCACTACCACTGCACGCATAAAAAACCCCGAAGGGCTCACACCCTCCGGGGTTGTTGTTGGCGCACGCACTTACAACTTGGCGATCGACACCTCGGTGGATTTCACAAACGCGATCACTTCGCTGCCGACCACCAGTTCCAGCTCTTTCACCGAACGAGTGGTAATCACCGAAGTGACGATGCCGGAGGCAGTCTGCACGTCGATTTCCGAGAGGACGTCGCCGAGCACGATTTCCTTGATCGAGCCTTTGAACTGGTTACGAACGTTGATGGCTTTGATAGTCATGATGTTGATTCCTGTCGTTGGATGAGTTTTAACGTTATTGAGCCCAGCGCAATTGCGTGGGCAATGGTGAAACAGGTTCCGGTTCCGGCGGTTGGCCGGGTACCGACAGCACGCGGTTGAGCACTTCGGTTTCCAGCGCCGCCAGCCGATGGGAGCCGCGAACCCGAGGGCGCGGCAATTCGACTGCCAGGTCGAGGCCGACTTCGCCCTCTTCAATCAGAATCACCCGATCGGCAATCGCCACCGCCTCACTGACGTCGTGGGTCACCAGCAACACGGTGAAACCGTGCTTCTGCCAGAGCCGTTCAATCAGTTGCTGCATTTCAATACGGGTCAGGGCATCCAGTGCCCCCAGCGGTTCGTCGAGCAACAGCAGGCGCGGTTGATGGATCAGCGCGCGGGCCAGGGCCACGCGTTGCTTCTGGCCACCGGACAGTGCCGCCGGCCATTCGTGGGCGCGGTCCGCCAGGCCGACCGACTCCAACGCGTCCAGTGCTTGCGGCCGCCAGTTGCCCTTGAGCCCGAGACCGACGTTGTCGATGACCTTCTTCCACGGCAGCAACCGCGCTTCCTGGAACATCAGCCGGGTGTCTTCCCGGGCGGCACTCAGCGGCGCGGAGCCAGCAAACAACTCGCCAGCCGTAGGTTTGTCGAGACCGGCGAGCAAGCGCAGCAAGGTGCTTTTGCCGCAACCGCTGCGCCCGACCACCGCCACAAACTGCCCGGCAGGAATGTGCAGGTCGATTTCACGCAGCACTTGCCGCGAACCGAAGGTCTTTTGCAGCTTGCGCGCTGCCAGCGGGATTCCGCGCAGC
The DNA here is from genome assembly GCF_059420765.1 of Pseudomonas sp. GW821-FHT03E01. NCBI lineage: Bacteria > Pseudomonadati > Pseudomonadota > Gammaproteobacteria > Pseudomonadales > Pseudomonadaceae > Pseudomonas > Pseudomonas sp. GW821-FHT03E01. The sequence continues at coordinate 103,774 of NZ_JBWKUI010000004.1, read as the reverse complement.
AGGCGTGGAGGTTGTTGAGCCGTCATGCGGCACCTCCCTTGGCAACCTGATAGGCCGGATGCCAGCGCAGCCACACGCGTTCAAGTCCACGGGCCGCGAGATCAGCGAGTTTGCCGAGCACGGCATACAACAGAATCGCCAGTACCACTACGTCGGTCTGCAAGAATTCCCGGGCATTCATTGCCAGGTAGCCGATGCCGGCGTTGGCGGAGATGGTTTCGGCGACGATCAGGGTCAGCCACATGAAGCCCAGGGCAAAACGCACGCCGACCAGAATCGAAGGCAGCGCACCCGGCAGGATCACCTGACGGAACAGGCTGAAACCGGACAGGCCATAACTGCGGGACATTTCCACCAGCGCCGGATCGACGTTGCGGATGCCGTGGTACGTGTTGAGGTAGATCGGGAACAACGTGCCCAACGCCACCAGGAAAATCTTCGCCGACTCATCGATGCCGAACCACAGGATCACCAGCGGAATCAGCGCCAGGTGCGGTACGTTGCGGATCATCTGCACCGAACTGTCGAGCAGGCGTTCGCCCCACTTCGACAGGCCGGTGATAAAGCCCAGCGCCAGGCCAATGCCGCCGCCGATGGCGAACCCGAGTGCCGCGCGCCAGCCGCTGATAGCCAGGTGAGTCCAGATTTCACCGCTGCGGAACAGGCTCACACCGGCTTCGATCACCGCGATGGGCGCCGGCAGAATCCGCGTCGACAACCAGCCCTCCGACACCGACAACTGCCATACCGCCAGCAACAGAATCGGCAACACCCAGGGTGCGAGGCTGTGGATAGTTTTCTTCATGGCCACGCCTCAGCTCTGGGACGCGGCTTTGGGAAGAATGTCGTTGGCCACCATCTCGCCGAACGGGCTGACGTAACCGGCGCTTTTCGGCAGTTCCGGGCGCTCGATGTCCAGGTGCGGGAACAGCAACTCGGCCACCCGATAGGATTCTTCCAGGTGTGGATAACCGGAGAAGATGAACGTATCGATGCCCAGATCGGCGTATTCCTTCACCCGAGCGGCCACGGTCGGACCATCGCCGACCAGCGCCGTACCGGCCCCGCCGCGCACCAGACCGACACCGGCCCAGAGGTTGGGACTGACTTCCAGGTTGTCGCGACTGCCGCCATGCAAAGCGGCCATGCGTTGCTGGCCGACCGAATCGAAACGCGCCAGAGAAGCCTGGGCGCGGGCAATGGTGTCATCGTCCAGATGAGAGATCAGTCGATCCGCCGCTTGCCACGCCTCGGCGTTGGTTTCGCGAACGATCACATGCAGGCGAATACCGAAACGCACGGTGCGCCCGAGCTTCGCGGCTTTGGCGCGAACCTGTGCGATTTTCTCGGCAACGGCGGCCGGTGGCTCACCCCAGGTCAGGACCATTTCGACCTGCTCCGCCGCCAGATCCTGCGCCGCTTCCGACGAGCCGCCGAAATACAGCGGCGGACGCGGTTGCTGGATCGGCGGATAGAGCAACTTGGCGCCCTTCACGCTGATGTGCTGACCGTCGTAATCGACGGTTTCGCCTTCCAGTACCCGGCGCCAGATGCGGGTGAATTCCACCGAGGCCTGATAGCGCTCTTCGTGACTGAGGAACAGACCGTCGCCGGCCAGTTCTTCCGGATCGCCACCGGTGACCAGGTTGAACAGCGCACGGCCGCCGGACAGACGATCCAGGGTCGCGGCCTGACGCGCCGCCACCGTCGGGGAAATGATCCCGGGGCGCAGGGCGACGAGGAATTTCAAACGCTGGGTCACCGGGATCAGCGAGGCAGCCACCAGCCACGAATCTTCGCAGGAGCGACCGGTGGGAATCAGCACCCCGCCGAAACCCAGACGATCCGCCGCTTGCGCGACTTGTTGCAAGTAACCGTGGTCGACGGCGCGAGCGCCTTCGGCGGTACCAAGGTAATGGCCGTCGCCGTGGGTAGGCAGGAACCAGAAGATATTGAGGCTCATGGAGTGGTCTCCTTGGGGAATCGAATTACGGCGCTTTGGCGACGGCTGCCGGTGGCGTCCAGATCACGTCCTTGATACTCAAGGGCTTGGGAATCAGCTTGAGCTGGTAGAAGCTGTCGGCGATTTTCTGTTGGGCGGCGACCACCTCAGGGGTCAGGAACAGCGCGCCGTAGCCCTGGCGCTTCACCGAAGTCAGGGTGATGTCCGCTGGCAGGCCGAGCAGTGGCGAAACCTGTCGGGTGACGTCCTCGGGGTTGGCCCGGGACCATTCACCGACCGCGCGCACTTCTTCCACCAGGGTTTTGATCACTTGAGGATTTTTCTGCGCATAAGGCTTGGTCGCCAGATAGAACTGATGGTTGTCGACGATGCCTTTGCCATCGCGCAAGGTGCGCGCTTGCAGTTGCTGTTCGGCGGCAGCCTGGTACGGGTCCCAGATCACCCAGGCATCGACGCTGCCGCGCTCGAATGCGGCGCGGGCATCGGCGGGCGGCAGGAACACGGTCTGGATATCGGTGTATTTGAGGCCGGCGTCTTCCAGCGCACGCACCAGCAGGTAGTGCACGTTCGAGCCTTTGTTGAGCACGACTTTCTTGCCCTTGAGTTCCTGCACCGATTTGATCGGCGAGCCCTTCGGCACCAGGATCGCTTCGCTGTGGGGCGCTGGCGGTTCATAAGCGACGTAGAGCAGATCGGCGCCCGCGGCCTGGGCGAAAACCGGAGGCGTTTCGCCGGTGACGCCGAAGTCGATGGAGCCGACGTTCAGGCCTTCAAGCAGTTGCGGGCCGCCGGGGAACTCCGTCCATTGCACGTCCACACCTTGGGCGGCGAGGCGTTTTTCCAGAGTGCCTTTGGCTTTGAGCAGCACCAGGGTGCCGTATTTCTGATAGCCGATTCGCAAAGTCTCGGCTTGGGCTTGAGTAATGACGCCGAAGGACACAGCCGCAGCAAACAGAGCGACCAGACCACGACGCAAAATGACAGGGCGCATGGCGCTCTCCTTTTTGCAGTTGGGTTTTGGCTGCACCTGCTTGCCCGTTAGCGGGCCAGTAAGGTGAGTACTTCAAATTCAGATGTTGCTTGAGGGCTGGCTTAAATGCTCCAGCGAGCACTCAACAAACGTTCGTTCAACAGGTTTGGATCGAGCGGCTTGGGCCGGCGAGCCATGGCGCTGTAGAACAGCTCCAGCGATTCACTCAGTCGTTGTGCAAGCTCGGGAGCCAACTGCGCCTGGGTGCTGCCTTCGCCGTAAGCGATCTGACTGTCTACGGCGAAAATCCCGTGGAGCATTTCCTGGGCCTTCAACGCCGACAGCACTGGCTTGAGCGCGTAATCCACCGCCAACATGTGGGCGATGCTGCCGCCGGTCGCCATGGGCAGAACCACTTTGTGGGCCAGAGCGCGCTCGGGCAGCAAATCCAGTACGGTTTTCAACGCGCCGGAGAACGAGGCTTTGTAAACCGGTGTGGCGATGAGCAGGCCGTCGGCGTTATCAATCTGTTGCAACAGATCGATCACCTTCGGGCTGTCGAAACGGGCATGCAGTAAATCTTCAGCCGGGAAGTCCCGTACCTGATAACTCACCACTTCCACACCTTGCTCTTGCAACCAGCGTTTGGCGCGCTCCAGCAACACCCCGGAACGGGAGCGTAGGCTGGGGCTGCCACCGAGTGAGACGACCAGCATTCAGACAATTCCTTGAGCGGTGTTGGCGATTCGCAGCTTGCGATCTCGCGTCGATGGAATGACCTTAACAGGTGATTCATATATCCATAAATCATATTTATTCATTTGGTTATATCTTAAGTGAATATGCTGTTTGTCTTTTTCCGGACAAAAAAACAGGCCGTCGAAACGGCCTGAAAATCCCCTGCTTTGGTAGACATGATCGTTCCCACGCTCTGCGTGGGAACGATCTTTTGACGTTAACGATTCGGCTGCGGCGTCAGGCGCAGGTACGGTTTCACCGCACGGTAACCCTTGGGAAAACGTCGCTGGATTTCATCTTCGTCCTTGAGCGACGGCACGATCACCACCTCATCACCGTCCTGCCAATTGGCCGGTGTGGCCACCTTGTAGTTGTCGGTGAGCTGCAGCGAATCGATTACCCGCAGAATCTCATTGAAGTTACGGCCGGTACTCGCCGGGTAAGTGATGGTCAGCCGGATCTTCTTGTTCGGATCGATCACGAACAACGAGCGCACGGTCAAAGTGTCGTTGGCATTCGGATGGATCAGGTCGTACAGGTCGGACACTTTACGGTCCGCATCGGCGAGGATCGGGAAATTGACGATGGCGTTCTGGGTTTCGTTGATGTCCTCGATCCACTTGTGATGCGAATCCACCGGGTCCACGGAAAGGGCAATGGCTTTGACGCCGCGCTGGGCGAATTCATCCTTGAGCCTGGCGGTGAAGCCCAGCTCGGTGGTGCACACCGGCGTAAAGTCTGCCGGATGGGAAAACAGCACGCCCCAGCTATCGCCCAGCCATTCGTGGAAACGGAGGGTGCCGGCGCTGGAATCCTGTTCGAAATCGGGGGCGATATCGCCAAGTCTGAGGCTCATGGTGCTGCTCCTGGTGAGTGCTTGTTGAGCTCAACTGTGCCTGCGTTCCAATTTAATTAAAAAGAATAAATATCAATTTATTTAGATCATAAAGAAATATTAAAGATCTGTTCACTGGACCTGATCCGCCATCGGGACGAACATCGATCCCAAGGTTCGAGAAGGCCTTGAGTTGTTGCAAAAAGGGAACTTCAAGGAGGGTTTACGGGGGTGAGCCCGCCTTGAAAACGCAAAAGCCCCGCCCGGCGTGATGCCGGGCGGGGCTTTTTTTCGTCGGTTATGCGAGCGCTATTACAACAGCGGGATCGAGTAGCTGACGATCAGACGGTTTTCGTCCTGGTCGCGCTGACCTGGGATGTCGTTGCGCCACATGGCGTTTTTCCAGGTGAGGCCCAGGTTTTTCAACGGACCTTCTTGTACTACGTACGCCAGGGTCAGGTCGCGTTCCCACTCGGAACGGCCAGTTGCGTTGACGCTAGTCTGAGCTGCCCCCACTTTACCGGTTGTGTCGATGTTATCGCCACGCAGATAAACCATGCCCGCAGTCAGGCCTGGGACGCCGACTTTGGCAAAATCGAACGCGTAGCGAGCTTGCCAGGTACGTTCGCCAGCACGGGCAAACTTGGCGATCTGGCTGTCGGTAGTCAGGTAAGCCGACGAGCCATCACCCTGGTTCAGCCAAGGGAAGTCGCTATTACCATTGCTGACCTGGTAACCGCCGCCGAAGGTGTGACCGGCAACCGAGTACAGGAAAAGACCGCTATACAGGTTATTGTCGACTTTACCTTTGGTAATGCCGGTTCCGTAGTCACCTGTAGTGAAATAGGCAGAGTCATGGCCGTTGGCGCCATCGTTACGGCTGTTGAAGTAACGGAAGTCAGACTTCAGCACACCTGGACCAATCGACCAGTTGTGAACCAGACCCAGGAAGTGCTGCTTGTAGAAATCTTCCAGGTTGCCGTAGTAGTACTGGGCGGTCAGGTCCTTGGTGATTTTGTAGTCGCCACCGCCATAGATGAACTTGTTGCTGTCACGACCGGCAGCAGTGTGAGCGTTGGCACCAGCGATCGACAACTCTTCGTTGTTGCTGGAGTTACGCCCCTTGGCGTGCTCGATCTGACCGCCGACCAGTGTCAGGTCTTTGATTTCGTTCGAGGTGATCTGACCGCCCTGGAAGGTTTGCGGCAGCAGACGACCGTCGTTGGTCACGATCACCGGCAGTTTTGGCTGCAGGGTACCCAACTTCAATTCGGTCTGGGAAATCTTGGCTTTGGCAGTCAGGCCCAGGCTGGAGAAGTTATCAACCGCTTTGCCGTTGGACTCACTTGGGAAAACAGTGCCGCCGTAAGAAGTCGAAGTGGCGCCGTTAGTACCGCCACCGGTGTCCAGACGCACGCCCAACAGGCCGATGGCATCGATACCGAAGCCGACAGTGCCTTGTGTGTAGCCGGAAGTGAAGCGCAGATCGAAACCTTGGCCCCATTCCTCGTTCTTGCTTTGAACGCCGTTGGCCTTGACCTTGGCGGTACCCGCGTCGGAATCGCGGTTATCGGTGTTGATGTAGAAGTTACGCAGCCCCAATGTAGCCTTGCTGTCTTCGATGAAACCGGCGGCGCCTGCCTGCTGCGCCAAAACCCCTACGGCCACAGCCAGGGCCAAGGTGGACTTGTTCATTGTTTCGCTCCTCTCATTTCTAATTCTGGGTTCCTGGTCCTGGTCGAGTGCCCGGATCCAAAGATGCGCAATGAGCGCCGGGTGGTCAGCCCCCTTGTTTTTGCCGACATGACAAACCAAAAGATTTATTGCAGTATTTTTTAATGCCATTTAGGCATATATATCCATGCCGGGACATAAGGTATCGGCTCATGAACCAATTCCTTGATCTTCAAAATCGGGGGTGCTGAATCCGATACTCGTGTCGCTGCCAATGAGTACCTGATGGATTCATTTTATAGACTTGGGTAAAAAACAAAAAAGAATAAATAATCAACTTAAGCTATTTTTTTGGAATATAAAAAAACACACCAAAAAAAACCTCGCCAACAGGCGAGGCTTTTTTTGAGGGTTATTACAGGAAGCTGTAGGTGTAGTTGAAGATCAGACGGGTCTGGTCTTGGTCAGCGGTGCTGGTATTACCGCTGTAAGTACCGTGACGCAGAGTCGTGCCAAACCCTTTGAGTGGGCCCGTTTGAATCACGTAGTCCACACGCGCGTCGGTCTCGTGCTCATTCAGGTCTTTACCCACGCCGTTGGTTGCCTTGATGTCTCGGCCATCGAGGTAAGCAATCGAAGCTTTCAAACCTGGCACGCCCAGTGAGGCGAAGTCATAGGAGTACTGACCGTACGTGGTGTTTTCACCGGCACGGATGAAGCTGCCCACGGTGGCGTCGGTGAACGAGTAGAAGCTGGCGCCACCGGCACCTTCTGGACGACCTTTGCTATCGATCAGGCTGCCCTGGTTCAAGAAGACAAAGCCGCCGTCATCGCTGACACGCTGATGACCAAGCAGGAACGCGCTGCCACCCAGGGTGTAGGTGAACGTCGCGCTCCAGGTCTTGTTATCGACCTCGCCTGGATTCTTGGCGTAGCCATTGTTGTTGTTGAAGCGGTAGCCGACGTCGCCGTTCTTGCCATCGGAGCTGCTGTCGAAATAACGAATATCAGTCTTGAACGACTGGTTCGGGGCGATCGGGTAGACGTGCACCAGGCCGAGGAAGTTCTGCTTGTAGTAGTCTTCCAGGTTCGCGTAGTAGTACTGCAGCGTGAGGTCTTTGGTGACTTTCCAGTCAGCACCGGCGTAACGGAACTGGTTGCTGTCATGAGTACCGCCAGCGACTGCCAGGCCAGTCCTGTTGGAGGAGGCGCGACCCGACGCGTGCTCCAGTTGACCCAAGTTGAAGGTCACATTGTCAATTTCCTTCGAGGTGATGGTGCCACCGTCAAAGGTCTGCGGCAGCACACGGCTGTCGTTCGCGATCAGGATCGGCAAGTTAGGTGCCAAAGCGCCACCCAAGTGGGCCTCGGTCTTCGAGAAGCGCGCCTTGACGTTGCCATCCAGACGACTCCACTCGTCGGCGGACCTGTCGCCGTCGCTCGGGAAGAAGGAGTTGCTGTTACCGAGCGGGTGATGTCCCCTGCCGCCATCCAGATGGATGCCGACCAGTGCCTGGGCGTCGATACCGAAACCAACGGTACCCTGGGTGAACCCGGACAGGTAATCGAACTTGAGACCCTCAGCGGCTTCTCGCTGTCTGTTAGCAGGAGTGCTCGCTCCTTCACGTACGTCAGCGTCGTAATACATCGTGCGAGAACTGACGGAAGCCTTGCTATCTTCCAGGAAACCCGCTGCGCCTGCCTGCTGCGCCAAAACCCCCACGGCCACAGCCAGGGCTAAGGTGGACTTATTCATGTTTCGCTCCTCTCGTTTTCTAATTTTTGTGTTCTTTGGTCTTGGGTCGAGAGCCCTGGATCCACAGATGCGCGATTAGCGCCAGACCGTGACTACCAAGTCAATCGTAACCATGTGTGTCTACGACCAAGGTCTAACGTCGAATATTGAGTCCCTGCCGGCGGCTCATCGAACCGGATATAACGGCATTGGCCCAAAAGCTAATTCCTAAAGGGTATTTACCAGCCTTTTTTTATTCCCATTGGCTTTGGCACATCCCGTACGCGTCAATCCCTATCGAAAAGGCGACGCCATCATGGCTAAACGCGCACTATCTAGTCAATTTGTTACAGTTTGTGTATCGCTAATATTTTCTCTTTCCACTCAGGCGACGACGCTCGCGTTCGGCTATCAAACCGGCGTCCCCCCCCACCGCAGGCCTTCGAGCCGACGGCGATTCGAGAAACCATAGGCCATAAAGTCGATTGGCGTCGTTTCAATCGCGGTTCGTAAGTGGTCAGCGCCGCGCAGCAGACCGCGGTGCATTGGCGGCACGACGAAGACGATTGGAGAGATGGCGAAGTTCTTGCGGGAGCAAGGGAAGGTAGAAACGGTGCTGCCGGATTATTCGCCGTATGTCAGCGCCAAATACGTCACTGAGTGATGATCGTTCCCACGCTCTGCGTGGGAATGCCTCTTCGGACGCTCTGCGTTCGGCTCTCGATGGAACGCGGAGCGTCCCGGGTTGCATTCCCACGCGGAGCGTGGGAACGATCACAGCCGCTCAGTCAGAGGGCTTTTTCGAAGATCTTCGAATTACGCTGATAGTTGTAAAGCGACGCCCGCGCCGACGGCAAGCGATCGACGCTGCTCGGCACGAAACCCCGCTCACGGAACCAGTGGGCGGTCCGGGTGGTGAGCACGAACAGGGTTTTCAGGCCCTGAGCCCGGGCGCGGGTTTCGATGCGCTCCAGCAATTCATCACCGCGACCGCCATGACGGTACTCCGGGTTCACCGCCAGGCACGCCAGCTCCCCCGCATCCGAATCGGCAATCTGATACAGCGCCGCGCAGGCGATAATCATGCCTTCACGCTCGACCACACTGAACTGCTCGATCTCACGCTCCAGCACCTCGCGGGAACGGCGTACCAGAATGCCCTGCTCTTCCAGCGGGCTGATCAAGTCCAGCAAACCGCCGACGTCCTCGATGGCCGCCTCGCGCACCACCTCGAATTGCTCCTGGGCCACCAGCGTACCGCCACCGTCACGGGTGAACAGTTCGGTCAGCAGCGCGCCGTCTTCGGCGTAGCTGACGATATGACTGCGCGCCACACCGCCCCGGCATGCCTCAGCGGCCGCATCCAGCAGCTCGGCCTGATAGTTGCTGCCCAGGCGTTGCAGGTGTGCCGGCACTTGTTGCGGACGCAACTCGCGAACCAGACGACCCTGTTCATCCAGCAGACCGAGCTCGGCGCCGAACAGCAGCAACTTGTCTGCGCCCAGGTCGATGGCCGCGCGGGTCGCGACGTCTTCGCAGGCGAGGTTGAAGATTTCGCCGGTCGGCGAGTAACCCAACGGCGACAACAGCACGATGGAGCGTTCGTCCAGCAGGCGATTGATGCCCTTGCGGTCGACCCGGCGCACTTCGCCGGTGTGGTGATAATCGACACCTTCGAGCACGCCGATCGGCCGCGCAGTGACCAGATTGCCGCTGGCCACCCGCAGGCGCGAGCCCTGCATCGGCGACGAGGCCATGTCCATGGACAACCGCGCTTCGATGGCGATGCGCAGTTGGCCGACCGCATCGATCACGCACTCCAGCGTCGCCGCATCGGTGATGCGCATGCCGTGGTGGTAGTGCGGGGTCAGGCCGCGAGCAGCGAGGCGGGTTTCAATTTGCGGACGCGAACCGTGAACCAGCACCAGTCGCACGCCCAGGCTGTGCAGCAGCACCAGGTCGTGGACGATATTGCCGAAGTTCGGGTGCTCCACACCGTCGCCGGGCAGCATGACGACGAAGGTGCAATCGCGGTGGGCGTTGATGTAAGGCGAAGCGTGACGAAGCCAATTGACGTATTCGGGCATGAACCTGGGCCTGTAATAAATAGCAGCCGAAAAAAGAGTAACGCAGTAAACGCACAGCGGGCTGATGGTTATCGTCGGAACAGGCTTGGCGACACGCGCGCTCTCCTCATAAGTACGGGTAGTGACACTGGCAATTTATACGAGCGACGCCGGCGTCAGGCAGTAATGTTCGATCAGTTGACGTAATAGATGCACGGTAGGCTGCAAACGTGACATTTCGAGGTATTCCCCCGGTTGGTGGGCGCAGGCGATATCGCCGGGGCCCAAGACCAGTGTTTCACAGCCAAGGCGCTGAAGATAAGGCGCTTCTGTGCCGAACGCCACTGCTTCGGCGCGATGGCCGGTGAGCTTTTCGGCGACCCTCACCAATTCCGAGTCCTCGGCCTGCTCGAATGGCGGCACTTCGGGGAACAATGGCGCGTAATTGATCTTCACCTGGTGCCGTGCGGCAATAGGGTTGAGCTTCTGCAAAATCGCCGCGCGCAGGGCACTGGGGTCCATGCCCGGCAGCGGACGCAAGTCAAATTCCAGCGAGCACTGGCCGCAGATGCGGTTGGGGTTATCGCCACCGTGAATGCAGCCGAAATTCATCGTCGGCTGCGGCACACTGAACTGTGGATTACGAAATTCCCGCTGCCACGCCAGACGCAAGCCGCGCAGTTCGCCGATGGCATCGTGCATGGCTTCAAGGGCGCTATGGCCCAGGCTCGGGTCCGAGGAGTGACCGCTCTGACCGAGGATATCGATGCGCTCCATCATCACGCCTTTGTGCAGACGGATCGGTTTCAACCCCGTCGGCTCGCCAATCACCGCCGCACGACCTAGTGGTCGCCCGGCTTCGGCCAAGGCACGCGCACCGGACATCGAGCTTTCTTCATCGCAGGTCGCAAGAATCAGCAAGGGTTGCTTGAATGGTTGCTCGAGCAAGGGTTTGACGGCTTCGATGGCCAGGGCAAAAAAGCCCTTCATGTCGCAACTGCCCAGACCGACCCAACGGCCATCCACTTCCGTCAGTTTCAGCGGATCGGTCTGCCACAGCGCCGCGTCGTACGGCACCGTATCGCTGTGACCGGCCAGCACCAGGCCGCCGGGACCGGAACCGAAACTGGCCAGCAGGTTGAACTTGCCGGAGCTGACCTGCTGGATGTCGCAGGCAAAACCCAGCTCCCCGAGCCATGTCGCCAACAAGTCGATGACCGGCCGATTGGTTTGATCCAGATTCGGTTGGGTACAGCTGACGGACGGCGCGGCGATCAGCGCAGCGAACTGATCTTTCATGGACGGCAAAGGCATCGCTGACTCCCAACTCCCGAATTGAAGTCCATCATAGAGCCATCCGGCGACAGGAATAAACCGTCGCGGCCGTCACCAAGCGTCAACAGACCCTACAACCCTTGAGTCCTGTACACTGCACGACCTTGGCAGCCACACATTTCCCCGGCTGCGCTCCCGATCCTGGATTTTCCGGCCATGCAGAAAGAAACCGAAATCAAACTCCGCGTCAGCCGCGAAACCCTCGCCGCCCTGCGCGAGCACCCGTTACTGAAGAAACGCAACAAAAGTGGCTGGGAACGCCGTGAGTTGATGAACCAGTACTTCGACACGCCCGAGCGCGACCTGGCCCGCGCCAAGGTTGCCCTGCGCCTGCGCCGCGATGGCGAAGAAGTGATTCAGACCCTCAAGACCCGCGGCCAGAGCGTCGCCGGTCTGTCCGAACGTCACGAGTACGACTGGCACCTGCCCAAAGCCAAACTCGACGTGAAGAAGCTCGACGGCGAATGCTGGCCCGAGCAGTTGGCCGAACTGGACAAGAAAACCCTGAAAGCCATCTTCACCACCGATTTCGTGCGTGAACGCGCGGAAATCGCCTGGGGCCGTGGCAAGACCAAAGTGGTCATCGAAGCCGCGCTGGACCTGGGCCACGTGGTGGTCGGCAAGCAGAAAGAAGAAATCTGCGAGCTGGAACTGGAACTGCGCGAAGGCGAGCCGGCCGCACTGCTGGAACTGGCCGCCGAACTGGCCGCGACCCTGCCGCTGATGCCATGCGACATCAGCAAGGCCGAACGCGGTTATCGCCTGTTCGACGCCAACAGCTACTCGCTGAGCTTGCCGGCGCCGCAGATCACCGCCGAAATGCCACTGGACGATGCGTTCGCCGCCTTGTGCTGGCATTTGCTTGGCAGCAGCCAGCGCCTGGCCGAGCAATATCGCTTTAATGGCCACTGGCGCCTGCTGCAGGACTGGGTCGAAAACCTCGCTGAAATGCGCGCGCTGATCAGTAGCCTCGGTCAAGCCGCGCCGCGTCAGTCGACTCACGATCTGCGGGTCGCGCTGGATGCCTTGCTGGAAGACTGGCGCCCGCTGGTACAGGCCGGCCTGGACGACGAAGACGTGCGCAAAGCCGCGCCGGAGCAGTTCCTCGAAGAGCTGGAAGATCCGCGCTGGGGCCTGTTCTCGCTGAACACTTCGCGCTGGTTGCTGGCCCGTACCTGGGCTGCCGATCGCAACACCCGTGGCAATCGCCAGGGCGCCGCGCAACTGGGCAGCTGGCTGCCACGCCTTCTGGGCGAAGAAGCCAACTCGCTGCAACTGCAGCGTTACCAGCAACAGCCGGAAGACCTGGCCGAGCAACTGCCGCGCATCGAGCGTATCCAGGCCTGGCTGCACCACGCCCGTAGCGTGCTGGACATCCCGGAAATGGATCGCCTGTACGGTGAGCTGAAACAGCTTGCCCTGCTGGCTAACGAGCCGATCACCGATGAGTCGCTGGATGCGCGTAAGCAGCAGGCGATTGCGGTGTATCAGAATCGCGCCTGGAAAATGCTATTGCGCATGTAACACCCAACACCTGTGGCGAGGGAGCTTGCTCCCGTTCGGCTGCGAAGCAGTCGTAATCCGGGCATCGCGGTTTGTCTGGCATACCGCAATGGCCGGATTAGGAGCGCTTCGCACTCCAGCGGGAGCAAGCTCCCTCGCCACAAAGGCCCTCGAACATCATCAACGCAACACCGGCAAACTCGTCGTGGATTTGATTTCCGACAAAGCCACGATCGAGTTGACCTCCTGTATCCCCGGCACCATCGACAGTTTCTCGAAGAAGAAACGCTCATAAGCCTCGATGTCTGCCGTGACGATCCGCAACAAGAAATCCACCGATCCCATCAGCACATAACATTCCAGCACTTCGGGAAAACCGCGAATCGCTTCGGTGAACTCAGTGAAGTTCGAACGTCCGTGGGCGTTGAGTTTGATCTCGGCGAAGATCTGCGTGTTCAGGCCGATTTTCTTGCGGTCAAGCAACGTCACCTGACCGCGAATGATCCCCTCCTCCTTCATCCGCTGGATCCGCCGCCAGCAGGGCGACTGCGAGAGTCCCACCTGTTCGGCGATCTGCGCGCTGGAGAGCGAAGCGTCCTCTTGCAGCAACGCGAGAATCTTGCGGTCGTAGCCATCCAGCTCGCTATGCATAGAAAAACCTGAAATTAATATGATCTTGAATTGATCGATTCGATAAATCGTCAACAAGCCCAATCATAGATAAGAAATACCCCACACCGAATGTAAAAATTCCTCCAATGATTTTGGAGCCTGACCATGCCGCCCCTCGAAGCCGTGAACACCCCGCCCGCCCGCGCCGATGTCTGGAACGTCAGCAACGCCCACTGCCGCGTTCAATACCAACTGCTGGCCGAGGCCGAGCCGGATCTGCTGTGCCGCGCGCTCAATCTGTTCGCCTTGCAGTTTCTGACGCCGCAGCAGGTCAACGTGCAGCGCCTGGACGATCTGCTGTCGATCGACATCGTCATGGACGGCCTGAGCTGGCACCGAGCCCAGGTGATCGCGGAAAAACTGCGTAACCTGATCAGCGTCTGCTCGGTGAATCTGCAAGCGGCCGATTCGGCGTGGCAGGAGCCGGCGCAGGCAGCGGGCTGACCCCCTCCCCTGAAAAAACCCGACACGTGTTGGTCGGGTAGTGGCCCAACGGTCTGCGGGTGCCCAGCTATCCTTTGCGAACGGTTGTTCATAAGGAGCCCGCATGTCCGTTCAACTTGCCACTCAGGACCGCTGGCTGGACCTTAACGATTTGCTGCGTGAACTGGTCGCCCAGGGCTTTGTCAGCCAGGACTCTGCCGAACACGCACTCAACGCCCGCCGCCGTCACGCCACCAATGCTCAGCAACATCCGCTGGAGTTCATCGCCAGCCAACATCTGGACGATCTCAGCCGTCCCGGTAAACACCTCGATCTGGAAAGCCTGACGCTGTGGCTGTCCCAGCAGGCCGGCCAGCCTTACTTGCGCATCGACCCACTGAAAATCAACGTCGCCGCCATTACGCCGCTGATGTCCTATGCCTTCGCCCAACGCCACAAGATTCTGGCGGTGGCCATCGACCGTGATGCCGTCACCGTGGCCAGCGCCCAGCCCTTCGTCAGCGGCTGGGAAGTCGACCTGACCCACGTATTGAAACTGCCGATCAAGCGCGTGGTGGCCAACCCGGTGGATATCCAGCGCTTCAGCGTGGAGTTTTTCCGCCTGGCTAAATCGGTCACCGGCGCCACCAACGCCGATCAGAAGACAAGCAACCTGGGCAACTTCGAACAATTGCTCAACCTCGGCGCCAGCGACCAGGAGCCGGACGCCAACGATGCGCACATCGTCAACATCGTCGATTGGCTGTTCCAGTACGCGTTCCAGCAGCGGGCCAGCGATATCCACATCGAACCCCGGCGCGAGCAAGGCACGGTGCGCTTTCGCATCGACGGCGTGCTGCACAACGTCTATCAATTCCCGCCGCAGGTGACCATGGCCATCGTCAGTCGCCTGAAAAGCCTGGGGCGGATGAACGTTGCGGAAAAACGCAAACCCCAGGACGGCCGGGTCAAGACCAAGACCCCGGACGGCGGCGAAGTCGAGCTGCGGTTGTCGACATTACCGACAGCGTTCGGCGAGAAGATGGTGATGCGGATCTTCGACCCGGAAGTGCTGCTCAAGGACTTCGATCAACTGGGTTTTTCCGCCGAGGACCTGCGCCGCTGGCAAGACATGATCCGCCAGCCCAATGGCATCATTCTGGTGACCGGGCCAACCGGTTCGGGCAAGACCACCACGCTGTACACCACCCTCAAAAAACTGGCGACGCCGGAGGTCAACCTCTGCACCATTGAAGACCCGATCGAAATGGTCGAACCGGCGTTCAACCAGATGCAGGTCCAGCACAACATCGACCTGACCTTTGCCGCCGGCGTGCGCGCGCTGATGCGACAAGACCCGGACATCATCATGATCGGCGAGATCCGCGACCTCGAAACCGCCGAGATGGCAATTCAGGCGGCACTCACCGGGCACCTGGTGCTGTCGACATTGCACACCAACGATGCCCCGAGTGCCATCAGCCGCCTGCTGGAACTCGGCGTGCCGCATTACCTGATCAAGGCCACGGTACTCGGGGTCATGGCCCAGCGCCTGGTGCGTACGTTATGCCCTCACTGCAAGGCCCCCTTGACGTTGGGCGAAGACGATTGGCAAACCCTGACCCGGCCTTGGCAAGCGCCACTGCCGACCAATGCCCAGCGCGCCATCGGTTGCCTGGAATGCCGCGAAACCGGCTATCGCGGTCGCGCCGGGGTTTACGAAATCATGCAGCTGACGGATGGCATCAAAGCGCTGATCAACCCCGACACCGACTTGCTGGCGGTCCGGCGTCAGGCGTTCAAGGAAGGCATGCGCAGTTTGCGGTTGTCGGGGGCGCAGAAAGTAGCGGCGGGGTTGACCACGATTGAAGAGGTGTTGCGGGTGACACCGCAGAGTGAGCAGAAATAGGTTACAGATTGCGCTCGGATACTTCCCCCAAGTCGCATCCAAACCTTTTGCCCTACACTCTGGTCATCGCAACTCAATCCAGACTGGACAGGGACCGTTATGAGCATTGCACTGATTCTCTTCGTCGCGCTGGTCGTGGCCATTCTTTTCATGGGTTTCAAAGTGGTGCCCCAAGGGTTTGAATGGACGGTCGAACGCTTCGGCCGTTACACCAACACCCTCAAGCCAGGCCTGAGCATCATCATTCCGGTGATGGACCGCATCGGCCGCAAGATCAACGTGATGGAAAGCGTGCTGGACATTCCGCCCCAGGAAGTCATCACCGCCGACAACGCCACCGTGCAGATCGACGCCGTGTGCTTCTTCCAGGTGGTCAATACTGCCCAGGCCGCCTACGAGGTGAACAACCTCGAACATGCCGTGCGCAATTTGTTGCAAACCAATATCCGCACCGTGCTCGGGTCCATGGAGCTGGACGCGATGCTCAGCCAGCGCGACAACATCAACGAAAAACTGCTGCGCACCGTCGACGAAGCCACGGCGCCGTGGGGCATCAAGATCACCCGGATCGAGATCAAGGACATCAGCCCTCCCGCCGACCTGATGGCCGCCATGTCCGGCCAGATGAAAGCCGAGCGGATCAAGCGCGCACAGATTCTGGAAGCCGAAGGTTTGCGCGCTTCGGCGATCCTCACCGCCGAAGGCAAGAAACAGGCGCAGATTCTCGAAGCCGAGGGCAGTCGTCAGGCGGCGTTCCTCGAAGCCGAGGCCCGGGAACGTCAGGCCCAGGCCGAAGCCCAGGCCACCAAAGTGGTGTCCGAAGCCATCGCCGGCGGTAACGTGCAGGCGGTCAACTACTTCGTCGCACAGAAGTACATTGATGCCTTGGGCAAACTGGCCTCGGCCAACAACAGCAAAGTGATCCTGATGCCGCTCGAAGCCGGTTCGATGATTGGTGCAGTCGGCGGCATCGGCGAAATCGTCAAGGCCACCTTCGACGGCAAGAAAGGCTGAGGTCGCCGCCCATGGAACTGTTCTCGTTCTGGAGCTGGCTGGCCCTGGGTGCGCTGTTGCTGATCCTCGAGGTGTTCGGTGCCGGCGGTTATCTGCTGTGGATCGGCATGGCAGCCGCCGCCGTCGGCGTGCTGAAGTTCCTGATACCGGGTTTACCCTGGGAATGGCAGGTGCTGTTGTTTGCCGTTTTTTCGATCCTCACCGCCCTGTACTGGTGGAGACGTCAGCGCAGTGTGGTGCGGGCCAGCGATCAGCCGAACCTGAACCTGCGAGGGCAAGAGCTGATCGGCAAGGTGTTCGTGGTCACTGAAGCGATTGTCGATGGCCGCGGCAAGATCAAGGTCGCCGACGGTGTGTGGATGGCCCGAGGGCCTGATGCCGCGTCCGGCAGCCGTGTTCGGGTGATCGGGCAACAAGGGGCGATTTTACTGGTGGAGCGGGCCGACTAACGTCACGGAACTCGATTGGGTTATTGGCAATCAAAGGCCGCAGTTAAAACCCAGTGGAGTCACCTTTTATGCGTCTCAAACTTGCTGTCGCTACCGTCGCCGTGTTGTCCCTTCAAGTCGGTTCGGCGATGGCTGATGACAGCTTTTTGCGTAACGTCCTTACTTCCGGTGCCACCACCGGTACGTCCTACCTGACCTCCAGGGATCACAAGCTGATCGTCGCCGCCCAGGACGACGCCGGTAGCTTTGTCGCCAGTGACGGCGCCATTCGCGGCCCCTATCTGGAAGCCGCCATGCAGAAAGTCCGCGCTGAAAACCCTGGCCTGCAAGCCACGGACATGGAACTGGCGAACGCCATCCTGGCGAAGAATGCCATCGCCTCGAAGTAAGGTTCGTTGCTGAACAAAAAATGCCGCTCTAAATGAGCGGCATTTTTTCACCCCTGATTTGTCGGGGCGAGTGACTTCAGCGGTATTCATCCACCGGCACACACGCGCAAAACAGGTTGCGATCGCCGTAGACATTGTCCACACGGTTCACCACCGGCCAGTACTTATGGGCCTTGGTGTGTGCATCCGGCGTCACCGCCTGCTCGATGCTGTACGGCCGCTCCCAGACACCGGTGATGTCGGCCAGGGTATGCGGCGAACGCTTCAGCGGGTTGTCCTCCGCCGGCCAGTTGCCGTTCTGCACCTCGTTGATTTCCGCGCGAATGCTCAGCATCGCATCGATAAAACGGTCCAGTTCCGCCTTCGATTCACTCTCGGTCGGTTCGACCATCAACGTCCCCGGCACCGGGAATGACATGGTCGGCGCATGGAAGCCGTAGTCCATCAGGCGTTTGGCAACGTCTTCTTCGCTGATCCCGGTCAGCACCTTGAGCGGACGCAAGTCGAGGATACATTCGTGGGCCACGCGCTCGTTGCGCCCGGTGTAAAGCACCGGGAACGCCCCGGACAAATGCTGCGCCAGGTAATTCGCGGCGAGGATCGCCACCTCACTCGCATCCGCCAGTTGCGGCCCCATCATCGCGATGTACATCCAGCTGATCGGCAGAATGCTTGCACTGCCCCAAGGGGCTGCGCTTACCGCTCCGTTCCCCGGCAGCGGGCCATCGATCGGCACCACCGGGTGATTGGCGACAAACGGCGCCAGGTGCGCCCGGACACCAATCGGGCCCATCCCCGGCCCACCACCGCCGTGGGGAATACAGAAAGTCTTGTGCAGGTTCATGTGCGACACGTCGGCGCCGATGTCTGCCGGCCGCGCCAACCCGACTTGCGCGTTGAGGTTGGCGCCATCCATGTATACCTGACCGCCATGGCGGTGGATAACTTCACAGATCTCGCTGATGCCTTCCTCGTAGACCCCATGGGTCGAAGGATAAGTCGCCATCAGGCAGGCGAGTTTGTCCCCCGCCTCGATGGCCTTTTCTTTAAGGTCTTCCAGATCGACATTACCCGCCTCGTCGCACTCGACGATCACCACCCGCATCCCGGCCATTTGCGCCGAGGCCGGGTTGGTGCCGTGGGCCGAAGACGGGATCAGGCAGATATCCCGCGCGCCCTGATGACGGCTCTCGTGATATCTGCGGATTGCCAGCAACCCGGCGTACTCGCCCTGGGCGCCCGAGTTGGGCTGCATGCAGATTGCATCGAAACCGGTGATCGCGCAGAGCCAGCGTTCCAGTTCCTCGATCATCAAGGAATAACCCACCACCTGCTCTTTCGGCACGAACGGGTGCAGGTTGGCAAACTGCGGCCAGGTGATCGGGATCATCTCGCTGGTGGCATTGAGCTTCATGGTGCAGGAGCCCAGCGGGATCATCGACTGATTGAGCGCCAGGTCTTTGTTTTCCAGCTGCTTCAAGTAACGCAGCATTTCGGTTTCGCTGTGATGGGCGTTGAACACCGGATGACGCAGATAAGGCGTACTGCGCTGCAATCCTGCAGGAATGCCGGACGCCAGGGTCTCAGCATCCAGTTCCTCGACGTTGAGCCCATGATCGGCACCGAGAAACACATCGAACAGCTTCGCCACGGTGGTTTCGTCACTGGTTTCGTCGAGGCTCAGGCCCAACCGCCCGCGACCGAGAATGCGCAAGTTGATCTGCGCCGCCTGGGCACTTTCGATGATCGCGGTCTGAGTGCCACCGACCTCCAGGGTCAGCGTGTCGAAGAACTGTTGGTTCACACGTGTAACGCCATGGCGTTCCAGGCCGGCGGCGAGGATGCAGGTCAGCCGATGGACACGCTGGGCAATATTTTTGAGCCCTTCCGGACCATGGTAGACCGCATAGAAACTGGCGATATTGGCCAGCAGCACCTGGGCGGTGCAGATATTCGAGTTGGCCTTCTCCCGGCGAATGTGTTGCTCGCGGGTTTGCAGGGCCATGCGCAGGGCGACATTGCCGCGAGCATCTTTCGACACGCCGATGATCCGCCCGGGAATCGCCCGTTTGTACTCGTCGCGGCTGGCAAAAAACGCCGCGTGCGGGCCGCCGTACCCCATGGGCACGCCGAAGCGCTGGGATGAACCGAACACCACATCGGCGCCCAACTCTCCCGGCGGAGTCAGCAACAACAGGCTGAGCAGGTCGGTGGCGACGCAGGCCAAGGCTTGCTGAGCATGCAGATGATCGATCAGCGGATGCAGGTCGCGAATTTCGCCATGGGTGTCGGGATATTGCAGCAACGCGCCGAACACTTGATGCTGCTTCAAGTTATCCACAGCGTCGATGACCAGGTCGAAACCGAACCCTTCGGCCCGGGTCTGCACCACAGAAATCGTCTGCGGGTGACAGTTTTCGTCGACGAAGAACAGATTGCTTCTGGACTTGGCGACACGCTTGGCCAGCGCCATGGCCTCGGCGGCCGCCGTGGCTTCATCCAGCAGCGAGGCGTTGGCCAGTTCCAAGCCGGTCAGGTCGATGGTCAGTTGCTGGAAATTCAACAGCGCTTCGAGCCGGCCTTGGGCAATCTCCGGTTGGTAAGGCGTGTAAGCGGTGTACCAACCGGGATTTTCCAGAACGTTGCGCAGGATGACGGCTGGCGTGAGGGTGCCGTGATACCCCATGCCGATCAGGCTGGTCCAGACCTGGTTCTGTTCGGCGTAGCCGCGCAGTTTGGCCAGTGCGGCTACCTCATCGAGGGCCGGCGGCAGGTCCAGCGGTCGGTTCAGGCGGATTCCCGGCGGCACCGTCTGCTCGATCAACTCGACGCGGCTGCCAAGGCCCAGGCTGTCGAGCATCGCCTGCTGCTCGGCGGCATCGGGCCCGAGGTGGCGGCGCAGGAAGGTATTGGGGTCGCGTAACTGGCTCAAGGACGGCAACTGGGACATGACGGGCTCTCTCATGACTGGCGCTCAGCGTCGATGCAACTCGGTCAAACCAGCATAGCAGTCGATACCGGCACGGATGGCGTGGCGCTGTCGGTCAATCCGGATCATTATGCTCGGCGCCTACAAACGTTCGCTGATCGGGTATCCACATTTATGAGCCAACTGTCTTTCCTGCCCTTCTCCAAACCCACCATCGATGAAGCCACGATTGCCGCTGTCGGCGATGTGCTGCGCTCGGGCTGGATTACCAGCGGCCCCAAGGTGCAGGCTTTTGAAGCGCAACTCTCGGAATATTTCGGCGGGCGCCCAGTGCGTACGTTCAATTCCGGCACCTGCACCATGGAGATCGCATTGCGAATTGCCGGCGTCGGACCGGGTGATGAAGTGATCACCACGCCGATTTCCTGGGTGGCCACCGCCAACGTGATTCTGGAAGTTGGCGCCACGCCGGTGTTTGCCGACATCGACCCAGTCACCCGCAATATAGACCTGACGCAGCTTGAAGCAGCGATTACCCCACGCACCAAAGCCATCATCCCGGTGTTTCTCGCGGGACTGCCCGTGGACATGACGCGCCTTTACGCGATTGCAAAAAAGCATGGTTTGCGAGTGGTGGAAGATGCCGCCCAAGCATTGGGTTCGAGCTGGAACGGCCAGCGAATCGGTGCGACTGGCGATTTCGTGTCCTTCAGTTTCCAGGCGAACAAGAACGTCACCTGTTCAGAAGGCGGTTGCCTGGTACTGAACAACGCCGAGGAAGCGCGGCTGGCGGAAAAGTACCGCTTGCAGGGCGTCACCCGCAGCGGTTTCGACGGGCTGGACGTTGATGTGCTGGGCGGCAAGTTCAACATGACCGATGTCGCGGCAGCCATTGGCCTGGGGCAGTTTGCCCACATCGAAGCGATCACCGCTCATCGTCGTGAGCTGGCCAAACATTACTTCGCTTGCTTCGGCGAGGACTTCGAAGCGCAGTACGGTGCTCAACTGCCCCCGGCGGATTTCGAGAACAGCAATTGGCATTTGTTCCAACTGGTGCTCCCGGAACGCCAGGATGGCAAACCGGCACGGGCCACTTTCATGGAGCAGATGCAGGCACTGGGAGTGGGTATCGGCTATCACTACCCGCCGATCCACCTGCTGAGTCTTTACCGCGAACGCGGGTTCAAGGAAGGCATGTTCCCGGTCGCCGAACGGGTCGGACGACTGATCGTCTCGCTGCCGATGTTCACGGCCATGGATAAAGCGGATGTCGAGCGTTCGGTGGCTGCGGTGAAAGCCGTGTTGCGGACTTGATTCGGCCTTTGCAGGAGCTGCCGAAGACAGCTCCTGCAAAGCGGGCATTACTCGCCGATGGCGGCCTTGTAGGCCATCGGGTCGAGCAGCTTGTCCAGCTCAGAGGTATCGCTTGGCTCGAGTTTGAAGAACCAGCTGTCATAAGGCGCGCTGTTGACCAGTTCCGGGCTGTTGGCCAACTCTTCGTTGACGGCAATGACTGTGCCGGAGACCGGCGAGTAGATATCCGACGCAGCCTTGACCGACTCGACGACACCCGCCGCTTCACCGGCAGCGAACACTTTGCCGATCTCCGGCAACTCGACGAACACTACATCACCCAAGGCTTCCTGAGCATGGTCTGAAATACCCACTTTCACGCCGCCATCATGGTCTAGACGGGCCCATTCGTGACTTTCGGCAAAACGCAGGTCGACAGGGATTTCGCTCATGTTCTGTGTCCTCAAGAAAAATGTCGGCAGTCATTGACCGCCAAAAAAGGTTAGATCAAGGTTTTGCCATGGCGTACGAAGGTCGGCTTGACCACTCGAACCGGGTACCACTTGCCACGGATTTCCACTTCAGCGCGGTCGGCGGTGGCCGCCGGCACGCGCGCCAGTGCAATCGACTTGCTAAGCGTAGGAGAGAAACTACCACTGGTGATCTCCCCTTCGCCAACATCGGCGATGCGAACCACCTGATGCGCTCGCAAAACGCCACGTTCTTCAAGGACCAGACCGACCAGTTTGTGCTGCACGCCAGCGGCCTGCTCGGCCTCCAGGGCGGTACGGCCAAGGAACTGGCGCGTGGCCGGTTCCCAGGCAATGCTCCAGGCCATGTTGGAAGCCAATGGCGAAACGTCTTGATGAATATCCTGACCGTACAGGTTCATGCCGGCTTCGACCCGCAAGGTATCGCGCGCCCCGAGGCCGATCGGGGAAATTCCTGCGCCCACCAGATCGTTGAAAAACCCCGGCGCCTGATCGGCCGGCAGCACGATTTCCAGACCGTCCTCACCGGTGTAACCGGTGCGGGCGATGAACCAGTCACCGTCGGCCTGACCTTCGAAAGGTTTGAGCTGCTGGATCAACGTAGCGCGGGACTGGGTCACCAGTTCGGCAATCTTGTGCCGGGCGTGAGGGCCTTGAATGGCCAGCATCGCCAACTCGGAACGCTCGTTGAGCTGCACATCGAAGTCGCCGAGATGAGCCTGCATCCAGGCCAGGTCCTGATTGCGGGTGGAGGCGTTGACCACCAGCCGATATCCGTCATCGAGGCGATAGACGATCATGTCATCGACGATACCGCCGTGCTCGTTGAGCATGGCGCTGTACAAGGCACGGCCGGGGCTGTGCAGGCGCTCGACGTCGTTGGCCAGTAAGTATTGCAGCCAGGCCTTGGCCTGGGGGCCGTCGACATCGATCACGGTCATATGGGATACATCGAAAACCCCGCAATCGCGGCGCACCTGATGGTGTTCCTCGACCTGCGAGCCGTAATGCAGAGGCATATCCCAACCGCCAAAATCGACCATCTTCGCGCCGAGGGCGAGATGAAGGTCATACAGAGGCGTGCGCTGTCCCATGGGTTTCTCCTTCCGGGCGTGGCGAAGGTGCGGACAGCCGCTGTACGGGGTGAAATGCCTTGAAATAAAGGCTTTCAGCCGATTTCAGCAACCCGGTCTGAAAGACGGACCGCACCGAATGCCGCGCATTGTAGCCGCAAGGTGTAGGACTGACACCTAGCCGTTTCGATGCGCCGACCTTCTGATTAATCCGATGACCGGCAACAGCCCGACCAGAACCAGGGTCAGTGCCGGCAACGAGGCCCTCGCCCACTCGCCTTCGCTGGTCATTTCAAAGATCCGCACCGCCAGCGTGTCCCAGCCGAACGGGCGCATCAGCAGGGTCGCGGGCATTTCCTTGAGCACGTCGACGAACACCAGCAACGCAGCGCTCAACGTGCCCGGAAGCAGCAGCGGCAGATACACTTTGAAAAACAGTCGTGGCCCACTGACGCCAAGGCTACGTGCTGCTTCGGGCAAAGAAGGCCGTATACGCGCCAGGCTGCTTTCCAGCGGCCCGTAAGCCACGGCGATGAATCGCACCAGATAGGCCAGCAACAACGCCGACAGACTGCCCAGCAGCAACGGTTTGCCCGCGCCGCCAAGCCAGCCCGACAGCGGAATCACCAGTTCGCGATCCAGATAACTGAACGCCAGCATGATCGATACCGCCAATACCGAGCCCGGCAGTGCGTAGCCGAGGTTGGCCAGGCTGATGCCGGAACGGATCGCCCGGGTCGGTGCCAATCGACGGGCAAACGCCAGCAGCAGCGCGACGCTGACAGTAATCAACGCCGCCATGCCGCCCAGGTACAGGGTGTGCACGATCAACCCGGCATAACGTTCGTCCAGATCAAAGCGCCCGCGTTGCCAGAACCACACCAGCAGTTGCAGCACAGGAATGACGAAGGCGCAGGCGAACACCAGACCACACCAGCTCATCGCCGCCAGCGCCTTGACCCCATGCAGGTGATACAGCGCCTTGACCCGCGGCCGTTCGTTGCCCGCCCGGTTGGCGCCGCGGGCACGGCGTTCGCCATATAACACCACCATCACCACTAACAGCAGCAGGCTGGCCAGTTGCGCGGCGGTGGAGAGACTGAAAAAGCCGTACCAGGTCTTGTAAATGGCGGTGGTGAACGTATCGAAGTTGAACACCGACACCGCACCGAAATCCGCCAGGGTTTCCATCAGCGCCAACGCCACCCCCGCGCCGATCGCCGGGCGAGCCATGGGCAACGCCACTCGCCAGAACGCCTGCCACGGGGATTGCCCAAGGACTCGCGCCGCTTCCATCAGGCCTTTGCCCTGAGCCAGAAATGCAGTGCGCGCCAACAGGTAAACGTAGGGATAGAAAACCAGCACCAGCACCAGAATCACGCCGCCGGTGGAACGCACTCGCGGCAGCCTCAGACCACTGCCGAACCATTCGCGCAACAGGGTTTGCACCGGCCCGGCGAAATCCAGCAGGCCTACAAAGACAAAGGCCAGCACGTAGGCAGGAATCGCGAACGGCAGCATCAACGCCCAGTCCAGCCACCGCCGCCCCGGGAACTCACAGAGGCTGGTGAGCCAGGCGAGGCTGACGCCCAACAGCGTCACGCCGATGCCAACGCCGACGACCAGCGTGAGGGTATTGCCCAGCAGCCGCGGCATCTGCGTACCCCACAGGTGGGACCAGATCTGCTGATCGATGGTTTGCCAGGAAAGAAGCAGGACGCTCAGGGGCAGCAGGACCAGCGCAGCGATGGCGAAGACCAGGGGATACCAGCGGCGTTGGGCGGGGTGGGCCAAGGAAAAGCTCTCGGGTAAATCAACGAAGTGTATGCAAACCGCAAAAAGATCGCAGCCTACGGGAGCTCCTACGTCGGGATGGTATTTACCCGGTAGGAGCTGCCGCAGGCCGCGATCTTTTGATCTTTAAAGCAGCAGACTCAGTTCCAGCCGACCCGATCCATCATCCGAATCGCTTCAGCCTGACGCTTGCCGGCGATTTCCACTGGCAAGGTATCGGCCACGAACTTGCCCCAGCTCGCGACTTCACCCGAAGGCGGAACGGCAGGGTTGGCCGGGAACTCCTGGTTCACGTCAGCGAAAATCTTCTGCGCTTCAGGCGTGGTCATCCACTCCACCAGCGCCTTGGCGGCTTCCGGGTGCGGTGCATGTTTGGTCAGGCCGATACCCGACAGGTTGACGTGCACGCCACGGTCGCCCTGATTCGGCCAGAACAGTTTCACCGGCAGGTCCGGCTTCTGCTTGTGCAGACGGCCATAGTAGTAAGTGTTGACGATGCCGACGTCGCACTGACCGGCATTGATCGCTTCCAGCACGGCGATGTCGTCGGAGAACACGTCGGTGGACAGGTTGTTGACCCAGCCTTTGAGGATCTTCTCGGTTTTCTCGGCGCCATGGACTTCGATCATGGTGGCGGTCAGGGACTGGTTGTAGACCTTCTTCGCCGTGCGCAGGCACAGGCGGCCTTCCCACTGTTTGTCGGCCAGCGCCTCGTAGGTGGTCAGCTCACCGGGTTTCACCCGGTCGGTGGAGTAGGCGATGGTCCGCGCCCGCAGGCTCAGGCCGGTCCAGGCATGGGAGGATGCGCGGTATTGCAGCGGGATGTTGGCGTCGATCACCTTGGAGGTGAACGGCTGGAGGATGCCCATCTGCTCGGCCTGCCAGAGGTTGCCGGCATCGACGGTCAGCAGCAGGTCGGCAGTGGCGTTTTCGCCCTCGGCCTTGATCCGCTGCATCAACGGCGCTTCCTTGTCGGTGATGAACTTCACCTGTACGCCGGTTTTCTGGGTGTAGGCATCGAAGACCGGTTTGATCAGCTCATCGATACGCGAGGAGTAAACCACCACCGCGTCGGCAGCCTGGGCGGCGGTGCTGCCTATCAGGGTCAGGGCCAGTGCGGTCAGTAGACGCTTGGGTGCCAACATGGAAGCGGTCTCTCGAAATGGGAAGTGAGGCCAAATGATAAGGACTCACATTTCGCTTCTCAATCGAACACTGGGCGGAGGAGTTACCAGATGTTGCACAATCGAATGAATCACAATGTGGCGAGTGGGCTTCAGGCCTTGGCCAACGCCGGCAAATCCCCAATCAACCCAAGCGCTTCGCGCACGAACAACGCCTTGGCCTCGGGCATCTGGTCGACCATCTTCAATCCGGTATTGCGCAACCAGCGCACCGGCAACGGATCGGCCTGGAACAGCCGTTCGAACCCTTCCATCGCCGCCATCAACGCCAGGTTGTGGGGCATGCGCCGACGCTCATAGCGACTGAGCACTTTCACATCCGCCAATCGCTCACCGCGCGCGGCCGCTTGCAGCAGCACTTCGGCCAGCACTGCGGCATCGAGGAAACCGAGGTTCACGCCCTGTCCGGCCAGCGGATGGATGGTGTGGGCCGCGTCGCCGATCAGCGCCAGACCTTCTGCCACGTAACGCTTGGCATGACGCTGACGCAGCGGCACGCAAAGACGCGGGTCGGCGCTGAGCACCGTGCCGAGGCAGCCTTCAAAGGCCCGCTCCAGCTCCTTGCAGAAGCTTTCGTCGTCCAGCGCCATCAGGCGTTCGGCTTCGCTCGGCGTGGTCGACCAGACAATCGAGCACCAATCCTGCTGACCGTCACGTTCCAGCGGTAGAAACGCCAGCGGGCCGTTGTCGGTGAAACGCTGCCACGCGGTCATTTGATGCGGTTTGGAACAGTGCACACTGGTGACGATCGCGTGGTGCATGTAATCCCATTCGCGGGTCGCAACGCCGGTCAGGCGCCGCACCGCCGAGTTGGCGCCATCCGCCGCGATCACCAACGGTGCCCGCAAGGTGCGGCCATCGGCCAGGGTCAGCAGCCAATCGTCACCGGAACGGCGCATCTGCTCCAGACGCGCATTGGCCAGCATCCCGAGGTCGCAGTCGTGCAGCCGGTCGAGCAAGGCGTCCTGAACCACACGGTTCTCGACGATATGCCCGAGTACGTCGGCATGTACGCTGGTCGCCGAGAAATGGATCTTCCCGGTGCCGCTGCCATCCCAGACGTGCATGTCGGTGTAAGGACTGCTGCGCCGGTTGGCGATGCCGTCCCACACGCCCAGGCGTTCGAGTATTCGTTGGCTGGCCGCCGACAGGGCGCTCACCCGCGGCTCGAACGGCGCTTGGCCATCGAAGGGTTTGACGCTCAAAGGGCTGCCGTCCAGCAGCAGGACTTCAAGCCCGCTGTTTTGTAACGCCAGCGCCAGGGCACTGCCGACCATTCCGGCCCCGACAATCAGCAGATCTGCGCGCATTTCCATGCTTTAGGCCTGTCTCTCTTGCGGCTTGAGCCGCAGGTAAAGGGTTCTCTCGACGCGCGTCACCGAAGTGCTCGCGTCGTCATGAATATTGATGTGCAGGTGCGCCCGCTTAAACATCGGGACGTGTACCCAGGCCCATGGCCTGCCGGGCGAACCAGCGCTTGGCCGGCGGCAGCAGATCGAGACCGAGCAGGCCGATGTTGCGCCCCAGGGAAACCAGCGGCTGGGTGCTGCCAAACAACCGGGTGACCTGATCGGAGAAGCCCACGGTCAGGTTCTGGTCCAGACGCTGGCGCTCGCGATAAGCCTGCAACGTGGTGAAATCGCCGAGCGCGGTCTCGCTGCTCAGCAAGGTGTCGGCCAAGGCCTGGGCATCGCGCAGGGACAGGTTGAAGCCTTGTCCGGCAATCGGGTGCAGGCTGTGCGCGGCGTTGCCGAGGATCGCCAGATGTGGGCGGACTTGCTCCTCGGCTTCGATCAGCGACAGCGGATATAAATTGCGGGCGCCGACCTGTTTCAGCGTGCCGAGGCGATAACCGAACACGCCCTGCAACTCGTTGAGAAAGCTGCGGTCATCAAGGGCCGCCAACCGTTGCGCGTCCATGCCCAGACGGGTCCAGACCAGGGCGCAGCGGTTTTCCGGCAGCGGCAACAAAGCCATTGGGCCGTCGTCAGTGAAGCGTTCGAAGGCCATGCCGTTGTGCGCTTCGCTCGGAGTGATGTTGGCGATCAGCGCGCTCTGGTTGTACGGGCGCTTCTTGATGCCGATCCCCAACTGTTCACGCAGGCCCGAACGGCCGCCATCGGCCAACACCGCGAGGTCGCATTCCACCAGGGTTTCATCGTTGAGCGTCAGGCGATAGCCGTCGGTCAGCGGCTCCATGGCGGTGACTTCCGCCGGGCAACGCCAACTGATCACATCCTTGTCCAGACTGTGCCAGAGGCATTGGCCGAGCCAGGCGTTTTCCACCACATAACCCAGTGCTGGAACGCCCTCTTCCATCGCCGACAACCGCGCCGTGGAAAAACGCCCACGGTCGGAGACATGAATCTGCTTGATCGGCTCGGCGCGGCGAGAGATTTCCTGCCACACGCCCAGCCGTTGATAAATCTGCCGGGCGCCGAACGACAGCGCTGAAGAGCGAGCGTCATAGCTCGGTTGGTACGTATCGCCGGGGGCAAAGGGTTCGATCAGCACGATCTTCCAGCCACGGGCCTTGGCCCCGGCCTGTAACGCCAACGCAAGGCTGGCGCCAACCAGGCCGCCGCCGATGATTGCCAGATTGACTCGACTCATGCCGCTTGTGTCCGTGCGGCGGCCATCAAGGCCTCGATCTCGGCGACCGTTTTCGGCACGCCGTTCGTCAGGATTTCACAACCGGTTTTGGTGACCACCACGTCGTCCTCGATGCGCACGCCAATGCCGCGCCATTTCTTCGCCACGCTCTGGTTGTCCGGGGCAATGTAGATGCCCGGCTCGACCGTCAGCGCCATGCCGACTTCCAGCACGCGCCATTCGCCGCCGACCTTGTACTCGCCGACATCATGCACATCCATGCCCAGCCAGTGGCCGGCGCGGTGCATGTAGAACGCCTTGTAGGCTTCGCTGGCGATCAGTTCATCGACCTCGCCCTGCAACAGGCCCAACTTCACAAGGCCCGCGGTAATGACGCGAACCGTGGCTTCATGCGCCTGATTCCAGTGTTTGTTCGGTGCGATTTCGGCAAACGCCGCTTCCTGGGAAGCCAGCACCAGCTCGTAGATCGCCTTCTGTTCCGGTGAATACTTGCCGTTGACCGGCCAGGTGCGGGTGATGTCGCTGGCATAGCAGTCGATCTCGCAACCGGCGTCGATCAGCACCAGATCGCCATCTTTGAGCACCGCGTCATTCTGCTGGTAATGCAGGATACAGCTGTTGCGCCCGGCGGCGACGATCGAACCATAGGCCGGCATCTTCGCCCCGCCCTTGCGGAACTCGTAGTCGAGCTCGGCTTCGAGGCTGAACTCATGCAAACCGGCACGGCTGGCCTGCATCGCCCGGATATGCGCCTGGGCGGAAATCCGCGCGGCTTCGCGCATCACCTTCACTTCTGCCGCCGATTTATACAGGCGCATGTCGTGCAGCAGATGATCCAGGGCAACGAATTCGTTCGGCGGCTGGGCACCGAGATTCGCCTTGGAGCGGATCACGTTGATCCAGTCCATCAGGTGCCGATCGAATTCCGGATTGCTGCCCATGGCCGAATACACCCGGTCGCGGCCTTCGATCAGGCCCGGCAGGATGTCGTCGATGTCGGTGATGGGGAAAGCGTCGTCGGCGCCGAAGTCGCGGATCGCGCCTTCCTGGCCGGCGCGCAGGCCGTCCCACAGCTCACGCTCGGCATTGCGTTCACGGCAGAACAGGATGTATTCGCCATGTTCGCGACCGGGAATCAAAACGATAACGGCCTGAGGCTCGGGAAAGCCGCTGAGGTACTGGAAGTCGCTGTCCTGACGGTAAACGTGCTCGACGTCACGGTTGCGAATGGCAACCGCAGCGGCGGGCAGAATGGCGATGCTGTTGGGTTCCATCTGCGCCATCAAGGCCTTGCGGCGACGGCTGTATTCCGATTTCGGGATATGAATCATGGGCAGATGGCTTTTCCTGGCTCGCGATTAATGCAACGACGGTTTGGCGGCTGCTTCGTCGGTTTTCTTGGTTTCAGTGAACAGCAGCAACGGTGCGACGCGCAGGTACTCCATGACTTCCATGTAGTCGCTTTCGCCGTCGTCGGACTCTTCCAGGGCGTCTTGCACCTGAGAAATGGCGGCCAGATCCTGCAGCACTTCAGTCGCTTCAGCGCTGAGGGCATATTCGCGACGGGTCAGGCCGAAGCCAGTGAGGAAGCCCTGGCACCACTGGCCCAGCGCGGCTGCGCGCTCGGTGAGCGGCGCGTCGTCGCTCGGCAGCAGCAGAACAACGGTCATGTCGTCGCTGGTAAGCTCGCCCTTGACCATCTCTTGCAGGCCGATCAAGGCGTTGCGAACGTTGTCTTGCGGCTCGCCTTCGAGCAGCTCGGCGGCGTCTGCCAGCCAGCTGTCGGCATCGAAACCGGCACCGGCGCAGCTACGGCCGAGCAGCAGGCCGTGCAACTCGGCAGGCGAGACGGGATGGCCGCTGGTACTCAGCAGGGTGGCGAAGGCTTGGTACGGAGAATTCTGAATGGGCATGGGTAGCTAGGCGCCAGACGGCGCTATGTCTAGAATGAAGGCCTTGTATCCTACATCGACAGACTCGCCAAGACTATTAAAGGCTGTCCGCCAGCTACCTCCCATCAGACGAACACGTGGACACAATGGAAGACACCGACCTGCAAGCGCTGATGGCCAGACTCGAGCTGCTGATTACCCGAGTCGAGCAACTAAAGAGTCAAAACGCACTCTTACTAGCTCAAGAAAAGACCTGGCGCGAGGAACGCGCGCACCTCATTGAAAAAAATGAAATCGCCCGGCGTAAGGTCGAATCGATGATTTCGCGCCTCAAGGCCCTGGAGCAAGACTCATGAGTTCAAGCAATAGCGTTACCGTGCAGATCCTCGATAAAGAATATTCGATCATCTGCCCCCAGGAAGAGCGCAGCAACTTGATCAGCGCCGCCCGCTACCTGGACGGCAAGATGCGCGAAATCCGCAGCAGCGGCAAAGTCATCGGCGCCGACCGCATTGCCGTGATGGCTGCGCTGAACATCACGCACGACCTTCTGCACAAGGAAGAACGTCCGGATGTGCAGGCCAGCAGCTCGACCCGCGAACAGGTTCGCGACCTGCTGGACCGCGTCGACCTGGCGCTGTCGACCGATCCGGATGTCACCAAGGGCTGATTCGCCAGGCCGCTTGAGTTATACTCGCATCACTCCCTGGGGTGCTTGCCAGTTGACCACGTCCCTGAGCCGATTCGCACTACCCTGGAGGTTGCACGTTGGGCTGGTGTGCATGTCCGCTAGACGGAAAGCCTTAAAGCCTACTGCATCTTCCACCTTGAACTTTCGGGTTCAAGGGCTAAGTCAGCAGCGGTTCATCCGGGGAGCCTGATTTCAATCCGATGCCGGTTTTCATACCGGCATCGGCATGTTTACGGGTACGCTTTTAGTACTCGCACTTTCTGAAGCCTGAATCCATGACCGAACCTGCGCTGCTGCCCCGACCGCAACTTCGACGCATGCTGCGCAAGGCCCGCCGCGCACTGACCCCCAGTCAGCAGCGCGAGGCCGCTCGCGGGCTGTATAAGCAATTGGCCCAGCACCCACTGTTCCGCCGCGCAAAACACATCTCCCTGTATCTGCCCACCGACGGTGAAATCGACCCGCGCCTGTTGATGCGTGCCGCGCAACGTCGGGGCAAGGCGACGTACCTGCCGGTACTCAGCGCCTGGCCGCGAACCAAAATGGTGTTCCAGCGGATTCGTCCCGGTGAAAAACTCAAACCCAACCGTTTCCGTATTCCAGAACCACGGGCCAATATCGCCCGGCAACGCAAGGTCTGGGCGCTGGATCTGGTGTTGCTGCCGCTGGTGGGGTTTGACGATGTCGGCGGACGCCTGGGTATGGGCGGCGGCTTCTACGACCGAAGCCTGGCGTACCTGGCGCGCCGAAAAAGCTGGCACAAGCCGACGCTGCTGGGCTTGGCCCATGAATGTCAGAAGGTTCAACGATTGGCTCAGGCGAGCTGGGATGTGCCGTTGCAGGGCACGGTCACTGACAAGGCGTGGTATTTCGCGGACTAGACGCCACTGATATCAGCGGCGTCCAAAAGACGGGCTCAGCGCTTGAAGGCCGACGGCTGTTGCTGCGCGATCTCGACGGGAGCATCGGTCTTGTTGGCCCACAGGCTTTGGGCGTAGCCGGTGGTCACGACGCCCAAACCGAACAAAATAACCAATATCCATAATAAATCCGGTTTGCGTTTCATCGATTGCCCCCCTCAAGGCACATCAACACGATGACAGCAGCGGTTTCCGTTTGTAGGCCGTGCAGCAGCGTCAAGCTAAGAAGGCCGGCATTTTGCGACAACGTGAACCGACACGCAAACGCTGGCGTCAACCGACTGTCGGTTTGTCATAAAATTGCCTGACCACTTGTCCACCCACCTCGCAAGGAGCAAAACCATGGCTTATTGGCTGATGAAATCCGAGCCCGACGAACTCTCCATCAAAGACCTGGAGAAGCTTGGGCGAGCGCGCTGGGACGGGGTTCGCAACTACCAGGCGCGCAACTTTTTACGGGCCATGGCAGTCGGCGACGAGTTTTTCTTCTATCACTCCAGCTGCCCTGAGCCAGGGATTGCCGGGGTCGGAAAGATCGTCGAGGCGGCGTATCCGGACCCGACGGCGCTGGAGCCCGAGAGTCATTACTTCGATCCGAAGGCCACTGCCGAGAAAAACGCCTGGAGCGCGATCGATGTCGCTCACGTCGAGACGTTTTCCAAGGTGCTTAAACTCGATTATCTGAAGCAGCAAACGGCACTCGCCGAGATGCCACTGGTGCAGAAAGGCTCGCGCCTGTCGGTAATGCCGGTGACAGCCGAGCAATGGGCAGTGGTGCTTAATCTGCGCTAAATACTGCGCTACAGCCTGTGAATCTGGCTTACCTTGCCAAACGGTCAGGCTTACCCCTCAGTTGACTGACATCAAGTCGCCCTAGCACTTTCCTGTCAGACTGGGACGCAATAGACGCAGGATGCAGACATGTCGACGCACAGCCGCTCTTCGCTTTTCTTCGTTTTTTTGCTGGGGGCTGTATTGCTGGCCGCCGGAGGGTTTGGTTATTGGCGGTCGACCGTTAACCGACTGCCCCAAGGGTTGTCTGTCGGCAATGGTCGACTTGAAGCCACTGAAGTGCAGATCGCCAGCAAAACACCCGGTCGATTGGCTGAAGTGCTGGTGGACGAAGGCGACAAGGTAACCCAGGGGCAACTGTTGGCCCGCATGGACACCCGTACCCTCGAAGCACAGCGCAACCAGGCTGAAGCCGAAGTGATACGCGCCCGGGAAAATCTTTCCGCGGCCCAGGCCAATGTGAAACTGCGCCAGAGCGAGCAACTGCTAGCCCAGCAAGAGCTCAAGCGCTCCCAGGCGTTGTTCAATCGCGGTTTCGCCAGCGGCCAGATCATCGACCAACAGCAGTCACGCTTCGACACCGCCAACGCAGCTGTTACTGCGGCCCGCGCCCAGGTGTCCGCCGTCGGCGCAGCCATTGGCGCGGCGCAGGCACAAGTGGCTCAGTTAACCAGCGAAATCGACGACAGCAGCTTGCGGGCCCCTATCGACGGGGTGATTCAGCTTCGCATGGCCGAACCCGGAGAAGTGCTCGGCGCCGGTGGGCGAGTGTTGCTGCTGATTGACCCGAACGATCAATACATGAATCTCTACCTTGCAGCATCCGTCGCCGGACGCCTGGCGGTCGGCGATGAAGCGCGGATCCTGCTGGACGCCCTGCCCGACCAGCCATTGCCGGCAAAAATCAGCTTCGTGGCGGCCAAATCGCAGTTCACGCCCAAAGAAGTCGAGACCCGCGACGAACGTCAGAAACTGGTGTTTCGGGTCAAGCTGCGCCTGACCCGCCCCAGCGCCGTGCCCCAGGCCAAACCGGGGATGCCCGGCAACGGCTACGTGCGCACCGCTCCCATTGACTGGCCGGCCAATCTTCAATGACCGGCCTGGCACTGCATGCCACCCGCCTTCAGCACCGCTATGGCGAACAGCATGCGCTGACCGACATCACGCTCAGTCTGCCCACCGGTACTCGGTGCGGATTGATTGGCCCGGATGGCGCCGGTAAATCCAGCCTGCTGGGATTGATCGCCGGCGTGAAGACGCTACAGGAGGGCCAACTGGAAGTGCTCGGTGGCTCGATCCAGGACCGGCGCCACCGCAACAGCCTCTACTCGCGCATCGCGTTCATGCCTCAAGGCCTGGGCGGCAACCTGTACCCTGATCTGTCGATCCGCGAGAACATTCACTTCTTCGCCACACTGTTCGGGCTGTCCAGGGCCGAAAGCGATCAGCGCATGCACAGCCTGCTGCTGGCCACCGATCTACTGCGGTTTGCCGAGCGCCCGGCCGGCAAGCTGTCGGGCGGAATGAAACAGAAGCTCGGACTCTGTTGCGCACTGATCCATGAGCCGGACTTGTTGATCCTCGATGAACCGACTACTGGCGTCGATCCTTTGTCCCGACGGCATTTCTGGGAGTTGATCGATGACGTTCGGCGCCAACGCCCGCAACTGACACTACTGGTCGCCACCGCGTACATGGAAGAGGCCGAGCAGTTCGAGCATTGCCTGATGCTCGATGACGGCAAGCTGATCGCCGCCGGTTTGAGCCGCGATCTGGCGGCGGTAACCCCCAGCGGCAAGCTCGATGAAGCCTTCACCCACTTTCAGGGCGACACCGGCCACGACAACCAGCCGCTAGTGATCCCTCCCCGAACCAACGCTACGGCCGACATCGCCATCCAGGCCCATGACCTGACCCTGCGCTTCGGCGATTTCACCGCTGTGGATAAAGTCAGCTTCGCCATCGGCCGCGGCGAGATCTTCGGGTTTCTGGGCTCCAACGGTTGCGGCAAAACCACCACCATGAAAGTGCTCACCGGACTGATCCCGGCCAGCGAAGGCAGTGCCACGCTGCTGGGCAACCCGGTGAACGCCAAGGATCTGGCCACCCGCAAGCGCGTCGGCTTCATGTCTCAGAGCTTCTCGCTCTATGGCGAACTCAGCGTTCGGCAGAACCTGGACCTGCATGCGCGACTGTTCGATCTGCCCCAGGCCGACAGCACTCAGCGCATCGACGAACTGATCCAGCGCTTCAGCCTGGCCAGCGTCGCCCATCAGCCGTCCGGTGCATTGCCGCTGGGTCTGCGCCAACGATTATCCCTGGCAGTGGCGGTGCTGCATCGCCCGGAAGTGCTGATCCTCGACGAACCTACCTCCGGCGTCGACCCGGCGGCGCGGGACGATTTCTGGCGACTGCTGATCGAACTGTCCCGTGAACAGGAGGTGAC
This sequence comes from Pseudomonas sp. GW821-FHT03E01, assembly GCF_059420765.1. Taxonomy (NCBI): domain Bacteria; kingdom Pseudomonadati; phylum Pseudomonadota; class Gammaproteobacteria; order Pseudomonadales; family Pseudomonadaceae; genus Pseudomonas; species Pseudomonas sp. GW821-FHT03E01. The sequence goes on along the minus strand of NZ_JBWKUI010000004.1, from coordinate 67,981 downwards.
GATCTTCCTGTCCACCCACTTCATGAACGAAGCCCAGCGTTGCGACCGCATCTCATTGATGCACGCAGGCAAGGTTTTGGCCTGCGACACCCCGGCAGCACTGCAACAGCAGTTCAACGGCCAGACACTTGAGGCCGCGTTCGTCACCTGCCTGGAACAGGCCCAGAGCCCGGGCGCGACAGAGGCGCCACCAACGCCCATCGACACAACGCTCGCACCCACCCCATCGATGAAAGACCGTCGCTTCAGCTTTGGGCGACTGCGGGCATTGGCGAGCCGTGAAGGCAAGGAACTGCTGCGCGATAGAGTACGCCTGGCCTTCGCTCTGCTCGGGGCGATGCTCATGATGGTGATTTTCGGCTATGGCATTTCCCTGGACGTGGAGAAACTCGCCTTCGCGGTCTACGACCAGGACCAGACCCCGCAAAGCCGGGCTTATCTGGAGGCCTTCCGCGGCTCCCGTTACTTCGACGAACAACCCCCGATAAGCGATCCGGCGCAGTTGCATCGACGACTGCAACGCTCGGAAATCAAACTGGCGCTGGAGATTCCCCCCGGATTCGGTCGGGATCTGTTCGCCGGTCGCCAGCCTACGGTGGCGGCCTGGCTCGACGGCGGTATGCCGTTTCGCGCTGAAACCAGCCGCAACTATGTGGAAGCGGTACACCAGGCCAACCTGGAGCAACTGGCGGATCAGTCCAGTCCCGCACCATCCCGGCAAGCGCCAGCCAAACTGGAAACCCGTTTCCGCTACAACCAGGATGTCGTCAGCGTCAACGCCATCGGCCCTGGAGTGATGGCGCTGATCCTGGCGTTCATCCCGGCCATGCTGACTGCGCTGGGCATTGTGCGGGAGAAGGAACTGGGCTCGATCACCAACTTCTACGCCACTCCGCTGACCCGCCTGGAGTTTCTGTTAGGTAAACAGGTGCCGTATCTGGCCGTCAGTCTGATCAATCTCGCCGTGCTGACAGCCATGAACCGCTGGCTGTTCGGCGTCCCTTTCAAGGGCAGCGCATTGACCCTGGCCTTCGGCGGGTTGCTCTACGTGCTGGCGACCACCAGCATGGGTCTGTTGATTTCGGCGTTCACCCGAACCCAGATCGCCGCCATTCTCGGCACCATGATCATCACCAGTCTGCCGACCATCCAGTTTTCCGGTCTGATCGTGCCACGGTCGTCCCTTGATGGCGCCGCCGCGGTCATGGGGATGCTGTTTCCGGCAGGCTATTTTCTCGATATCGCTGTCGGCACCTTTACCAAGGCGCTGGATATCCGGCAGTTGTGGCCACAATGCCTGGCGCTGTTCGGGTTCTTTCTCGGGTTCACCGGGCTCAGCCTGACCATGCTGAAAAAGCAGGAGGTCTGATGCATAAGCTCGCGCACATCCTGCGTCTTGGCCTCAAGGAACTCACCAGCCTGCGACATGACAGTGTGTTGCTGCTGTTCCTGTTTTACGCCTTTACAGTGGCGATCTACATGCCGGCCGCGGGCTCAGTGATCGGTGTGCACAACGCCAGTGTGGCCATGGTCGATGAAGATCACAGCCCCATGTCACGCCAACTGGCCCAGATTCTGCGGCCGCCGGAATTTCAACCACCGGTGCCGTTGCCTTATGGTCAACTGGACGAGGTGCTGGACAACGGGCGGTACACCTTCGTGATCAATGTTCCAGCCAATTTTCAGGCCGATCTGCTGGGCGGCCACCAGCCGGCGGTGCAGGTTAACGTCGACGCCACGGCCATGAGCCAGGCGTTCATGGGGGCAGGCTATATCGGGAGGATTTTCCAGCGCGAGCTGTTGACCTACAGTGGCCAGGGCGATGCGGCGAGCCAGACACCCGTGCGGCTGACAACACGAGCGCTGTTCAATACCAATCTGGAGGGTGGCTGGTTCCTGGCGGTGATTCAGATCGTCAACAACATCACGATCCTGGCCATCATCCTGACGGGCACGGCGCTGCTGCGTGAACGCGAACACGGCACTCTCGACCATTTGCTGGTGCTGCCGCTGACGGCACTGGAAATCATGCTGGCGAAAGTCTGGAGCAACATGCTGGTGGTGGTGCTGTGCACCTGGGTGTCGCTGGAAGTCATTGTCAAAGGCGCCCTTGGCGTGCCGCTGGCTGGCTCCATGAGCTTTTTCTTGCTGGTAACGGCGGTTTATCTGTTCGCCAGCACGGCGCTGGGGATATTCCTCGCGACCCTCGCCCGCTCGACACCGCAGTTCGGCTTGTTGGCGATTCCGGTGATTATCCCGATGTTGCTGCTTTCCGGGGGCAGTACGCCCCTCGACAGCATGCCGCAATGGCTGCAATGGGTGATGCAGGGCTCGCCATCGACGCACTTCGTCAGCCTCAGCGCCGCGATACTGTTTCGCGACGCCGGCATTGGCGTGGTCTGGCCGGACTTGCTGGCATTGAGCGCCATCGGCCTGCTGTTCTTTACCATTGCACTGCTGCGGTTTCGCAAGAGCCTGGCGTCCTGAAGGGCCGAGTCGCCCTTCGCAGGCAAGCCCGCGAAGGGGCCGCCCCAGACAACAAAAGCCTTACTGGATAATGAGGTTGTTGAACAACAGATCCTCAACCACCGGCTTGCCGGTTTCGTCGTTCATCACTTGCTGGGTCTGCTTCAAGGCTTCCTGACGCAGCTTTTCCTTGGCTTCGACGTTGTTCATGGTTTCAGTGGTCTGCTGGGCAAACAACGCCACCAGCTGATTGCGGATCAACGGCTCATTGGCCTTCACCGCCTTGGTCGCCTCGTCACCAGTCACCCGTAGCGCCACATCGGCCTTGTAGACCTTGAGCTTCGGCGTGCCATCCAACCCATAGTTGCCCACGAACGGCGGGCTCAGGGTGATGTAGTTGACCTTCGGGGCTTCACCTTCTTTGGCTTCTTCGGCCATCGCTGCCACAGGCAGGGACAGGGCCAGCATCAACATGATCCACGCTTTCACAATTCGCTCCTTATCCGGTTTGCGGCCTAGCATAACGACCCGCCGCTCAAGCACAAGCTTATGGCTGACTATCAGGGTCGGGCATGCTCGTTGACCCGTTAACTCACACACCTACACTTATCGGCCATCACTCCCAAAGGAATAGCCCTGATGAAAGCCGTGCTGTGCAAAGCCTTCGGCCCTGCCGAATCGCTGGTGCTGGAAGACGTCGCCAGTCCTGTTGCGAAGAAGAACGAAATCCTGCTGGACGTGCACGCGGCCGGGGTGAATTTCCCGGACACGCTGATCATCGAGGGCAAATACCAGTTCAAACCGCCCTTCCCGTTTTCACCGGGTGGCGAAGCGGCTGGCGTGGTCAGCGCGGTGGGGGAAAAGGTCAGCCACCTCAAGGTCGGTGACCGGGTCATGGCCCTGACTGGCTGGGGCAGTTTCGCCGAGCAGGTCGCGGTGCCGGGCTACAACGTGCTGCCGATCCCGCCATCGATGGACTTCAACACTGCCGCCGCTTTCAGCATGACCTACGGCACTTCGATGCACGCCCTCAAGCAACGAGGCAACCTGCAACCCGGCGAAACCTTGCTGGTGCTCGGCGCGTCCGGCGGCGTCGGCCTCGCCGCCGTGGAAATCGGCAAAGCCATGGGCGCCCGGGTGATCGCCGCCGCGAGCAGTGCGGAAAAACTCGCGGTGGCCAAAGCCGCCGGCGCCGATGAGCTGATCAACTACAGCGAAACCAGCCTCAAGGACGAAATCAAACGCCTGACCGACGGCCAGGGCGCCGACGTGATCTACGACCCGGTGGGCGGGGACCTGTTCGACCAGGCCATCCGCGCCATCGCCTGGAACGGTCGTCTTCTGGTGGTCGGTTTCGCCAGTGGACGCATCCCCGAACTGCCAGTGAACCTGGCACTGCTCAAAGGTGCCGCGGTGGTCGGCGTGTTCTGGGGCTCGTTTGCCCAGCGCCAACCACAGGACAACGCGGCGAACTTCCAGCAGTTGTTTCACTGGTTCGCCGAAGGCAAGTTGAAACCGCTGGTGTCACAGGTGTATCCACTGAGCAATGCGGCGCAGGCGATCAACGATCTTGGCCAGCGCAAGGCGGTCGGAAAGGTGGTCGTGCAGGTTCGTTGATCGTTTTCAAGCCAGGTCGCAGCCTGCGACCTGGCCCCGTCATCCCCGTACCGACTCTCATTTATACCTGAGCGACATGTTCATAAAGGAACATGCAATCTCCAACATTTCCGCTGTTTTGCCGATGCGAACCGGTGCTATTTTCGGTAACGAAACTGTAACATTCGCATCCGCAGTCAAAACAAGAAATCTGGAGCTCTTGAATGTTTGCTTTCTTTCGTCCTGCCGCACATCAGGCTCCATTGCCTGAAGAAAAAATAGACAGCACCTACCGACGCCTTCGCTGGCAGATCTTCGCCGGGATTTTCATTGGCTATGCCGGTTACTACCTGCTGCGCAAGAACTTCACCCTGGCGTTCCCGGACCTGATCGCCCAAGGCTATACAAAAGGCCAACTGGGTGTGGCGATGTCGGCGATTGCAATCGCCTACGGCCTGTCCAAGTTTCTGATGGGCATCGTGTCCGACCGCTCCAACCCGCGTTACTTCCTGCCCTTTGGCCTGGTGGTGTCCGCCGCGGTGATGTTCGTTTTCGGTTTCGCACCTTGGGCCACCTCCAGCGTGACCATGATGTTCATCCTGCTGTTCATCAACGGCTGGGCGCAAGGCATGGGCTGGCCGCCGAGCGGGCGAACCATGGTGCATTGGTGGTCACAGAAAGAGCGTGGCGGCGTGGTTTCGGTCTGGAACACCGCGCATAACGTTGGCGGTGGCTTGATCGGCCCGCTGGCGATTCTCGGCATGGGCTGGTTCAACGACTGGCACAGCAAGTTCTACGTACCGGCTGCCGTGGCGCTGTTGGTCGCCGTGTTTGCCTTCATCGTGATGCGCGATACTCCGCAGTCGACGGGCCTGCCGCCGATTGAGAAGTACAAAAACGATTACCCGGAAGGCTACGACGCCAGTCACGAAGAGGAATTCAGCGCCAAGGACATCTTCGTCAAATACGTGCTGCGCAACAAAATGCTCTGGTTCATCGCACTGGCTAACGTTTTCGTCTACCTGCTGCGCTACGGCATTCTGGACTGGGCGCCGACCTACCTCAAAGAGGTCAAGCACTTCGACTTCGACAAGACCTCGTGGGCTTACTTCCTGTACGAGTGGGCGGGCATTCCCGGCACGCTGCTGTGCGGCTGGATGTCGGACAAGATCTTCCGTGGCAACCGTGGCCTGACCGGCATGGTGTTCATGGCGTTGGTGACCGTTGCGACAATCGTGTATTGGCTGAATCCACCGGGCAATCCGATGATCGACATGATCTCGCTGTTCGCCATCGGCTTCCTGATCTACGGCCCGGTGATGCTGGTCGGCCTGCAGGCGCTGGAACTGGTGCCGAAGAAGGCCGCGGGTACGGCCGCAGGCTTTACCGGCCTGTTCGGTTACTTGGGTGGTTCCGTCGCGGCCAGTGCCATGATGGGCTACACCGTGGACTATTTCGGCTGGAATGGCGGCTTCATTCTGTTGGTCGTTGCCTGCCTGCTGGCGATGGCGTTCCTGGCACCCACCCTGGGCCACAAAAACGTCGCCAGTCAGGGCCGCGAAGCGCTCGCCTGATCTGCCTTTGATTTACAGCGCTTGAGCCGCGCCTCCAGATTCCGGTCTGGCATGGCGTGGCTACGCAGGGCGTGGGCGGTCTGCTCGACATACTCGCGAGTAGTGCCATAGCGCCCGCAAGCGTTCTCGAATACTTGGCTCAGCACGTGATCCGGCAAGTTGCCGGCATAGCTGGGCAGGTGCCGCTCCAATACAAATCCCAATGCCTGAACCTGGTTTCCGTTTTCAAGACGGCAGTTGAGCCAGTGTGGACGATAGGAAGGGAATGGCATCTCGCGCTGCCAGAGTGCATAAAGTGAAGCCTCGAGTTGTTCTTCGGGCAAACGATAGGCGAACCCGCTGCACGAACCACCGCGATCCAGGCCAAATACCAGCCCCGGCACTTCCGGCGTGCCGCGATGCTCGTGGGACCACAGGTACAAACCGCGATGGTAGCCATGCACCCGGCCGCGCACCCGCTCAACCGCCGCACATTCAGGCCGCCAGATCAGCGAACCATACGCGAATAACCAGACCGGCCCACCCTTGTGGCGCGCCATGGTCGACTGCATCGAGCTGAGCAATTGTTCGTGTGTAAGCTGCGGCCCCAGATCGAGCCGCGGAGGGTAAGCCAGATTCAAAAAAGCAGATTCAATGGCGCTCATGGCAATAAAATTTTGGCCCAGCAATTATTACAAAATATAAACAACTTTCACTTCATAGAACATATAGCAGTAATACTAAAACGAAAAGTACTAAGCGCCCTATGACCTTGCGCCCCCTATAAAAAATCCAATACTGAAGCTGGAGGGCTTGGCGATATACCCTAATATCATTTAAGAGAATTCTTAAATACCAGAACGAAATATACATAAGCATTCGGCGCGTCTAGGATAAAGCTCACCTAGGAGAAAATGCCTACAAACCCTTCGGATTTACCGCCTACCCATTGCAGCTTTACGTCGCGTATAACGGCCACCCAAAGACGCAACCAAACTGCCTCAAAGGCCTGAACAATGAAAACACCATGGATTTACGGGTTACTTCTAATGCTCACGGCGCAGCACTCGCTGGCCGAGGACACCTCTGCGAAAGACACCGGCTCCTGGTATTTGCAGGCCAGCGTCTATACCAGACACTTCTCCCCCGACTCCGACCACAATAACAATCAGGACCTTATCGGTCTTGAGCGCGAGCAAGCGTCCGGTTGGTTGTTTGGTGGCGCAACTTTTCGCAACTCGTTCAGCCAGCGTTCATATTATGCGTATGCGGGCAAACGCTACGAGAGCGCTGACTATCCCGTGTACATAAAACTTACCGGTGGTCTGTTGCAAGGTTACAGCGGCAAGTCTCAGGACAAGATCCCTCTGAATCACTTCGGGGTCGCGCCGGTGATCATTCCTTCAGTCGGGGCACACTACGGACCATTGGCAGCCGAGCTGGTGTTGCTCGGCTTCAATGCCGCCATGGTGACAACCGGGGTGCGCTTCTAGAACGGTTCACGCACCTATGATCGCGGGGCGTAAGCAAATACATCGGCACGCATTTGATGGGCATCCATCCCCGCTTCGACCAAAGCATCGAGCGTGCCATAGACCATGGCTGGAGAGCCGCTGGCATAGACGTGCAGTGCTTTCAGATCAGGGAAATCTTCACACACCGCCTCATGCAACATGCCGCAACGCCCCTGCCAGCCGCATTGATCGCTGACGACTTTATGCAGGAACAGATTGGGCAGCTTCAGCCATTCATCCCAATGTTCGATCTCATAAAAGTCTTCGGGACGACGTACGCCCCAATACAGGTGCACCGGATGCTTGAAGCCCGTGGCGCGGCAATGTTCGATCAGGCTGTGAATCTGGCCCATGCCGGTACCGGCAGCAATCAGTACGAGAGGACCGTTCGGCAGTTCCGCCAGATGGGTGTCGCCGAACGGCATCTCGATCCGCACCATCGGGTTGCGCTGGAGCTGTTCGATCAGGCTCAGCGCGCTGCTTTCGCGCGCCAGCACATGAATTTCCAGGTCGCGGCCGGAATGCGGTGCAGAGGCCAGGGAGAAAGCGGATTTCTCGCCACTCTCACGCTCGATCATCAGGTACTGGCCGGCGTGATAGCGCGGCGGCTTGCCCGCTGGCGCACGCAGACGCACGCGCCAGGTATCGCCACCGACGTCCCTGCATTCAATGACCTGACACGACACGCTGCGCACCGGCAGTTCTCCCAGCGCGAGCACGCCATCCCACAACACGATGCAGTCTTCCAGCGGCTCTGCAATGCAAGTGTAGAACTCGCCATGGTCGCGCACATCGCCAGCCTGTTCGACCCGCCCTTCCACCAGCAATGCGCCGCACACATGGCAATTGCCGTTACGACAGCTTTGCGGGCATTCATAGCCCAGGCGCCGCGCGCCATCGAGAATCCGCTCGCCGGGCAGAATCTCAAGCACTGCTCCGGAGGGCTGCAAGGTTACACGCATCAATCTATTCCTAACTGATTCCAGATGGCATCGATCCGTTGGGTAACGGCTTCATCCTTGACGATGACCCGGCCCCACTCACGGGTGGTTTCGCCTGGCCATTTATGCGTGGCATCGAGCCCCATCTTCGAACCCAGGCCGGAGACCGGCGAGGCGAAGTCCAGGTAGTCGATCGGCGTGTTATCGATCATCACCGTGTCGCGCTTGGGGTCCATGCGCGTGGTAATGGCCCAGATCACGTCGTTCCAGTCCCGTGCGTTGATATCGTCGTCGGTGACGATAACGAACTTGGTGTACATGAACTGTCGCAAAAACGACCAGACACCGAGCATTACCCGCTTGGCGTGGCCGGGATACGACTTTTTCATGGTCACGATGGCCATGCGGTACGAGCAGCCTTCGGGAGGCAGGTAGAAGTCAGTGATCTCCGGGAATTGCTTCTGCAGGATCGGCACGAACACTTCGTTCAGCGCCACACCGAGAATCGCCGGCTCATCCGGCGGACGGCCGGTGTAGGTGCTGTGGTAGATCGGCTTGATCCGATGGGTGATGCGCTCGACGGTGAACACCGGGAAGCTGTCGACTTCGTTGTAGTAGCCGGTGTGGTCGCCGTACGGACCTTCATCGGCCATTTCGCCCGGATGAATCACGCCTTCGAGGATGATTTCGGCCGTGGCCGGTACTTGCAGGTCGTTGCCGCGGCATTTCACCAGTTCGGTGCGATTGCCCCGCAGCAGACCGGCGAAAGCGTATTCGGAGAGGCTGTCCGGCACCGGCGTCACGGCGCCAAGAATGGTGGCCGGGTCAGCGCCCAGCGCCACGGACACCGGGAACGGCTGGCCGGGGTGTTTTTCGCACCATTCGCGGTAATCCAGCGCGCCGCCACGGTGGCTCAACCAGCGCATGATCACCTTGTTGCGACCGATCACCTGTTGACGGTAAATGCCGAGGTTCTGGCGATCCTTGTTCGGACCTTTGGTGACAGTCAGGCCCCAGGTGATCAGCGGGCCGACATCGCCTGGCCAGCAGGTCTGCACCGGCAACATCGCGAGGTCGACATCGTCGCCTTCGATGACCACTTCCTGGCACACCGCGTCCTTGACGACTTTCGGCGCCATCGAGATGATCTTGCGAAAGATCGGCAGCTTGGACCAGGCGTCCTTCAAACCTTTCGGCGGCTCGGGCTCCTTGAGGAACGCCAGCAACTTGCCGATTTCGCGCAACTCGCTCACCGCCTCTGCACCCATGCCCAGCGCCACGCGCTCAGGCGTACCGAACAGATTGCCGAGCACAGGGATGTCATAACCCGTGGGCTTTTCGAAAAGCAGGGCCGGGCCTTTGGCGCGCAATGTGCGGTCGCAGACCTCGGTCATTTCGAGCACTGGGGACACCGGAACCTGGATGCGCTTGAGTTCGCCGCGCTGTTCCAGACCGCTGATAAAGTCGCGCAAGTCGCGATACTGCATGCGTGAGCCTCGTTTTGGCCGTGGCGTTCGGGGGTGGCAGTTTAGCGCCGAACCCCTCAGTTCAGAACCACGAACTGCCGTTGATCAAAAATCAGATAGCAAAAAGCCGGGTTTCCCCGGCTTTTTGGCCTGTTCGATTTACTTGCGTTTCATCGACAGGAAGAACTCGTCGTTGGTCTTGGTCTGTTTCAGCTTGTCGACCAGGAACTCGATGGCAGAGACTTCATCCATCGGGTGCAGCAGTTTGCGCAGGATCCACATACGCTGCAGTTCGTCGTCGGCTGTCAGCAACTCTTCGCGGCGAGTACCGGAGCGGTTGATGTTGATGGCCGGGAACACACGTTTTTCGGCGATCTTGCGATCCAGAGGCAATTCCATGTTGCCGGTGCCTTTGAATTCTTCGTAGATCACTTCGTCCATCTTCGAACCGGTTTCAACCAGCGCGGTAGCGATGATGGTCAACGAGCCGCCTTCTTCGATGTTCCGTGCAGCACCGAAGAAACGTTTCGGTTTCTCCAGGGCGTGGGCATCGACACCACCGGTCAGCACCTTGCCGGAGCTCGGGATCACGGTGTTGTAGGCACGCGCCAGACGGGTGATGGAGTCGAGCAGAATCACCACGTCCTTCTTGTGCTCGACCAGACGCTTGGCCTTCTCGATCACCATTTCAGCAACCTGCACGTGGCGGGTTGGCGGCTCGTCGAACGTCGAGGCAACTACTTCGCCGCGCACGGTGCGCTGCATTTCGGTCACTTCTTCCGGACGCTCGTCGATCAACAGCACGATCAGGTGAACTTCAGGATTGTTACGCGCGATGTTTGCCGCGATGTTCTGCAGCATGATCGTTTTACCGGCTTTCGGCGGAGCAACGATCAGGCCGCGCTGGCCTTTGCCGATCGGGGCGCACAGGTCGATGACACGACCGGTCAAGTCTTCGGTGGAACCGTTACCGGCTTCCATCTTCATGCGCACGGTCGGGAACAGCGGGGTCAGGTTCTCGAAGAGAATCTTGTTTTTCGCGTTCTCGGGACGATCGTAGTTGATCGTGTCGACCTTGAGCAGCGCGAAATACCGCTCGCCTTCCTTCGGAGGACGGATCTTGCCAACGATGGTGTCACCGGTGCGCAAGTTGAAGCGACGGATCTGGCTCGGCGAGACGTAGATATCGTCCGGGCCGGCGAGATAGGAAGCGTCAGCGGAGCGCAGGAAGCCGAAGCCGTCCTGGAGAATCTCCAGCACGCCATCACCGGAGATTTCCTCGCCGCTTTTAGCGTGCTTTTTGAGCAGGGAGAAAATCACGTCCTGCTTGCGCGAACGGGCCATATTTTCTATGCCCATCTGTTCGGCCAATTCGAGCAGTTCGGTAATCGGCTTTTGCTTGAGTTCAGTCAGATTCATATAGGAATGACGTAATCATTTATGGAGGGGGGAAATTAAGCTTTTGGCTTAATGAGGCCGCGCCGCAGAGAAGGCGACAGGATCGCGTACTTATTCGAAAAGGAGTGCGTCGGCGACGGCTAGCAGGGGGCAGTGGAGAAACCAGTGCGGGGCCGAATGTACCACCTGAGTTTCGGAGCGTCTAGCCCTCAATAACGAAAAGGCCCCGCATAATGCGGGGCCTTTTCATGACGCTTTATAACAACGCTTAGATGTTGGCGTCGAGGAAAGCAGCCAATTGCGACTTCGACAGCGCACCGACCTTGGTGGCTTCGACGTTGCCGTTCTTGAACAGCATCAGCGTCGGGATACCACGCACGCCATGCTTGGCCGGGGTTTCCTGGTTCTCGTCGATGTTCAGTTTGGCAACGGTCAGCTTGCCTTTGTAGGTCTCGGCAATTTCGTCCAGGACAGGAGCGATCATTTTGCAAGGGCCGCACCACTCAGCCCAGTAGTCGACCAGTACAGCGCCTTCGGCCTTGAGTACGTCGGCCTCGAAGCTAGCGTCGCTAACGTGTTTGATAAGATCGCTGCTCATGGAAGTCTCCAGGTTGTAAGCAAAAAAACGTGGCCCATCATAGCTGCCCTTCCCCCGTTCAGGAAGCCGCAGATGATTGAGTCTCGCTATGGTGGCCCATGAATTTGGGTATAGCTCAAGTCACGAGGTGGCGGGAGCGACGAAGGCAATCCCGGTGCGCAGGGCGGCGTTGCGCACATGCTCCTGCATGGCCTTCTGTGCGGCGCCGGACGATCGGCGCGCCAGTGCACGGAGGATTTTACGGTGTTCCTGCCAGGTTTCCATGGCCCGTTCGGCCCGGATGAACGGTAGCTTCTGGCTCTCCAGAAAGATGTCGGCGCTGGCTGTCAGGATGCTCAGCATCGCCTGATTGCCGCTGGCCAGGAGGATGCGCCGGTGAAACTCGAAGTCCAGTCGCGCCGCTGCATCGAAGTTGGCGGCACGCAGTTCGTTGCGCATGGCGGCGACGTTGTCTTCCAGGGCATCGAGATCCTCGGTGCTCAGGGTCACGGCCGCCAAACCCGAGGCAAAACCCTCCAGCGCATAGCGCAACTGGAAGATGTCCAGCGGCGATGCCTGGGCCGCGAATGGCCAGCCCGGCACCGCCTCGCCCCGGGGCAGATCGACCGGTGACTGCACGAACACGCCCTTGCCCGGCTGGATGCTGATCACGCCCAGCGCACTCAGGGACGACAACGCCTCGCGCAACGACGCCCGGCTGACCCCCAATTGCACCGCCAGGTCCCGTTGCGAGGGCAAGGCATCACCCGGCCCGAAACCTTGCTCGGTGATCAGTTTGCGGATGGCTTGCAGCGCCACTTCAGGTACTGCACGGGAGATCGAATTCATGGTTTCTTCAGACGAACCAGGCCAATGAGCGGCTAGTTGTAAAGCTATTCGCGACGTCCGGCAAGTCGTGCCCCATGGGGGTTCGGGAGTTTTCACGATTGCGCCATCAAGGTGCGAAATGCCACCTAACTGTTCAGACCAGTAAGACCGAGAAACACCAGCAAAACCGTGGCCTGCAACCCCTGAAACCGAATCTTGGCATGGCCCGTGCTCTGTCGATCCGCAGAAATCACTTCCCGCCGATCCGGAGATTTGCCATGACCCAGCGTTACAGCGCCCTCCTCGCCGCCCTGTTTGCCAGCCTGATGCTGAGCCAGGCACCTGCCCACGCCGACGGTCTGGAGGATGTGGTCAAACGCGGCACCCTCAAAGTCGCCGTGCCCCAGGACTTCCCGCCGTTCGGCTCGGTCGGCCCGGACATGAAACCGCGCGGCCTCGACATCGACACCGCCAAACTGCTCGCCGACCAACTCAAGGTCAAACTCGAACTGACCCCGGTCAACAGCACCAACCGCATCCCGTTCCTGACCACCGGCAAGGTCGACCTGGTGATTTCCAGCCTCGGCAAGAACCCTGAACGCGAGAAAGTCATCGATTTCTCCCGTGCCTACGCGCCGTTCTACCTCGCCGTGTTCGGTCCGCCAGACGCCGCCATCAAGGGTTTGGACGATCTCAAGGGCAAAACCATCAGCGTCACCCGTGGCGCCATCGAAGACATTGAGCTGACCAAAGTCGCCCCCGAAGGCGTGACTATCAAACGCTTCGAAGACAACAACTCGACCATCGCCGCCTACCTTGCCGGGCAAGTCGACCTGATCGCCAGCGGCAACGTGGTGATGGTGGCCATCAGCGAGAAAAGCCCGAAACGCGTACCGGCCCTGAAAGTGAAGCTCAAGGACTCGCCGGTGTACGTCGGTGTGAACAAGAACGAGCCGGCGTTGCTGGACAAGGTCAATCAGATCCTCACCACCGCCAAGGCTGACGGTGCGCTGGAAAAGAACTCGCAAACCTGGTTGAAAGAACCGCTGCCGGCCGATCTCTGATCGTTCGCTCGGGAGACGACTTATGGCTTATCAGTTCGATTTCTTGCCGGTGGTGGAAAACACCGACCTGCTGCTGCGCGGTGCGTTGTTCACCCTTGAGCTGACGGCCGTTGGCGCAGTGTTCGGGGTCGCTCTGGGCATCATCGGCGCACTGGTGCGGGCGTGGAACATCCGCCCGTTCGCCGGCATTTTCGGGGTCTACGTCGAGTTGATCCGCAACACACCCTTTCTGGTGCAGTTGTTTTTCATCTTCTTCGGTTTGCCGTCGCTGGGCCTGCAGATTTCCGAATGGCAGGCGGCGGTGCTGGCGATGGTGATCAACCTGGGCGCCTATTCGACCGAGATCATCCGCGCCGGCATTCAAGCGATTCCCCGCGGACAACTGGAAGCCGCAGCCGCCCTGGCAATGTCGCGTTTCGAAGCCTTCCGCCACGTGGTTCTGCTGCCGGCACTGGGCAAGGTCTGGCCGGCCCTGAGCAGCCAGATCATCATCGTCATGCTCGGCTCGGCGGTCTGTTCGCAGATCGCCACCGAAGAGCTGAGTTTCGCCGCCAACTTCATTCAGTCGCGTAACTTTCGCGCCTTTGAAACCTACGCCCTGACCACGCTGCTCTACCTGTGCATGGCGCTGCTGATCCGCCAATTGCTGAACTGGATCGGTCGCCGCTACATATCCAAGAGCAGCGCAAGGAGCAGCCAATGAGCGATTTCACCTTCTGGGACATCCTGCGCAACCTGCTCACAGGCCTGCAATGGACGCTGGCGTTGTCGCTGGTGGCGTTTATCGGCGGTGGGCTGATCGGTTTGCTGATCATGGTGATGCGGATTTCAAAGAAATCCCTGCCCAGCCACTTCGCCCGCACCTACATCGAATTGTTCCAGGGCACGCCGCTGTTGATGCAGCTGTTTCTGGTGTTCTTCGGTGTGGCCTTGGCCGGTGTGGAAATTTCACCGTGGATGGCGGCGGCGATTGCCTTGACACTGTTCACCAGCGCCTACCTGGCGGAGATCTGGCGCGGTTGCGTCGACTCGATCCCCAATGGCCAGTGGGAAGCCTCATCGAGCCTGGCGCTCAACCCGCTGGAGCAATTGCGTTACGTGATCCTGCCACAAGCGCTGCGCATCGCCGTGGCGCCGACCGTGGGCTTCTCGGTGCAAGTGGTCAAGGGCACCGCCGTCACCTCGATCATCGGCTTCACCGAACTGACCAAGACCGGCGGCATGCTCGCCAACGCGACCTTCGAACCCTTCATGGTCTACGGCCTCGTCGCCCTCGGTTACTTCCTGCTCTGCTACCCCTTGTCCCTCAGTGCGCGCTACCTGGAAAGGAGACTGCATGCCTCTGCTTAGAATTTCCGCCCTGCATAAATATTACGGCGACCACCATGTACTCAAAGGCATCGATCTGAGTATCGAGGAAGGCCAGGTGGTGGCGATCATCGGTCGCAGCGGCTCGGGCAAGTCCACCTTGCTGCGCACCCTCAATGGTCTGGAATCGATCAATGACGGCGTGATCGAAGTCGACGGCGAATACCTCGACGCCGCCCGCGCCGACCTGCGCAGCCTGCGGCAGAAAGTCGGGATGGTGTTCCAGCAGTTCAACCTGTTCCCGCACCTGACCGTCGGCGAAAACGTCATGCTTGCGCCACAAGTGGTGCAGAAAGTGCCGAAAGCCAAAGCCACCGAGCTGGCGCGACAGATGCTGGAACGGGTCGGGCTGGGCGAGAAATTCGACGCCTTCCCGGATCGACTCTCTGGCGGCCAGCAACAGCGGGTGGCGATCGCCCGGGCGCTGGCCATGTCGCCGAAAGTCTTGCTGTGCGACGAAATCACCTCGGCCTTGGACCCGGAACTGGTCAATGAAGTGTTGAGCGTGGTCCGGCAACTGGCCAGGGAAGGTATGACATTGATCATGGTCACCCATGAGATGCGTTTTGCCCGGGAGGTGGGCGACAAATTGGTGTTCATGCACCAGGGCAAGGTGCATGAGGTGGGAGATCCGAAGGTGTTGTTTGCCAATCCGCAGACGGCGGAGCTGGCGAACTTCATTGGGACCGTGGAGGCGGCGGGCTGACACCCCTGTGGCGAGGGGGCTTGCCCCCGTTGGGCTACGAAGTAGCCCCAAAACCATTCACATCAACTCCAAATAGACCGCGCATGCAGGTTTTACGACTGCTGCGCAGCCGAACGGGGGCAAGCCCCCTCGCCACAGGGTTGGATCAAGGCTTTCAACTCTGCGCGTTGGCGCGAGCGTTTGATCGTGGCAGGATGTCGAGGTTATCGACCGAGACCCCCTGACCATGCCGCTATCCCAAGTCAAGAATCTGTCCCTGATCGCCGCAATCGACCTGGGCTCCAACAGCTTTCACATGGTCGTGGCCAAGGCCCAGAACGGCGAAATCCGGATTCTCGAGCGTCTCGGGGAGAAGGTTCAGCTGGCCGCCGGCATCGACGAAGAGCGTCAACTCAGCGAAGAATCAATGCAACGCGGGCTCGATTGCCTGAAGCGCTTCGCCCAACTGATCAGCGGTATGCCGCCCGGCACCGTGCGGATCGTCGGCACCAACGCCCTGCGCGAAGCCCGTAACCGCGGTGAATTCATCCATCGGGCCGAAGAAATCCTCGGCCATCCGGTAGAAGTCATCTCCGGCCGTGAAGAAGCGCGCCTGATTTACCTCGGCGTCTCCCACACCCTCGCCGACACCCCGGGCAAACGCCTGGTGGCCGACATCGGCGGCGGCAGTACCGAATTCATCATTGGCCAGCGCTTCGAACCGCTGCTGCGCGAAAGCCTGCAAATGGGTTGCGTCAGCTATACCCAACGCTATTTCAAGGATGGCAAGATCACCCCGGCCCGCTACGCCCAGGCGTACACCGCGGCGCGGCTGGAGATCATGAGCATCGAACACGCCCTGCACCGCCTGACCTGGGATGAAGCCATCGGCTCCTCGGGCACCATTCGCGCCATTGGCCTGGCACTGAAGGCCGGCGGACATGGCACTGGCGAGGTGAACGCCGAAGGCTTGGCCTGGCTCAAGCGCAAGCTGATCAAGCTCGGTGATGTCGAGAAAATCGACTTCGAAGGCATCAAGCCCGACCGCCGGGCGATCTTTCCCGCCGGGCTGGCGATTCTCGAAGCGATCTTCGATGCCCTCGAACTGCAACGCATGGACCACTGTGAAGGCGCCCTGCGCGAAGGCGTGCTCTATGACCTGCTGGGCCGTCATCATCACGAAGATGTCCGTGAGCGCACGCTCAGCTCGCTGATGGAGCGCTACCACGTCGACCTGGAGCAAGCCGCGCGGGTCGAACGCAAGGCGCTGCATGCCTTCGATCAAGTGGCCGAGGATTGGGACCTGGACGACGGTGTCTGGCGCGAACTGCTGAGCTGGGCGGCCAAGGTCCACGAAGTGGGCCTGGACATCGCGCACTATCAGTACCACAAACACGGCGCCTACCTGATCGAGCACTCGGACCTGGCCGGGTTCTCCCGCGAAGACCAACTGATGCTCGCGCTACTGGTGCGTGGCCACCGTCGCAATATTCCCAAGGACAGGTTTGCCGATTTTGGCGACGACGGCATCAAGCTGATTCGCCTGTGCGTGCTGCTGCGCTTCGCGATTCTGTTCCACCACATCCGTGGCACCCAGGAAATGCCACAGGTCGTGCTGCACGCCAACGGCGACAGCCTGGATGTGTTATTCCCGGAACATTGGCTGGATGACAACCAGTTGACCCAGGCCGACTTCGCCCTGGAAGCCGAATGGCTGACCCGCGTCAGCTTCGTGCTGAACGTTCGCTAAAAAACCGAAAATGGTCGCCGAACACGGTCCTGTAGGAGCCGGCTTGCTGGCGAAGGCGTCCTTGAAATGGATGCATGACTTGAAAGCCATTCGCTGGCAAGCCAGCTCCTACAAGGGACGGTGGTGGAAATGAAAATGGCGATCCACATGGATCGCCATTTTTTATCGCCCAAGGTTTGCGTTAACGCACCGCCAGAATCGGGCTGCCCAACCGCTCCAGCAAGGTGGCCTGGGCGCTGCGCGGGTTCTGGTTGCCAGTCGGTGTATTACGGACGTAGCGACCGTCCGACTGCAGGCTCCAGCTGTGGGTGTTGTCGGTAAGATAAAGCTCCAGCTCTTTCTTGACCCGCAAAATCAGCTTCTTGCCCTCGACCGGGAAGCAAGTCTCGACGCGCTTGTCGAGGTTGCGTTCCATCCAGTCGGCACTGGACAGGAACATCTGCTCTTCACCGCCATTGAGGAAGTAGAAGACCCGGGTGTGCTCCAGGAAACGACCGATGATCGAACGTACGTGGATGTTGTGCGATACCCCGGCGATGCCCGGTCGCAGGCAGCACATGCCGCGCACCACCAGATCGATGCGTACCCCGGACTGGCTGGCCTTGTACAACGCGCGGATGACCTTTGGATCGGTCAGCGAGTTGAACTTGGCGATGATGTGCGCCGGTTTGCCGTCGAGGGCGAATTGCGTCTCCCGGGCAATCATGTCGAGCATGCCCTTCTTCAACGTGAACGGCGCGTGCAGCAGTTTTTTCATGCGCAGGGTTTTACCCATGCCGATCAACTGGCTGAACAGTTTGCCGACGTCTTCGCACAAGGCATCGTCGGAGGTCAGCAGGCTGTAGTCGGTGTACAGACGGGCGTTGGCCGCGTGGTAGTTGCCGGTACCCAAGTGAGCGTAGCGAACAATCTCGCCGGCTTCGCGACGCAGAATCAGCATCATCTTGGCGTGGGTCTTGAAGCCGACCACGCCGTAAATCACCACGGCGCCGGCCGCCTGCAGACGGCTGGCCAGCTGCAGGTTGGATTCTTCATCGAACCGCGCGCGCAATTCGATCACCGCCGTCACTTCCTTGCCGTTCCGCGCCGCATCCACCAGCGCATCGACGATCTCCGAGTTGGCGCCGCTGCGATACAACGTCTGGCGAACCGCCAACACGTGTGGATCCTTGGCCGCCTGACGCAGCAAGTCGACCACCGGGGTGAAGGACTCGAACGGGTGCAGCAGCAAGATGTCCTGCTTGCTGATCACGCTGAAAATGTTCTCGCTGTTCTGCAGCAGTTTCGGGATCTGCGGGGTGAACGGCGTGTATTGCAGCTCCGGATGACTGTCCAGGCCGGTGATGCTGAACAGCCGGGTCAGGTTGACCGGACCATTGACCTGATACAGCTCGGTCTCCTGCAGGTTGAACTGCTTGAGCAGGTAATCGGACAGGTGTTTCGGGCAAGTGTCGGCCACTTCCAGCCGCACCGCATCACCATAGCGACGGGAGAACAACTCGCCGCGCAGGGCGCGGGCCAGGTCTTCCACGTCTTCGGTATCGACCGCGAGGTCGGCGTTCCGGGTCAGGCGGAACTGGTAGCAGCCCTTGACCTTCATGCCCTGGAACAGGTCGTCGGCGTGCGCGTGGATCATCGACGACAGGAATACATAGTTGTCACCCGGGCCGCCGACTTCTTCCGGCACCTTGATGATCCGCGGCAGCAGACGCGGCGCCGGGATGATCGCCAGGCCGGAATCGCGACCGAAGGCGTCGATGCCTTCGAGCTCGACGATGAAGTTCAGGCTCTTGTTCACCAGCAACGGGAACGGGTGCGTCGGGTCGAGACCGATCGGGGTGATGATCGGCGCGATCTCGTCGCGGAAATAACGGCGGACCCAAGTCTTGAGCTTGGTAGTCCAGTAACGACGACGGATGAAGCGGACCTGATGTTTTTCCAGTTCCGGCAACAGAATGTCGTTGAGAATCGCGTATTGGCGGTCGACGTGACCGTGCACCAATTCGCTGATGCGAGCCAGGGCCTGATGCGGTTGCAGGCCATCGGCGCCAGCCTGTTCACGGGCGAAGGTGATCTGCTTCTTCAGGCCGGCCACACGAATCTCGAAGAACTCGTCCAGGTTGCTGGAGAAGATCAGCAGAAACTTCAGCCGCTCCAGCAATGGGTAGGACTCATCCAGCGCCTGTTCCAGCACGCGGATGTTGAACTGCAGTTGCGAGAGCTCGCGATGGATGTACAGGCTGCTGTCATCCAGACCGGGAATGGCAATCGCTGGCGCCGCCACAACGGGCTCGGCCACCACCGCAGGTGGAGCGGGCTCCAGCTCCGGCGGAGTTTCAGCGATTTGCTCCACCACAGGTTGAGCGTCTTTTACGGCAACTTCAGTGAGTCCTTCGGTATTCATCGAATGTTCCTGGGAGGGCTATTTTTGCTCTCGTAACAATTGAGCAGCACGGACGGCAAAGTAAGTCAGGATGCCATCTGCGCCTGCACGTTTAAAAGCGGTCAGGGATTCGAGGATAACCCCTTCGCTCAACCAGCCATTCTGGATCGCCGCCATGTGCATGGCGTATTCGCCGCTGACCTGATACACAAAGGTCGGCACTTTGAACGCTTCCTTGACCCGATAAAGAATATCCAGATACGGCATGCCTGGCTTGACCATGACCATGTCTGCGCCTTCTGACAAGTCGGCCGCCACTTCGTGCAGGGCTTCGTTGCTGTTGGCCGGGTCCATCTGATAGGAGGCCTTGTTGGCCTTGCCCAGGTTCAACGCCGAACCCACCGCATCGCGGAACGGGCCGTAGTAGGCACTGGCGTACTTGGCCGAGTAGGCCATGATCCGCACATTAACGTGCCCCGCCAGCTCCAGCGCTTCGCGGATCGCCTGAATGCGGCCGTCCATCATGTCTGACGGAGCCACCACTTGAGCGCCGGCTTCGGCGTGGGACAAAGCCTGTTTAACCAGTGCGTCGACGGTGATGTCGTTCTCTACGTAGCCTTCTTCGTCGAGAATGCCGTCCTGACCGTGGGTGGTGAACGGGTCCAGGGCGACGTCGGTGATCACACCCAGCTCCGGGAACTGCGCACGCAGAGCGCGGGTAGCGCGCTGGGCGATGCCGTTGGGGTTCCAGGCTTCGGCGGCATCCAGTGACTTGAGTTCCGGTGGCGTCACCGGGAACAGTGCCAGCGCCGGAATGCCCAGCTCGACCCATTTGGCAGCTTCTTCCAGCAACAGATCGATGGTCAGGCGTTCGACGCCCGGCATCGACGCCACTGCTTCGCGACGGTTTTCACCGTCCAGCACGAATACCGGCAGGATCAGGTCATCGACGGTCAGTACGTTTTCACGGACCAGACGACGCGAAAAATCATCACGACGGTTGCGACGCAGGCGGGTTGCAGGAAACAAACGGTTGGCGGGGGTAAAGCTCACGGCAGACTCCTGAGCCCGCGCTGGCGGGCGAGCGTGACAGTTATAAGCGGCCATTATGACCAACGTATGACAGTTGTGTGCACCCCTGTGACAGGTAGCCGCATTCCATTGTCCTTGTAGGAAATGTTCACGTCGAGACACATTTGGACACTTTCATGAATGTGCACGAAGGGTTAGGCTGCGCGTTCATTTCGCCAGCACCCAGACAATGCTCCAACAATTCCTACATGACTTCGGCTACTTTGCCCTGTTCCTCGGCACGTTTTTCGAAGGCGAAACCATTCTGGTACTCGCAGGCTTCCTCGCGTTCCGTGGGTACATGGACATCAACCTGGTGGTGGTCGTGGCGTTCTTCGGCAGTTATGCCGGCGATCAGCTGTGGTACTTCCTGGGGCGCAAGCACGGGCGCAAATTGCTGGCGCGCAAACCGCGCTGGCAATTGATGGGCGATCGGGCACTGGAACATATCCGCAAGCACCCGGACATCTGGGTGCTGAGCTTCCGCTTTGTCTATGGCTTGCGCACCGTGATGCCGGTGGCAATCGGTCTGTCGGGCTATCCGCCGGGACGCTATCTGCTGCTCAACGGGATTGGCGCGGCCATCTGGGCTGCGGCGCTGGCAGCGGCTGCGTATCACTTCGGCGCGGTGCTCGAAGGTATGCTGGGCAGTGTCAAGAAGTACGAGCTGTGGGTGCTGGGCGCCCTGCTGGTCCTGGGCTTTGTCCTGTGGCTGCGGCGACGCTTCAAGAATGCCCGCTTGGCGAAAAAGATCTACGCCGATGAGCAGGCACTGAAAGCCGAACAGGCCAAGTCCAACGAACCTACGACGCCCATCGAGTGACGCGGTTTCTACAACAGTAGAGACCGATACCGCTGAGCAGGCTGTAACTGAGCAGCCCTACCCAACCCACCGCGCTGCCCGGCCATAGCCCGACCATCGGCGCCAGCCACACCAGCGGCAGGTTCGACACCAGCCGCAACAGCTCCAGCTTCAACGCCTGCGGGCGATTCTCCAGGGCTGCACCCAACACGAACAACCCCAACGCCACGGCGCCCCAACCCAACACCAGGGCTGCGGTCGGCAGGCTCTGCTCCAAATTCATCAAGTAACTGCCCAAGGCGATGTAGACGCAGAACTGCAGCGCCACATACCACTGCTGACGTCCGTCCAGCGGCACCTCGAATTTGCGGAACTGAGCCAGGTCCGGCTTGTTCATCGGGTATTTGGCCGCCACGTCCGCCGGCCGCCAACCGGTGCGCATGAACCAGATCCGCAGCTTGTCCCACCAGCGCTCGGCGCGCCGGGCGTCATCCCACAACTGCGCGTAAAACTGCACGTTCGCCCACAACGGATTCCAGCTCGCCAGCGGCGTGGTCACGCCGAATATCACCGGTTCGTTATCGTCCTCTTCCTGGAACGAGCCGAACAGACGGTCCCAAATAATGAACACCCCGCCGTAGTTGCGATCCATGTAGAGAGCGTTCTGTGCATGGTGAGCCCGATGATTGGACGGCGTGACGAAGGACCACTCGAACCAGCCAAGCTTGGGAATATGCCGGGTATGCACCCAAAACTGGTACAACAGGTTCAACGCCGCAACGCTGACGAACACCAGCAGCGGCACGCCGAGCACGGCCAGGGGCAGGTAGAAGATCCAGCTCAACAGAAACCCGGTGCTGGTCTGGCGCAGGGCCGTGGAGAGGTTGTAGTCCTCGCTCTGGTGATGCACCGAATGCGCGGCCCAGAGGATGTTGCGCTCATGGCCCATCCGGTGCAGCCAGTAGTAGCAGAAGTCGTAGAAGACGAATGCAAACACCCAGACCCAGACACTGTCGGCCGACAGCTCGATCAAGGCCAGATGTTCCAGGGCGAAGGCATAAGTGACCAGGCCGACACCTTTGGTCAACAGGCCCGTGGTAGTCGACAATACGCCGGTGCTGAGGCTGTTGATCGCGTCTGCCACGCGGTAATTGCTCACCCCGCGCCAACGGTCGGCCAACAACTCGACCGCAATCAGCACAAAGAAAAACGGCACCGCATACAGAATGAAGTTCATGACGCGACCTGATCGGAATCGTTCAGCAGAGATTAGGTGTAGCCGCGAATTAACCCTATGGCAACGAGTGACAAATTAGTGGACATTTAACGCCATGAATCTGGAGAAAAGCCCATGAGCAAAAAAATTGCAGTGATCCTTTCCGGCTGTGGCGTGTACGACGGCGCCGAGATCCACGAAAGCGTGATCACCCTGCTGCGGCTGGACCAGCGCGGTGCCCAGGTGCAGTGCTTCGCACCCAACATCGCGCAGTTACATGTGATCAACCACCTGACTGGCGAAGAAATGCCCGAATCGCGCAACGTGCTGGTGGAATCGGCGCGTATCGCCCGGGGCAACATCAAGGATATCCGTGAAGCGGACGTCGAAGACTTCGATGCGCTGATCGTTCCCGGCGGTTTCGGGGCGGCCAAGAACCTGTCGAACTTTGCCGTCGAAGGCGCCGGCTGCAGCGTTCAACCTGACGTCCTGGCGTTGACCGAAGCGTTCGCCGAGGCTGGCAAACCGGTGGGGCTGATCTGCATCTCGCCGGCCCTGGCGGCAAAAATCTACGGCCCGGGCGTGACCTGCACCATCGGCAACGATGCCGATACCGCCGCCGCGATGAACAAGATGGGCGCCACCCACGCTGAGTGCGCAGTGACCGACATTGTCGAAGACAAGGCGCGCAAGCTGGTGAGCACACCGGCGTACATGCTCGCGCAATCGATCAGCGAAGCCGCTTCCGGCATCAACAAATTGGTCGACCGCGTACTGGAACTGACCCACGAAAACGACGAGTAACACTCGTGATTGTTCCCACTCCGCGTGGGAACGATCATTACCGTCTTGCTCAAGCTTTACGCGACAACCGGGTCAATATCCGGTCCAGCGCATTGGCGAACGCCTGTTTCTCGCGCTCGCCGAACGGCGCCGGGCCGCCGCTCATCTGCCCCTGCTCGCGCAAGTCGGTGAACAGGTTACGCACCGCGAGTCGATCGCCCATGTTCTGCGCATCGAACTCCTTACCCCGCGGATCCAGCGCCGCAACGCCGTTCTTCACCAGCCGATCCGCCAGCGGCACATCGCTGCAAATCACCAACTCCCCCGGCACCGCGTGTTCCACCAGGTAATCGTCGGCGGCATCCGGGCCGCTGGGCACCACGATCAGTTTCACCAGCGCAAGGCCCGGCTTGATCTGCGGCTGACCGGCCACCAGTACCACTTCGAACTGGCGCTTGAGGGCGAACTTCACCACTAGATCCTTGGCTGCCCGAGGGCAGGCGTCGGCATCGATCCATACGCGCATTGGATTTCCTCTATTGAAAAGCATCGCGGGCAAGCCCGCTCCCATAAGGTTAGCGCTGAACCTGTGGGAGCGGGCTTGCCCGCGAATATGAGCGCAGCGAATGCTTTTAAGAAGCCGGCAACTGCCGCTTCTCGGCCATCCGGCTGCGACTGTACAGCACGATGATCGCAATGATCGCCACAGCCTGGGCACTCAGCGAATACGCGTCAGCGTGGATCCCCAACCAGTCGAAGTCAAAGAACGGTACCGGCCGCGTGCCGAAGACCCCGGCTTCCTGCAACGCCTTCACGCCATGGCCGGCAAACACCACCGACAACGCGCACAGCAATCCGGCATTGATGCCGAAGAACAGTGCCAGCGGCAGCTTTGCCGAGCCGCGCAGAATCACCCAGGCCAGACCGACCAGCATAACCAGCGCCGTCGCGCCGCCAGCCATTACGGCGTTATGCCCCGCAGGCCCCGCCTGCAACCACAAGGTTTCGTAAAACAGGATCACTTCGAACAGTTCGCGATACACCGAGAAGAACGCCAGGATCGCAAACCCGAAACGCCCACCGCCGCTCACCAGGCTGCTCTTGATGTAATCCTGCCAGGCCGCTGCGTGGCGACGGTCGTGCATCCATACACCGAGCCAGAGCACCATGACACTGGCAAACAGCGCAGTGGCCCCTTCCAGCAGCTCACGCTGGGCCCCGCTGACGTCAATCACATACGCCGCCACCGCCCAGGTCGCCAGCCCGGCCAACAGCGCCAGGCCCCAACCGATGTTGACGCTGCGCACCGCCGATTGCTGGCCGGTATTGCGCAGGAACGCGAGGACCGCCGCGAGCACCAGAATGGCTTCCAGACCTTCTCGCAACAGAATCAACAGACCGGAAATGTAGCTCAGCGACCAGCTCAAGCCATCGCTACCGAGCAGGCCAGCGGATTCTTTCAGCTTGGCCTTGGCCACTTCCAGACGTTGCTCGACCTGGGCCACTGGCAAGCCGTCCTGCAACGACTGACGGTAAGCCATCAGGGACTTTTCAGTGTCTTTGCGTACGTTGGCGTCGACGTTGTCCAGAGAGCTTTCAACCAGTTCGAAGCCTTCCAGGTACGCCGCCACCGACAGGTCGTAGGCCTGATCGTGCTCGCCAGCGCGATAGGCGGCGATACTCTTGTCCAGCGTGGCCGCCGTGTATTCAAGCAATTGCCCCGGGCCACGCTTGACCTGCGGCGGTTGCGCTCGTTGCGCGCGGAAGGTCGCGGCCGCTTGCGGACCTTCGACGGCCTGCACTTCGGCTGGCGTCTGACGCGCCAGGTCGGCGATGTTGTAGGTTTTTTCGGATTTTGCCGCGGCCGGATCGGCGCTGAAGCCGGCGATGTAGGTCGCCAGGTCCCAACGCTGACGATCATCCAGCTGATCGGCGAAGGCCGGCATGTCAGTACCTTCGACGCCCATACCCAGCGTGTTGTAAAGCGCGTAGAGGCTCAGACGGTCCAGTCGCGCGGCATCGCGCAGATTGGTCGGCGGTGGCGTCATGCCGACACCTGCCGGGCCGTCACCGATGCCCGTATCGCCATGGCACACCGAGCATTGCTGGGCATACAGCGGCGCGCCGCGGGTCGGGTCCGGGGTAATGACCGGAGCCTGGCTGACTTCATAGGTCACCGCCAGTTTTGCCCCCAGCTGCCGCGCCTGACGGGTGACGTCCGCGCCGTCCTTGCGAGCGGCGATCGCGGTGCGCAGACCGTTAACGCCCTGCTCCAGTTCGGCACGCTGGGGTTTGGCCGGCAAATCGGCGATCAACCCTTGCAGCTCCCCCAGGAATGTCTGCTGTTCGAGATACTCAGCCTCATCAATAACCTTGCCTCCCTCGACCGCCGTCGGGTAATCGGCGGCAATGTAATCGAGCAAATGCAGGGCCTTGGGCGCACCCTCCGCGGTTTCGGCCAGCGCATTGAAGCTGCAGAACGCGATCATCGGCAGCACGAGCCACGCCAGAAAACGAGAGAAGCCAGTCATGAATAAATCTCAAATGGAAATACGAAGTAACACATTGTTCACTTCCAATGAGTTTCGCTCAAGCTTTGTTGGTATTTCCCGCATAACGGCGTGTACATTGGGCGGCAAACTGCTATCTCCTCGCGGTATCCGATCAGGGAAGAATCATCGTCCATGCGCTCCTGCCTGTTGTTCTCTTTGCTGCTGAGTTTCGCCCTACAACTGAGTGGCTGTGCCGCGTACCGAAATTATGATCAGGAGATGCAACAGACCAATGACCAACTATTGGTGGGCAACCTCCAGGGTGCGTTGGACCTAGTGGAGCTGCACAATCCCTGGGAAGACAAGGATCTGCTCTATTACTTCGAGAAAGGCGCCATCCTTAGTGTCGCCAATGCGCTGCCGGAGAGCCAGAAAGCCTGGCGCAGCGCCGACCAGATGGTATTCCAGCGCGAAGAAGCGGTGCCCTCCGGGGCCATGAAACTGCTCACACGGTTTGGCAATGAAATGGGCACCATGCTGGTCAACGACAAACTGCGTCGCTACGAAGGTTACGATTACGAAAAAGTCATGCTGACCACGCAAATGGCCCTCAACCAATTGGCTGCGAATGACTTCGACGGCGCCCGCGCCGACATCAAGAAAACCCACGAACGCGAAGCACTGATTGCCCGCCAGCGCGAGCGGCAATACGAAGAGCTCGAAGAGCAGGCCAAGGCCCAGGGCATTTCGGTGCGTTACAAGGATCTGCAAGGCTACCCGGTGACCACCCTCGATGCGCCAGCCGTCATCGAATTGAAAAACGGCTATCAGAGTGCCTTCAGTCATTACCTGGCTGGCTTCACCTATGAAGCCCTCGGCGAACGCGATCTCGCCGCGCCGGGCTATCGCCAGGCAATTGAATTGCGCCCGAACCTGCCGTTTCTCGAGCAGGCGTTGCGCAATCTCGACAAACCGCCGGCAAAAGCCGATGAAAGTGATGTGTTAATCATTGTCCAAAGCGGCCTGGCACCGGCACGCAGCTCGGTGCGCGTGCCGATTCCGGTACGGCTCAACGAAAACCTGGTGATCGTTGCCCCGATTTCTTTCCCGGTGATGATCCCGGACACCATCACGCCAGCATTCGACCACATCATCGTCGATGGTCGAAAACGGCCGCTGACCGCACTCAACAGCGTCACCGACATGGCCTTGCGCACCTTGCGTGATGACATGCCCGCCATCATCTCGCGGGCCATGTTCCGCGCCAACATGGCGGCTATCGGCCAGGCTGAGGAAAACCAACGCAACCCGGCCAAAGCATCGCTGGTGGTCACGCGCGAAGACCCATTCGAGGAGGCCGACACCCGCACATGGCGTACCTTGCCGGACAAAACCCTGGTCGCGCGTCTGCGGCTGAAAAAAGGTGAACACCTGTTCAGCGCGCCGAACGCGCCCGGCACCCCGCCGGTAACCCTGCGCATCGACCGCGACTTCCAAGTCATCAACCTGCGCACAATAAACACCGTGGCATTCGTCGTCGGAAAGACTTATGTGCAAACCTCGCCAGCGCCGGTATCAGGCCAGAAATAAGTAATGGCACGTTGTGAAAACATACAATTAAAAAGCCATTACATAGCCAGCATCCCTGTTTATAATGCCGCGCCGTCGTTATCGCGATACGGCATTTAAGCTCCTCTTTTTATGAGGAATTGGCAGGGCGCCAGTCTCCCTGCCGATGGGTCCCAACAGCCCGACCAGCACGCGCGGCTGCTTATACTCAGGGAAGAAGTACCCCCTATGGCCTCTCGCGCCCTTACCTCGATCGCGCTCAGCGCTGTCACCTTGCTCTCCGGCTGTTCGGCTTTTCGCAACTACGATTCCGAACTGGCACAAACCAACCAGCAACTGGCTGCCGGCAACGTCGACGGCGCCTTGACCTTGTTGGAAAAGAACAACACCGGCGCCGACAAAGACCTGCTCTATTACTTCGAGAAGGGTGAACTGCTGCGCGCCAAGGGCGACTTGTCCGGCAGCCAGAATGCCTGGAGCAGCGCCGATCAGGTGGTGGGCAAGTGGGAAGACTCGGTCAAGCTCGACACCGAAAAGTACCTGGCTCAGTTCGGCAGCTTCCTGGTCAATGACAAAGTCCGTCGCTACGAAGGCTACGACTACGAGAAAGTCATGCTGACCACGCAGATGGCCCTCAACCTGCTGGCGGTGAACGACTTCGACGGCGCGCGCACCGCGATCAAAAAAACTCACGAACGTGAAGCGGTGATCGCCGACCTGCGCGACAAGGAATACCTCAAGAGCGAAGAGCAGGCCGAGAAGGAAGGCGTCAAAACCCAGTACAAGGATCTCCAGGGTTATCCGGTGGCCAGCCTCGACGCGCCAGAAGTGGTCAGCCTGAAAAACAGCTACCAGAGTGCGTTCAGCCATTACCTGGCCGGTTTCGTCTATGAAGCCCTGGGCGAGAAAGACCTGGCTGCACCGGGCTATCGCAAGGCCGCCGAATTGCGCCCGAACACCCCGCTGCTGGAACAGGCGCTGGTGAATCTCGACAAACCCGCCAAGGACGAGGACAGCGACATCCTGATCGTCGTGCAAAGCGGCCTGGCGCCGTCCCGCGACTCGATCCGCATTCCGTTGCCATTGCCGATCAGCAACCAGGTGGTGATCACACCGCTGTCGTTCCCGGTCATCAAGCCGGACACCTCGACCGCTCCCTTCGCCCAGATCGGCGTAGACGGTCAGCAGGTGAACCTGACGCAACTCAACAGCACCACCGCCATGTCCCGCCGCGCGCTGCGTGATGACATGCCGGGCATCATCCTGCGCACCACCGTCCGTGCCGTGACCAAAGGCGTGGCTCAGAAGAAGATCAACGAAACCAACCCACTGGCGGGTCTTGCGGTCGGGATCTCTTCAGCGGTGCTCGAAGGTGCCGATACCCGTACATGGCGTACCCTGCCAGACACCACTCAAGTCGTGCGTCTACGCTTGAAGAAAGGCGAGCACCAAGTCACCCTGCCGAGCGCCGTGGGCGGTTCGGTGGTCAAGATCACTGTGGATCAGCGCTATCAGGTCATCAGCCTGCGCGCCGTGGGCAATCAGGTATTCGCCAGCGGCCAGGCCGCTCATGTGATCCCGAGCGCCAACCCGACCACCGTGGCCAGCCTCAAACAACCTTAAGAACGGAGTCTTTGCATGCGCTTCAAACTCATCACTGTCGTCGCCCTGGCCTTGCTGGCCGGCTGCGCCACCCCGCCACCACCGGAGCCAGGCAGCGCTGCCAGCAAGGTCGTGGCCATGGGCAAGCTCAAGAACATCGTGGTCGGCGCCATGCGCGTGGCGCGGGAAAACGGCTTCATGACGGTCAACGCACAGCTGAGCAACACCAGCTACAACAACAAGACCTTCTACTACCGCTTTGCCTGGCTCGGCCCTGAAGGCTTCCCGGTTGCCGAAGAGGAAACCTGGAAAAGCCAGATGATGTACGGCGAGCAGACCAGTTTCATCCAGGCCATTGCGCCAACCGCCAAAGCCGTGGATTTCCGTCTCGAAATCAAAACGCCTTAAGCCCGACACCTATTCGTTCAGTTCTAGAGAGCATTCCCATGTTTGCACGCTTTTCGTTCATCGCCGTCATCGCCCTCCTGGCCAGCGGTTGCGCCAACACTTCACCGACGCTGGGCAGCAAAAACATCAGCTACGGCGACACCAAAGCCGTGGAAACCGTGACCAACGAGTTCGGCTCCACCGACCTGCAGATGATCGCCGAATCCATGACCCGCTCCCTGGCCCAGTCCGGCATCCTGCAAGGCCGTCCGGTGGTTCAGGTCTACGACGTGAAGAACAAGACCAGCGAGTACATCGATACCCGCGAAATCACTACCAGCATCAAGACCCAGCTGATGAAGTCCGGCGTCGCCCGTTTCGCCAGCGACAACACCGCAATGCAGAGCCAGGTCGACCAGCTCAAGCTGCAAAACCAGAGCGGCCTGTACAAGAAGAGCACCGTGGCCAAGACCGGCAACATGATTGCCGCCCAATACCGTCTTGAAGGTTCGATCAGCTCGATCGTCAAGCGCAGCAGCGACTACAAGGACGTCTTCTACAAATTCAGCCTGCAATTGATCGACGTTGAAAGCGGTCTGGCCGAGTGGATGGACGAAAAAGAGATCCGCAAAACCACGGAGCGTTAATCGATGCGCACATGGATTGGCATGATGGCCCTGGCTTGCGCGTTCAGCGTGCAAGCGGCCCCGAAAGTTGCAGTAGCGGATCTGGCGTACCAGGAGCGCGTGGAGCAATACGTCCACACTGTTTCGGCACAGAGTAACCATAGCCAGAGCTATTACGGCGCCAGTGGTTCTTCCAGTTACGAAGAGTACGAAGCCACCAACAGCTACATCGAGCAAGGCGAGTTGCGCAAATTCACCGGCGACATCAAGGGCGAGATCCTGCGCACCGGCATGTTCCAGCTGGTGCAGGGCACGCCTTACACGGCATCGTCCAAAGGCGACGTGTATGACGTGATCAAGCGCATCAAGGCCGGTAGCTTCAAGGGTGCCGACTATGTGCTGTTCGGCACCGTGTCAGACATCGACTTCACCCGCGACATGAATGAGCTGGCCAACACCGACAGTTACTCGGCGGTGCTGGCG
Source organism: Pseudomonas sp. GW821-FHT03E01 (assembly GCF_059420765.1). Classification (NCBI taxonomy): domain Bacteria; kingdom Pseudomonadati; phylum Pseudomonadota; class Gammaproteobacteria; order Pseudomonadales; family Pseudomonadaceae; genus Pseudomonas; species Pseudomonas sp. GW821-FHT03E01. Next base: position 37,361 of record NZ_JBWKUI010000004.1, on the reverse strand, counting down.
TTGACGCTGGTGGCGGACTTCAGCCTGATCAACACCAAGACCTTCGAGATCACCTCGGCCTTCACGGCGATGGGCGAAGGTCAGGACACCAAACTGGTGAATGGCCGGGACATCCGGGTTTCCCTGAACCGCCCACGGGTGGTGCGTGACGTGTCCAAGGCGCTGGGTGAAGACGTGGCATCGCAACTGAGCCAACAGCTCGGTGGTGGCGGTTACGAGCAGCCGGGGCAGGCACCGCTGCGTAATAACCTGCCGCGAGATACGGCGCCGGTGATTCTGCACTGATCTCAGACTGGCCACTCTGTAGTAATGAAAAAGGCGACCTCAATAGGTCGCCTTTTTTGTGCCTGAAGCTTTATGTCGCTGCTTTGCGCAAAGTCGCCATGAATGCCGCCGCGCCGATGAACAGCCCGGCAAAGGTTCGGTTCATGCGTTTCTGCTGCCTGGGCGTGCGCAACAAACGCAGGACCTTGGCCGCCAGCCCGGTGTAGCCGGCCATGACGATCAGGTCGACACAGATCATGGTCACGCCGAGGATCAGGTACTGGGCCACCAGCGGCGCGTGGGGATCGATGAATTGCGGCAGCACCGCGAGCATGAACACCAAAGCCTTGGGGTTGCTGACGTTCACTAGAAAACCGCGGAACACCAGCGCCATCGGCTTGCCGATCTGCCGAATGGCAGCGTCGTCGCTCATCTCATTGGGCAGCGCGCGCCATTGCTTGACCGCGAGGTAGACCAGGTAAGCCACGCCGAACCATTTGATCGCATAAAAGGCAGTGGCGGAGGCCGCGAGGATCGCACCGACACCGGCAGCGACAATCGCAATTTGCAACGCCAGGCCCAGTTGCAGACCCAGGGCGTTCCAGTAACCGCGCCAGAAACCGTAGCGCAGGCCGCTGGACATCGACGCAATGGCGCCGGCACCGGGGGAAAGACTGATTACCCAGCAGGCGGCAAAAAATGCCAGCCATGTTTGAAGCAGCATTGCACACCTCGACTCAGACTCGTGACAAACGTCTAAGCTAATGCGCCTTACGATCAATGACTACCGATTTTTTGCAGGACAGAGTGACTGCCGACCAGCGTTTACGGCGGTAGCGTCCTATCGAGCCTGCTTTTCGAACCCGTTTGAAGGAAATACATCAGTACCGCGCCAGCGTCGAACCGAGCGCTGGAAGAACAGGCTGTTGGGCACTTGCACCATGGCACTGCCGGTACCGAGCTCTTCGGCTTCGATCAGCGTGGTGTAGAGCAGATTGATCGCCACCACCCGGCCCTTGACGCCCGGCTTGTCGGTGGTGTCCACCAACTCGACCACATCGCCGATTCGGAATGGGCCGACGGTGAAGATCAGGATCGCGCACAACAGATTGGACAGCACGCTCCACATGGCGAAAAACGCCACGGCAGCTACCGCCACGAAGCCGGACAACGCGGTCCAGAGCACCGTGGCCGACACCCCAAGACGCTCCAGCACGAAGATCAGCGCGCTACCCATGATCAGCCAACGCAAACCACCACGCAGCGGCATCAAGAACTGCGGCGGGAACGGGTAACGCTCGCCCAGGCGAGTCAGGCCTTTAGCGACGACGCGCTGAGCGACATAGCCGGCCAGCAGGATCAGCAGGATTTGCACGACCAGCCAGAGCGGCTCGACCCACATCGCCGGCAACGGCAGCTTGAAGGCCTCCATCAAGACAGCGCCTCCAGCTCCGCCTGCATACTTTCGAGCAATTCGAGCGCTTCCATCCAGGCTTCTTCCAGCTCGGCTTCACGCACCTTCAGCCGGGCCTGCTCGGCCAGCAGATCACGCAATTCGTTCTTGCGTGCCGGCTCGTAAATATCGCTGTCGCCGAGGCTGGCGTCGATCTTCGCCAGTTTCTCGTGCAGCTTGCCCAACTCGGCTTCGAGCTTGTCGGCCTCGCGCTTGTGCGGTGCCAGTTGCTGACGCAACGCGGCGGCGGCCTGGCGCTGGGCTTTCTTGTCGGTCTTGTCCGGGTTGACCGGGGTATTGCTGACCGGCACGTTGCGCTGACGGTACTCCACCAGCCAACGGGTGTAGTCTTCCAGGTCGCCGTCGAACTCCTCGACCTTGCCGTCTGCCACCAGATAGAAATTGTCGGTGGTGCTTTTAAGCAAATGACGATCGTGGGAGACCACCAGAACCGCGCCACTGAATTCCTGCAACGCCATGGTCAGCGCCAGGCGCATTTCCAGGTCCAGGTGGTTGGTCGGTTCGTCGAGCAGCAACAGGTTCGGTCGGCCCCAGGCGATCAGCGCCAGGGCCAGTCGCGCCTTTTCGCCACCGGAGAAATTCAACACCGGCTCATCGATACGTGCACCCCGGAAGTCGAAACCACCGAGGAAGTCACGCAGGGTCTGCTCACGTTCGGTTGGCGCCAGGCGCTGCAAGTGCAGCAACGGGCTGGCCTTGGAATCGAGGGAATCCAGTTGATGCTGGGCGAAGTAACCGACCACGGTGTTCTCGCCCCGGGTCAGTCGGCCCGCCAATGGCTCGAGCTCACCGGAGAGGTTCTTGATCAGGGTCGATTTACCGGCACCGTTGGGGCCGAGCAAACCGATCCGCGCGCCAGGGGTCAGTTGCAGCTTGACCTTCTCCAGCACGGTTTTTTCGCCATAACCCAAGCGAGCGTCCGATAGATCGATCAGCGGGCTGGAGATTTTCTGCGATTCGCGAAAGACGAAATCGAACGGCGAATCGACGTGCGCGGCGGACAGCTCTTCCATCCGCTCCAGCGCCTTGATCCGGCTCTGGGCCTGACGGGCCTTGGTGGCCTGGGCCTTGAAGCGGGCAATGTAGCTTTCCATGTGCGCACGTTGCGCCTGTTGCTTCTCGTACGCCTGCTGTTGCTGTGCCAGACGTTCGGCACGGGCCCGTTCAAACGCGGTGTAACCGCCGCGATACAGGGTGATCTTGCGTTGATCTACGTGAGCTACGTGATCGACCACGGCATCGAGGAAGTCCCGGTCGTGGGAAATCAGCAATAAAGTGCCGGGGTAGCTTTTGAGCCACTCTTCGAGCCAGATGATGGCGTCGAGGTCCAAGTGGTTGGTCGGTTCGTCGAGCAGCAACAGGTCCGAGGGGCACATCAAAGCCTGCGCCAGATTCAGACGCATCCGCCAGCCACCGGAGAAATCTCCTACTTGCCGGTCCATTTGCTCGTTGGTGAACCCAAGGCCCGCCAATAGCTTGCGAGCCCGGGCATCGGCGGTGTACCCATCGGCGCTGTCGAGCTCCGAGTGCAGGCGGGCCTGAGCGGCACCGTCATGGGCCGCTTCGGCCGCCGCCAGGTCGCGTTGCACCTGACGCAGGCGCAGGTCGCCATCGAGCACGTAGTCGACCGCCAGGCGCTCGAGGGTGTCGACCTCCTGGCGCATGTGGGCGATGCGCCAGTCGGCCGGCAGGAAGCAGTCACCCGAGTCCGGGTGCAGTTCGCCCCGAAGCAAGGCGAACAGGCTCGATTTGCCGGCGCCGTTGGCACCGATGAGGCCGGCTTTGTGGCCGGCGTGCAGGGTCAGCTCGGCGTCTTCTAGCAGACGTTGCGGGCCACGCTGTAAAGTCAGGTTCTGAAGTCGAATCATAATGGCGGCGGAGTCTACCAGCTTCGCTCGCAACTGGCGCGAGTAGCACTATGTCCTCTGACCTGTGGAGCTTTTCCCTCGACACTTACGCCCGTCCCGGCGTTGAACACGCCTGCCTGCAATTGCAGGCAGCGGGTGTGAATGTGTGCCTGCTGCTCTGTGGATTGTGGCTGGGGCAACGTGGAGTCGCCTGCAACGAACAACGCCTGCAGCTGCTACGCGATATAGCCGGGCCTTGGGACGTGGATGTCGTGCAACCGTTACGCACCTTGCGCCAGCAATGGAAAGCCGCTGCCAGCGAGGATGCCGGTCTGGATGATTTGCGCGAACAAGTGAAGACACTGGAGATGGAAGCCGAAAGGCATTTGCTGTTGCGACTGGAGCGTTTGGCGCAGAGTTGGCCGCAGTGTGAAGCGACCGATCTAACGGCCTGGCTGGAAGGTATGGCAGCAGGCGCCGCCATCCTGAGCCGCGACGCGCTGCATCAGCTGCGCGTCGCGGTAACCGGCACTTAGGAAGCGCTGGTTGGGGTAGTGCTGGTGCTCGACGATGCCGCTGGCGCAGGCGAAGCTGTCGAGGTAGTGGCTACCGGAGCCGGCGAAGCCGATGCAGCCGGGGCCGGGGTTACTGGCTTGGCGACAGGTGCGGCAGTCGGCTTTGCAGCAACGACTGGCTTTTTCACGGCCGGTTTTGCTGCTGGCTTGGCGGCAGGTTTTGCAGCCGGTTTGGCAGCGGCAGGTTTGGCTGCTGGTTTCGCTACAGCTGGTTTGGCGGCAGTGGCTGGCTTGGCAGCGACGGCAGGTTTCGCAGCAGCAGTTTTGGCAGCCGGTTTAGCGGCGGGTTTGGCTGCAGTTTTTGCAGCAGGTTTCGCCGCCGGTTTTGCAGCAGGCTTGGCTGCAGCGGTTTTAGCCGCGACAGGTTTGGCGGCAGTTTTGGCTGCTGGTTTTGCAGCAGGTTTAGCGGCCGGTTTTGCAGCTGCAGTTTTCGCCACGGCGGGTTTGGCAGCCGTGGTTTTGGCAGCGGGTTTAGCGGCAGCTGTTTTGGCAGCGACTGGCTTAGCGGCAGGTTTGGCAGCTGTCGTTTTAGCTGCTGGTTTCGCAGCGCTGGCAGCGACTGGTTTTTTCGCCGCAGGTTTTGCGGCTGGTTTCGCTGCAGCTTTTACCGGTGCTTTGGCGGCGGTTTTTTTAACAGGAGCCGCAGCAGGCTTGGCCGGTGCTTTGGCAGCAACCGGTTTGGCAGCGGCTTTCTTCGCAGGTGCCGCGGCTGGCTTGGCCGAACGCAGGGACAACGCCTTGCCGACAGCCTCTTGGACACGACCGACACCCTGGGCCAGTTTCAGGCTTTCTTGAGCGTCGCGTTTGAGTTGCAGGATGTAGCTGCGAGTTTCGGACTGACGAGCCTTGAGGGCGTCAAGCAGGTCCTCAAGTTCTTTCACCGCATCTTTGGCCTTGGCTTGTGCCTTGGCTTTGCCGGCCGCCGCAGCGTCCTGCAATTTGGTGCGGGATTTATGCAGTTTTTCCTGCGCTTTTCCGCGCTGCTTTTCCAGTTTGGCGAGCAGTTTTTCAGCATCAGCCAAGGCTTGGGAACAAGCGTTTTCCAAGTGCTCGAGCAGGCTGCCCGAGAGTTGTTGGAGTAAGTGCAACGGAGTATTTACTGGCTTCTTGGTGGCCGACATGGTTTACCTCCTGGCTGACGTGAATGCGGCTCATACTAGACCTCTGCTGCAACCGCCGCTAGGGCATGTTGACAGTATCGAAAGCGCTGCGTTGCAACGAAGTAAAAATGTTCTGCGCTTACGCAAAACCAGTTCACCTTCGAGAGCATTCACACTGGCATAATCCTGCGCATCTCAGGTCGGAGAGTGCCTATGTCGCGCTACCTTTTTTTATCGCTGTGCATGTTTTTTTCCGTGGTCCAGGCCGCCGAAAAAACCACCACAAATGACGCTCACGATCTCGCTTACAGCTTGGGTGCGAGCCTTGGCGAACGCTTGCGCCAGGAGGTTCCGGACCTGCAACTTCAGGCACTGCTCGAAGGTTTGCAGCAAGCCTACCAAGGTAAGCCGCTAGCGCTGAAAGACGAGCAGATCGAACAGATTCTTGCCGAGCACGAAGCCCAGGTCGCCGAGCAACCCGCCGTCGCGCAAAGCGAAGTTGCCCTCGAAAAAGAGCGGCGCTTTCTCGATGAGGAAAAAACCAAACCTGGCGTCCGTCAATTGGCAGATGGAGTATTGCTGACCGAGCTGGCTCCCGGAACTGGCGCGAAGGCAGGACCGAACGGCAAAGTCCAGGTGCTGTATATCGGTCGTCTACCTGATGGCACCGTGTTCGATCAGAACAGTCAGCCACAGTGGTTCAGTCTTGATAGTGTGATCAGCGGCTGGCGTAGCGCGCTGCAAAATATGCCGGTCGGCGCAAAATGGCGCCTGGTAATTCCATCGGCGCAAGCCTATGGCGCCGACGGTGCCGGCGACTTGATCGCGCCGTTCACGCCGCTGGTATTCGAAGTCGAATTGCGTGGTGCTACAAGCTGAATGCCGGAAACGAAAAACGGTGCGCATTGCGCACCGTTTTCAGTGTCTAGCCGGGAAGGGTTCAGGCCTGAACCGAACTCTCTTCCTTGTGGGCGGTGTGCAGCACTTCGATCAGGCAATCTTCCAGTTCGAAGCGTTCACGCAGTTGGCTGCCCAGCTTTTCCAGCGCTTCGGCGAAACGCTCGGTGTCGTTGCAGTCACCCTTGTGACAATGATCATTGAACGACAGCGCCATCTCGGTGCTCACGTCGATACGCGGGTTGATCTGCTCCGCCAGTTCAAGGCCGCCATCGTCGCCAAAGGCCTTGGCCTCATTGACCAGATGCTCACTCACTTCGAAGTGCCAGGCAGAAACGTAATCGACAAGAATCTCGCAGAACCGACCGTTCAAGGACTTGTCGGCAAAAGCCGGTTTGGCATTTCGCAAGTCGTGGAACGACTTTATCAACTCTTCACGCTCTTGTAGCCAGCGGTCAATGAGCTTATGAACCCCACCCCAGCGTTCCTGAGCATTCTGACAACTATCTAACATGGCGATCTCTCTTCCCTAATGGGTCATGCCGTTCTACGCCTGACCAAGACTCGGCACATCCGGTCTGGGTCAGGCAGAACAGCAACGAGCAACATAATTCCAATGATACGTGCGGGCCAGATTATGCCCGCGCGCCTATGGCTTCAAGGTACGCAGGAGATAAAGTTCATACAAGTGTTTAATCGCCCGCCAATACCCGGTGCGACGACTCGCCGCTGAGCGGTCGCTGACAGGCGATCCAGACAAGGCGCAGCAATTGATACCCGCCCAGAATCATCATCGCAACGAAGAACAACAGGCTCCATTCCGGGATACTCAGGTCGAACAGCGTCCAGGAAATTTCCGCGCAGTCGTCGGTTCCCTTGAACAACCGTTGCAAGGCACACAACCAGGGCGTACTGGCAAACAGATCAGTCAGGTTGGGCGAGCATGCCGAGAGCTGATGCACCGGATCACTCTGCAACACAACCTGCCGCCACGCCGTGACGGTACCCGCCACACTGCATAGCAGACCCAGTAACCAATACAGGAATGATCCGAAGCGACCAGGCCCCTGCACCGAAGCCATCAGGCAGACACCCGTGAGCAGCGCCAGGCAAACCCGTTGCAACAGGCACAACCCGCAAGGCTTGAGGCCGACCGCATATTCCAGGTAATAGGAAACGCCCAAGGCCAGGGCACCTGCAATGAAAACCATGAAAAACAAGGAGCGTGAGCAGGCCAAAGACATGGCTTTTCCGTAACTGTAGAGACAAGCGGTTACGGTAGAGGAAAGCGCAGCAGCCTTTCAAGGCAGGCCAGCACGGACACTTCACCAGAAGTGTAGGGAATTCCCGACAGAGTCGAGAGGATAAGATGTAGTCCGCTGTAGGACTTTGCCAGACCAGGACCACAACTCAAAAACAGTGGCAGACTCGGAGCGGTTGGATTGCCCTGACGAACGACTCCCCCTGTAGCAGCTGGCGCAGCCGGCGTTCGGCTGCGCAGCAGTCGTAGTCGGTTTAACACGACTCACCTGATCCGACTGCGGCGCCTGATTTACGACTGCTGCGCAGCCGAACGCAGCCTTCGGCAGCGGCTACAGGCCGGCATCAAGCATGAGCCGGCACCGTCAGCGGAGCCGACAGCAAGCGCTCGTCCAGCAGGCCCAAGCCCTCCTGGAACAACTGATTACTGCGTTCAGTGTCACCCAATTGCGCCAGCAACCGCGCCAGTTCGGCGCAGGCTTCAGGATTACGCTGTACACGCAGACTGTTTTCCAGATAATCCCGGGCCTTGCCCCACAGACTGCTTTGCAGACACAAACGGCCCAACGTCAGCAACAGGCTCGGGTCGGCCGGATGATCCTTGAGCCAACCTTCAGCGGTGTGCAGCTGTCTGGCCGGATCGCTACCGCGAACCAGACCGTACAGGCGTGCCAGATGACTGTCGTATTTGCGCTTGAGAGCCGTACGCAGAACCTCTTCGGCCTCGACCTGCGCTCCCAGTTGCCGCAGTTGCTCGGCATAGGCGAGCACCAGTTGCGGTTCCTGCCGCTGAGCGGCGGTGAGCTGCTGCCAGGCACGAGCGAGCGATTGCAAACCGACCGTTCCGTCCTCTTCCCGGTGCGCCGCCAACGAAAGATTCTCACCCCAGGCGCGTTGCTCCAGTTCAGCCAGCTCGGCTGGCGGCAGCACCTTGTCCTTGCGCAACTCCGGCAGCAAGCGAATCACTGCCGACCAGTCGCCCCGCTGCTGATGCAGGCGTTGCAACTGGCGCAGGGTCTGGACGTTATGAGGATGACGCTCGTGCATGGCTTGCAGGGTGACCAGGGCGCCGTCGGTGTCGCCGCGGTCGGTCTGCAATTGGGCATGACTCAAGGCAATCGCCAGCTCGGCCTGGGGCTGTCGCTCCAAAGCGCGCTCCAGCAAGTTATCGCTTTCCTGGTAGAGACCTTGTTCGTTCGCGGCGCGGGCAGCACCCAAGTAGTAGAGCAGTGGCTGACGCTCGGCTTCTGCCGCGCGATACAGGTGACGCTGAGCACTGGCCCAGCGGCCCTCGGCCAAATCCAGCTGGCCGTGCTCGATCGCCACTTGCACCCGTCGACTGCGATTGCGCCGCGACCAAGGGTTGACCACCCCACCGGAAGTTGTCACCAGTTCGACCAGCGCCTTGATGCCCCAGAACACCAGCCACAGCACGGCCACCAAGGCCAGGGTTGCCCACAGGCTCGATTCGTAACGGAAGCTCTTGTAGGCGATCAGCACGTAGCCGGAATGCTCGGCAATCGCCAGCCCCAACGCGGCGGCGGCAGCGATGACCACGAACACGATCACATAGAGACGTTTCATGGTGTGGCCTCCTGCGCAGTGCTCGCGGCAGGTTTGCCCAGAGGTTTCACTGAGTCCTCGGCGTTGACGTTGCGTCGCTCAAGGTAAGCCTGGACGGCGCTCAACGTGCCTGTCAGATCCGGCGTGACCACCGTGACTGGCTGTTTGCTCAACTCGGCCACCTGCTCCAGCATGATCTTGCTCTGAGGGTTGTCCGGATTGAAGTTACCCTTGAGCACGTCCCGCGCCTCGGTCAGCGCCTGAGTGTAAACCGCAGCCTGACCGTTGAGCGCGGCCCACTGCGCCTGTTCCAGCGCCAGGCTCAGGGCCAGACGCACCTGGCTCAGGCTCTGCCCTGCCAGCAATGGACGGACATTCTTGTCGGCGTTGAAATCGATTCGGATGTAACGCGAGATCTGATCCCACCATTGCGCCCAGCGACTGGCGCCGTCGCCATCGGCCGTCAGGCCCAGCAGGGATTCGCCACGGTCCTTGTACTCGGGCGCCAGTTCGGTGAGGCTGATCACTTGATCGCGCAAGGCACCCAGTCGCAGGAACAACCCGGTGCGATCCGGCTGTTCGGTACTGCGCAGGGCCACCAAGGTTTTGGCCACTTGCTCGCGAGCGGCAAAAGCCCCCGGGTCATTCTGTTCACGGAGTATCTCATCGGCCCCCTGCACCAGGGCCTGGGCGCTGCTGATGTCCTGCAACGCCGACAGACGCAGGCTGGCCAGTCGCAGCAAATGCTCAGCCTCGGCCAGACGCCAATCCTTGCGGCTGGCACCGAGGACGGTTTCCAGGCGTTGATTCAAACGCTGTTGATCGCCCTGAAGTTGAGTGACCAAGCGACTGCGCGCATCGAGCTCTTCGGCGGCAGGCATTTGTTCGAGGCGAGCGGTCAGACGCTGCTCGTTGAGCTTCAGGCTCTGCGCCTGATCGTTCAACGCCTGTACCTGACTCAACTGTTGCAGGTTATCGGCTTGCAGGTGACGCACCTGCCAGACTCCCCAACCGCCCACGGCAACACCGGCAGCGCCCAACAGCAGCGCGACGATTGCCAGCCCATTGCCTCGGCGCGGCTCAGTAGCAGGTGGCCCGGTTACAACCGGTGCTTCTACCGGCGCATCGAGCACCGGCTGGACGTCATCTTTAGGCAAGGCTGTTTTGCTCACGTATCCATCCTTTGCATTAGAAAACGGGTACGGGGTGCTCCCGTAACGCCGTCAGCAAGGCCGCGGCACTGGCGCCACGACAATCCACAACTGTTTGGGCCCCGGCGGCGCGTGCCAGCTCGGCGACCCTGGGGCTTGGAACAAACAACGGCAACCGCGCCATGATCGGCCAGGCATCGCCAGCCAATCGGTGCAGGTGCTCAAAACCCTGTCCACTGCTGACCACCAGCCCGTTCAAGCGTTCCGCCTCGATCCGCTCAGGCAACGCTGCCGGTGGGTACTGCGGTAAGCCGCGTCGGTACAACTCCAGATACTCGACACTAGCACCAAGCTCGCGCAAACGCTCAGCCAGCAACTCGCGCCCACCCTCCCCACGCACGATCAACACCCGAGGATCGGGACGGGCGATAGCCTCGCGCAACCGTGGAAGTTCAAGCAAGGCTTCGCTGTCATCACCGTCGGCCGGGAAACTCACATCCAGCCCGTTAGCCTCGAGGATCTGCGCCGTTGCCGCGCCGACGCTGAACCACGTCAGAACCGGCGGTTGCGGCCAATGCTGGTGGAGCAGCTCGACAGCGATTCTGGCGGCCGGCTTACTGACCACGATCACCGCGCAATAGTGATCCAGGTCCTGAATCACTGCGCGCATTGTGGCAGAGGCCGGCATCGGCTCGATGTCCAAAAGCGGCAAGCTGCTACTGAAAACCCCCGCGTCAGCCAACACGCAGGCAAGCGCCGCCGATTCATCCGCAGGGCGCGTCAGCAGCAGGCGCCAGCCAGTCACTCGTGCCCAGCCTCGCCGTAGACTGCTTTGAGAATGGCGTCGGCGCCCTGACTCAGCAGGTCTTCGGCCACTTGCACGCCCAGGGCCTCGGCCTCGCTGCGCGGCGCTCGGGCCTCGGCGCAGAGCAACAGGCCGCCGTTCGGATCGCCCACCAAGCCACGCAACCAGATCTGCTCGCCTTCAAGCACGGCGTAGCAGGCGATCGGCACCTGGCAGCCGCCATTCAGATGTTTGTTGAGGGCACGTTCAGCGGTCACGCGGATGGCCGTATCCTGGTGATGCAGCGGCGCGAGCAGTGCATGAATCTCAGTGTCGGCGCTACGGCACTCGATACCGACCGCGCCCTGGCCTCCGGCCGGCAGGCTGTCATCGACACTGATGGCCGAGGTGATGCGGTGTTCGAAGCCCAAACGAATCAAACCCGCCGCGGCGAGGATGATGGCGTCGTATTCGCCGGCATCGAGCTTGGCCAGGCGCGTGTTGACGTTGCCACGCAGGAAGCGGATTTCCAGATCCGGGCGACGGGTCAGCAACTGAGCCTGGCGGCGCAGGCTGGAGGTGCCGACGATGCTGCCTGGTGGCAACTCATCCAGGCTGGCGAAGGTATTGGAGACAAATGCATCGCGCGGGTCTTCGCGCTCGCAGATGCAGAACAGACCGAGGCCTTCGGGGAAGTCCATCGGCACGTCCTTCATGGAGTGCACGGCGATGTCAGCTTCGTTTTCCAGCAGCGCGGTTTCCAGCTCCTTGACGAACAGGCCCTTGCCGCCGATTTTCGACAGGGGCGAATCGAGCAGCTTGTCGCCGCGACTGACCATGGGCACCAGTGTCACGAGCAGGCCCGGATGGGCCTGTTCCAGACGAGCCTTGACGTATTCGGCCTGCCACAGGGCTAGAGCACTTTTGCGGGTGGCGATGCGGATTTCGCGAGAGGACATGGATCAATCCGTACTGAATAGATACGGCAGATAATAACAGCTCAGCCAAATCCACTTTGACTTGTATCAGAAACTGCATGGCCTCCCTGGCCCTCAAGGTCCGAAAACAGGGTAGAAATCCGCCCTGAATGGCGGATTAAAGCTGCTGCATCATTTTGCGCACGCCGGCCACATGGCGTCGGCTGACGATCAGGGCGTCGCCGTTCAGGCCTTTGAGAAACAGCTGGAAATGCCCCAGGGGGGTGCGTTGCAGCCGTTCAATGCGTTCGCGGGCGACCAGTGCGTTGCGGTGGATCCGCACGAAACGGTCGCCGAATTCGTCTTCGAGGGCCTTGAGTGGCTCATCCAGCAGCACTTCGCCACCTTCATGGCGCAAGGTCACGTACTTGTGGTCGGCAATAAAGTAGACCACCTGGCCCAACGGGATCAGTTCAATACCTTTACGGGTGCGGGCGCTGATATGGCTGCGTGGGCCGCTGCCGGTTTCGGCGGCGGGACGAGTCAAGGCGGCGAGCTGGATGCGATTGGGGCGTTCGGCTTTTTTCAATGCTTCATGTAACTGTTCTGTGCGCACTGGCTTCACCAGATAGCCCACGGCGCTGGCCTGTAGGGCTTCCACGGCAAATTCATCGGGCCCTGTGCAAAACACCACGGCGGGCGGGGTTTCGCGTTCGCACAATCGTGCCGCCACTTGCAGGCCATCGAGGCCCGGCATGCGAATATCGAGCAGTACGATATCCGGCTTGTGGCTGTCGATCAGTGCCAACGCCTCTTCGCCATTCGTGGCGCTGGGCTCCAGGACGTTGTATCCCTCGAGTTCGCCGACCATTCGGCTCAGGCGCTCGCGGGCCAGGGGTTCGTCATCAACGATCAGGACATTCATATTGCGCTGGATTCCTGCGTGAGTCTCGCACAAAGATAGCGTAGACAGGTGAAGTGACGTCCGTCACCGCGATCCACGCTAAGACTAGCGCGAGGGCCAAAAAGTGCCGCAAGACCGGCGGCTAAATTTTCATCTGCCGGGTGACTGACGGCCCAGGCCCGCGTTGGCGAGGCATCGCCATAAGGTTTGCTGATACACAATATGAACACCCCTCTTCTCTCTATAGTCAGCTGCAGCATCGAGAAGTGCGCTGATCCTACTGTCCAACTGTAGACGGTTGCCGCGACGATATTGCTCAAATGAGAAATATCGTTGCGCAATTTGCGCATCGCTGGCTTCGAGTATGGATCGCCCCATGAGAAAAAAACGTATCGACCAGTGTCAGCGACAGGATTAACAACCCTGTTATTATCCGCGTCAGCGTTCCACGCCATCTTTCTTCAAGCCGATACGAGCGAATTCATGAGCACTGACAAGACCAATCAGTCCTGGGGCGGCCGCTTCAGTGAACCCGTCGACGCCTTCGTTGCCCGCTTCACCGCCTCCGTCACCTTCGACCAGCGCCTGTATCGCCACGACATCATGGGCTCGATCGCCCACGCCACGATGCTGGCCAAGGTCGGCGTGCTGACCGATGCCGAGCGCGACAGCATCATCGATGGCCTGAAGACCATCCAGGGTGAAATCGAGGCCGGCCAGTTCGACTGGCGCATCGACCTCGAAGACGTGCACATGAACATCGAGGCGCGCCTGACCGACCGCATCGGCGTGACCGGTAAAAAGCTGCACACCGGCCGTAGCCGCAACGACCAGGTCGCCACCGACATTCGTCTGTGGCTGCGTGACGAGATCGACCTGATCCTGGCCGAGATCACCCGCCTGCAAAAAGGCTTGCTGGAGCAGGCCGAGCGCGAAGCCGGCAGCATCATGCCAGGCTTCACCCACCTGCAAACCGCGCAGCCGGTGACTTTCGGGCACCACATGCTGGCCTGGTTCGAAATGCTCAGCCGCGACTACGAGCGCCTGGTGGACTGCCGCAAGCGTACCAACCGCATGCCGCTGGGCAGTGCTGCGCTGGCTGGCACCACTTACCCGATCGACCGCGAGTACACCGCGAAGTTGCTGGGCTTCGACGCTGTTGGCGGCAACTCCCTGGACAACGTGTCCGATCGCGACTTCGCCATCGAGTTCTGCTCGGCCGCGAGCATCGCGATGATGCACTTGTCGCGGTTCTCCGAAGAGCTCGTGCTGTGGACCAGTGCACAGTTCCAGTTCATCGATCTGCCGGACCGTTTCTGCACCGGTAGCTCGATCATGCCGCAAAAGAAAAACCCGGACGTGCCGGAGCTGGTTCGCGGCAAGACTGGCCGGGTATTTGGCGCGCTGATGGGCCTGCTGACCCTGATGAAAGGCCAGCCCCTGGCCTACAACAAGGACAACCAGGAAGACAAGGAACCGCTGTTCGACGCCGCCGATACCCTGCGCGACTCGCTGCGAGCCTTCGCCGACATGATCCCGGCGATCAAGCCCAAGCACGCGATGATGCGCGAAGCGGCCCTGCGCGGTTTCTCGACCGCCACCGACCTGGCCGACTACCTGGTACGTCGCGGCTTGCCGTTCCGTGATTGCCACGAGATCGTTGGCCACGCGGTGAAGTACGGCGTAGACAGCGGCAAGGACCTGGCGGAAATGAGCCTGGAAGAACTGCGCAAGTTCAGCGACCAGATCGAGCAGGACGTGTTTGCCGTGCTGACCCTGGAAGGTTCGGTGAATGCCCGTGACCATATCGGCGGAACCGCGCCGGCACAGGTCAAGGCTGCCGTGGCTCGCGGTCAGGCATTGCTCGCCAGCCGTTAAAAGCTTCGCGGGCAAGTCGGATCGCCGCACCGCTCGCGCCTACAGGGGACCGTACCCCTCAGGCGCGAGACTTGCCCGCAAAGGCATTCTCAAGATCGTTACACAATCTATTTCTTCGACGCGATCATCTCCAGAAACGCGGGCATTGCTGCGCCCTTGTCTGCCGCAATTCGCTGCACGTTCGGATTCTGCCCCAGACGCTCCAGCAGCGCCCTGGCCGCCGGCATCTCAGCCAGCAGATCAATATCGAACAGCTTCTGCGCCACGGCACAAGCCATCGGCACGCTGTACAGGAAATACAAATCCGCAATGCTGAGACGGTCGCCCGCCACGTAAGGGGCGAACTTGCCGTGCCGGCCCAGTGAGGCGAACCCCAGCAGCAACTCGGCCTTGGTCTTGTCCTTGATCGCTTCCGGCACTGACATGCCGAAAAACGCTTCGGGGTAGCAGGCGCGCGCCGGCAGTTCGATGTACAACTCGATTTCCTTGGCCAAAGCCAGCGCCTGCGCTCGCTCGAAGGGCTCGCTCGGCAGCAGCGGTGTGCCTTTCTGGCTCTGCTCGAGATACTCGAGAATTATGCTGGTTTCGTTGACGAAACCTTGCTCGACGCCCAGTACCGGAACCTTGCCGCGCGGGCTGATGGCCAGCGCCTCGGGGCTGGTGCCTGGGTAAAACGGTACTTCCTCAAACGGCAGTCCCTTCTCCAGCAACGCCAGCTTGACCATGTTGTAGTAGTTGCTGACGCAAAATCCATAAAGCTTGAGCATTACATAGCCTCCAGGCCGTGCAGGGGGTTGGCAGCGCCAGTTATAGAACGCCCAGGCACTTCTTGCCAGCAGCATCACAATGCTGAATGCAGGTAAACTGGCCGCCTTTCCTTGAGGAGCCTGCCATGAGCGAGCCAAACGACATCGACAACGACGAAGAAGAATTCGCCGAAACGACGCTGATCGAAGCAATCGAAAACCAGATCGAAAGCGACAACCCGCCAGCGGCCAAGGCAACCTTCAACAAGCTGACCCTGGTGGGTTACGAGCGTGAAGAAATCCTCAACCTGATGGCCCATGTGCTGGCCTACGAGATCGACGCCATGCTCGATGAGGACCGTGCATTCGACACCGAATGGTATGAAACGGCGCTGCGCGCACTGCCAGAGTTGCCGCCGGAAAAGCAATAACCCCGCCCCCCTGTAGGAGCGCGCTCGCTCCTACAGAAACCACCCCCGCTGTCCGTACCACCTTCCGAGGAATGCCTCTGGGGGAGAAAAACCCTGTTGCCAGCACTGGACATGCCTCACCGACGGGTTCACCTTAGGGACGCTATCGTCTAATTCCTAGAAAGTCTGGAGTCCTTATGTCGCTTACCCCTGAGTTGGTTGCCGAACTGGAAATCCTCGCACTCTTCAACCTGGACAGTTCCCAGGAAGGTTTGAAAATTCATCAGACCGCTGCCCCGAAAGCCATTGCCGCCGCACAAAGACTGTTCGACAAAGAATTGATCACCCAGCCCGATGGCGGTTATCTGACCAGCCTGGGGCGTGACGCCGCACAAAACGTGCAAACCGTTCTCACCATTCTGTCCGTGCGGGAAACAGCCTGAGCATCACTGCGTAGCCCACGGAAAGCTCTGTCACGGGATTTCCGCGGGCACACTTGATGACTGGCCCTGTTACCTGCCGTCGCCAAACGATAGAAATCTGACGCCAGGAAAACAAAATCAGCTTAAAAGTCCCGGGGCCGAGGCGCTAAACTGCCCCTCACCCTGAGCCCTCCTGCGTCCGAGCCCCGCGAGCCGGATTGAGCTGACATGACCCGCACCCATGAAATCCGCCCCGATCTGGACGAGGGAATCGATCGCAAGGTTCTCAGCCAGCTGCGCGCCCGTTTCCTGAAGCTCAACGAGGGTCGCATGGCCCGTGCGATGGAAGGGTTGTCGACCCGCCAGCAAACGGTGCTGACCCTGCTGCCGCTGTTTTTCCACGTCAATCATCCGCTATTGCCGGGTTACGTTTCGGGTAGCACCCCGGCCGGCCTGTCGAATTACGAACCCGATACCAACACCCTCGCCGAAGCCCAACGCCTGACCCGCTCGTTTTCCTACAAACCACGCCACGGCAGCAATCCGCCGCGCCCCATTCACGGCCTGTTCCTGATGGGCAGCCTCGGCACTCTGGCCCAGGCCGATCAGAGCGACATGGACGTGTGGGTCTGTCATGGGCCGGACCTGAGCGAAAGCGAGCTCGCTGAACTGCGCAAGAAATGCCAGTTGCTGGAAGTCTGGGCCGCCAGCCAGGGCGCCGAGGCGCACTTTTTCCTGATCGACCCGGCCCGCTTCGTGCTCGGCGAGCGCGATACGCAGTTGAGCTCGGAAGACTGTGGCACCACCCAGCACTATCTGCTGCTGGACGAGTTCTATCGAACCGCGATCTGGCTGGCCGGACGCACCCCCATCTGGTGGCTGGTGCCGGTTTACGAAGAGGCCGCGTACAACCGTTACACCCACACGCTGCTTTCCAAACGCTTCATCCGTGCCGACGAAACCCTGGACCTGGGGCATCTGGCGTACATCCCTCCCGGGGAGTTCATCGGTGCCGGGCTCTGGCAGCTGTTCAAAGGCATCGAATCGCCCTACAAATCAGTGCTCAAACTGCTGCTGACCGAGGTCTACGCCAGTGAACACCCGAAAGTCCACTGCCTGAGCCTGCGTTTCAAACAGGCGGTGTTTGCCAATCGACTGGACCTCGATGAACTGGACCCGTACATGGTGGTTTACCGGCGCATCGAGGAATACCTCACGGCTCGGGGCGAACCGGAGCGGCTCGAACTGGTACGTCGTGCGCTGTACCTGAAGGTCAATCGCAAGCTCACCGGCAGCAGCGGTCGCACCCAGAGCTGGCAGCGTTCGCTGCTCGAACGTCTGGCCCACGAATGGCATTGGGATCAGCGTCAGTTGGCGTTGCTCGACAGCCGCAGCCAGTGGAAAGTCCGCCAGGTCAGCGCCGAGCGCCGTGCCTTGGTCGGCGAACTGAATTACAGCTACCGCTTCCTGACACAGTTTGCCCGTAACGAGCAGACCGTCAGCCTGATCAACAAGCGCGACCTCAATGTGCTGGGCCGGCGGTTGTACGCGGCCTTCGAGCGCAAGGCCGACAAGGTCGAATGCATCAACCCGGGCATCGCCCCCGATCTGGCCGAAGACACCCTGACGCTGGTGCAAGCCCCGAACAAGAGAGAGCCGGGGCAAACCCAATGGGGTTTGTACAACGGCAGCCTGACCGCTCACGAGTGGGAGCATTTTGCGCCGATCAAGCGCAGCCGCCAGTTACTCGAGCTGCTCACCTGGTGCCACCGTAACGGCGTGATCGACAGCAGCACCCGCCTGGCCCTGCACCCCGGCACCAGCGACTTGAGCGAATTCGAACTGTTCAACCTGCTCGGCAGCCTGCAACAAAGCATCGCCCTGCCTCTGACTACCGTCGCCGAAGAGCCTTTGCTGCGCGCCAGCGTGCCGAGCGAAATACTGATTCTGGTGAACGTCGGCGTTGATCCGCTCAAGCACCATCGCGACATGAACATCTTGATGACCACCGAGCGCACCGACTCCCTGAGCTACGCCGGCGTGCGGGAAAATCTGGTGCTGACCCTGGATCAGGTCACGCTAAACAGCTGGAACGAGGTGCTGGTCAGCCGCTTTGACGGCCCCCACGCCCTGCTCGACTGCCTGCGCGATTACCTCAACAACCTGCCGGACGGGCCACAGCAGCCCAAGCTGCGGGTCCGTTGCTTCTGCCACAACCGCGCGCAATTCATTGCCCGACGGGTCGAAGAAGTTCTCGACACCGCGCAAAACCTGCTGCTGAGCAAACTCAATCATCGTTACCTGATTCAGGTCCAGCAGCATTACCACGTGCTGGAGCTGGTGCCCGGCCAGGTCAATCACGTTGCGCTCGCCACGCTGCCGGCACTGTTTGACTACCTCGGCGAAGAGCTGGCGAGCTACAGCCCGCTGCATCTGGACCCGATGGCACTGGAAGACCACGACCTGGCGCTGATCCTGCCCATGGGGCAACCCGACTGCGTTCAGGTGTTCTACCGGATCAACGAACACCAGGCCGATCTGTACGTACTGGATGAGTTCAATGCCTTGTGGCAACAACGCTTGCCCTATCACGACGAACAAAGCCTGCTGGTGCCGCTGCAACGTTTCCTGCAATCGATCCAGTACCGGCGCGACGCCTTGCTACCGATGGACGCCGCCCAGCCGCTGAGCCTGGAGACTTTGTATTACCAGTTATTGCCTTCAGGCTCCGCACGGGCGCGTCGGGTCGAAGCCCGACCGGCGCCGCAAACCCCGGTCAACAAACCGTTCTATGACGTGCAGGCGATCGTCGGCAAAGCCGCACCAGGACAGGTGCAAGTAACGCTGTATTGCAATCAGCGGGAATTTTCAGAGCTGGAACATGGCGACCAACTGTTCAGCGTGGTCGCCCGGGAAATCGTCGAGCAGCGCCGCGAGACCGAACGCTATCGCTGCTACATCACCGACCTGGACCTGTCGGGCCTGCTCGGTGATGGTCAGAGTTCAAGCAATCTGTATTTGCGCTACAAGGCCGACCTGGAGCGCGCATTGAACGAGGCGCTCGAGCAGGTCTGAGGGGTTCATTCCGGGAACGCGCCGCCATTGGCAGGCTGCGATTCAACTTCCAGCAGGGTCAGTTTGAGGGTCTTGCCACCCGGTGCCGGCCAGTCGATGTGCTGGCCAACCTTCAGGCCGAGCAACGCACTGCCCACCGGCGCCAGAATGGAAATCCTGCCTTCGTCGGCGTTGGCATCCTTGGGGTAGACCAGGGTCAGGTGGTAGTCCTTGCCACTGCTTTCTTCGCGGCAATGCACTTTAGAATTCATGGTCACGACATCGGCCGGCACCTCTTCGTGACCGACCAGGGTATCGGCGCGATCCAGTTCGGTTTGCAGCGCGATAACGCCCGGCAGCGAGTCATCCAGGCTGTCGATCAGGCGCTCCAGACGTTGCACGTCCAGACGGGTAAGGGTGATGGAAGGTGCGGTCATGATCAGGGCAGACTCCTTTCTTCTGCACGAAAAAAGCAAAACCCCGCCAGAAAAAGGCGGGGTTTTCACGAGCCTCGATGGGTTGAGGCGTATCTGGACACTATCACAGCTCAATAAATAAACAAGCCGGGGGCGACCACGGCCCAGCGCTGACCATTGTGGCGAGGGAGATTGCTCCCGCTGGGGCGCGGAGCGGCCCTAAAAACCTTGCGGCTGCTTCGCACCCGAGCGGGAGCAAGCTCCCTCGCCACAAAAGCCCTTAAGCCAAGATCTTGCGTTGTACAGCCTGCGCACAAATCACCCGCCGCCGCTCATCATCGGCCGAGCGCCATTCGCGGATATCTTCGACATGCCGAAAACACCCCAGGCAAACCTTCTGCTCATCCAGCCGGCACACACCGCTGCACGGCGAAGGCACTGCCGGGCTGACGTTGCTATAGAGCGGTTTGGGCGGGCGAACGGGCGCAGGCTGGGTCACGATCTCACAGACCTTCGAAATCGAGTTCGACGTCGGCTTGCTGCTTGACGATGCGCTCGAGCATCTCACCCAGTTGCTCGTCGCTCTTGTCACACATCCAGCGCTTGCTCTCTTCGTCATAGTCGAAGTGGAAACCGCCGGACACCGCCGCCAACCACAATTGCCGCAACGGCTCCTGGCGACTGAAGATCAACTGGCTGCCGTTTTCAAACTTGACGGTGAGCACACCGGCCGAGCTCTCCAGATCGATATCCAGGTCACTCTCATCGAAAATATCCTCCAGCGTCTGCTGGGTGGCATCGACCAGGTCGTGAAAACGGGCTTCAGTCAAACTCATTACGGGAACCTCAAAAAGTGTCTACTCACGCTCAAGCGCCGCAAGATACGGGCGAGCCCCGATGATTGCAAAGAATAACCACCAAGGACGAGGTGCGGTACGAAATATCCCTGCGCAACGCAAGACAAGTTACTGCGCCACAGTCAAAGGCCCGCCGGACGGGAGCCGCGTCACATAGGCAAGCTGCCGGGTGGCCGGTATACTCCGGCGCAATTAACGCATTTTCAAGGATTTCGCCATGAAGCGCCTGATCTCTTCCCTTGCTGCGCTCGTCGCGGTTGCCTGCCTGGTATCGGCCTGTGGTCAAAAAGGCCCGCTGTACCTGCCCGATGACAGCCAGGATCCTGCAGAGCAGGCCAAGTCGTCGCAACAGTCTCCGTCGAAAGCACACAAACACGACGTCTACCAATAAGGGAACGCCATGGACGCTTTTAACTACCGTGACGGTGAGCTGTTCGCGGAAGGTGTTGCCCTGTCCGCCATCGCCGAACGCTTTGGTACACCGACCTACGTCTACTCCCGTGCCCACATCGAAGCCCAGTACCTGGCTTACGCCGATGCGCTGGCCGGCACGTCTCACCTGGTCTGCTTTGCGGTCAAGGCCAACTCCAACCTGGGTGTACTGAATGTCCTGGCCCGTTTGGGCGCCGGTTTCGACATCGTTTCCCGTGGCGAGCTGGAGCGTGTACTGGCCGCTGGCGGCAGCCCCGAAAAGATCGTGTTCTCCGGTGTCGGCAAGACCCGTGACGACATGCGTCGCGCCCTGGAAGTCGGCGTGCACTGCTTCAACGTCGAATCCACCGACGAGCTCGAGCGTCTGCAAGTAGTCGCCGCCGAGCTGGGCGTTCGCGCGCCGATCTCGCTGCGCGTCAACCCGGACGTCGATGCCGGCACGCACCCGTACATTTCCACCGGTCTCAAAGAAAACAAGTTCGGCATCGCCATCGCCGACGCCGAAGACGTGTACGTCCGCGCCGCGCAACTGCCTAACCTGGAAGTGGTCGGCGTCGATTGCCACATCGGCTCGCAACTGACCACCCTGCCGCCCTTCATCGATGCCCTCGACCGCCTGCTGGGCCTGGTCGACCGCCTCGGCGATTGCGGCATCTACCTGCGCCACATCGATCTGGGTGGCGGTCTGGGCGTGCGTTATCGCGATGAAGAGCCGCCATTGGCCGCCGACTACATCAAGGCCGTGCGCGAACGTCTCGACGGTCGTGACCTGGCGCTGGTGTTCGAGCCAGGCCGCTTCATCGTTGCCAACGCCGGCGTGCTGCTGACCCAGGTCGAGTACCTCAAGCACACCGAACACAAAGACTTCGCCATCGTCGATGCGGCCATGAACGACCTGATCCGCCCGGCGCTGTACCAGGCCTGGATGGACGTTACCGCCGTGCGCCCTCGCGATACCGCCGCGCGTGCTTACGACATCGTCGGCCCGATCTGCGAAACCGGCGACTTCCTGGCCAAGGATCGTCAACTGGCGCTGGAAGAAGGCGACCTGCTGGCCGTGCATTCGGCCGGTGCCTACGGGTTTGTCATGAGTTCCAACTACAACACTCGCGGCCGCGCCGCTGAAGTGTTGGTGGACGGTGATCAGGCAATTGAAGTGCGTCGCCGCGAGACGGTAGCCGAGTTGTTTGCTGGCGAAAGCCTGCTGCCGGAGTAACCCCATGCTGCTGCGTTTTACCAAGATGCACGGCCTGGGCAATGACTTCATGGTTCTCGACCTGGTCAGCCAGCACGCGCACATTCTGCCCAAGCATGCCAAGCAATGGGGCGATCGGCACACCGGCATCGGGTTCGACCAGTTGCTGATCGTCGAGGCGCCCAGCAACCCGGACGTGGATTTCCGCTATCGGATCTTCAACGCCGACGGCTCCGAAGTGGAACAGTGCGGTAACGGCGCTCGATGCTTCGCCCGCTTCGTGCTCGACAAGCGCCTGACCGCCAAGCGGCAGATTCGCGTCGAGACCAAAAGCGGCATCATCGAACTGGACATCCGCAACGATGGCCAGATCAGCGTCAACATGGGCGCCCCGCGCCTGGTGCCGGCCGAGATTCCGTTCGAAGCCCCAAGCCAGGCCCTGAGCTATCAGGTCGACGTCGACGGCACCATGGTCGAACTGGCTGCGGTGTCCATGGGCAACCCCCATGCCGTGTTGCGGGTCAACGACATCAACAAAGCACCGGTGCATGAACTGGGGCCGAAAATCGAACATCACCCGCGCTTTCCGGCACGGGTCAATGTCGGTTTTCTCCAGGTCATCGACCGGAACCGCGCGCAGTTGCGCGTCTGGGAACGCGGGGCCGGGGAAACCCAGGCCTGCGGAACCGGCGCTTGTGCTGCCGCGGTGGCCGCGATCAGCCAGGGGTGGATGGATTCGCCGCTATTGATCGACCTGCCCGGCGGGCGCCTGTCCATTGAATGGGCAGGCCCTGGCCAACCGGTCATGATGACCGGCCCGGCAGTACGCGTATACGAAGGACAAGTGCGTCTTTGAGTGAGCGAAATCCATGACCGACAAGCCCCAGGTTCCCGCCCTACAGCCCGACGAATCCCCTTCCGAAAGCCTTGAGGCGGCGGCGATTGCCGCGTACCTGGAGGCTCATCCGGATTTCTTCATCGAGCATGAAGAACTGCTCCCGGCCCTGCGCATTCCGCACCAGCGCGGCGACACCATTTCGCTGGTCGAACGCCAGATGACAATTCTGCGCGATCGCAACATCGAGTTGCGTCATCGTCTCTCGCACTTGATGGACGTGGCCCGCGACAACGATCGCCTGTTCGACAAGACCCGCCGTCTGATTCTCACGTTGATGGACGCGACCAGCCTGGATGACGTGGTGATCGGCGTCGAAGACAGCCTGCGCCAGGACTTTCAGGTGCCCTTCGTCAGCCTGATCCTGCTGGGCGACAACCCGATGCCGGTAGGCCGCTGGGTCACCCACGCCGACGCACAAACGGCCATCGGCGGCCTGCTCTCGGAAGACAAGAGCGTCTGCGGCAGCCTGCGTGAGCATGAACTGGACTTCCTGTTCGGCGAAGAACAGCGCAAGCAGATCGGCTCCACCGCCGTCGTCGCCATCAGCCACCAGGGCATCCACGGTGTTCTGGCCATCGCCAGCCGCGATCCGCAGCACTACAAGAGTTCGGTGGGCACATTGTTCCTCAGCTACATCGCCGAAGTCATGGGTCGCGTACTGCCACGGGTCAACAACTCCCTGCGCTCGGTACGCTGATCGTGGAACGGCAACTGGACGCTTACTGCGAACACCTGCGCAGTGAGCGGCAAGTGTCGCCGCATACGCTGTACGCCTACCGCCGCGACCTCGACAAAGTGCTTGGCTGGTGCGTCAAACAGAACATCGGCAGCTGGGCCGCACTGGATATCCAGCGGCTGCGCAGCCTGATCGCCCGCTTGCATGCACAAGGCCAATCGTCCCGTAGCCTGGCACGGCTACTGTCGGCGGTGCGCGGGCTCTATCATTATCTGAACCGCGAAGGCCTATGCGACCACGATCCGGCCAACGGCCTGGCACCGCCCAAAGGCGAGCGTCGTCTGCCGAAAACCCTCGATACCGACCGTGCGCTGCAACTGCTGGAAGGCGCGGTGGAGGATGATTTTCTGGCCCGTCGGGATCAGGCGATTCTGGAGTTGTTCTATTCCTCCGGCTTGCGCCTTTCCGAGCTGACCGGGCTCAACCTCGATCAGCTGGACCTGGCTGACGGCATGGTCCAGGTCCTCGGTAAAGGCAGCAAGACCCGGCTGTTGCCAGTGGGCCAAAAGGCTCGTGAAGCACTGGAACTGTGGCTGCCGTTGCGGGCCATGACCAACCCGGCGGACGACGCAGTGTTTGTCAGCCAGCAAGGTCGGCGCCTCGGTCCTCGGGCGATTCAGGTGCGGGTCAAGGCCGCCGGCGAGCGCGAGCTGGGGCAGAACCTGCACCCGCACATGTTGCGACACTCTTTCGCCAGCCATTTGCTGGAGTCCTCTCAGGACTTGCGCGCCGTGCAAGAGCTACTCGGCCACTCAGACATCAAGACCACCCAAATCTACACCCATCTGGACTTCCAGCACCTGGCGACGGTCTACGACAGCGCCCATCCACGGGCCAAACGCATTAAAGGCGATGATTCATGACCATCCAACTGATCACCTTCGACCTCGACGACACCCTGTGGGACACCGCCCCGGTAATCGCCAGCGCCGAAGCCATATTGCGTGAATGGCTGACCGAGCATGCGCCGAACCTGGGCGCGGTGCCGGTGGAGCATTTGTGGTCGATTCGCGAGCGGGTGTTGAGCAACGAGCCGAACCTCAAGCACCGAATCAGTGCGCTGCGTCGGCGGGTACTTTTTCATGCTCTGGAAGAGGCTGGTTACGACCATGGTCAAGCCTCAGACCTGGCTGATCAAAGTTTTGAAGTGTTTCTGCATGCCCGGCATCAATTGGAAGTTTTCCCCGAAGTCGAGCCGACGCTGGAGACACTCGCCAAGCACTACGCCCTCGGTGTAGTGACCAACGGCAACGCCGATGTGCGCCGACTGGGCCTGGCGGATTACTTCAGGTTTGCCCTGTGCGCCGAAGACATCGGCATCGCCAAACCGGATGCGCGACTGTTTCATGAAGCGTTGCAACGGGGCGGCGCGACCGCCGAAACCGCGGTGCATATCGGCGATCATCCTGGCGATGACATTGCCGGAGCACAGCAGGCGGGGTTGCGAGCGATCTGGTTTAACCCGGCGGGCAAAGTGTGGGAAGCCGAGAAGGCGCCGGATGCCGAGATTCGCAGTTTGACCGAGTTGCCTGCACTGCTCGCCCGCTGGAACTCAGTCGATATTTGAGGTGCTGCGATCTTTTGATTTTCACCCATGAAAAAGCCCGCAGCGACGGCGGGCTTTTTTCAGCAAGCAGGAAGCAGGCGCTTAGATAGGCCGGCTGCCGTACTTGTTATCAGGCTTCTTGGGAGGATCGGCGACCACATTGGCCTCCACTTCCTGCACCTTGCCGCCCCGTGCCAGAAACTCTTCCATGGCCTTGGCCAGGGCATCGCGTTCCTTGTTCTTGGCTTCAACGCTCGGCAGCTCATCGACCGATACCGCTGCCTTGGCTTTGCCTTTGGCAGTCGGAACGGGCACATCACCGCCGTCGTCTTCAGCGACGTCTTCAGCCGCCGCTTCCAGGCCTTCTTCGGTTTCGTCGTCGTCGCCTACTTCGAGGTCGTCGTTTTCCAGATCATCGTCGCTCATGTTCTACCTCATGACTTGCGAAAAGCAGATTAGTTATAGCCCAGCTTTGCCTTCTGTCGAAGGCCGCCGGAAAAAATTCAACCACCGCTGGTGACCAGCGGTTTATTCCCCTTCACCGTGCACGGTGGCGAGGACTTTACGGGCACCGCCATGATCACGGTGCTCGCCCAGATAAACGCCTTGCCAGGTTCCCAACGCCAGTCGGCCTGCCGAGATCGGCAAACTGAGCTGACAGCCAAGTACGCTGGCCTTGAAGTGCGCCGGGAGGTCGTCCTGGCCTTCGTCGTTATGCTCATAGTCGTCCGTTCCTTGTGGGATCAGACGATTGAAAAATCGTTCGAAGTCGCGACGTACCGCCGGATCGGCGTTCTCGTTGATGGTCAACGACGCCGAGGTATGCTGTAGCCACAAATGCAACAGACCGACCCGACACGCCTTGAGTTCAGGCAAGCCGGCGAGTAACTCGTCCGTTACCAGATGAAAGCCCCGGGGCCGTGCCCGCAGGGTAATCAGAGTCTGTTGCCACATACAGTTCTCCGCACGTTCGGGGCGCATTCTAGCGCGCTCTGGGAAAAAACAAAGGCCCTAATATTCCTTCAATCGTGTAAGCCATTGGCCGCAGAAAAACACCCGTTGTAAACGCCCCTGAACGTGTATGAAAAAACCTTTCAGCCTTTCCTTCACTGACAAAATCAAGACAAAAAAATACCCGGCAAGCCGGGCATTTTTTATAGGCGTGCTTACAAGTTGTAGCCGCGTTCGTTGTGCAGCGCCAGATCGATGCCGACTGCTTCTTCTTCCTCGGTGATGCGCAGACCCATGACAGCGTCCAGCACCTTGAGGATGATGAAGGTGACGATCGCGGTGTAGATCACCGTGAAGCCCACGCCTTTGCACTGAATCCAGACTTGAGCCGCGATGTCGGTGACGGTGCCGAAACCACCCAGGGACGGTGCAGCGAACACACCCGTCAGGATCGCGCCGAGGATACCGCCGATACCGTGCACGCCAAAAGCGTCGAGGGAGTCGTCGTAACCCATTTTGCGTTTCAGAGTCGTGGCGCAGAAGAAGCACACCACGCCCGCTGCCAGACCGATGATCATCGAGCCCATCGGGCCAACGGTACCCGCCGCCGGAGTGATCGCAACCAGACCGGCCACCACGCCCGAAGCGATACCCAGTGCGCTCGGTTTACCGTGGGTCAGCCACTCGGCAAACATCCAGCCCAAGGCTGCGGCGGCGGTAGCGATCTGAGTCACCAGCATGGCCATACCGGCAGTGCCGTTGGCTGCGGCAGCGGAACCGGCGTTGAAACCGAACCAGCCAACCCAGAGCATCGCGGCACCCATCAGGGTATAGCCGAGGTTGTGCGGAGCCATCGGGGTGGTTGGGAAGCCTTTACGCTTGCCCAGTACCAGACAGGCGATCAGCCCGGCCACACCGGCGTTGATGTGCACCACGGTGCCGCCTGCGAAGTCGAGCACGCCCCAGTCGCCCAAAAGCGAACCCGGACCGCTCCAGACCATGTGCGCAATCGGCGCGTAAACCAGGGTGAACCAGATCCCCATGAACACCAGCATTGCGGAGAACTTCATCCGCTCGGCGAAAGCACCGACGATCAGCGCGGGGGTGATGATGGCGAAGGTCATCTGATAGGTGACAAACACCGCCTCGGGAAACAGCGCCGCGGGGCCGGTAATACTGGCAGGCGTGATGCCGGCGAGGAATGCCTTGGCGAAGCTGCCGACAAACGAATTGAGGTTGACGACGTTAGCTTCCATACCCGTTGTGTCAAACGCCATGCTGTAGCCGTAAAGGAACCACAGGATGGTGACCAGGCCGGTAATGGCGAAGCATTGCATCATCAACGAAAGAACGTTTTTGGAACGAACCATGCCGCCGTAGAACAGCGCGAGGCCGGGGATGGTCATGAACAGCACAAGGGCTGTCGAGGTCATCATCCAGGCGGTATCGCCGGAATTGAGGACTGGAGGCGCCACCGGATCTGCCGCCATGGCCAGGCCAGGCATTACGATGGACAACAGGGCTCCTAGCCCTGCGAATTTACGCAGAGTCATTTTGTTTTCTCCTGGGGCGTTGGGTTTGTGGCGGCTTAGATTGCGTCGGTATCGGTTTCGCCGGTACGGATGCGAATCGCCTGTTCCAGATTGACCACGAAGATCTTGCCGTCACCGATCTTGCCGGTGTTGGCGGCCTTGGTTATCGCCTCGATAACCCGGTCCAGATCCTTGTCGTCAATGGCGACATCGATCTTCACCTTAGGCAGAAAATCGACCACGTACTCCGCGCCGCGATACAGCTCGGTGTGACCCTTCTGCCGACCGAAGCCTTTGACCTCAGTAACGGTAATGCCCTGCACGCCGATCTCGGACAGCGACTCGCGCACGTCGTCCAGTTTGAACGGCTTGATGATGGCAGTGACTAGCTTCATGAAAACTCTCTCCCGAATTGGTGGACTTGCCCCAGGAAAACAAACCCGACTCAAGTCTAAGCGCAGTGCCTGGCTTTGTAACGCATCGTCGGCTTTACCTGCCCGTCCGACGCCAGCTAACCACTCCGCACGAAACTTCCCCCGTTCCGCTTGGCGCACTGCATTCGTCACAGCGACTGCATCAGTGCATGGGTCACCAGCGACTAAGCAGAAAGCTTGCCATCTATCCAAAAGCCATTGATTTCAAGCCCTTGGCCGCTAACGCAGGCCTCTCCAGCCGATTGACGCCACGGTTACGCACAACAACAGTGCGTGGCTCTCCACTCGCATGCGCGAAAAGCGTGCATCCCAGCCTTCGAGATTGACTATAGACACTGCGTGGTACACTGCCCGCCATTGTTGACAGGACATTTCCCATGCTCGCGCCCAAAGACTTCCTCGACGCCCTGAGCGGCACCGCCTCCCGCCTCTTCAGCGGCGACACCCCACTGCCGAAAAGCGAAATCGAAAGCCAGTTCAAGGCTTTGTTGCAGAGCGGCTTCAGCAAGCTGGACTTGGTGAGCCGTGAAGAATTCGACAGCCAGATGGTTGTGCTGGCGCGGACCCGCGCCCGGTTGGAGAGCTTGGAGGCGAAAGTGGCGGAGCTGGAAGCGAAGCTCAATCCACCTGCTGACGCCGAGTAACCTGATCGTTCCCGTGCTCTGCGTGGGAACGCCGCCAGGGACGCTCCAGATGTGACGCAGAGCGTCACGGGATGGTTCCCACGCAGAGCGTGGGAACCATCGTTCAAGCGTGCTTCGCGGACGCTGCAGTCTTTTTAAGTACCCGAAGCTCAACCACGCTCGATTTCGGCCCTGCGCTGATCGTAGGTCGATTGCAGTTTTAACCAGAATCCGGGCGTGGTTTTCAGGTAGCGCGATAGCTTCTTTGTGAGCTCAGGACTAATACCTCTCTCCTGCATGAAAAGGGCACTCACTTCATCCGTGCCTTCATTCAACACGCTAGCCAGACCAGTCGCCGTAATGCCCAGAGGCTCTAGAAACTCCTTTTCAAGGATTTCGCCAGGATGAATCGGCCGCATTCCAGAATTGCTCATCTCCCCTCCTTAGGGCTTGATCAGCTGTGATCATAAGCATCCCCCCCGATCCGACAAGAGCGTCCGAACTCTTTCACCGAAGTCCTTCATCTATCCAGGCCCGGTCCTACAAAGAAATCTAGCTCCTCGGTTGATTACGCCCAAATACCAGCCGCGACGTAACCTTTGTAGCAGCTGCCGAAGGCTGCGTTCGACTGCGCAGCAGTCGTAAATCCAAGTTGTACGGTCTGCCTGATCCACCGCGTGATCTGATTTTACGACTGCTGCGCAGCCGTGCGCCGGCTCCGCCAGCTGCTACGGATCGTGTTATGGCTTAACTGGCTGGAATCAACTCACCGGCCCCAGCAACATCCTGCGAAAGTTTGGCGGCTCTTCTGCCACGTTAAAGCGCCCCTCTCCTACTACGCTTTAAAAAACCCGCAGGAAGCGGTTCCCCGTCAGCTCAAGGAACGACCATGTCCCTATCCATCGTCCACAGCCGCGCCCAAGTCGGCGTGGATGCGCCCGCCGTCACCGTCGAAGTGCATCTGGCTAACGGCTTGCCGTCGCTGACCATGGTCGGGCTGCCCGAGGCGGCGGTGAAGGAAAGCAAGGATCGGGTGCGTAGCGCGATCATCAATTCGGGGCTGCAATTTCCAGCGCGGCGCATCACCTTGAATCTCGCTCCCGCCGATTTGCCGAAGGATGGCGGGCGTTTCGATCTGGCGATTGCCTTGGGGATTCTGTCGGCCAGTGTGCAAGTGCCGACGTTGACGCTGGATGACGTGGAGTGCCTGGGAGAGCTGGCGCTGTCGGGCGCGGTGCGTGCGGTTCGCGGGGTGTTGCCGGCGGCGCTGGCGGCGCGCAAGGCCGGGCGCACGCTGGTAGTCCCGCGAGCGAACGCTGAAGAAGCCTGCCTGGCGTCGGGGTTGAAGGTGATTGCGGTGGATCATCTGCTTCAAGCGGTCGCGCATTTCAATGGTCACACGCCCATCGAACCCTACGCTTCCAACGGTTTGCTCTACGCCAGCAAACCCTATCCCGACTTGAATGAAGTTCAGGGACAACTTGCGGCCAAGCGAGCCTTGCTGATTGCAGCGGCGGGGGCTCATAACCTGCTGTTCAGCGGTCCGCCGGGGACGGGGAAAACGTTGTTGGCGAGTCGTCTGCCGGGGTTGTTACCGCCATTGGCCGAGAGCGAAGCACTGGAAGTCGCGGCGATTCAATCGGTCGCCAGTTGTGTGCCGTTGAGTCATTGGCCACAGCGTCCCTTCCGACAGCCACACCACTCCGCCTCAGGCCCGGCACTGGTGGGTGGCGGCTCGAAACCGCAACCCGGCGAAATCACCCTCGCCCACCATGGCGTGTTGTTCCTCGATGAGCTTCCAGAGTTTGATCGCAAGGTATTGGAGGTGTTGAGAGAGCCATTGGAATCCGGCCACATCGTGATTTCCCGCGCCAAGGACCGCGTTCGCTTTCCGGCGCGCTTTCAATTGGTGGCTGCGATGAATCCCTGCCCCTGTGGATATCTTGGCGAGCCAAGTGGTCGTTGTTCCTGCACGCCGGACATGGTGCAGCGCTATCGCAACAAACTGTCGGGGCCGCTGCTGGACCGCATCGATCTGCACCTGACGGTTGCTCGTGAGGCCACGGCGTTGAATCCTGCGTTGAATCCCGGCGACGATACAGCCACCGCCGCCGAGTTGGTTGCTGATGCAAGAGAGCGGCAACACAAACGCCAGAGTTGCGCCAATGCCTTCCTCGACCTGCCAGGCCTACGCCGGCACTGTAAGTTATCCACAGCCGATGAAAACTGGCTGGAATCCGCCTGCGAGCGTTTAACGCTGTCGTTGCGAGCGGCCCATCGACTGCTCAAGGTCGCGCGCACGCTGGCGGACCTTGAGCAGGCTGACGGGATCAGACGCGAACACCTGGCCGAAGCGCTGCAATATCGGCCAACAACGCTCTAGTCCGTATCACCCCTTGGTCAGATCAACCAACGGCGTCTGCCGCACTTCAGTCTCGCGCCCGCCCTGAATCTCGCTCACCCGTTTCAACGCCTTATCCACAGCCGCCTTATCCGCCAACAAGCTGTAGCTGATACGGAACTGCTTCTGTTCCTTCGGCGCAATTGTCGGCACCAGGTTCAGTGGCCGCTGATACCGGCGGTTATAGGAAAAGCTCGTTCCCGGCTCCAGCCCCGTAACATAGCCCTGGCCCTGGGTATCGGTATTTTTCCACAGGGAGAACACCGGCAGTGTTTGAGTGTTGAAGCCGACCGAGACACCCAGGCTGCCGGCCTTGTTATGCAGCACGGTCAACGTATCGCCCTTGGCATCGGCATACGGCACCACGTTGTAAACCGTTTCGTCGTAGTCCTTGGTCGGTGCGCGGTAGGTTTGCCAGTCCGGCAAATCGCCCTTGGCTTTGTCGTTGAACGGCGACACCTGCTTCACCGGCGCGGCGAAGCGGGCGCCCTGTTCCAGGAACGGGGTGCTGAAGTTGCTGTGATACAGCGCTTGGTATTCCTTCGGATAATCACCGTTGTTGGTCAGAGTGTCGTTGAGGGCGAACACAACGCTGCCGGGGTCGGTGACCAGTTCGGTTGCGACGGAGAAGTCGACCTTCTTGAATGCCTGCTCTTTCAGTTCACCGCGCAGGCTGATGGCGTATGGCGGTTTTTCATCAATGTGCAGGGTGACTTTGTTGGCCGGGATGTTGGCGGCGCGACCGTGCAGGGTCAGCAGCTCGCCATTGTCCATGCCGGGATGGCCGACCCATTCGTAGCCGCAGCGGGTGACCAGTTCATTGAAACCTTCCAGCCAGCCCAGGCCACCGCGACCGTTGAGTTCGATGAAGGACGGGTTGACCACTTCCTTGACCGGCGAATCCCAGCCCATGCGCACATTGCCGACCGAAGCTTGCAGCACGTTCATGCCGCGAGTCGGCACCACCGAGAGTTTCATCGCGCCATTATCGATGTCGACAATGCTGACGCCCTCCTGCCGACCGCCATGCAAGGTGCGCAGGGTCACGGAGAAGGGTTTGTCGGTTTTCACGCCGAGTTGCTGGCTGGTGATCTGCCAGTTCTGGGCGGCTTTGTCGGTATCGAGCAGGACGTAATCCCAGGCCATGGCGTGGGAAGCAGCGGACAGTGCGCTGAGGGCAACGAAGAGTTTGAGCGGGGTCATGGCAGCAGCCTTTCTTGGAGTTGTGCCATTTTTATAAACTTGAAGAAACGTTTCAGCAAGCATAAAAATCGAGATCACGACGGCAAATGCCAAATGATCGTCGATACGGGGCTTGTGGATAACGCGCAGAATCGAGTTGATGCCATCGCGAGCCTGCTCGCGATGGCTGTTTCGGAGGTGCCTTAGCGGAACCGGTCAACCTCATGCCGCAAGTCCGCCGCGAGCTTCTCCAGCTCTTTGGCAGTCACCGCCAGGTTCGACACCACTTCCCGCTGCTCACTGTTCGCCAAGGCAATGCTTTGCAGGTTGCTGCTGAGCAAGGTCGCGGTGCTGCTTTGCTCCTGGGTCGCGGTGGTGATGGCGGCGAATTGCTGACCGGCCGAGCGACTTTGCTCATCGATTCGCGCCAGGGCTGAGGCGACGTTGGCGTTGCGCGACAAGCCTTCCTGCATCAGCACGTTACCCTGCTCCATGGTGCTGATCGCGTTGCCGGTTTCCTGCTGGATACTTTGGATCATCCCGGAAATTTCGTCAGTGGCCTGGCGAGTGCGTGAAGCCAGGTTGCGCACCTCATCGGCCACCACCGCAAACCCACGACCTTGTTCACCGGCACGGGCGGCTTCGATGGCAGCGTTGAGCGCCAGCAAATTGGTTTGCTCGGCGATCGCGGTGATCACCCCGACGATGCCGCCGATTTCCTGGGAGCGCTGACCCAAGGTGTTGATTACCGTCGCGGTGCTGTTCAGCGCACCGGCGATTTGCTCCAGGGATGAGGACGCTTCGTCCATCGACGTACGACCGATCTGGGTTTGCTGTGCGTTTTCCTGCGCCAGGCGCTGGGTGTTGCCCATGTTGTCGGCGATGTTCAGCGAGGTGGCGCTGAATTCTTCCACGGCGCCGGCCATGCTGGTGATTTCGCCGGACTGCTGCTCCATCCCTTCATAGGCACCGCCAGACAGACCGGACAACGCCTGGGCGCGGCTGTTGACCTCTTCCGAGGCTCTACGAATGTGCTCGACCATGGTCGACAAGGCCTGGCTCATCTGGTTGAAAGCGCGGGCCAACTGACCGATTTCGTCGTTGCTCGACACGTTCAGGCGCACGCTCAAATCACCGGCACCCAAGGCTTCGGCCTGACGCACCAGATCCCCCAGCGGCGCCAGTTTGCTGCGCAACAACCAGACCGCCGAACCCACCGCCAGCAACATCGCCAACAGGCTGCCGATGGCCAGGCGAATGCCGACGCTCCAGGTCACCGCGCGGATTTCCGCTTTCGGCATGCTCGCCACCACCGACCATGGGCCGCCTTCGAACGGCACGGCAATGCTGTAGAAGTCTTGCGACTTGTCGCTCCAGAAATCGCCCTTGCCCGGTGTCTTGGCCAGACCGACGATGGCCGGGACGGCCACGTCCAATGCTTGCACACCGGCGATCGGCACCAGCCATTTGTTCTGCTCATCGAGCAACGCCAGGGAGCCGGTCTGGCCGATGCGGAAGCGCTTGAGGTTTTCGAACTGGGCGTTCTGGGCGTCGGTGTAATCGAATCCCACGAACAGCACGGCAATCACCTTACCGCCGCTGTCGCGTACGGGGGTGTACTGAGTCATGTAGGACCGTTCGAAGAGCAAGGCGCGACCGACGTAGCTCTGCCCGGCCATCAAGCGCGCATAAGCCGGGTGAGCGTGATCCAGCAATGTGCCGATGGCCCGGGTGCCGTCCTGTTTGCTCAGGGACGTGCTGACCCGGATGAAGTCTTCGCCACTGCGCACGAACAGCGTCGCAACGCCGGCAGTCATTTGCTTGAACTCATCCACTTCCTTGAAGTTGTTGTTCAACACTTCGCCACCCAGGTGCAGGCCCGGGGTCTGCACGCCCGCCACGGTCACCGGCTCATCCGGATGCACGCTCAAACCGGCGCTGAAGCGCTTCTCGAACAGGCCGCTGAGGCGCTGGGTACTCTCACGCAACGTGCCGTGGAACGTGCTCAGCTGATCGGCCAGCAGCCGCGCCTCGCTGGCCAGGTGCTCTTCGCGGGTGGCGAGGTTGGCGGCGTCCAGCGAGCGCAGGGCAAACACGGTGCTGCCGCTGATGACAATCGCCAGTATCACGGCAAGCGCAAGACCCAGCTGTGAGGCAATCCGAGCACGAGGTTGAGACATGACAGCTCCTGACCCAGTGGGCCGGATCATCCTGATCCCGTCGCACTCGGCTAAATTTCTGATAGAGGGGAAAACGTGGAGCCTGGTACGAAGGTTCCATCAGCAGATTTTCGGCGGCAAAGCCGAATACTTGAGTGATTAACGGGGATATGGCTCAAGGCCGCCATCGCAGCGGCTCCATCGATTCAACCCAGGCGTTCGACATCCGGTAATTCCATGGCCCGGACTTCGCCTTGCAGGAAATCGCTGAGCCGGCGCAAACGTTCACCTCCCGGGCGGGTTTTCGGCCAGACCAGGTAATAATTCTCACCACTGGCGACGGCCGTCGGCCACGGCAAACTCAGACGTCCCTGCGCGACATCCTCCGCCACCATCAGCAAATCACCCATGGACACGCCGTAGCCACGGGCGGCAGCGATCATGCCCAGCTCCAAGGTGTCGAACACCTGCCCGCCCTTGAGCGAGACCTGATCGCTCAGGCCCATGCGCTCCAGCCAGTTGCGCCAGTCACGGCGGTCCGGCGTCGGGTGCAGCAGTTCGGTGCTGGCCAGGCGCGCAACGTCCCACGGTTGATCCTTCAGCAGATTCGGCGCGCCCACCGGAATCAACTCTTCGGGGAACAGCAAAGTCGTCTCCCAGTCCGGTGGAAAATGCCCGTTGCTGAGGATGACGGCGCAGTCAAAGGGTTCATGGTTGAAGTCCACCGTATCGACGTCCATCCAGGCGCTGGTCAATTGCACCTCGTTCCCCGGTCGCAGGTGGCGAAAGCGACTGAGCCGCGCCAACAGCCAGCGCATGGTCAGGGTCGACGGGGCTTTCATGCGCAGGATGTCGTCTTCGGCGCGCAAGGTGTTGCAGGCCCGCTCAAGGGCGGTGAAGCCTTCGCGAATGCCCGGCAGGATCAGCCGCGCCGATTCGGTCAGTTGCAGGTTGCGCCCGCTGCGATGAAACAGCCGACAGGCGAAATGCTCTTCGAGCGTACGAATGTGCCGGCTGACCGCACTTTGCGTGATCGACAACTCTTCGGCGGCGCGGGTAAACGAACTATGCCGCGCCGCCGCTTCGAATGCTCGAAGGGCATACAAGGGAGGGAGACGACGAGACATTGGGAAACCTCCTATAGCGCGATTGCCTCAACTTATCAGAAAGTCCCGAGCATGAGTTTTAATCATGCTACCCATCCTTTTTATCCCTTTGTGGAAACCCCGCAGAGCGCCGAGAATCGACGCTTCCTGTTCTCTCTGACAATCGAGCGTGATGATCATGCAGCATCCAGCGCGTATTGAACTCTGGGCCATCCTGCGGCTGGCGGGGCCGTTGATTGCCTCGCAGTTGGCGCACATGTTGATGGTCCTCACCGACACCTTGATGATGGCGCGCCTGAGTCCCGAGGCGCTGGCCGGCGGCGGTCTGGGCGCGGCGACGTATTCGTTCGTGTCGATCTTCTGCATCGGCGTGATCGCGGCGGTCGGCACCCTGGTGGCAATTCGTCAGGGCGCGGGCGACATCATCGGCGCAGCGCGGCTGACCCAGGCCGGTTTGTGGCTGGCCTGGTTGATGGCGCTGGTGGCGGGTCTGCTGCTGTGGAACCTCAAACCGGTGTTGCTGCTGTTCGGCCAGACCGCAACCAACGTCCAGGCCGCCGGCCAGTTTCTGTTGATCCTGCCGTTCGCCCTGCCCGGCTACCTGAGTTTCATGGCACTGCGCGGCTTCACCAGCGCCATCGGCCGGGCGACGCCGGTGATGGTCATCAGCCTCGGCGGCACCGTGGCCAACTTCCTGCTCAACTATGCGTTGATCACCGGCATGTTCGGCCTGCCGAAAATGGGCCTGATGGGCATCGGTCTGGTCACAGCGATCGTGGCCAACCTGATGGCGCTGGCGCTCGCGCTGCACATTCGTCGGCACCCGGCCTATGACGCTTATCCGTTGCGCCAGGGGCTGTCGCGGCCCAATCGTCAGTACTTGAAGGAATTGTGGCGCCTGGGCCTGCCGATTGGCGGCACCTATGCGGTGGAAGTCGGCCTGTTTGCCTTCGCCGCGCTGTGCATGGGCACCATGGGCAGCACGCAACTGGCGGCGCACCAGATCGCCCTGCAAATCGTCTCGGTGGCGTTCATGGTGCCGGCGGGGCTTTCCTACGCGATCACCATGCGCATCGGCCAGCATTACGGCGCCGGGCAATTGCTGGATGCGCGGCTGGCCGGACGGGTCGGGATCGCCTTCGGGGCGGTGTCGATGCTGGGGTTCGCGATGGTCTTCTGGCTACTGCCGAATCAGCTGATCGGCTTGTTCCTCGACCACAACGACCCGGCGTTTCGCCCGGTCATCGAACTGGCCGTGAGCTTGTTGGCGGTGGCGGCGTGGTTCGAGCTGTTCGACGGCACGCAAACCATTGCCATGGGCTGCATTCGCGGACTCAAGGATGCCAAGACCACGTTCCTGGTAGGTTTGGGCTGCTATTGGCTGATTGGTGCGCCGGCCGCCTGGTGGATGGCCTTCCATCTGAACTGGGGGCCGACGGGCGTCTGGTGGGGGTTGGCGCTGGGGCTGGCGTGTGCGGCGGTGAGCCTGACGCTGGCGTTTGAGTGGAAGATGACGCGGATGATTCGGCGCGAGCCATCGTCGCAGCCGAGCTTCCAAATCACCCAGCCTGATTAAACCCTGTAGGAGCGAGGCTTGCCCGCGAAGGCGGAGTGTCAGTTAACAACAATATCGACTGACACTCCGCC